>NZ_SCMF01000020.1:0-545 GCF_004296595.1 Enterobacter sp. A8
TGCCACAGCCAACTCGTTGCATAATCTTGTACTTCTTCCAGTGTGTCAAATAGATGCTTGCTTAGCCAGCTATAACGTATAGTCCGATTATAACGTTCAATATACGCATTCTGCTGTGGCTTACCTGGTTGAATATATTCAATACGAATACCTTGTTCAGTTGCCCAGCGTACAAATTCATGACTGATAAACTCCGGGCCATTGTCACACCGAATAACTAACGGCTTTTCTCGCCACTCCAGCAACTGATTCAACGTACGAATAACTCGGATTGTAGGTAATGAGAATCCTGCTTCAATCGCTAAGCCTTCTCGACGGTAGTCATCAATCACATTTAATAATCGGAACTTTCGACCATCGATCAGCTGATCATGCATAAAATCTAATGCCCAGACCTGATTTTCTCGGATTGGTTCTTTCAATGGTTCAGGCGCGTGCCGTTTTAGTCTTCTTCTCGGTTTAATACGCAGATTCAGTGCCAACTCACAGTAAATGCGGTAAACCCGCTTGTGATTCCAGCAGCAACTCTCAACATGCCGTAAATA
>NZ_SCMF01000021.1:0-533 GCF_004296595.1 Enterobacter sp. A8
AATCAATAGTTTTATTTTTTCTGACAAAAAAATATAGGGAGAAAATTTTTCCTCCCTATAACTGTCCTATTAATAATTCTAATTCTTCAGCTGTAATGTCTCGCCACTTTCCTACTTCAAGATCATTTAGCTCTATATTCATAATTCGTTCTCGCTTTAACTTTATTACAGTAAACCCGAAAGCTCGGCTCATTCTACGAATTTGTCTGTTCATTCCTTGCGTTAAAACGATGCGAAACGTAGACTGATCCACTCTCGTCACTTTACATGGCTTCGTCATTCCATCTTTAATCTTTACACCGCTGGACATCTCATTAATAAACCAATCTGTAAAAGGTTTATCAACTGTAACAACATATTCTTTCTCGTGCTCATGATCACCGTGTAAAATTTGATTGGCAATCCCGCCGTCATTCGTTAATAAAATAAGTCCTTCTGACGCTTTATCTAATCGTCCAACAGGAAAGATACGCTCTGGGTAATTAATATAATCAATAATATTACCTTCAATATGCTCAGCTGCTGTGCAGGTA
>NZ_SCMF01000002.1:0-794235 GCF_004296595.1 Enterobacter sp. A8
CCATCGGCAAAACGAACATACTCACCATTCGAATTTGCCCCCTTCTCTATCACTGCTCCGGTGGGCACTCCTCCAGTCTGGGAAACTGTGCCTAAAACATCGGCCAAAGCAGCACTTCTCAAACCGAGGTTTGTGCGACTGCCTTCTGCCGTAGTTGCCCCGGTCCCGCCGTCAGCGATTGCAAGCGCACCATTGCTCCCTTTCTGAGCCAGTTTACCGATGCCTGGGATGGTTACGGCGGTGCCGTTTATGGTAACTGTGATGCTCTGGTTTGCTGAGGTAGTAGCGAACGTCTCCCACGCGCCAATGTTCTCGTCGTACTCTTTGATGAGCTGCGACATGGCCTGTGCCAGGCCGTCGACTGAGATAATGTCCGACACAAGAATTCCATACTTCTGGCCGCTCAGCGCAGGGGAAGCGGCAGGCGTAACCGTCATTGACGTGGCGCTGTTCACGGATGAAATCTGGAACATCTGGACCGGGTTAGACATTACAATAATCGTCTGGCCAGCGCGAACCTGGCTGGCGGGTGCCGTCCAGTTTGTGCCGGTGCCGGTCGCGGTATTTCCATTGATAGCGATAGTGCCAGTGTTATAAAGCATGAACTACCTCACGATAATAATGATCGTTTGAAACGATCAATAATGTAAAATTGATCGCTCATATCAATCTGACTATTTTTTAAACTTGAATAGAATGGATATTCCCGCTCTTACAGGAATGTAGAAATGAAACGATTATTTGCTGCAGCACTTTTGCTGCTGGCTGGCTGTGCCGATAAACACACAGATTACGCATTTAAAATGGATTATCCGGTGGATGCAGCGCGACTTTCCCTAGGTGGCGATATTCATGTGAATATCGATTGTGCCACCAAGGAAATGAAAGTTATTTCAGACAGCAGTAATGGAATATTCAGCCGCCATGTTAATAAACGTCTGAGTAATATTTGCTATAAAAAAACAGATAAACTCGATGTCGTTTATCGCTTCAACGCTGCGAAGGGAGTCAGGCAGGATATGATTGCCACGCAGTATCCACGTGTCCCGCCTGTTTCAAATACCGACAAACTGAGCGACAGGGATTCTTAATCCTCGCCCCTGCATCGTCTGGCTCCAGCTGCGCTGATTTTTAGAAATATACCTCCCCTGCAGCTGTGAGCCCGTCCACTTCAGCACTATCCCTGAATAACCGACCACCTCCCCGTCATCGCTGAGATTTCCGGGGCAGTTGTTTACCAGAATCCACGGGTTAAAACTGAGGTTCACCGATAGTGTGTTGTTCTGCAGGTCATAGTTCGCCGGTACGTCAAAGAACCCGACAACGCGGGGCATTTTTGAGGCTGAAGCCGCGCTCCAGATGAGATTTCCGGCACTGTCGAAGACATCCAGATACCCGCTTTGTATTCCAATGTTACGCGCAGTGCGGATCATGCTCCCCGCGTTATCTTCAAGCAGGTCTGCACCAGGCATCCCGTATCTGTTTGCGCCAAGCTGCAGCCACCTTAATCTCCCGTCATTCCAGAATGCCTGCGGAGTGAATCCCAGGGTACTGCCATTCCCAAATGGGCTGTCTACCTGGTAAAAACCCTTGTTGTTCACTGCGCCGAGCGTACGCTGGTCATAAAAAAGGGTGGACCTGTTTTGCGAGTCCACCAGTAATTTTCCATCGCTGTTGTAAACTTCGAATCCGCTCATTGAAAGTTATACACCTCCACATTGAGAGTGATCGCAGGACTACCGGTAGACGGCAAATAGTAAGCAGTAAAGCCGCCATTATATGCGCGGCAGTGATATTCATTGACCGTGACGCCAGTCGACACAATTGATATGAATGAGCCATCCTGGGTTATCCCGGCGAAGGAAACGTTTTTCGACGTTTCCCCCGCAGCGAATGTTACCGAGGTGCTTCCGATATACCGGATGGCATAATCACTCAAATCAACCGCTATCCTCCCTGCACTGTCCCAGCATTGCAACCCCTGTGGCATTACCATAACCCCATTCTGACACGCAGCACGTTATTGCTGTCATAGATGCGAATGAGAGTGCTGGTTATCAGCATCCTCCCGCCCCCGGCCACGCCGTTAATTTCGAACGTTCCTCCCTTATCAAGCTTCCAGCCTGCAGAACCAGCCACATAGTTATTCGACTGGATATAGTTGCCGATTTTGGCGTTCTCAATGGTGCCGTCCTGGATGAAGCTGGCCCGGATGAATGTCTGCCCGTTCTGGATCACGAACGGCAAGGCCACGCTGTTACCGGCCGCCGTGGTGACTGCGAAGCGATCTGCCAGGAAGATAACCTGCGACTGCATGCCGGATGGCGTATTCTCCACGCCGATACCCATCCCCGCGGCGTAATACTGCCCGTTGCTGGAGACACCAACCTTGATGTTGTACATCGCGCTGAGGTCGCCATTAACGTTGGCTATCGCCTGAGCGTTAGTGGTGATGGCGGAGGTATGCCCGTTCACAGTCGCCGTAATGCCGTTTATCTGCGTGGCCGTAGCCTGCTGATAGTCGGAGAACGTCTGGTTCAGGCTGTTGATGGATGCTTTGTTGCCGTTAACGTCCGTCTGCAGACTCAGCAATGAGCGCGCTGTGGCTTCCTTCTCGCTGACGATTACCTCATCAATACGATCCAACTGCGCGCTGTTCCCTGCGACCGAAGCTGACAACGATTTACGTGTGGCTACCTGAGCCAGCCCGTTCTGGATAATGGCAATGGCTGAGTTCTTAAATCCGCCCGTCATGCCGTCCATAGACACGCTGATGCTATCGATTCGCTGGCCCAGCGCGGTATCAGCCGTTGCGACGGTCTGCTCAAGATCTGATAGAGAGGACGACACATCACCGACCGTGCTCGAAAGCTCATTAACACTGGTCTGAACCTGCCCGATGTCCTGCGCGTTTTTTGCGATTTCCTGCGCCTGCAGCTCAAGTTCATCGTTGGCCTGTTTGATGTCGTCAGCCATACCAGCAATTTTTTCGTTGGTATCAACGGCATTCTCGATCAGGTCCTTGAAGGTATCCGAGTCTTTAATTTCCTCCAGGATCACATCGGTGATGTCGGACACGTCGATGCTGGCCTGACCGCGCACCCATTCTGTGTAACCTGATTCGTTGCCGCTGCGGTCCACCAGCTGCGCCCGATACCAGAAAATCTGCCCAGCCTTAAGGCCCATCTGCTGATATTTGCGCTGTGGGTAAGGTACATCGGCCAGCAGCATCGCATCGTCTTCGGTACCGGTCAGGCTGTACTGAATTTCCGTCTTCAGCGTGTCGTCGGTATTCGCAGGGAATCCCCAGTTCAGCTCGATACCGAACACCACATTTTCAGAAGCGATGAAGCCAACCGGCTTCGGTGGATTGCCCACTTTACCGGTCAGCGTTTTCTCTTCTGAATAGCCCCATCCGGACGAGATTTCTGCGGCATTGATTGCGCGTACGCGCACCAGGTAGCGCCCGGCATAAATCCCCGGGACGTCGAATGACGTGGTGGAGCTGCGCGGCACGTTAACCCAGTTCCCGTCGTTCCGGCGCCATTGCGCTTCATAGGCGATAGCGTTCTGCGCCTGGTCCCAGCTTACGCGCATCGTTTCGACGCTGATATTTTGCTGCACCACGGAAAACGAGCTGATCACGATGTTGTCAGGCGGCGACTGGTTGCCCGGCGGGATCACGCTCACCGGCCGCTGGTCAATGATGGCTCCGGTATCGATACGGGCATATTTATCCGGGTCGTGCCATGCGCCGGTAATCGAGAATGTGCCATCATCGTTATCGGAAACGCTGACAACACGATACTGCTGCGCGTAAAGCTCGTCAGATTCAACCACCCAAACAGCTTCGGCCTGTGGCGTCTCACTGTATGCCGTGGTGACTGTGACTGATTCACTGTTCACGGCCTGAATGGTCCTGCTCTGCGACGCTCCGGAGGGAAGGTTGAGAATAAGGCGATCACCTGGTGCTGCATCAGCTACACGGTCAAGTTTGATAACGCGACCGTTAACGGCGCTGATGCGGCCGCCCATAACCTTTCCGGAAAGCAGCTCGTCTGCCACGGCGATGATGTAGCCCGGCTGCGGAATGTTGCCGTCTAGCCCGACATCAAACGAAACAACGCGATCCTTGTTGTTGGTGAGAATACCCCAGCGCCCCTTTCGGTTCGCTTCTGACTGCCTGGTGCAGCCGATGGCTGTCATTTCCAGCTGATTGAAGCCGTATCGCGCCACCAGCGCCTGCTCAAATACCGGCTCCATTGCGTCGGCATAAGCGTTACCCGGGTCTGACCATGAAACCAGCGCTGTGGTGTAGCGGCTTTTCGTGGTGCTGCTCGAATAGGTGAAGCGACCGCCAACAACGTTAGCGCGCGTGTAGCTGTAATCAACATCGCGCGGCATGTCAGCCAGGGCCACAATCTGATCCCCGCCCCAGTAGGTCATGCCACGGAAGATAGCGGCAAAATCACGCAGGACTGTGTAGGCGTCGTTCCGGTCCTGAATGTACACGTTGCAGGTATAACGTGGTTCGGTACCGTTGCCCCCTTTGCCGTCTGGTACCATCTGATCACAATACTGGGCAACCTGATAAAGCGTCCATTTATCAATATTCGCAGCGGTCAAACGGTGCCCGAGGCCGAACCGGTCAGAAACAACCAGATCGTAAAAAATCCACGCAGGGTTATCCGTCCATGCCCACTTAAACGCACCGGTCCATGTACCGCTATAAGTGCGGGTTTCAGGGTCGTAGGTATCTGGAACGCGGATAACACGGCCGCGAGGCTCGCAGGAGATCTGCGGGATAGAGCCGTTAAACTGGCTTGAGTCGAATTCGATGTAGAGCAGCGCGGTGTTCGGGTAGCGCAGTTTGGCGTCAATCACCTCGGTGAAGCTCTGCAGCGTCATCGTGTCGCCGATCTTCGCGCTGTTGGCATCAGAGGTAATCTTACGCAGACGTATTGTCCAGGTGCTGCCAGCCTGCGGTAAATCGATACGGTGGCTGCGCTCATAACCAGACGTCGTTTTGCCGGTCACGCTAGTATTGAGTACCGTCTGCCATGTGCCGCCGTCCGTCTGCAGGTCAATCGCATAATTGACCGAATAACCCACCAGATCTCCGTCGTCCTCCTGTTTGAAAAGCGAGGGCCATTTCAGACGCAGGCGAACTGCTGAAAGCTGCGTATTGGTAAAGGTGCGCGTCCATGCTGTAGCGCTTGATACCTCAGTTCCTACGCTGATTTCATTTTCGGTACCGGGAATACCCTGAATATATTTTTGCGCCTGCGTTCCCGCGCGAAACTCCCACGTTACGCCGCTGAAGTTTTGGGAGCCGTCAGCATTCTCCAGGGCTGTTCCGTCCAGGTAGATATCTTTGCCGGTTAGCTGCCCTGCAAACTCCCCTTCCCCAAGCGCAACGAGGATTTTTGCCTTCGCTACAGATTGCAGATCATCAGGCTGTTCGGTAGGGGTTCGTGAACTGGAGCTGCCGCCCTTGCGGCCCTTTAACACTTTATCTGTAGCCATATTGCGCCCATAAAAAAAGCCACCCGAAGGTGGCCAGAAAAAAGTTAGTTATCTACTGCTGATCTTCGACATAAATTCCGGCAGAAATAATCGCTCCGCCTATCCGCCGGCGGCCATATAGGAGCGGTACTGGATAGCCTTGCGCCGCGGTGTTTGTTACACCACCGAATGCGTAGGATGCGCGGTTATCTGCGCTTTGTTTGCTTGCCAGACCTGCAGGTTGAGGAGATAGCATTTGGACAACACCTCCCAGCATCATGGCTGCACCGAATTTCGCAGCCCCGTACCCCACCGCTGATAGAGTGCCGCCTGAGAAATAGCCAATGGCTACGCCAACAACG
Source organism: Enterobacter sp. A8 (assembly GCF_004296595.1). NCBI lineage: Bacteria > Pseudomonadati > Pseudomonadota > Gammaproteobacteria > Enterobacterales > Enterobacteriaceae > Enterobacter > Enterobacter sp. A8. Next base: position 5,868 of record NZ_SCMF01000002.1, read on the forward strand.
ACGAGCACGGCGCCAAGAATTGTCTGTAATACCCCGGCTTTTTTACTTCCGATTACCACCGGGACAATTCGAATAACTTCACCGGTTACCGGAAAACCAAAATCATCCTTTCCGATATTTTTTTTATCTTTAAAAACGGCGTAAGTCAGGCCCCTTGCTTTGCTGGTGATCAGGAATTTCTCCAGCCCGTTTATAGTTTTTGTAAGAGAGTTGATCGCCTCAGCGGTTGTGCGTATTAATCGATGGTGAACCTTTCCGTAGGTTTTACCCAAAACACCGCCAAGCTCAATTCGGGTCATGACCTCTGACATTTTATTTCTCCATAAAAAAAGCCACCCGAAGGTGGCTTAGCTTATTTTTAACTTTTCAAAGGCATGATCTGGCAGCAGTAGCCCAGTGATCGTTCCATCCTTTTGCGACGGCGTAAACTTTAACATCGCTTCCGCCTGCTTCTGATTTATCGATATTCACCACTGAAAGGGCCCCGAAAATATCGTCTGATGCTGTTATTTTGTAACCTGATTCAGTTGGTATGCTGGAGCTTGAAGATCGAAGCTCCACCCATTTTGGGGCCAGGCACCTGTTAACCTGATCTGCACTCTTTGAAGTGTGCTCTGAAAGAATAGGCTTTTGGGATTCGAGGGAATTTACAGAGCAGCCAGCCAAACCAATAACTAGCACCAAGAATAGCTTTTTCATTTTCATGCTCCTTTGAAATTTCGTAAAGGTTAGCATAGAGATCTGTGACGTAGAATCTTCATCGTCCTTTCCTGCCAGTAGCCACCATACGGCACGCGCTGGCTCAGATGTCCGTACAGGTGGTGCAGCAGCATATTTCCCTCCAGCAGAATTCCCGCGTGATTCCACTTATCGGCCTGAACCTGCATGATCACCATATCGCCGGGTTTCGGTGGCCCGTCGAATTCACGGAATCCGCACTCATACCAGCAATCCTGATAGAAGTTGTCCGGATAGTCGTTTTCCCACCAGGGATAATCCACCCGGTAATCGTGGAGCTCGATACCATGCGTTTGCCGGAAATAGCTCATTACCAGCCCCCAGCAGTCGAAGTGTCCAAGCACAAACGGACGCTCCAGCAGAGGCAGTTCTCCGCGCGGCTGGATGGTGCGTAAATCCCCCTCCGGCCAGCTCACAATATGCCAGGGTAAAAGCGTTGCGTCGCATTGCGCTTTATCCAGTTCGCTCGGTTGCGTTGTGGCGTCAGGGTGACTGTGAACGATGGCGATCACCGTTCCCCAGTCCTCAGCAGTTGCGTAGTCTTCAGGGCAAAGGACAAAATTGTCCTCCGGCGCCGCGGCAAGATTCCGGCACGGGAAATAACGTTCAACGCGGCTTTTCTGCGCCACCACGCCGCAACACTCAAGAGGATATTCAGCTGCAGCATGCGCCATAATCGCATCGATGGTTTTCTGACGCATATCAACTCCTGATCAAAGACGTGCCCGGGAAGCCACCAAACGAGAGTTCGTTATTTTCGCCGAATCGGAGTTTGCAGGCCGTCAGCGTGCCATTGCATTCATCCAGCGACGGATCGCTTACCGGGTTGTTGTTTTTGTCGAAATAGCGGGTGCCAGCATAGTCGCAGCCGTCGCCGGTACGATATTTATTCCGGATGCACCAGGTACACAGGGAATGAAGCTGTCGCGTCGGGATCATTTGCCCCTGCAGGTCCATCGGGCTGGACAGAACAAATTCAACGGTTTCACCGGCAAGCTCGCCCGTTTTCCCGTCGATATACCAGACCTGCAGCTTTTCCTGAGTCGGGTCTGCTGAAGGGTTACCGTCTGCGAAATTCCTGGCATCGAGATATTTCTCTTTTGTGTCGTGAATAGTGACTTTAGCCTGCAGAAGATCGTCATACGCAAGACACAGAGCAGAAATGGAGCTTTCGATGTTCGCAACCGTCAGTGATGGCGTTGCATTACTCCCACTGGTTGATTTCTCCAGACCTTCCAGTTGATACGGCCAGGCGGCGTATTCATTTCCCTGCCACCAGATCGGTTTAGCCGGAAGCTTGGACTCATCCCCACCAGCTGCGATGATTTCCGCTTCTGTGTGGGGAATGTTGTAATTGTGAAAGCGGAGAACGTCTGTTAGCCCAAAGGAAGAACCGTCCACCTCAATCAGACGAACATCGTTTCCGGATTCCAGCTTCTGATAATCTGCGTTTAAGCTCATGGTTTAAATGCCTGGATGAATGTTGCTTCAAGGTTGAATTTTCCCGCGCCGAGCCCGGTGGGTTTATACGTTTCGCAACGATACAAACCCAAAGGTTCGAGCGGTGGCTTCCATTGAAAGGCTTTTGTTCCTTCATGCCTGTCGAGAAAAGTCTTTATGGCGGAAATGTAGATTTCATTGCCGGTGAAATTAAGCGTCCATTGCTGGCTTTTAGGGTTTAATCCATCACCTGAAACCTGCTCATATCCATCGCCAAACTTGGCTTTCCTGACGCGGAAATTTGTATCAGCCTCAGCGTTAATCCGTGGGCACCATGTGAAAGTTTCGATGGCCATATTTATCGGTTTCCTTTCATTGCGTTCCAGATGTCACCGCCGGGGCGGATATCACGCATTACATTCTGCTTATATCGCTGATCGACAAATTTCCCGACCTCTGCACCAAATTGCTCAAGGCCTGGTGAGGCCTGAGTTTGAGTGTTGCCGTTACCATCGATGGTGATATAAACCTGTGGCGCCGACGATACGGACTGACCTCCGCCACCTCCGACCGCACGGACACCGAGAGAACCATCCGGCGCGCGGGTCAGCGGCATGATTGCCTCCGGACCAGCCTCGCCCATGATTCCGGCCCCGCCTTTTGCGAAAGCGAACATGGTGGGGTTCCTGACGATCCCATTACTGAAAGCACTCAGGGATGGAGAGTCATAAACGCCGCCTTTGGCGTTAAACTGGAAGCTTGAGCCATAACTGGAAACCGCCGTACCGGTGCTGGCTGATGCTCCCGCCCCACCGCCGAAAAAGCTGCCTACACTGCCGATGAGTGAGCCAAAGATGCCAGAACCGGAAGAGGCACCACCCATCGCGCTGACCGCCGCCATCTGCAGCGCTACTTTTTCGATGATCTGCAGGACAGAAATACCCCACGATTTCCAACTAACCTTATTGCCTTCGAGCATTGAGGTGACATTACCAAACGCGCTGTCGAGGGTGGTTTTCACCCCGTCAGAAACCGTGCCGGATACGTTACTGATTTCATCAAACCAGTTGGCATAGCCGCGTGATACTCCGGACATCCAGTCCGCTTCAGCTGCTGCAATAGCCTTGTATTTCTTATCCAGAGCATCGAGGGCTGCAGCGCGCTGCGCGATGGCCTCGGTACCGCCGTCCGTTTTAGCAAAAACACGGTCGATCTGTTGCGTCTCGTCGAACCGGCTGCGCTGGCGATCGCTCATGCCTGCGGTTTCGGTTGTCAGCGTCGCCTCATCCCTGAACTTTCGGGCCGCTTCAGTTAAATCCTTTATGGCATCAGCTTGTTCGCGCTGCTTGCGCACGTTCTCGTCGGCTTTTTGCGTCCATTTTGCCAGCTCTGCTGATGATGCCTGGATCGCCCTGCGCTGCTCGTCGGTCCATTTAGTGCCTGCCTGGTGCGATGCAGCGTAAAGCTCCGAGGCTTTTTCGCCTTCCGTGGCCCGAACGCGTTGCACGTCGATAGCCACGCTCAGATCGGCCATTTTCCGGGAATACTGTTCGGCGGTGCTGGCCGCTTCGCGCTCGGCTTTACTCTGCGCTTTCGAGGCGGCGGTAGAGGTTTTCTTTGCCTCCGCAGCCGCTGCATCCTTTTTGGCTGCCTGATCCTTGTTGTAGATGTACTGTGTGTAAAGCGCCCCCGTCAGCTGCAGGTCTTCTGCTTCGTAGACGTGCTGCTGATGGAGTTTCTCTAATCCGCTTAAGCTGGCCAGCTCATTATCGCGGCGCGAGCGCTCCAGTGCAGTTTGCTGTTGAGGCGTTGCATTCGCCAGTGAGACGACGGGCCCGGCATATTGCGGCGGCTTGGCGCCAGCGGTCGCTGACATCGAGCGGTTAAGCAGGTCATACGCACCTTTCAGTATTGATACGGCACCAGCCTGTTCGATAGCCTTTTGCGTGGCCAGATCACTGGCCTGGTTAACCAGCTTCTGCGTTTGCTCGACTTTTGAAGCTGCCTGTTCGCGCTGGTACTCCAGCTGGTTCAGCTTATCAGTCAGCTCGATGTTTTTGGCCGTGATGTCGGCCTGGTCCATGAAGGTGTTGATCAGGGTCAGCGTCGGATGGCGGTTGTAGTCCTGCTGGATTTGGTCAACCGCCTTAAGGCTGTCTTTCACCTTAGCGATCTGAGAGTCGAGGTCGGCCAGGTCCTGTTTTTGCGCCTGTAAAGATGTACGGGCATCAGCCGCGGTCGAGCGCAGGCCAAGCACCGACATCTGCTGGAGCTTGGTGTTGATCTCGTCGAGGTTGTTGGCAAAACCTACCGCCTCACGGTGCACCTGCTGGGTATGCTGATAAAGGCCATACATCGCAGCGCCAGCACCGATAATCACTCCAGGCCAGCCACCGAGAATGCCAAGAACGCCACTACCCAGGCGGGACATCAACGAGGCTGTATTGGTGAGGTTATTAACGGCCGAAGTCCTGCCAGCAAGCGCCGTATTGAGTGATGCCTGAGCAGCAGCAAGATTACGCTCAGCGACAATCTGAGCCTCAATACTCGTCGCCGCCGCGCGCGCCTGTTGAGCGCGGTAAACAGCCTGGCGACCAGCAGCAACGCTAACCTGAGCGCCGCGAACCTGAGCCTGCGCCAGTGCGACCTCGGCGGCCGTATTAGCGAGCACTGCCCGGGTTGACTGAGCGACGCTGCCAACCATATTGCCAAAATAACGAGCGAGGCCAACACCAACCAGAATACCGGCTGTATTTGCCACATCATCGATATTATTCGCCAGACCATCCAGCACGCCGGATAGAGTTGATGATGCGCCGACCGCATCGTTCGCCCCGCCCACCCATGCGAGAAAGGCATTTTGCACTTTCTGTGCAGATCCGCTGATTGATGCGGGAAGGGTGTCGAACTCTTTACGGAGGATCTCAACGTTGGTCAGCAGTGGGACTATCTTGTTGGTCGTCAGCTCGCCGTTGTTGGCCATATTTCGCAGGCCACCAACAGTGGTACCCAGCCCATCAGCCAGCAGTTTCGCCAGGCGGCCGCCGTTCTCCATGATGGAGTTAAATTCTTCGCCTCGCAAAACGCCTGAGCCAAGCGCCTGGCTAAGCTGGGTGATAACAGAACTCGCCTCTTCGGTACTGGCGCCAGACAGCTTGAGTGAGGTTGCTACGGTTTCCGTAACTTTTGCGACGTCAGCAGAAGCGTAACCGGCATCACGCAGGGACTGCGCAATTCTGCTGTACAGGTTGCTGTTTGCCTCGAGGGATGTTCCGGTGCGCTGACTAATCTCCATCAGCACGCGCTGGGATTGCACGTAATCCTCACTGGAAGAGGACGCAAGGCGAAGACGCCCATTCAACTGGTTCCACGTGTCGGCAAACTGAATCAGCTGATGCGTGGCAAATGCACCAGCCCACGCACCGGCAAGCCCGGCAGCAGAGGATCGCACGGTTGCAAGCTGAGAATTCAGGTCAGCCAAAGACCGCTGAGTTTCACGCGTGGCCGCTGCAGCTTTTTTCCCGCCCTGTTCCATAGTGCGGTAGTAATCGGTTCCCATGCGGGACGCTCTGGCGATCTCTGACTGAAAAGAAGAAGAGTTCGCCGAAATTTTGATGATGAGCTCGCGCAGCGTTGCCATATTTCACCCATAAAAAAGCCCGCAGCCGCGGGCATCAAAGACTGGACATCCATTCTTCAAGTTCAGAGACTTCAGCGCCTTCTTCCTGCTCACCCCATTTCAGCATCACGTCAGGAATGGTGAATTTCCCGCCCTGAGAGTTCAGCATTGCAACGGAGATCTGCGCCGCCTGAGCATCGGCGCGCCAGTCACCAATCGGACTGATGCGGTCGAACTCGATCCACATTTTGAGCTCGCTGGCGGTCATGGTCTGGCGCAGTTCGTGGAGAGTACGCCCCAACCGGAGCGCCAGCGACATCAGGAAGAAGGTCAGCGGCTGCTTTACGGCTTTCCCGCTTCTTCCTGGCTCATGCCGAGGTTGAGGGCCTGAGCCAGCAGGCGGGAGTGCACAGGACCATAAATTTTAGATACCTGCTCCTGATCCTCATCGGTGAATACTCGCTCGCCGTTTTCATCCAGCAGAACGTCAATAAACAGAACCACATCAGCCTCTTTGTTACGCAGAAACTTTTCCGCCTCCGTCAGCGTCGGTGCCTCTTCGCCCTCGGCCAGCTGGGGATTAACGATCTCCCGGAATTTCACCCAGGCATCGCCAGAGGGTTCACGCAGCGTTACCTTTACGCCATCCCATTCAGGGACTGTGATACCTTCTTTTGTGCGGTAGGCTTTCGATGCAGTAAGTGCCACGTTGCGTAATGAATTCTGTGATGTTTTTTGCGGCATTTCATTTTTCTCTTGTTACATGATCGGATGGATAAAAAAAGCGGCCGAAGCCGCTCAGGAACCAGACGCGTAGATGCGTTTAGGTTTGCCACGTACACGCAGAGAATAGGTAGCGCCAACAACGGATGAGGTTGCAGCAGACCATGAGCTCTGGCGTACCTCCACCAGCACGTAAAAACCGTTGCCAGACGGGAATACCACGCGCAGCGCGCGCAGTTCGTCATTTTCGTAAGCGGTCTGCAGTGCCTCCTGTGCTGCTTCATCGCCAACCCAGTTACGGGTAATGCTCATTTCGGCAGGCGCGGCGAGGCCGTTGGTTTGCTCCTGTTCAGTTGAGCACAGCGTGGTTACGTCGATATCCCCTTTCTGCCCGCCGGTGAAGGTGATCTCCTTTGTTGCACAGGCTGTTTCCAGCCAGGTAACACCAGCCCCCGGGAAACCTGAGGCGTTAAAATCCTCGGCGGTTACGGGTGCGTCGGAGACGGCAAAGGTCATCCCCTTTGTGACTTCATACTTACTGGTCATGGTTTCTCCAGTTAAAAAAAGACCGCCGAAGCGGTCTGTTATGGTGGGTAAGGTTAAACGGTTACCTGAAATTCAAGCGTCGCCCGGTGATAGCGCAGATCGGGCTCATAGCCCGGCGTTTTCACAATGCTTTCCGGCTTCAGAACCTGCAGAGCATCCAGCGCCATATTCCTGATCGTGCGCGCTTCAGCGATGGTGCTGGAATAGACATCAACCTGCACAGAAACGGCAGATTCAGCCTGACCGCAAAGAACGTCTGCGGCCACGTCGGTAATAATCGAGAAAATTACCCAGGGCGGCGAGACTGAAGGCTTCCCGTCACTGCCGAGCGGCGCAACGTAGGGATAAACCTGCCCTCCGGCCAGCGGCGCCAGCAGAGGATAGAGATCTTCTTCCGTCATTTGCTTAATGCCTCGTCAATGGCCTGGTTCATGCGCCTGATCGCAACCTCCGTCGCCTGCTCCTGGCGAACATCGAACGCGGGACGAATGAAAGGGTGCGGTGGCATGTTAACGGTTCCCATTTCAACGAATCGCCAGTAAAAGGCGTTTCTCGGGTTCTTCGCCTTCATCGTGTTATCGCTGTTGCCGGTGCGCGGGTTAACGCCACGAATATGGACGCCGGAAGAAATTTCCCCGCGGCGACGGCTTTTTTGGGTCACCACCACCACGTTTTTTTTCAGTTTCCCGGTACGCACCGGAGCGCGGGCGATCACTTCTTCCTTAAGCACTTCGGCGCCGGCGCGCGTGGCATCACGCAGAACCTTGTTGTTTTCAGCGCGGCTAAGCGCCTCCAGATCCTTTGCGATGTCATTCAGCCCGGAAAAATCGAGCCTCGTATCAATCATTTTTCGGTACCCTGTTTGCAAAGAATTTCGAGCTGAATACCACGAGAATCAGGGATTGGCGGACCAATGATATTCAAAATGGCGCCCTTGAACGGGCCAGTCATAACCCTGAGTCTGGACGCAGCAGTTATATCGCTACGAAATCGTGTCCATACCCTGATAGTGGCGACTGCGGTTTCAGCACCAGCGGCTACCAGCTCGCGCCCACTAATGCCCTTTACTTCTGCCCAGGTTTCTGCGCCGTCATGCCATGTTTCAACAGGCTGGCCAGAAGGATCTCTGGATGTTGTGATGTTCTGAACCACCACCCTGTCTCTCAGTCTTCCGGCCTGCATAAAGTCCTCCTATACCCCGTAAATTCGGTATGGCTGCAGCAAGGCTTCAACTGCAAACGGGACCTCTGCAACGGTCTGACCGACGGAAACTGATTCTCTGTTGGCATACCAGTGACCTATCAGCAATAACATGGCCGCTTTAACATCATCATTCAGTAGAATCGGGTCCGGGTCGTCTGCGTAGCCAAGGGAGTTTTGGTTTTCATAGAGCGTTCGCCTTGTCCATGTCTGGACGTAACGCGCCGCCGCACCGGTGTATAAAGTCAGCAGGGCATCGTCTCCGGAAAAATCGGTATCAATGCGGCAGTGCTGTTTCACCACATCAAGGTCGACCATTATTTTTTCGCCTTCTTGTCCGCTTTTACTTCCGGCTGTTCCTGCTGCTGTTCCTGCTGCTGTTCCTGCTGCTGTTCCTGCTGCTGTTCCTGCTGCTGTTCCTGCTGCTGTTCCTGCTGCTGTTCCTGCTGCTGTTCCTGCTGCTGTTCCTGCTGCTGTTCCTGCTCTGCAGGATTTTCTGATTCATCGAGCATCGCATAACCTTTTTTGATGAGCTCGCGCCCGTGCTGTTCCAGAGTTTCCAGCGGAAGCCCTTCTGTAACGACGGTACCGCCGAAATAAATCGGTTTGAGTGCGATCAGTTTCATTTTCCCACCTGTGAAAGCGGCCCGAAGGCCGCAGTGTTTATCAGCTACCTGAGCCAGTGCTGAAAGAGCCATACACGAACGCTTCAGGTCGTTTGACGGCCAGCGCCAGACGTTCCTCGCAACGGATGGTGATCATGTTTTTCTCGAAGTCGTCGGCGTTCTCCGTGGAGATAACCACGTTCGCATCTTCGCGGTCGAAGATTTGCGCCCCAGCGTTGAAAGCACCAGTCAGGAATTTACCTTGGAAGGCCGCCGCTTCCGTGGCTACAACCGGCAAGCCCCAAAGCGTCGGTCCAGTCAGCGCCGCAGGGTTAGCCAGAATGTATCGGCCCAGGCTGTCTTTGGTCAGCTCGATCCGCGCCCAGTCAATGAAGTGAAGAACGTGGCCGGATGCCGGGAAGCGCGCCAGTTGCGCCTGCAGCATTGCCAGACGCAGATCGTCAATACCGCTCTGCTGTTCTACAGTAAACGCCGGGTTAAATGCTGACGCCTGAGGAACAATGCCATGCAGATGCACGCCGGTACCATCACCGAAGAGAATTTCCTGCTCTTCCGCGTACTTCAGTCCGTAGCGCATTTCTGCATCAACGGTTGACTGCAGCTGTGCGAAGTCATCCAGGATCTGCTTTGAGGCTTTGAACAGATGAGCGATGGTGCTAACGCCAGTGATTTTCGGCGTAAACTCAATTTCGCTGTATGGTTTCTGTGTATTTTCAGGAACCACTTTCGCGTTGTTGGTAAAGCCAGTCTGTTGCACCCAGAAAATAGCAGGGGAGGAAGTGCGACCAGGCGCAATCAGATCGCGGATGAACAGGCGCTGCTTCGGTGCCGTATCGATGCCTGGAATTCGCTGGGGTTCGATAACGCCATCAGGCACATCAGCAGAAGTCAATGCCGCCTTAACCGGGATACTGATACGTTTGCCACCTTCCACCCCGGAGGCAAAGGTTTTCAGCGCTTCAGCAGAGATCACCTGCTGGCCGATTGATTCCACAACATGCTTCGCGTTTGCCAGCGGCATCTGGGCAACATGTTGCTCCAGTTCGCCCATAGCTGCCTTCAGCGTTTTTTCTGCCTCACGCAGGGCGTTGAACTCAGAAGCCATTTTATCGACGGCTGCCTTTGTTTCTTCTGACAGCTTGCCGGACTTCTGCGCCTCCTTCACTGCTTCTTCTGCTTTCGCGTTGAACTTGCCGGTAGCCTCTTCAATGCTGGCCGTGACTTTTTTCAGAATATCGTTTACTTCAGACATAAAGGGTCCTTATTTGACTAACGCCGCCAGGGCGCTTTCAAGTGAATTGATGGTTTCAGGTTTGATGTCTTCGGCAGCGCCCGGCGTACCGTCGTTGGTGGTGACAGCGCCAGGCATGCCACCGGATAAGGCTTTAATGAGTTTTCTGCGCTCAGAGCGCGGGGTGTTGGTCTTGGCCAGCAATGCATCAAGTTTGCGAAGCGCGGCTGCAGGCGATTCGTCGCCGTCGCTGACCGCATCAGCAGAAAGCAAGCTGTCTGCCAGTCCCTTCGCTACTGCATCACTGCCACCGATATAGCTTTCCGCGTCCATCAGCTTCTGCACAGCGGCCATATCAAGGCCGGAGCGCGCCGCGTAGATGTCAGCCATAGCGGTATCGAAGGGTTCCAGTGACTGTGCCAGTTCAGCAAAATCATGGCGGTTTCCCATCGCGTATACCCAGCAGTTGTGGATCATCAGGAAGGCACCGCGGCCAATCTGAATATCATCCCCGGCCATCGCAATTATCGAGGCGGCGCTGGCGGCAATGCCCAGCACCTTCACCGTTACACGGCCTTCGTATTCTCGGAGCAGGTTATAAATAGCCAGACCTTCGAACATGTCGCCGCCCGGTGAGTTGATATTCACCGTAACGTCGGCGCCGTTCATAGCCCGAAGCGCACCGGCAATACGTTTAGCGGTTACCCCTTCGCCCCAGTAGTCTTGCCCGATAACATCAAAAACAGAAATGCTGTTATCGTCGGTGGCCGCCGCTTTGATCCCGCCGTCCCAGCGGTCCAGTGCGGACGGTAATGTTTCACAGGTAACGCGCGCGCAGGGGCGACCAGCCGGTGCTACCGGAAGTTGTTTTTTGCTCATCAGGAAAGTGCTCCTAAGCGGCCTGTTTCAGCGGAGATTGTTCAAAGGAAATATCGGGGAATACGTGGTTATGCAGCTCTCGCAGGGCCAGTGCCTGAACAGCAGGGTTGCTGCTTTCGAGATTTTTCAGTTGCGTCAGGTTGAGCTGAACGGTGTAAATATCGCCACCTTCAATCGGTGGCATGTTCTCCAGACGGCGAACGTCATTACGGGACATCCAGCCATTTTGAAGCGCGCTGGTATAGTATGCCGCGCGACCGGCACTATCGGCTCGCAGTAGACCTTCAACAGAGAATTCTGCAAACACTTCGTCATCGCTGTCGAGTAAGCACCGGCCAATTTCCTGCTCAATATTCACCAGCAGCGGTCGAAGGGTATGAGTCAGAAACTGCAGGTTCATCCCTTCCAGGCTGGATGCCCAGCTGCTTTGTTTCGTGGTGTGGCCAACCATGAAAGGCGGCACGCGAAACCAGCGGCAGATCTCCTCAATGCTAAATGCGCGGCTTTCGAGCATCTGAGCATCTTCCGGGTTCATGGTCACGCCCTGATATTTCAGGCCGCCTTCAAGAACCATAATTTTTCCGGCGTTTTTGGAGCCGGTGAATGATGCCATATAGCCACGAAGTCTTTCACGTTGTTCGTCAGACAGCGCATTCTCAGCGGAGAGAAAACCTGAACTCTGAAGCCCCTGTTCAAATATCTTCGCAGCAGACTCCTCAACCGCCATTGCAGAACCGATCACATCCCGGCCTGTTTTCATCGGCATCATGCCGCAAACGCCGTCAAGACCGAACCCGCGAATGTGCATGATGTTTTTGACGGGAATGACGCGCTCGTTACCGTTTTCAGTGTATTTGTATTCCAGCGCCCCGGTCACGAGACGTTTAACCACCATGTTCTGCGGCAGCAAAGGCACCAGCGAAACCAGGCGGTTTGCGATGAATTTCTTCTCAATGAAGGCGTTCCCGCGCAGGCAAATACTGGCGACTACCATCAACATAAAGCGTGATGGTGTCATTTCTGAATTGGGTCGGCGGCACAGTATCGAATAGGCCGGATGATCGGTTGCCGCTTTACGCGAACCGTCAGGCTGTCGAACGTATATTTTCAGCGGAAGGGTTGAAATAGACTCGCTTAACAGTCTTACGCATGCCCACACAGCCGATAGCTGGATGGCTTTATCGGCCGTTACCACCTTTCCGCTGCTGCTGGTACCAAACCATTCCTCCCAGAACGTTCCGGTAGTCAGGCTGATAGGCACACCAAGCCAGTTAAGCAAAGCACTTTTAACCCTGCCTGGCCGTTTGTTTTTTTTCATCAGAAACCTACCATGATGGGATTATTGAAGAATCCGGAGAGATCCTGCTGGTCGTTGCCACCGTTAACCAGAACGCGGCTCATTGCTGTGAACAAGGCCGCAGGGCCATCAATTTTGGCTTCTGGTGTGGACTTATTCGGGAAAATGTTCTCGTTACGGTCCGGTTTGACGGTTACGTTGGACATCATCCAGTTCATCACCGGGTGATCGCTGTGATGGAAGCGGCCACCGTATACCAGCGCTTCGACCTCTTTCATCGCCTCAGAGAAATTGCGAACCGTCTGCGGCACTTCCACCAGCGGCAACCCTTCTTCTGCCAGCGCAAGGCTGAACTGCGTCGCACTCCACGGGTCGAAGCCAATTTCTTTCAGGCTCTCGCCAGCTACCCACAGCTGTAGCTCTTCCTTAATCTGAGCATGGTCGATTACATCCCCGTCGGTAAGGATCAGCTTGTCCATCTCGGCCCACTTACGATAGAGCTCTGCCATCTGGCGTGAACATTTCTCAAGGCGTCCTTCCGGCAGCCAGAATTTAAAATCCGCATGAACGTGGCCACTTGGCGCGCGCCAGACTTTAGCGGCTGCACAGATATCAATTTTGTTTGAAAGGTCAACGCCCACCCAGGAGGGATAGGTTTTAAGTTCGTGCTGCGGGGCGATAAACTCGCATTTTTCCCATTTCATCATGTCCATCCAGGCAGACTCAGCGGTAACCCAGATATTCATGTGTTTGGTGAAAAAGTTAATCCTGGCCGAAACCTGCTCTTTCGCCTTTTTAGCCAGGCGGCGCAGGTCATCCCAGCGCTTACAGATACCCAGCCCCGGATTCGCCTTCTGCCAGACTTTTTCATCAAAGGGATCGTCACCTTCATCTAAGGTGTAGATGATGGCAAAAAACGTATCGTCTTTAACCAGGCCGCGCAGGACCTTGATTGCGTAATCGCGTAGTTCGTAACAGATACCTTCTTTGTTGAAGCCGGCGGTGGTGATACCGAAAAGCAGCGATTGCAGGCGCGCGCCTGTGGCCGTCTCCAGAACGTCCCAGACGTCACGGGTTTTATGAGCATGCAGCTCGTCGACGATGGCACAGTGGATGTTCAGGCCGTCGAGGTTGTTCGCATCTGATGATAAAGGCTCGAATTTGGAGGCCGTTTGCTCCTGGTAGATAGCGAGCTTGTTGAATTCGAAGATCCGCCCAAGAGTGGCTTTCGCCTTCTTGACCATATTTTTCGCGTCTTCAAAAACAATTCGCGCCTGGTCACGGGTAGTTGCAGCGGAATAAACCTCCGCCCCGCCCTCGCCGTCTGCGCCAGCCATATAAAGCCCCACGCCAGAGCAAAGCGTTGATTTGGCATTTTTACGGGCCACCTCAACATCTGCTGTACGGAAACGCCGAACCATCACCGGCCGACCGCTGCCGTCGTTACGCAGGACGGTTTCCCCCGTCTCTTCGTTCACCAGCGGGATAACAAAGCCAAAAATATTAATCAGGATGAAAACATGCCAGTCCATCAGCTCAATAGGCTGGCCTGCCAGCGCACCTTTGACGTGAGGAACAAAATTATAGAAATTCAGAATGTGCTGCGCGCGCGGCTCACTGAAGAAAATACCGCGCTCTTCGCCGTGTGCCAGATCGTCAAGAAAACGCTGACAGGCAAGGCGCACATACTCACAGGCAATAATTTCTCCCGCCACCACCCTCTCGGCATAGCGGATGCCTTCTGCAACCTTAGCCATTAATCCCTCGCTTTCATAAACTCGGCCAGCGGATCAACCGCATCAGGACCTTTTGCATTCACTTTAGAGCGGCTGGCAGGCGTCATGCCGAACTCACCGAGCATGGCGCGCAGACGTTTCCAGGCATCAGCTTTCATAATGGCGGCCGGGTGAGCCTTGATCATGCGAATCTCTCGCTCTTTACCTTCGTCCGGCTCTTCGTCGCTATAAACGGCGTAGGTGTAGCCTTCTCTCTCCAGCGTATCGCAGTGATGCCGGTACTCAGTGTAAACCTCAACCAGAAGCTCAAGTGCTCTCGCGTCCAGCTGCGACATGACGCCTAGCGCATCGAGCTCTTCAGCCATACGCCTGAACCAGTATTTCCCCTGCTTGTCGAAATGCTTCGGCGTTGGGGGTACCCCTGCAGCTGGCTTAGGTTCGTTTTCATTAATCGGGCGTTTTGATGGGTTACCCCTCACCAAACGTAGATGGGTCGGGGTTTTCGGTGGTCCAGACATAATCGAAAACTCCTATTAATCATCGAATGGGGGACCCCATAAAAAAGTTTTCTAACCTGCGGCGATGTGAAAAGAGGTTAGGCGGCGGTCCTTTGGCGCGTCGTTCCTGAACTTTCAACCCGCCCTCCCCCTCGGTCGATTCAAATGAGAATTGATGTCATTTGAGTCTTTCGACCGCTGTCTTCGCCCTGTGACAAGGCTTGCAGAGGCTTTCGAGATTGGACAGGTCATCGGTCCCCCCATTTGCTTTGGCGATGATGTGGTCCACCGTCTCAGCGGGTGTATACCTTCCATTTCGCAGGCATTCCTGACAAAGGTGTTTGTCTCTGTCGAGAACGATTGGGCGCAGCCTGTCCCATTTGCTGCCATAACCTCGCTGATGTCTGCTCTGTCCTCGCTGATGCTGCTGCCAGCCTTCGTTAAGGTGATTGGGACAATAGCCAGAGCGGTCTGTGGTTGTGCCAGGACAGCCACGCTTACGGCATGCTCTCGGTATTAACGCAGGCATCAGGCTAACCTCCACGCCCGGCGGCGTTCTGTGCGTGGCGCTGAGTCAGGGTGACTCTCAACCGGCTCGCCGTCAGCATGGTCCACCAGCGAGTAACACGGATAGATCACTGAGCCACCCCAAGCATCACCCACTGCAAAATCGGCAGGCTTATCACTGTCCCATCGAGATAGCACACGGCTTATACGGTGAGGCGGCACGCTGTAGCAAACACCATGAATCAGGCGAGGAAACGAAATGAATTCATATCGAGCTTTATCAGCAATGATTAGCCGTTCGGCTATTTGCATCTGGTACTGAGGAGGCCGACCAGTTCCGAGGTAAAAGCTCAGAAGGTCATCTGGGCAGCGCGCTAACCAGTCGGTTACCTTTTCGGTGAATCCGGGTACCGGCAATGCGTCGTCTTCCAGCACCACTACCCGGCAGGGTTGGCAGGCTGCCCATTCAAGCGCGCGGCGATGATTCCAGTTAGCTCCGTTGTTACCGTCATCAATCAGCAAATGTGCGCCTATAGCCGAGGCCAGCGCCTCAGCCTGCTGCAGTCTGGCGTGATGACCGACCACAACAAACTTCACTTGTGTTTCCACCATGTGGCCTCCCCACCGATACCATCAGTTTTGAAAACGGTATGTACCAGAGGGCCGGTGACCAGCCTGTCAGCGAACGACTGCGCAACAATGCCGAACGCCAACATATCCCCCACCGCGGCGCCAGCCTGTTCTTTCTTCCAGAAACGATAACTCTCGATCCGGTAGTAAAGACGGATGATGCCGTGAGCGAATGCCATTACATCAGCGCGGGAACCACCCAGCAGACCAGCGTTAAGCATCACATCGTTGCGGTGCGCTTCGATGAACTCCTGATAGATACGCTCCGGATGATTCTGCTTTGCCCAGGTGTCAGCATATGTTTTCGGTTCTGAACCGACATAAACATTACCGGGCTGCATTTCTTCCCACGGTGCGCGAAGCATTTCGACATCGGTTCCGTCGGTACACCAGACGAAACGGTATTCATGATGATCGCGCAGGTGCTGCCAGATGTGCAGCCAGCGCCGGAAGTAGACATTCATCTTCACGTCAGCGACGCGATACAGCTCAACGTCTGCCGGTGCCGTCTGCAGCTCATCCACCAGCGCAATACGTCCACAATTCCGAAGCGATGAGGCCCATTTAGCCAGCATGTCAGGAGATGCGGTCATTTTCGTACCGCGCTGCGGGTCGGGCTGGCTAGTCAGTAACGTAGTGATAACCACGTCGCGCTGTCGCCGGTACTCCACATAACCAGTAAACCCGGCATCACGCCGTTCGTTGTGGATTTTAACGTTACGTTCCACCAGCGCCTGCCGGTCTGGTTTCGGTACCGAACGCTCCACGGCCTCATGCTCATCAAGAGAATGAATCAGCTTTTCTGAACCGACGACATCAGCGTAAGCCCACGTCGTGAGGCCAGCGTTATGAATCCGCAGGGCGAGGTCGCTGTGTTCGTACATGCCGCGACCGTAAACCGGATCGAATCCGCCCACCTTCTCGATGGCGCTGCGGTGGTAGTACAGCATCACGCCGCGCTGCCCGGTGTAAGCGATGTGCTTATCATCCCGGTACAGGACCGCCATATCCTTCAGCTTATTCACCCCTGCCAGATCGAGAAACTGGTAAGCAAGGTGCGGTTCGGGTGATTCGATGTAAGGCAAGTGCCAGTTATCAGCGATAGGCCAGGCATCATCATCCCACAGGAAAAGATGCTCACACCCGGCATCCATCAGGGCAGACAGGCTGGCGTTCTTCGAAGCAACAATGCCGAGTGATGTTTCATGTCGATGCAGCTGAACGCCGTCGGGCACTACCGCTGCAGGTTTTGAACCATCATCGACAACCACCACCAGCGCACCGGCGGGAAGATGCTTCATGTGCTGTTCGAGCGCTCGTTTCAGAACTTCAGCGCGCTGGTGTGTCGTTATTGCAATTCCGATCCGTGATGAAACGACGCTGGCTGGAGCGTATGGGACACCATCAATAGTGACCTGCATAAAACCTCCCGTCAGATTCCACGCCGTAAGGAAGTCCAGATCGCACCGCCTGGCTGCATAGCTTGTTGAATAGTTTCGTCCACAACATTTTTGATGGACTGCTGTAAGGCGGTCTCTAACGCGTTTTGGTGATTGGCGGCAACCGCCAACTTTTCAGCCAAAATCTTCACGCGGCTTTTACCATCGTCAACATCGAGTGCCATGCCAGCTGCGTACCGTTTGCCACCATAATCCACGTTCATCTTCACGCTGTAGTTCGTAGACAATGTGCCATTGCCGATCAGCGCCTCGTGGATGTAAGCCTTGCCGGTTTTATCAACAAACCAGCCACCTTTAAGGCCATGAAGTGCGCAGCTGTTACGGATCTCTTCGTCCAGCGCCTCAATAATCTCTTCGGTATCGACAGAAGAAACCCCTTCGATCCAGTCACCGGCTCGCCAATCTCGTGCTGAGCCATCTTCTGCAATTGGACGCAGGCGCACCTGCAATCTCTCACCAGCTTTGAGGCCGGAAATAAGGCATACGGTAGCTGGCCAGAAGATGCGTTCTTTCATAAGTCGGCCATCTTCATGAAGGCATTGCAGTTCTAGCACCGCGCAGCCACCCGGCCATTTCCATTCGACGTCCACACCAAAAGGTTTGGGAGTGGTTTTTACGTAAGGGACGATTGAAGGTTCTGACATTTTAATTTTCCTTTTAGACGTGAGCCTGTCGCACGGCAAAGC
Organism: Enterobacter sp. A8; assembly: GCF_004296595.1. NCBI lineage: Bacteria > Pseudomonadati > Pseudomonadota > Gammaproteobacteria > Enterobacterales > Enterobacteriaceae > Enterobacter > Enterobacter sp. A8. Next base: position 23,683 of record NZ_SCMF01000002.1, read on the forward strand.
CGCCGAAAGTTAACGGTTTGCCCAGGCTCACAGCTGAAAGACTTTCTTTGATGTGCGCGTGCGATGCGCATAAAAAAGCCCCGCGATTGCAGGGCAATATCTCATAAATTGAAAGTAAATGGATGAAACTATTTTTTTATGTTTTCGAAAGTGGCTTCTACCATTTTCTTTCCAAACTCACCCATATCTTTATACATAACCTTTAAAAAATTAATTGTGTTTGACGCTGCACCTTCAAATTTCCATTTGCATGCAATAAAATTACAATTAATTAAATTAAAAGGCTGTAACCCCTTATATACAATTTCGCAATTTTCAAAAACGCACCTTTCGTAATGGTTGCCATCCAGTTCGACGATAGTATTATTAAAAGTGCTTGAGATGAATTTATTCATGTTAATTCAAAGCCTTGTGTTGCATCAGTATCCTGAACATCATTACCGATCATTTTACCATTGGCCTGCATGAATCCTCTATCGTTGCTATAATCGCTTGGAGCATAAAGTGCAACATGATTAAAATTCAGCGTCAAAAAAAACACTATTACAAGCCCTGCCGGGAAAAACATTAAAAACCAAAGATATGTACTTTGCTGGGAATCATTAAGAAAAGGTAATACGAGGTTTGCAGAGACCTCTACTATCCCCGCAAAAATACCGATAATCGTTAACGGGTTTTTTATGTGGTTTATCGCGGACAACGCAGATCCCTCCTGAAATCATTTAGGGGGGATTATATCAGCAACTAAATAAAAGAGCATCATCATAGCCGATAATTGAATGCCTGCTATCATGCTTATCCTTTTGGAATGGTGACTGCTATTGGTTTCTGGCAGTTCGCCTGCCACGCTTTGTTATGCGCCAGGATGTCTTTCTTCGTCTGGCGGTCCATAACGTCGATATCGTGTTCAGTCAGGTAGATCGGCTTTACCCAGTCACAGGCGGTATCAACCACCACCGGGACGCTTCCACGTGTCACGCAGCTCGCGATCAACATCGTCATCAGGCATATGGTTAACTGTCTGCTGAACATTGCTGGCCTCTTTCGTTGTCTCTACCCGGCGTTCTGCTGCTGCGACCGTTGCAGCTGCGTTATCTTCGGTGCGCTGCTGATCTGCTTTTGCTTCTGCTTTGCTTGAGCCGCGAATATGGCCCAGGCCGAAAGCGCCAGCGATGGCGGCAATGACTGCTGCAGCAATACCAATTAAAGTTTCAAACCCCATAGTGACCTCACACCAGCACAGATTTCGCCAGGTTAAACAGCGCGCGGCGTTTATCCAGCCCGTTACGTCCGCCATTGATAAGCAGCGTGACGCGCTCCACGTCGCCGGAATGGAGCAGGCATCCGTGCGAGACGTAGAACCATGCAGCGGAGCGCGCAGCATATTCATCCTGTTCCAGCAATTCAGGCTGGGTTACAAGGTCCAACTTCAGCGCGTTGCCACAGTTGCGGTAATTGCTGAGCCCGGTGATTTGCTTCAGGCCGCGACCGCGATATTTCCAGCCATCACCAGCAACCTGGTTGCCCAAGTTCTTTTTGCCCCACTCACCGCCATAAACCAGATTGGCTATCGCTTTCTGATTTGCCGGTTGCGTTGCCGTTCTGCCGAGTGCGGCGGCCTGCTGGGGAGTAATGCGGTGTCTGCCGAATGTAGGCACTAAGTTTTCAGCCGCGTAATTCAGGTTTTCCACCAGCCGGGTAAATCCCGTGGACTCATGCCCCATCTGTGCGATGAACATGGCCTGATCGAGCGGTGCCGTGATGCCGAATTCCTTCATTGCAGCATCGATATGCTGAAACCAGCGCAAAGCGAGCCCGGCGCTAATGCCAGCCGCCTTTTGAAATAGTATTTGGTTCATTAGTGCCTCAGAAGATCAACCAGACGCGCCAGATTTCCCCGGACCTTCATAACAGCTGCGCATATCAGGAGGTTTGCCACTACCACCAGCCAACTGGAGTCACGATAGAGGCCGAAGATGAATTGCCACGGGATTACTGCGTAAACCAGGATGATTATATACGCCAGGATTGAGATGAAAGGACGGTGCCGGGCACCATGGCGCTGGTAGAACATCAGAACGACGACGATCACCGAGCAGATAAACGCGTTTAAGACAGCTGACGGGTCAATTACCATTTCCCCCTCCTCCGCGTAACCGTGAGAAAAAACCGAACAGGGTGTTCAGGTCCTGGTTATTAAGAAAAGTTAGGATTTTTATACACAGCGCAGACAGAATCACTGCACCAAGTGCATCCAGTGGTTTTTCATAACTCGATGCAGCATTTAGCCATGATCCAACAAACCCGGCACCAAGCACTCCAACAATGAATGAGGTCAGGAAGTATGCAGCCAGGCGCGCACGCGTAAGGTTTGCAGCTGTCGCAACGTAAAACACCGCGCCACCAAACGCTCCAAACACCACTCCGAAATCAGTATGAGTAAAGACACCGTACAGGACTGAAACCAGCAGACCACCAGCCGCTACCGTAGTGCCAGAAACAGGATCGGACATTTAGCCCCCTCTTATTGCTGTGAATCCTCTCAGAAAATTTGAGGGGAGATAAAAAAAGCCCGCTTTTGAAGGCGGGCTAATGAGTGACTATTGTAAGTAAGGTAGGTAGTCGTGAGTATTGCTAACTGACCAGAGTGATGCAGTATCGGGCTGATTCACTATGGTTCAGGAGAACCATCAGTCAGTTATCTTAGACCCACAACTCAAAGCGTAGCAGCAGTTAACAAAAACATAAAAAAAACCTGCTTTTTAGGGCAGGCTCTCAAGGAATTTGGTGCTTTTATTGTTGTTATCATGGTGCCGGGTGCCTCCCGGTGACTCTACCCCAGTCAGCAAAGCCGCGCGCATACCTGCAGATAGCAGTTGACTGGAACGCCCTTTCGCTTAGAAAGGATTCACCACAATAATAAGTTACGACTAATCCATTCTAGCGGTCAATACATCATCGCCATGAGTCCTCTCAGAACGAGGGGAAACAAAAAAGGCCACCCGGAGGCAGCCCTTAAAATAAAAAACCCGCACTGAGGCGGGTTTGGTGTCGTGTAGGCGTAATATCCCACGATGGAAAGCATATAGGACAGTTTTATGCAAAGTCAACACTAACGTGCAAAAAAGTGTCACCATTTGCTCCGATCATATTAATAAGTTGTCGCCTTCTCAAATTCCACTGCTGCATGACGCTCCCCCTGACGCAAAGTGTCCACCAGCATTTCATAGAAGGGTTTCCAGTTACGTGACCATGAGGACTGATGGAGGTCCGGGAGACGCTTCAGAATGGCTCGGTGTACCGTCGCCGAGGAGATAGCAGAGAAGCCATTACCAGAGCAACGTTCACACGTTTTGAAAACCGGTGCGCCGCGGTCTTTAGTCGCTTTGCGGTCCAACACTTCGCCTTTACCTCCACACCTGCACCGGGCAAGGATCACTTTCTTTCCTCCGCATGTTCCGCAAACCCTATTCACCAGCTCATTTTTAATCTTCGGGGCCACCACTTCGGCACCGTCGGCGTCGAAAATACCAGGATGTTTAACCACATCCTCATTCCCGGAGATAAACCCGGTACCGCTGCAACTGTGACATGTCACGCTGGTAGCCGCCGAACGGGAGTAATCAGCAAAGGCAAATTGTGCCAGCATCTGCATACACCATCCGAACTGCCCACCAGCTGCTTTGCGAACATTCTTCGGTGCGACATCCATCGCATATCGCGCCAGCGCCTGAACTGCGAGCTGTTCATCCGTTTTGCTGATTCCCGCTTTACCGAAGAACGCCGCCAGTCCGAAGCGTGCACGGCTGCTGGTGGTACCAATCGCTGCCATAACATCAGTACCAGTGAGACGATCCGGAGAGGTTCCTTTCACGTCGTCGCTGATGTGCATTCCCTGAGGACTAAAATGTTTGAGCGATGCTTCCAGTTTCATAAGGTTGCCCTCGTTGCTTTGATGTTTTTAATAGTCTGCATTGCTGGAATGCTTTTCTTTTGAGTAACGTCTGGTCTGAGCTTTCTGCTGTGGCGCCGAACGCTGCTTTGCTAACTCCTGGTCAATTGGCAGGAAGTGCCCGTTATAGAATCGACGGTAGATCGTACCCAATTCACCGTTGCGCTGTTTGGTCACGTTAATTTCCGCGATCCCCTTCGCTGGCGACTCAGGGTTATAAACTTCATCTCGGTATAGCATCATGATCAGATCAGCATCAGCCTCAATCTCACCCGAGTTTTTGAGGTCTGAGTTCATCGGTCGTTTGTTGGGTCTCGACTCAACGCCACGAGAAAGCTGGCTCAGGGCAAGGACCGGAGTTTTATTGGATTTAGCCAGACGCTTGAGTCCTTTTGACACCTCACCGACGGCAAGGTCATATCGTGCAGTGCTTTCAATTTTGATGAGTGCCAGGTAATCCACGACCACCAGCGCTATTTCCGGATGCGCCAGCTGTAGGCGGGTAGCTATCTGTTGAATCTGATCTACTGTCAGATCGGTGGAATCAACCATCCAGATGCTACGACCAGTCAGCCGTTCTACACCGTTTGTCAGCCTGGCCCAGTCCTCATCATCAAAATCAGCAGCCTTTTTCAGGCGTGAAACCGACATGCCGCCGGCAGCAGATACCATTCGCTCTCCGATCTGGATATTAGGCATTTCCATGCTGAAGAACAGCACACCACGGCCCTGCTCAGAAACCTTGTCGATGATATCCAGCGCCAATTCAGTTTTACCCATCGACGGCCGCGCAGCGATAAACACCAAGTCTGTTGGTTCAATGCCGCCAGTCTTTGCGTCCAGCTCTTCGATACCTGTCATGAGGCTTCTGGCTTCTTCAAGCCCACGGTTGCGCGCATCTACCCGATCCACCACAGCAGGAAGAATGTCGTCGATATGAACTGGCTGAACGGTCTTTTCTTCGAGAGTAATTGCTGCAATGCTGTTCTGTGCGGCCCTGAATGCCGATAAAGCCGCATCACTATTGTGAGCATTCCGGAGATCGGCCAGCGCCCTTTCAATGACAGCTTCGGCATCGCGAACAGCTGCATTACGCTCCAGCGTGGAAACGTAGGACACAAGCGCCGACTTCGCCCATGCGATACGGCTCGAGTCCATAATGATTGCGCTGTGCTTTGGCATGTTTTCGCAGAGCAGTACAGGGTCAATAACGCCAGCTCCACGCGCCTGACGGCAGATCCCAGTATATATTTCCCGATACTGCGGTACCGAGAAAGCGGTGGCTGGCACCCTGGAAAGAATATCCAGTACCTCAGGGTCGGCACCACGCAGAAAAATTGCGCCGATCACCGCACCTTCCAGATCTTCATTTTTCCAGACAGGAGTCATGCTACAACTCCTGACGCGATGGCACGGAAACTTCCCCAGCCAAATGCCAGACGGTTGCGGCCACCATCGGTAACCCGATCCACAATTCTCTCGCCAATCGTTTCTTTCAACTGGTCGAATGTAAGATTGCTGATCAGGATTGTTGGCAAAATGCTTTCGTACCTGGCATTGATAATTTCCTGAAGGATGGTCATTTCAGTCGGACTGCCGAACTGAACGCCCACCTCGTCGATAATTAGCAGATCCAATGAAGCGAAACGTTCAATTACATCTTCCTCGGTCATTTCAGCATTGTGGCGCCACGTGCTTTTCACTGCTCGGGTGAGGCGCATAACGTCGGTGATTTCCACTTTAGCGAGATGTCCACGGATAATGCTCTTCGCCATGGCCACTGCCAGATGGTTTTTACCGGTCCCGCAGTTTCCGGTCATGACGAGCCCAGTTCCAGCTTTCAGGCGATCAGGCCAACTGGCGGTGTAGCGCTGACAGACTGCCAGATTTTTGGCGGCATCCGGGTTGACAGCCTGGTAATTATCGAATTCACATGCTTCGAATCGTCTTGCGATCCCGGCATTGTCCATCAGGTCGACTACTCGTAATGCACGCAGACTGGATTCAATGTCAGCAAGTTCCGCTTTCACACACTCCGGGCACTGGGAGTATTTAACGTTTTCAACTCCACGATATGCTTTTCCAGTGAGGGAAATGCGCTGATAGTTGCCATGTTTTTCACAGTCGGCGGCGTGGACCTCGCCGGACTCCCAGCTCCCCCACTGCCACGGTTTTTTATGTTCAACAGCAAACGCCAGTTCTTCACGAAGCCCTTCGCGCTTTGCCACCAGAGCTTCCCTTTCTTCGCGTTGTTTAATACTCAGCATTGTGATTTCTCCTGCTTACCAGTTGCAGTCTGATTGGCCATAGTCTTGTTCACTAAACCCAGAAACCGGCAGCCCACCAGGTCTACCGCTTACCGCACCAGATGGCGCCTGCCATGGCTCTTCGAAATGCCGATCGGGTCCAAAGAACGTCGCCGCCTGTTTCACGTACTGCGTTCCGGCGCTACCTGTAGCACGGACATAACCTGCATAACGGTTTACACCAGCCAGCATTGCCTCAGTGTTAACACCGTCTTTGATTCGAGCTTTCCAGGCTTTCCAGGCGGCAGCTTTAGAATTACCGCCAGCACGTTTAGGGTATGCCTGCCATGCCTTCTCGAACTCGTTGGAATAGTTCTCTTTGGAAGAGCGATTTTCAGAATGGTTATCAGATGAACCGTTATATTTATGTTCTATGACTGATTCATTGACTGGTTCAAAAGAGTGACTGATTATGGGTGCAGCTCCTGCACTACCACCTAGTGAATCTCCTGCACTACGGGGTGAATCTGCTGCACCAGGTAGTGAACGATTTGCACTACCCCCTAGTGAATCTCCTGCACTACTGAAATCAAGCCGATATACATTACTTGAGTTACCTTTTGGACCTCGGCGAAGTTCTTTTTTTACCAGGCCGCATTCGCATAAAGCATCAATGTGAATCATCACAGATCGCTTACTGATTTCGCACTGATCGGCGATATGTTGATAGCTTGGCCAGCACTCGCCATGGTCACTAGCGTTATCTGCAAGCTTCAGTAGCACGAGCTTACGCAGTGGATTTCCCACCTTGACCTTCATTGCTTTAACCATCAGTTCCATGCTCATGCGACACCCGCCAACTCATTTTCGTTACTGAATTCAGCCACCAGTAAAGGTTCGCTGACGCAATAATGCCGTGACATGTCACACCTCATTGCCCGGGTGCGGGAAAAGAGTCGGCAAATCAGGACGCAGTTCATGAGGCTTAACAACTCCATTAACTGCGTTTGAGACTGCCACTGCATGGACAGGAGAAACTTTCTTGATCCCCCTGACCCACTTCCAGACCGCTCCTTGCGTAACGCCAACCTTTTTAGCAAGCGAACTTTGCCCACCAGCAACGTACACGGCTTTCGCCATTGGGGATTCAAAAACCTCATCAGTCATAACAAAGCCCTTAGTATTAATATTAAAGATATAAAATAATACCAAAGGAATAATTAATCAAGTATTATCCGCTTGCCATGGTTAATCCTGTGGTATTAAATATGCACAGAAATCGGAGATACTTAGATGAACACACTTGCAGAAAGACTAAGGCTGGCGATGGCTCATGCCGGGGCTACTCAAAGTCAATTAGCGCATAGGGTTGGGGTAAGCCAGGGGGCCATACAAAAACTAACCTCAGGAAAAGCTCAGTCCAGCGGAAAAATCGTGGATATAGCCAAAGCGTTGGATGTAGATCCAATATGGTTAAGCACTGGTGAAGGCACCATGGGGCCCGCAAAAACTCCAGAACAAAGGATGTTTGGTATAGATCCATGGGATAAGCAAACGCCGCTTGAGGATGATGAGGTAGAGGTGCCTTACTTAAAGGATATCGAGTTCGCATGTGGAGATGGCAGCGCTCTTAATGATGATTACAATGGCAAAAAACTTAGGTTTTCCAAAGCAACATTGCGAAAGGTGGGAGCTAATAGTGATGGTGATGGCGTTCTATGCTTTGCTGCACACGGGAATAGCATGGAGCCAGTGATCGCTGATGGCTCAACTGTTGCCATAAACTGCCATGACAAGCGTATCGTGGATGGTAAAATTTACGGCATCAACCAAGGTGGATGGAAAAGGTTAAAAATCCTCTACAGATCTGGGCCAGATAAGGTAACAATCAGAAGCTACAACTCTGATGAATACCCTGACGAAGAAGTAGACATGGATAGTCTTGAGGTTTTAGGAAGGCTGTTTTGGGTATCAACAATCTTCTGATCTGCTACCAAAAAAGCACCAAGCCGACCATAGTGTCGGCTTTTTTATTACTAAAATAATCTTCAATAACAAATACATAAGAAATCTATTATTCTTTTTGTATTAATACCATTGACCTCCAATTAATACTTAAGTATTCTCATTTCATCGGCAAACAACGGAGCCAATGAGATGAATACAAACTCCCAACCAAACCCAGCGAGCCAGGCATTTGATATCCACGCCAAGCTTAAAGCAGCAAATTCACACTGGATTTATTTACGAGCTGCACAGCCTCATCAGAATGATTTTGATTACGAATTTAACACAACTTTTATTGATGGTTTGGAATTCGCTATCTACGAACGTGTAGATAATTATTTTGTTCTGGTTGATTTCTTCAAGTCTTATGAAGAAGCATGTGATGATGCTAAAAAAATCATAGATGACCATCCTGATATTAAAAAAATGTTTTCTGTTAGCTAACTAACCAATTAATTAACCAACTCAATTAATCAAAATCAACACCTTTTAGGGTGGGGAAAAACTCACCCCGAGGAAATGAAAATGAAAAATTCCGTCGCAGTTAATCAGCCAGTTAAAACGCCTCAAATGCTGTTCGGATCTGACAACATCAATGACTTTGGCAACCGCGTACAAAGCTGCCGGATGGAAGGTGATTCAATGCAGCCGACCATCGAACCATGTGAGGTTGTGGCTTTCGTTGATTGCGGTGGACGTGCGCTTACCTCTGGCATTTATGTTTACACAATGGATGCTTTTGGTCGCCCATGTCTTTTCATTAAGAGAATTGAGCCATTAGCTGATGGCTCATTAAAAATCATTTCTGATAACCATCATTACGAAACTTTCACCCTTGATACCGATGAACAGAAAGAAATCAAAATTCACGGTCGGGTGGTGGCTTCTTTGGCTGTGAGTCGCTTCGTATGACTTTCATCATTGATAAATCGGCATATAGAACAGCATGCCTTTATGCGGCCTGCGGTTACGAGGTAATCGCTCGTCTTTATCTTAAAAAAGCATATGGTCGGTAATTATGAGCTTATTAAAAAGGCAAGACATTCAGGTTGTGAACATCAAAGCCGAGCAACTGGCTGGTTTATCGCAAACATTATTTGAATATCACGACAAACTGGACCATTTCCAACTTAAAACTATTTGCTCTCTTGTTTATGACATTGCTGGCGAAATTCATGATTGGACCGAAAAAGAAGAGGAAATAGTTATGGGTTTGGAGGAGGAAAAGCGCAATGGATAAATTAATCGAGACATATCGACGCCGAATTTTAAAGGCAGCTTTATTACGCCACCAGCGAAAAACGGGCAGTAACTGCCTTGTTATTAAGCTCAATAAAGGCGGCATTAACACGGTCGAATTAACAGAGATTTTACTTGATGGATTATTACGAAAATTCGAAAGGCTTGCGTTCAGTGAGTACGGAAATGTCGATGGTGTAAAAGCCATCAGGGGAATTTACAGCGGCGCTGTTGATGTAAATGGCAGCGGTGAATTCCTTACGGATAGCGGAAAGGAGTTAATCGACGAGCTCATTTCTGAGCTGGTCGAGTTCGTCAAAAAACAAAAAGTGGAGGCTCCGAAAACGGAGGGTCATGAAATGGGGGGATCTGATGGCACTTACAGCGATACGAATTCCTGAGTGGGTTCACCTCAAAGCAGCACACGTTTTAAGCCAGTTCAGAACAAGGCGCATTCACCCCTGCCGTATGCACGGCTCCGGTAATTTGAGCCTCAAGGTTAATCACCGATGGCGGCTGCTGTCCCGCGATGGCGGCAAGAACTGGGAAGTCATGAGTCACGAACGATACAGCAAAGTTAAGGACCGGAAATGAACGATAAACGCATCAGCACCACCTCAATTGACAGCGCCTTTGCCAAGGAGCTGCAGCCCGTTTACGTCGTATCTCGACACGGCTACTCGCGCCGTTTCCTCAGCAGGAGCGCAGCGATCAGTAACCTTGCTCACTACATGGTAACCAAAACTTTTCATCGTGCCGGTTTGAACACCAACGAACCAGACGAACCTGTTTTCAGCAATGGTGTGCTCGTCAACCGCATGGGTCAGCACACACAGCAATATCTCTTTGCACATAACCGATGCATGCGGCGCATTCGCCGAATTCTGGAGCGTAAGCGCGAAGCACGTAAGTGGCTCGGAAAGTGGGACGCCATGCATGACCGATTCGTGAGAGAGCAGGCAGAACTGCAGGCCTGTAAACCAGAGGGGCTGCGCTGATGATTGCTTACTTACGCGTTGTTCTCTCGCTGGTAATTGTCGCCAGCGTTTATGGCCTTTTCGTTCCGATCCTCATTTCGATGAAGGACACCACAGCAGTGTTATCCGGTTTTGCCCTGGCGATCATGACCCCGCCGTGCATCTACGCCATTTGTAAGGGTCTTGTTGTAACCGTAACTAAGGAAAAGAAATGAAAAAAGCAATTATGGCTTCAATTATCGCGCTCTCTGCCATCGGTCTTGTAGGTTGCGATCGTGTCGAGCCCGGCAACGTGGGTATCAAGGTGAATAAGCTGGGAGACGACAAAGGTGTCGGAGAAGTGGTTGGAGTAGGCCGCTATTGGACCGGCTGGAACACAGAGGTCTACATCTTCCCAACCTTCAAACAGATGAAAACCTACGACGACGCATTCAATTTCCAGATGAGTGACGGCACTACGATCGGCTATCACATTGGTGTCGCCTATAAAGTTGATCCAACCAAAGTGACGACGGTCTTCCAGACCTATCGCAAAGGTGTGGACGACATCACCGATACCGATCTGCGCCAGAAGATTGCCGATGCCCTTAATCGTCTCGCAAGCCGCATGAGTACCGATAAGTTCATTGACGGCGGGAAAGCTGAGCTGCTTGAAAACGCTCTGAAAGAGATCCAGTCCGACATGGGGCCGGTAGGAATCCAGGTTATCAGCCTTTCTTACGTCGGCCGTCCTGAGTACCCGCCGACAGTTATCGACAGCATTAACGCCAAAGTCACCGCCAACCAGAAGACCCTGCAGCGCGAGCAGGAGGTGAAACAGCGTGAAGCCGAAGCAAACATGCTGCGCGCTGAAGCGGATGGCCAGGCAGACGCAAAGTTGAAGTTGGCGGAAGCGGAAGCGAAGTCTATCCAGATTCGTGGGCAGGCCATGCGCGAAAACCCTGAAGTGCTTCAACTGGAGGCCATCAACAAATGGAACGGCACTCTGCCCCAGTACATGACCAGCGGCGCCAATACTCCATTTATCCAGGTTAAGTGATTCACCAGCCCGGCGTAAAGCCGGGCACTCAGAAGGATATCGAGCATGAACACAGTAACGATCAATAACAAACGGCTGCCGGCAGTCGAATATCGCGGTCAGCGCGTTGTGACGCTGGCGATGATTGATGAAGTCCACCAGCGACCAGAAGGCACCGCGCGTGCGGCATTCAACAGAAACCGTGAGCATTTCATCAACGGTGTGGATTATGCCGAATTAGGTGCGGACGTAATACGTACGGACCTCCCGGAAGGGACATTCTCAAAATTTGCACCTTCAGGAATTGTGCTTTTTGAATCAGGCTATCTGATGTTGACGAAGCCATTTAACGATGATCTTGCCTGGCAGGTTCAGCGAGAACTGGTTAACAGCTATTTCCGCACTCGCGCGCCGCTGACAGAAATCGAGATGATCGCCGCTATGGCCGCCGATGCCGTTCGCCAGCAAAAACGCCTGAATCATGTTGAAGAGCAGATCGAAACGGTCACCGAAGCGGTGGAGAACATCAAGCGCGGCACCATGCGCGCCGGATATGTCGGTTACCGCCAAGTGGTAGCCAAAAGCGGAATGAGTGACGCCAAGTGTCGAAATCTGGTCAATGCTTACCGCATCCCGACAGACACGCACGAATTTATGACACCAGACGGCCTGTTGTCACGCAGAGCCATCGTCGAACTGGAGCCATTCATGGCCGCGTTTCGCCAGATGATGTCAGAGGCTGAACCGCGCGGCACCCGCTGGTATCACCCTAAAATGGGTCTGTTCCAGGCGATTGGGTGGGAGGGTTAATAATGCACAAATTCTACGTCGAGACAGACAATCTGAACACAATCAGCGAATGCCTGCAGCAGCTCGTTAACGCAGAAGAAGCGCAGCTCAGCATTGAAGAGCAGCTGGCGAGATCGAACAGCTGCAGTGACTGGAGCGCATGGCGGAAAAAGGCTGAAAACGCGCTACGGGTGATCAAAGGTAAGCGACGCATCATCACAGCTCGTCTGGCTGTCCTGCGCCATGAGGAGAAGGAACGCAACCTGCAGCTGCACCAGCAGCACAATGATTTTCTGGTTCAGGCTCTTCGCGAAATTGTAACGCCCTCTTCTTTCGCGCGGTGCGTTCGCCTGGCTAAAGAAAAAGTGGAGGAGAACCATGCAAACCAGTGCTGAAATTATTCTTCTGGTGCCGAATGACTGGGTTAGCGAAAAGGTTCTGATTGCGGTTACCGGGCTTAAGCCCGGAACCATCACCCGAGCCAGAAAAGAATCCTGGATGCTTGGTCGCGAGTACCTGCACATTTCACCAGATGGCAATCCAAAGCCTTCGAGCGAATGCATGTACAACAGAAAAGCCGTTGATCAGTGGATCGAGGCTCAGAAAAAAAATCAACCAGGTGCGAAGACAGCATGAAAAGCAGTACACTCGTCAACGCTCCTGGACGTCAGGAGGGATTAATGGCTAATGCATCATACCCGACAGGCGTCGAAAACCACGGCGGTTCACTCCGCATCTGGTTTGTATATAAAGGCAAGCGTGTCAGAGAAAACCTCGGTGTCCCTGATACTGCCAAAAATCGCAAGATAGCCGGCGAGCTTCGTTCTTCAGTTTGTTTTGCGATAAGGATGGGAAATTTTGACTATGCGGAAAAATTCCCAAACTCACCGAACCTTGCCCGGTTCGGTCAGGATAGAAAGGAAATTACTGTGCTGGAGCTTACCGAAAAGTGGTCTGAGCTGAAGAGGATGGAAATCAGCTCTAACACTATGAGTCGGTACGAATCCATCATAAAAAACATGCTTCCGCGCATCGGCGAAAACAAAATGGTTTCTGCGGTGACCACTGAGGATTTGCTGTACGTGAGAAAGGAGTTGCTGACGGGTTTTCATGTAATGAAGAAGGATCACCGGACACAGGTTAAAGGCAGGAAGTCTTCGACCGTGAATAATTACATGATGCTGATGGCCGAGATCTTCCAGTTCGGAGCGGATAACGGTTACGCGAAGGAAAACCCGTTTAGCGGAATTAACCGCCTCAAAAAAGCGAAAGGTGAACCAGATCCACTCACGACAGAAGAGTTTATCCGGTTTATCCAGGCTTGCGGCCACCAGCAGATGAGAAATCTCTGGTCGCTGGCAGTCTATACTGGAATGAGGCATGGGGAGTTGTGCGGTCTGGCGTGGGAAGATATCGATCTGCATGCCGGAACCATCACAGTGAAACGCAACCTTACCCAGACGAATGAGTTCACCCTGCCAAAAACCGACGCTGGCACTGACAGGGTGATTTATCTCATTCAACCAGCTATTGATGCCCTGAGGAATCAGGCCCAGCTGACGCGCCTTGGCCGGCAGTATGAGATTGAAGTGAAATTGCGGGAATATGGCCAGTCAGTCATACACCCCTGCACTTTCGTTTTCAGTCCTCAATGCGTCAAGCATGGGCCTCGTAGAGGATATCACTACGCGGTTAATTCGATTAATAAAATTTGGGCCCCGATAATCAAGCGCGCCGGAATACGGTACCGCAACGCCTACCAGTCACGACATACTTATGCGTGCTGGTCATTATCAGCTGGGGCAAACCCAAACTTTATAGCAACTCAGATGGGACATACCGATGCACAGATGGTTTACAAGGTGTATGGAAAGTGGATGTCAGAGAAGAGTACCGAACAGGTTTCCCTGCTCAACCAGGCGCTTTCACGCTTTGCCCCATCACTGCCCCAAAGCATGGTTGTAGCACAGTAGTAATCTGTAAATTCAAGTGGTTAGCTGCTCTATTGCTACATTTGTATAACACGGGGCACAAAATGCCCTCGACCATAAAGAGCGCTTATGTTGTGATCGGGGTTCAATAAATCACTAAACAAGGTATACTCCGGAGTTGTTTATTGTACTAAACGCTCCTGTGAGAGGATGCTACTGCGCACCTATGACTCGATTCGCTTCTCCTGTTCTGCATACGTTGCTGGATACCGACGCGTATAAACTGCACATGCAGCAAGCCGTTTTCCACCATTACTATGATGTTGATGTTGCGGCGGAATTCCGCTGCCGTGGCGACGACTTGCTCGGTATCTACGCAGATTCCATTCGTGAACAGGTCGATGCTATGCAGCATCTGACGTTGCAGGACGACGAATACCAGTGGCTTTCTGGCCTGCCTTTCTTTAAAGCGGACTATCTGAACTGGCTGCGCGACTTCCGTTATAAGCCAGAGCAGGTCACCGTCACGAATGATAACGGCAAGCTGGATATTCGCCTTGAAGGCCCATGGCGTGAAGTGATCATGTGGGAAGTTCCGCTGCTGGCTGTGATCAGCGAGCTGGCTCACCGCTACCGTTCGCCGGAAACCGGGGTGACTCAGGCACTGGCAGCGCTGGAAAACAAACTCGCGGGGTTTGCCACCCTGACGGATGGGTTGGATATGTCCCGCTTCCGTCTGATGGACTTTGGCACGCGTCGCCGTTTCTCCCGCGACGTTCAGCAGGCCATTGTTCAGCGTCTGCAGCAAGAGTCGTGGTTCGTGGGCACCAGTAATTACGATCTGGCACGTCGTCTGAACCTAACACCAATGGGTACCCAGGCACATGAATGGTTCCAGGCGCATCAGCAGATCAGCCCTGATCTGGCCAACAGCCAACGCGCCGCACTGGCCGCGTGGCTTGACGAGTATCCGAATCAACTCGGCATCGCCCTGACCGACTGCATCACCATGGATGCGTTCCTGCGTGATTTCGGCCCTGAGTTCGCTGAGCGTTACCAGGGGTTACGTCATGACTCCGGGGATCCGGTTGAATGGGGTGAGAAGGCGATCGCGCATTACGAAAAACTCGGCATCGACCCGATGAGCAAGGTGCTGGTCTTCTCCGACAACCTCGATCTCGCGAAAGCGGTTGAACTCTATCGCCATTTCAGTACCCGAGTGAACCTGAGCTTCGGGATTGGCACCCGTTTAACCTGCGACATCCCTCAGGTAAAACCGCTGAATATCGTGATAAAACTGGTGGAATGTAACGGCAAGCCGGTAGCCAAGCTCTCCGATAGCCCGGGTAAAACCATCTGTCATGATAAAGCGTTTGTCCGCGCGTTACGCAAAGCTTTCGATCTCCCTCAGGTCAAAAAAGCCAGTTAAGCGCTTAAGGGAGCCAAATGGCTCCCTACTTCTTATTTATTTCTTAATTCTTCTCTTTTGACTGCGAAATTTACTTGTCTGATAGCGGATGGCAGGTAACATAGATATCCCCCCATTTGGGTGGACAAGTGTTTATTTTTTCCGACTATTAACAGAGAGAATATTATGAGCGTTGTGCCTGTAGCCGACGTACTCCAGGGCCGTGTCGCCGAAGACCTAGAAGTCACCGTGCGCGGATGGGTGCGTACCCGCCGAGATTCTAAAGCTGGCATCTCCTTCCTTGCCGTCTATGACGGTTCCTGCTTTGATCCTGTACAGGCCGTCATTAATAATTCTCTGCCCAATTACAATGATGACGTTCTGCACCTGACAACCGGTTGTTCCGTAATTGTTACCGGCGTGGTTGTCGCATCACCGGGCCAGGGTCAGAGTTTCGAAATTCAGGCCACTGCCGTTGAAGTAACCGGCTGGGTTGAAGATCCTGATACCTACCCGATGGCCGCAAAACGTCACAGCATCGAATATCTGCGTGAAGTGGCTCACCTGCGTCCACGCACTAACCTGATTGGTGCGGTGGCCCGTGTCCGCCACACGCTGGCGCAGGCACTGCATCGCTTCTTCGATGAGCAGGGTTATTTCTGGGTATCTACCCCGCTGATCACCGCCTCCGATACCGAAGGCGCTGGCGAGATGTTCCGCGTTTCTACGCTGGATCTGGAAAACCTGCCGCGCACGCCGGAAGGTAAAGTGGACTTTGACAAAGACTTCTTTGGTAAAGAAGCCTTCCTGACGGTATCCGGCCAGCTCAACGGCGAAACCTACGCCTGTGCGCTGTCTAAAATCTATACCTTCGGCCCAACCTTCCGTGCGGAAAACTCCAACACCAGCCGTCACCTGGCTGAATTCTGGATGCTGGAGCCTGAAGTGGCTTTCGCAGATCTGAACGATGTCGCTGGCCTGGCGGAAGCCATGCTCAAGTACGTCTTCAAAGCGGTACTGGAAGAACGTGCTGATGATATGAAATTCTTCGCTGAGCGTGTCGATAACGAAGCGATTGCACGTCTGGAGCGCTTTGTTTCCTCCGACTTTGCCCAGGTGGATTACACCGATGCGGTCGCTATTCTCGAGAAATGCGGTGAGAAGTTTGAGAACCCGGTTTATTGGGGCGTGGATCTCTCTTCCGAGCATGAGCGTTACCTGGCTGAGAAGCACTTCAAAGCACCGGTTGTTGTGAAAAACTACCCGAAAGACATTAAGGCGTTCTATATGCGCCTTAACGAAGACGGTAAAACCGTTGCCGCAATGGACGTACTGGCGCCGGGCATTGGTGAAATTATCGGTGGTTCCCAGCGTGAAGAGCGTCTGGATGTGCTGGATGCGCGCATGCAAGAGATGGGGCTCAATCCGGCGGATTACAGCTGGTATCGCGATCTGCGCCGTTACGGTACTGTGCCACACTCAGGCTTTGGTCTGGGCTTCGAACGTCTGATCGCCTACGTCACAGGTGTTCAGAACGTACGTGACGTTATTCCGTTCCCACGTACGCCGCGTAATGCCAGCTTCTAAGTAACCAAAATCATAATGGCCAGCATTTGCTGGCCATTATTTTATTCTGCTCTGTCAATTTTCGTCAGCGTAAAGTAAGCACCTTTCAACTTTAACCCCGTCACAACCACTAGTTGTTACGTTTTGTTTCCACGAAATATCTACGAACAAAAAATAAACCCTATTCTTATTGCGATTATTTAATCCTCAATCAATAGCACAAATTTCAACCAAAATCACAGCCATCCAGAAGTCCTTTTTGGGTCATAAGAAAAAATGAGTCGTTGAAGGTGCGCGTATACGAATTGCCTTTATCTAAATTAATTATAAGGAATTCATATATATAGGAATCTGCCTGCCGTTTAATTCGCCAGGTCTTTCTGAAATTTGAGGTGGTTCACAAAGTTCCGAAAAATACACATTTAGTTACATATAATTTCTTTTTGTTACTCAATCTTGAAAACTGTAGCACTTTCAGGCTAGCGAAACGGTTCTATGAATGGAAAGATGCCTGACAGATACATAAAGACACCAAACTCTCATCAATAGTTCCGGAAATATTTATTGACGGAATTTATTGGCGGCAGTGGCGAGTGTCATAAAAAAACCAATGAGGGTAATAAATAATGATGAAGCGCAATATTCTGGCAGTGGTAATCCCTGCCCTGCTGGTAGCCGGTGCAGCTAACGCTGCAGAAATCTATAACAAAGACGGCAACAAACTGGATCTGTACGGGAAAGCAGTTGGCCTGCATTACTTCTCTGATAATGACGGCAACGATGGCGACAAAACTTATGCTCGTCTGGGCTTCAAAGGCGAAACCAAAATCAACGACCAGCTGACCGGCTATGGTCAGTGGGAATATAACTTCCAGGGTAACAACTCTGAAGGCGCTGATGCTCAGTCAGGTAACAAAACCCGTCTGGCATTCGCAGGCCTGAAATTTGGTGACGCAGGTTCCTTCGACTACGGTCGTAACTATGGCCTGGTTTATGATGCAATCGGTATCACCGATATGCTGCCTGAGTTCGGTGGTGACACCGGCGTGAGCGATAACTTCTTCTCTGGTCGTACCGGTGGTCTGGCGACTTACCGTAACAGCGGCTTCTTCGGCCTGGTTGATGGTCTGAACTTTGGCGTTCAGTACCTGGGCAAAAATGAGCGTACCGATGCGTTGCGTTCCAACGGTGACGGCTGGGCAACCTCTCTGAGCTATGATTTCGATGGCTTCGGTATCGTCGGTGCTTACGGCGCGGCTGACCGCACCAATGCCCAGCAGAATCTGCAATGGGGTAAAGGCGATAAAGCTGAGCAGTGGGCAACCGGTCTGAAATATGACGCGAATAACATCTACCTGGCAGCACTGTACGGTGAGATGCGTAACGCGGCTCGTCTGGACAATGGTTTCGCTAACAAAACTCAGGACTTCTCTGTTGTAGCTCAGTATCAGTTCGACTTCGGTCTGCGTCCATCCATCGCTTACTACAAATCTAAAGCGAAAGACGTAGAAGGCATCGGTGACGAAGACTACATCAACTACATCGACATCGGCGCGACTTACTACTTCAACAAAAACATGTCCACCTATGTTGACTACCAGATCAACCAGCTGAAAGACGACAACAAGCTGGGCATCAACAACGATGATACCGTTGCTGTAGGTCTGGTTTACCAGTTCTAATCAGTACACCACTTTGTTATATGCTTAATGAACAGGGCTTCGGCCCTGTTTTTTTATGCCTGACAGAAAATAATGGCGACTTTTGAAAAGCCGCACGCTTTTCGTCGCAAACGGTTGGCATTTTGTAAATCTACCGTTAACCTGATAGCGGATTTCACTTCTGTAATCACAATGGAACTTCGTCATGTTTGAGAACATTACCGCCGCTCCTGCCGACCCTATTCTGGGCCTGGCCGATCTGTTTCGTGCCGACGACCGCCCAGGCAAAATCAACCTGGGTATTGGTGTATATAAAGATGAAACCGGCAAAACCCCGGTACTGACCAGCGTAAAAAAAGCTGAGCAGTATCTGCTGGAAAATGAAACCACCAAGAACTACCTCGGTATTGATGGTATCCCTGAGTTTGGTCGTTGCACACAGGAGCTGCTGTTCGGTAAAGGTAGTACAATTGTGAGCGACAAACGCGCGCGCACAGCACAAACGCCTGGCGGTACCGGCGCACTGCGCGTGGCGGCGGATTTCCTTGCAAAAAATACCGCTGTTAAGCGCGTATGGGTCAGCAACCCAAGCTGGCCGAACCATAAGAGCGTCTTTAACTCTGCGGGTCTGGAAGTGCGCGAATATGCCTACTACGACGCCGCAAATCACGCTCTGGACTTCGACGGTCTGCTGGCGAGCCTGAGTGAAGCCCAGGCGGGCGACGTGGTACTGTTCCACGGCTGCTGCCACAACCCAACCGGCATTGATCCGACGCTTGAACAGTGGGAACAGCTGGCGAAACTGTCTGTCGAAAAAGGCTGGCTGCCACTGTTTGACTTCGCTTACCAGGGCTTCGCCCGTGGTCTGGAAGAAGATGCTGAAGGTCTGCGCGCTTTCGCAGCCGTCCATCAGGAGCTGATCGTTGCTAGCTCCTACTCCAAGAACTTTGGCCTGTACAATGAGCGTGTTGGTGCCTGCACGCTGGTCGCAGCAAACGAAGAGACTGCCGATCGTGCGTTCAGCCAGATGAAATCAGTTATCCGCGCTAACTACTCTAACCCACCAGCGCACGGTGCCTCTGTCGTTGCCACCATCCTGAGCAACGATGCGCTCCGCGCGATTTGGGAGCAAGAGCTCAACGATATGCGTCAGCGTATTCAGCGCATGCGCCTGCTGTTTGTGAACACCCTGGCAGAGAAAGGTGCAGACCGTGATTTCAGCTTTATTACTAAGCAGAACGGTATGTTCTCTTTCAGTGGCCTGACCAAAGAACAGGTTCTGCGTCTGCGTGAAGAGTTTGGCGTGTACGCCGTGGCCTCTGGCCGCGTGAACGTTGCAGGTATGACGCCTGACAACATGGCGCCACTGTGTGAAGCGATTGTCGCCGTACTGTAATGTAATTAGCGCCCACAAAAAAGCCTGCACGATGCAGGCTTTTTTTTATTATCCGGATTTACCAGACAGGCATTTCATCCTGAAGGAAGGGGTTATGCACCCGCTCGTAGCCCAGCGTCGACATCGGGCCGTGTCCAGGGATAAACGTCACGTCATCACCCAGTGGCAATAACTTCTGTTTAATCGACTGGATCAGCTGTCCGTGGTCGCCACGCGGAAAATCGCTGCGCCCTACGCCACCTTTGAAAATCACATCGCCGGAAATCAGCAGACGGGACTGGTCATCAAAGAAGACAATATGGCCTGGCGTATGCCCAGGACAATGCAACACCTGTAAAGTCACATTCCCTACGTTCACACGCTCTCCTTCGTTTAACCAGCGATCGGGCGTCAATGGCTGACACTCATCGAGGCCAAACATGCGGCTTTGGGCTGGCAAACCCTGCAGCCAGAACTCATCTTCTTTTTCCGGACCGATCACCGGCACTCCATAGTGCTGTGCCAGCTCCGCCGCTGCGCCGACATGGTCAAGGTGACCATGCGTCAGTAAAATCTGCATCAGCGTCACACCGCTTTCTGCAACTTCCTGTTTGATCTTCTCAGCGTCACCGCCGGGATCGACAAGCGCGGCCAGTTTGGTTTGCTCACACCAGATCAATGAACAATTCTGGGAGAACGCCGTAACCGGAATAATACGATAGTTCATACTGCTCCTGTGTTTCGTTATTACCAGTGCCGAACTGGACCGGTATCAATATGCACAAAGTTACTACTTGGGTAATATCCTACACCACCTGCGCGCATAGATAACGCAGCTTTGCGAATATTGGCTAACGAAACGCCTTCAATATGGAAATCCATTGCCTGTCCCCTGGTGTGATAGCTTTTTTTCGCTACCCCACGGCTGCGGGCGCGCAATTCATTATTGGTATCAATGGAACGATAACCCGAAATGAGTTGCACCGGCTTGCTGGTACCCAGCAGGCCCTGAAGGCGGAACAACTGGTCAAATAATCCTGGGTCGATGGCTTTTACTTTATTCGCGCGGAAATCACGGAAAAAATGGTTAAGTCTTGCTAATTCATCCTGAATATAGCCTCTGCCATCGAAGAACTCCGCTTTTAGCGACTCACCAGTATGCAGATTGTTGAGCGTTAAAATACGCGGACGAGGTGTCGAGAGGGTGGCAAATGCTGGCGTCGGCAGGATGGCCGCTGCGCCGAGCGCAACGCCACCTAACGCCAGCAGTTTGCGGCGATTAGCGTCAAATTTGTCCATGATAATCAGGTCTACAGGTCAAAGAAATCGTAATATGCTTAGCGCACGAAGGGCACCTTAACTGGCAAAGCCGACGACGTCAAGGCACCCAACCCCAGCAAATACGCGGCTTCCAGCCATATCGCCACGTATTTGCCCTAACTTACGACAACCTATTTTCCCGAACTGCTTCATTTACCTGATTAATTGTTCAGCTTTTGGCAAAATTTGTGCGCCGGATCGCGCCGTGAGATCATAATTGTAAATATCTGTACGATACTGGGTACGTCCATCTTCACCAACAAACGCCGTCAGATAGTAAAGATTGACCGGTATATTGTGTCGAATGTTAACGTAACGGGTGTCCCCCTGCTTGAGGGCATCGGAGATCCGCGTGTCGTTCCAGCCCGCATCCTGCAACAGCATATTCGCCAGTTCCGATGCCTTATTCACACGAACGCAGCCTGAGCTGAGCGCGCGGGCATCTTTCTGGAACAGGTTATGGTTCGGCGTATCATGCAGATAGATAGCGTCCGAACTTGGCATGTTGAATTTATAGCGCCCCAGCGAGTTATGCGCACCCGGTGCCTGCTGGAAACGGAATGGCAGGTTCGACGGCGTAATTGTTGACCAGTCAACCATCCACGGATCGATCGTCTCTTTGCTGTTCCAGCCGCGGATCACCGTATAGTTATGACGCTCCAGATAGCCAGGATCGTTCCAGACCTTAGGCAGAATATCCTTGCGCGCCAGCGTCGGTGGCACGTTCCACGGCGGGTTTACCACCACGTTATTCAGGGCACTGCTCATCATCGGCGTTTTACGGTCAGGACGTCCGACAATCACGCGCGACACCAGCACTTCGCTACCGTTCTGATAATAAACCAGCGAATACGCTGGAATATTCACCATAATCCCGGTCGACAGTGTTCCCGGCAGCAGACGTAAACGCTGGATATTCAGCGCCAGCACCCCAGCACGCTGGGCAGGCGAGACGTTCAGCCAGTCGCGGGTGGATGGACCGATCACCCCGTCTGCGCCCAGCCCCTGCGCGGCCTGGAACTGCTTAACCGCCGCGACCAGTTCGCGATCGTAGGCGACGGGTTTGTTGCTCTGTGCAACGGCCTTTTTCTCTTTTACCGGGGCTGACGGGCTGACGACCGCGCTTTGCGTATCGTCGCCGGGCAGCGCAATCTTAGGACCGCTTTCGAGAATGCCGGAGCGTTTCATAATTTCGCGGATCGCCGGGACATCGCTGCTCCACTGTCCCGGACGAAGCGTGGTTGTGCCACGCACCTGAGGCCACGGGCGGGAATCCGCAACCAGCTCAAGCAGCGACTGATGCATGGTGGCATACTGCGGATGGGCCGGTGCCAGGCTTGCGATAAAGCGCGGCAGGTCACCGTTATCCAGCGCCAGTTGCCATTGGTTAATGACCGACAGCGCCGGCGTCGCCAGCTTGTACGGTTTTTGACTGTATAACCAGCGGTTGCCATTGACCGGGATGCCCGCCACGAACTGGAGGTAGCCCATCATGGCATCAGACAGCACCACATCACGCGCCTGACCGGTAACGCCTGGATCGGTCAAGAGTTCAACCCAGGTGGTGAATTGCGGCTGAAAACCTGCAATGGCGACTTCCGCCAGTTGCTGCTGAAAAGCGCGCACGGCGTCCCGGTTTTCCCACATAGGCTTCATATCACGCGCGGCATAAAGCAGCGTAAGCTGGTTAATGTAAGCAGGCGTGTATCCTGCAGGAAGCCCGGTAAGAAGCTGCTGGCGGAGCGCGCCGGTGTCTATACCTTCGGGTAGCGGTCTGATACCCGCTAAAATGGCCGTTGCCGGAGATTGATCCAGCGGTTGTGACAGCGACGTCGGCTGCGCACCCATCGTCGCGGAACTGTCTGACGGTACAACTTCAGGCTCATCGGCCTGAGCGCTTAACAGTGGAGCAAACATCACCGCCAGACACAAACTCAACGCTGACAGCTGATGACCACGATTTTTCTTTAGCAACATCCCTTGCCCCCTGTTTTCTCACGACATGCCCATCACACTGGGGCTTTTATTCATTATAGGAAGGCACAAACGCAGTTGCCTTACCTTATGTAAAGAAGTTTAAAGATAACGCAGCCGTAAGCATAAGTTAAGCGTAAAAAAAAGCGGCGCTAGTGCGCCGCGCTTTGTAACAACACACCTCAGGAGGCGTCTGCCGTTCCCGGTAATGACTCCGGCGGCTGCGGAGCAAAGCCACGCAGGCCTACAACGTGAACGTGCTCGCTGTTCTGGAACACTTTACGCACCAGTTTATAGGTGGTGCCTTTTTCCGGACTGATGTTTTCCGGTGCCGCAATGATGAGCTGCATATCCAGACGTTCGCAGAGCTCAAACAGCGTGGCGATGGAACGGGCGTCCAGACGCGCTGCTTCATCAAGGAACAGCAGACGGCATGGGGAAATATCCTTGCCGCGCAGACGACGCGCTTCATCTTCCCAGCTCTGCACGACCATCACCAGAATCGACATCCCGGTACCGATAGCTTCACCGGTAGACAGCGCACCCGATTCAGCACGCAACCAGCCATCTGAGCCACGGTTAACCTCAACTTCCATTTCCAGGTAGTTACGGTAATCCAGCAGCTCTTCACCGATGGTTTGCGGCGTACGTTGCCCCATATCAATCTGCGGATTCAGACGCTGATACAGCTTCGCCAGCGCTTCAGAGAAGGTCAGACGGTTGCTGTTAAACAGATCCTGATGCTGTTCATGCTGCTCAGAGAGCACATCCAGCAGCGTAGCGTGCGCTTCACGGACGTTTACATTCAGACGTACGCTGTTCACCTGACCAAACGATACGCTCTGCAGACCCTGGTTCAGCTGGCGAATACGGTTCTGCTCGCGCTGAATGGTCTTGCGGATGATGTTCGCCACGCTACGGGAGCTGATAGCCAGCTTCTGTTCACGGGAGGTCAGTTCTTCCGTCAGGCGCCCCAGTTCAATTTCCATCTGTTCAATGGCTTCGACCGGATCGTCGGTACGGATGATGTCCTGACGAATACGCTCACGCAGATGCTGGTATACAGCCACGAAGAACTGAATTTTACGCTCAGGACGCTTCGGATCTTCAGACATACGCAGCACATCGCGCAGATGTTCGTTATCGGCCACCGCCAGACGCAGCGCACCCAACGCCTTATCCGACATCGATCGCAGTTCATCAGCAGAGAGGTACGCCAGTTCACGACGATGCAGACGGCGTTCAACATTATTATCTTTCACCATGCGCATCACCGCGCACCAGCCTGCCTTCGCAGTTACCACCTGCTCGCGCATTTCGTGATAGTCGCGCTCCAGCTTGCGCAGGCGGCGGGTCAGGTTATCCATCTCCGCTTCACAGAAGGTCAGCGCTTTTTCCAGCTGATTACGACGCGCACGGTTATTGCTCAGCTGGGCATGCAGCTCATCACGACGAACACGCGCCCGCTCTTCTGCCCCGCTGTCGGCACGGACGCCGATGTCCTGCAGCTCTTTTTGCAGATCGTTTAACAGCTCTTTCTTGGTATCAAAGGAGCTTTTTAGCGAGGCCAGAACCTGGTTGTACTGGTTCAACTGGGCCGCGTGGCTACGCATCGCTTCACGGGCACGCGTACGTTCCGCTTCAGCCTGCTCAAGGCGCTGGCGTAATTTCTCGTTCAGATCGCTGTTACCGCTCAGCATTTCCGCCGAGTCAGAGTAGCCGAAGTGAGCGCGACGCTGCACCACTTCCGTCAGGGCAAACGCCTGCTGGCGTGCTTCACGCTGCACCTGCTGGGACCAGGCATAATCTTCTTTTAGCTGCTCAAACTGCTCTGGATCGCTCTGAAGCACCGAAACGACCGGCTCCAGCTTCGCCAGCTGATTACCGTGTTGCTGCACGAAGCGCGCAGCCTCCTGCGCTTCATCCAGACGTTCCTGGATTTCATCCACACGGTCAGCCAGCGTATCGTCCGCCAGCAGATTCAGACGCGGCAGAATGCGGTTCAGGGCAGCAACGCCCTCTTTCGCCTGTTCAAACTGAACGCGGCTCTGCTGGTTGTCATTTTCATGGCTGGCAATTGCGCGCTCAAGCTCGCCACGGCGGGTGTTGAGCTTGCGAATTTCCGCTTCCGGGTCAGCCTCAAAGGCCACTCCCAGATGGCTACCGATAAAGCGGCTAAATGCCTGATGCAGGCGCTGGGTTTTCTGCACGTCAAACGACAACGTCGCAAAACGTTCAGACAGTGTTTCACGCTCAGCGTGCAGGCTCTCAATACGGCTTTCACGCGCGGCGCGGCCAAACAGAGGAAGTTCCGGGAAGCGCGAGTAACGCCACTGACGGTCAGCGATTTTCACCACTACCGCTTTTTCCAGCTCGTCAACGCTGAACACGCTGTCATCGAACGACTGCGGATCCCCTTCGATCAGATAGAGATCTTCCGGGCAATCTTCCAGCCCTTCGAGCTGTTCGGCAATCAGAGACAGATCCGGCACCACAATCGCGTTACGCGACGGGCCATACAGCGCGGAGAAGTACGGCGCATCGTCCAGACCCACGTCATCATAAATTTCTGACAGCAGTACGCCACCGAAACGCTCCGCCAGCGTATTCAGGCGTGCATCTTCCGCACCGCCCGGCTGGCTTAAGCGTTCAATCTCTTCGTCAACCTCGCGCTTGCGCGCGCCAACTTCATCACGCTCAACAATCGCCTCGCGCTCGCGCTCAAGCAGCTGTTGCAGATATTCGGTCACTTCCTGGCTGGATTCGAACGTTTCGCCGCACTGTTCGCTGAGCTGGTTCAGGCTGCTTTGCGCCGCCAGCCAGACGGGTGCGCGTTGCAACAGCGTCTGCGAGCGGGACTGAAGCTGCTCCAGCTCCTGACGCAGCGTCATCCGCTGTTCGCTGGCGCTGGATACCGTATCGGAAAGGGCGGCGATACGGGCTTCTAGCTCCTGGTGCAGAGCCTCAAGATCGTCAATATCGTAATGTTTACCCTGACGCTTACAGAACTCGGCCAGCAGACGCTCGGCCTCCTGCTGCTCGCGCAGACGTTGTTCCAGCTCGTTCAGACGCATACGCAGCGGTTGCACCTGTTCGGCCAGATGACGCTGGTTGACGCCGTCGCGCAGCAACTCGCGGGCTACGTCCCACGCTTCGTTTCGCGCCAGCGGGCCGTTAATCGCCACCACCAGCTGATAAGCTTGTTCAAACTGGCTGTGCGCGGTCTGCGCGACGCTCATTTTCTGTTCCAGGGAGAGCAGTTTTTCCGTGGCTTCCTGCTCTTTCGCCTGGAAGGTGTCCAGCCATTCATCGGCGCTGTCCGGCGTCAGGTCAGGCAGATGGCATAGCTCTTTCGCACGCTGCAATGCCTGCAGGGCCTGGTTGTACTGAATCGCTCGCGTCTGCTGTACGTCCAGCGCCTGCTGGTAATCGGCGAGCTGGCTTTTCAGCTCATCCACTTCCAGTTCGGCGGCTTCGGCACGCGCTTCGTTCTCTTCCTGCATGTCGGCGGCTTCGGCCACCACTTCGTTTTGCTCTTCGAGACGAATTTGCAGTTCATCGAGATCGGCTTCGTAGCGCTCGATTTTTTCCTGCTGGCGCAGCGCGGTCTGAACCAAGTTCAGGTGATCGCTGGCGGCCTGATAATCGGCTTCCAGATCGCCTTCAGCCCCGTTGTGTTCGCCCAGTTCACGGGCCATTTCAACGTGCTTATACTGCTCGGCCACCAGCTGTTTACGGGAGGTGAACAGCTCGCGGCGGTACTCTAATGCCTGATCGAGATGCACGCGGCGCTCGTTGGCGTGACGCATATAATCCGCCGCCACATAGTTGGTGGCTTCACTGATCAGGTGTTTAAACAGATCGCGGTCAGACTGGGTAACGCGAATCGCTTCCAGCGTCATGCGGTTTTCACGCAGCGCGGCTTCCATGTCCTGGAAGGCCTTACGCACGCCGCTGTTTTCCGGCAACAGGTAGTCGCGCAGGGAGCGGGTAATGGCGCTGGAGATCCCGCCGTACAGGGAGGCTTCAATCAGACGGTAATATTTGCTGCGGTCGGATGCGGTACGCAGACGACGCGCCACCACGCCCAGATCGAACATCAGGGAGTGGTAATCGGTAATTGAGTTGAACTGCTTGAACTGCACGCCTTCGATAGCTTCGAGCTTGTCTTTCAGCTCCTGCAGCGTCAGTACGCGCGCCTGGCGCTCATTGAGCGTTTCCGTCAGCAGCGCCGTTGGCTGCATTGAGGTTGGCAGCCCCTGAATCGCGAACGGTTTGATATCCACTTTTCGATCGCGACCGGCGACCTGCTGCAGACGCACGCCCACCACCACACGCTGGTGACGGGAGTTGATCACATCCAGCACCGAATAACAGACGCCAGCTTTGAGCTTACCGTGCAGGCCTTTATCGCGGGAGCCGCTTGTCGCCCCCGCTTCGGTGGTATTACGGAAGTGCAGCAGCGTCAAATCAGGGATCAGCGCCGTCACAAAGGCCGCCATGGTGGTGGATTTACCCGCACCGTTACCGCCGGAGAGCGTTGTCACCAGCTCATCAAGATCAAAGGTTCGGGCAAAGAAACCGTTCCAGTTAATCAGCGTTAGTGAGCGAAATTTACCGCGTTCAATCATTACTCTTCCTCCCCGCTATCCGGCTGATTGTCTTCAGGCTCGTCATTGAGCTGCAAATGGTTTTCCACCGGCATCGCCTCACCGTCGCGGATCATGCGAAGCTGCGCTTCACGCGCGTCGTCGCCCGCACGCACGTCGGCACCGAAGCGGAAAACAGATTCCGTAATGCGGAATTTGCTGCTGTCGTGGCCCATAAACCAGACCATCCCCAGACGACGCAGACGGTTCAGAGAAGAGCGAACTTTTTCCTGCAATTTCTGACGATCGAGATCCGACCCTGTTGAACGGTTGTTCACAAGCTTCAGCAGCTTGCTTTCGTCGGCCAGCGTCAACAGCTCATCGTAAAGCTCCTGCTGGGTGAAGATCCCTTCATTTGCCAGACGTTCCGGGCTGAGGTAGAGGTAGCACAGAATTTTGCCGACCATCATATCCAGCTCGGAAAGCACGGAGCGCGGAATAAGCGTGGTGGAACGCGGACGCAGGTAGAAGAAACCTTCCGGCGCGCGGATAAGCTCAACGTTATAGCGTGCGTAAAACTCTTCCAGATACTCCTGGAAGTCCATCAAAAAGGCGTGATTATCCAGCTCGTCGAGGCCAATATGACGACCGGCACGCAGCTGGCTGTCCAGCGCCGGAAATAACGGATTCGCCAGCGCCTGTGCCAGCTTTAATGGCATCACTTGTTCAATATTTGTCAATGACATGCGCCTGTACCTTGGCTCCGTAATCGTTAATCGGCTGCCACTTCGGCGGCAGTCCGGTGAAATCTGCTTGCGCGATACCCAGGCGAACCGCCTGATCTACCACAATGCGGGCAACGTCGAAGTGGCGCGCGCGAGGATATTGCGCCAGATAGTCGCGCACCACGAGACCAAGATCCAGCGGTACCTGTCTGGTTTTGTAGACAGCGAGCTGTTCTTCGATCATGGCCGCAAGTTGCTCACGAATTTCGTTGAATTCTTCGTATTCCAGATCCGGCGGCAGCTCACCGGTTACCTCTTCATCACGCAACGCCATCTCTTCGTCACGCATATCAAGCAGACGATCGGCATTGGCGTAGGTTAGCGCCCACGGCGCATCGAAGTAGGTTTGAACAGACTGACGCAGACGCTGAGCAAAGACGCGGTTTTTATCCATATCGATGGCGGTACGGATAAATTTATGTACGTGACGATCGTAACCGATCCACAGGTCAATCGATTGCTGGCCCCAGCTAATGATGCGATCGAGCTTGCTCTGCAAATCAAAGACCAGACGGTCGATAAAATGCAGATCGTCATGTGCCATGGTCGCATCCTGAATGCGCAGCAGGTTGGCCTGGAGCTTATCGCCTGCGGCCTCCAGCGTATCCTGCAGTTCACGCAGCGTGCCGGAGGTTTCCGACAGCAGCAGTTCACAGCTGGAGATGGCCGCACGCCAGTCTTTATTCAGCAGTTGCGCGATATCATCTTTCACCTGCTGCTGCTGTTCGTCCATCAGACGTTGGGTCAGATCGATACTGTCAAAAATCTCCGCCACCGAATATTTCAGCGGCGCGTAGACGTTGCGGTGCCAGTGGAATTCATCACCGTTTTCATCCGCAGCATCGGCTGCACGCTTGAGTTCACCCGCCACAATCGAGAGCTGCATGGAAAGACGCAGCGTGGAAAATTCACGCTGGCGGATGTAGTAATCGGTAATGCCGATGCCCAGTGGCGTCAGTCGATAGATGGCGTTACCTTCCGCCTGCTCGCTGGTAAAGCGGTTCAGCAGACGTTGACGCACCATATCGTTGATTGCGTTGTTGGCACGCACGCTAATGGTTTCGCTGGTTTGCTCAAACGCATCACTCACATGGCGGAACGCATCCACCAGTTCACCCTCGCTCATTTCGCCATCGAGCCGTTCTCCGTTCAGCGTGGCAACCGCCAGCAGGAAAGAGAGTCTGTCTACCGGCAGCGAGATGGAGAAATCATTTTTCCTGGCCCAGGCAACCAGTTCGGGGACTGTCTGGGAAAATTCACTCATAGGTTATCCTTGCATCTGCGGCTTGTGCGCGGTGACGTGAATATAGCGGCCAAGACTGATAAACGGTTCCTGACGGCAATACCGCGTTTCTAATTCTGTTAAGGTGTCAAAACAGTCACGCTGTTTGTGTTTTTCACGCAGATAATCATGAAACACCCTGACGCCCGTCTTCCCGGTTATCTGCCAGCCAATCTCTTCCAGCCAGCCGTAAACCTGCTGGGGATCGCGCGGATAGTCCGGGGAAAGCGTGCGCTTTTTCTTTTTCGGCATTCCGACCTGAACATAGTCGAAGTTGCCCGCAACCATGTTGTGCATCAGGAAGCCGTTAGCATTGTAGAACATCAGCGACAGCGTACCGCCCGGGCGTAGCATCGACCACAGGGTTTGTAACACGCTTAACGGATCGGCTACCCATTCCAGCACCGCATGAAACAATATCAGATCAACCTGGGTTTCCAAATGCTGTGCGATGTCCTGAGCGGCGCATTGTACAAAATGCATGTTGTCGCTCACACCTTTCTCCTCTGCTGCACGCGTGGCACGCGCAACCATCTCAGCAGAAAGATCGCAAAGTGTGACGTGATGACCGCGCTCAGCCATTTTTATGGCCGTCTGCCCTTCACCGCCTCCGGCGTCAAGCACGCGCAACGTTTGACCGCCATACGTGGCCAGAATGGTGTCCAGATCCTGCCAGAGGATCGTCTGACGTAACTGCCCTTTTGTGGTGCCGTATATGTTGCGCGAAAACTTTTCCGCGATGTCATCAAAATTGCGATCCCGCATTGGGAGAGTTCCACTCGCTAACTGCAAAACCGCTATTTTGTCACACCCGCGCGGAGAATGAACCTCTCTGGTGTAATATCACGGGTATTCGCCTGCTATATGGTTAAAAAAGGAACCAAAAAGGATGCTTTTTACCCTGAAGAAATACATTGGAGGCATGATGCTTCCCCTTCCGCTACTGCTGCTCATCATCGCGCTGGGGCTGGGGCTGGTGTGGTTTAGTCGCTTTCAGAAAAGTGGCAAAACGCTGATCACCTTCGGCTGGCTGGTACTGCTGCTGCTGAGCCTGCAACCCGTCGCAGACAAACTGTTACGTCCCATCGAAAACACCTACCCGACCTGGCAGGGAAACCAGAAAGTGGAGTACATCGTGGTGCTGGGCGGCGGGTATACCTGGGATCCAAACTGGGCCCCCAGCTCTAACCTGATCAACAACAGCCTGCCGCGCCTGAACGAAGGTATTCGCCTGTGGCTGGCTAATCCGGGATCAAAAATGATCTTCACCGGCGCGCCAGCCAAAACCAACCCGGTCAGCACGGCTGAAGCCGGCGCCAGGGTGGCGGAATCCCTCGGCGTGCCGCGCTCCGCTATTATCACGCTGGACAGTCCGAAAGATACCG
Organism: Enterobacter sp. A8; assembly: GCF_004296595.1. Lineage (NCBI taxonomy): Bacteria > Pseudomonadati > Pseudomonadota > Gammaproteobacteria > Enterobacterales > Enterobacteriaceae > Enterobacter > Enterobacter sp. A8. The sequence continues at coordinate 55,187 of NZ_SCMF01000002.1, forward strand.
AAGAAGAAGCCGCCGCGGTGAAACAGGCTATTGGCGATGTTCCGTTCTTACTGGTGACGTCTGCTTCGCATCTGCCAAGGGCAATGATTTTCTTCGAAAAACAAGGACTGCACCCGCTTCCCGCGCCGGCGAACCAGATGGCCATTAACGCCCCGCTCAACCCATGGGAACGGGTGATCCCGTCCCCGATGTGGTTGATGCATAGCGATCGCGTCGGCTATGAGACGCTGGGACGCATCTGGCAGTGGCTGAAAGGCTCCTCAGGCGAGCCAGGGCAGGAGTGATTTTGTCGCAAGGTTAAAGTTGGCGCGGTTGAAACGTCCGGTATTCACCAGCTGCGCCACTTCATCCCACAATAAATAAAGCCAGCGCCGCCAGAGAAACGCCTCCGCAACGGGCGCGCGCTGCAGATAGTGCCACAGCAAGCCTTCAGCGGCCGCGCTGTCGCTGAGCCTGAACAAGTCATACTCGCGTGGAGCCCAGAGCATGACCCCTGGCCCCAGCATCGCCAGAAGCTGATCGCTACGAGAATCTTTAAGCATGCTACGCAGGGTAAAATTACCGTGTATCAACACGCAGTTGTCGTTAAAGCCCTCAAATAGCGCCGGTAAACACTCCCGGGTGCGGAACAGGATACGTTTATCCTGCATGGTCAAGCCGGTGTTGTTGAACTGATTAAGCGTTCCCCACAGCACCTCCACCCGCTGGCGATACCACAGCGGCCAGAGATTTTCCTGAGTGCTGTCGACGGGTCCCACAAGGCCACGGCTATCCTGCCGGTGCCAGGCCAGCAGAGCCTCCACAATCTGGTCTTTCAGCTGTTCCCAGCGCTCCGGTGTACGCGCCGGGGCTTCAACGGATACTCCGCGTAAACGCTCAATCAGCAGAACATCCGGACCGGGGTGCTCTTCATGCGTCATCACTCCGTAAACCGTCGGCATACGCACGGTTCCTTGCCGCGCGAGCATTGAAATTTTCCAGGCGAGCTGCCTGGCCACACCCGGCGAGGTAAAGCTTCGGGCCATCAGCGGCATTGGGTTTCCCTGACTGTCGTACAACGACCAGAGCGCGGTATCTGCCTTTTCGCTTACACATTCCACCCGGCTTAACTTCTCGCCAAGCAGGTGACTCAGTTCGGCACGCAGCTGTTCCATATGAGATTACCCCCATTAAGACTACTGCTTTTATAATGAGCGCGCAGGACGCAGATGTCACCCTGCGGAGATCAATTATGGAAAAGATAAGAGAAAATAAACGGCGGAGTGCATCCCTCCCAAAAGAGGGATGCCGCAAGGATTAACGCAATTCAGCGCGAACGCGCTCAAGATCTTCTGGGGTGTCTACGCCTGTACCAGGCACCTCTTCGGCGACGGCAACGTGGATCTTTTCGCCGTACCAGAGCACACGAAGCTGTTCCAGCATTTCAATATGCTCCAGCGGACTCGGTGTCCAGGTTACATACCGGCGAATAAAGCCAGCGCGATAGCCGTAGATGCCAATATGGCGCAGGAAGGTATCGCCAATGGTCTCTCTGGACACCGCAAAGCGATCACGATCCCACGGGATGGTGGCACGGGAGAAATAGAGCGCATAGCCCTCCGCATCCGTCACAACCTTCACCGCGTTCGGGTTGAACGCTTCTTCCGCGTGGTCGATAGGTACCGCGAGAGTTGCCATGCCAACCTGACGCTGCGCCAGGTTTTCCGCCACCTGACGAATAATCGCCGCCGGGATCATCGGTTCGTCGCCCTGCACGTTAACGATTACCGTATCGTCGCTGAACGCGCATTTCTCAACCACTTCAGCCAGACGTTCAGTACCAGACTGGTGATCGGCACGGGTCATGCATACTTCCCCGCCTGCGGCTTCAACCGCACGCGCAACATCAGGATGATCGGTGGCCACGATAATACGGTCAGCGCCGGACTCACGGGCGCGTTCAAGGACATGCACAATCATTGGCTTGCCGTTGATATCTACCAGCGGCTTACCCGGCAGACGCGTTGAGGCGTAACGGGCAGGAATAATGACGACAAAGCTCATGGTTTGCTCTCTTCAGCCACCAGGGAACGGGCTTCGTTTTCCAGCAGTACCGGAATACCGTCACGCAGCGGGAAAGCCAGGCTGTCCGGTTTGCAAATCAGCTCTTGTTTGTCCTGGCTATAGTAGAGTTTGCCGTTGCACACCGGGCAGGCAATAATTTCAAGTAAACGGTGATCCATAGTTCCTCCGTATGGGTAATCGCTAAAGCTTATCACATTCCCTTTTCAGGGCGTGCCTGTTTCCCAGCCACTTCGACAGGATGTAAAGAGTCCGTCAGGCACGCGGCCCAGCGTCACTTCGCAGGCCTTCTGCCAGCAGGCGAAATCATTGATGGCGGATGTTAACCCTTTTTCCAGGGTCGCGGTTATCCTGACGCCCTCTTCCAGATACAGCGCAATGACCTCTAGCGTGCCGGTTTTACGGTGCATTTTGGCATCCATGCGCCCTACCAGTTGTCCCTTGTGCAGCAGGGGCAAAACAAAGTAACCGTACTGGCGCTTTGGCGCGGGAGTGTAGCACTCCAGCCGGTAGCTGAAATCAAACAGCTGCTCGGCCCGTTTTCTGTCCCAGACCACCGGATCAAAAGGTGACAGCACCGCGCTATGGGTTGCCTGAAGTTTACCTGCTTCAGCTTGTGGCAGCAGCGGGAGTAAATCCGCATGCAGCCACATTTCGCCCAACTTCTCTACAGAGACCGGGATAACCCGCTGCTCGCGCTGCCAGTTATCCAGCAACGGTTTCAGCGTGGGCTGTCGGAGACGGTAATAATCGGCCAGCCATTGCGGACGGAAAATACCCAGACTGCGGGCGCTGTTTTCAATCATGACGGCTTCGGCTGCCTCCTGTGTGAGCAGGTCGCGCTCGTCGTCCCAGTGAGGCATCACCCGCTGCGTCAGGTCGTACACCCGTTGAAAATTACGCCGCTCGACTACCATTACCTTGCCTGATGTAAACAACCCTTCGAGATGACGCTTGTGCGGTTTCCATTCCCACCAGCCGCTTGCCCCTTTTCGCGGATGTTCAAAATCCGCGGAACGTACTGGCCCCTTTTCCGCGATATGGGCAATGAGCTGCTCAATTTCAGCCGCATGCTCGTGCACCCACGCCTGCCGGTATTTCCAGCCCATTTTTTCCGGGGCAAGCATACGGTGGCGAACCAGGGCAAAATCGCTGCGGGGCAGGAAACAGGCTTCATGTGCCCAGTATTCCATCAGCTCTCCCTTGCTGAGCGCATCATCGAGCCACTGAGGCGGATAATTGCCCAGCCGGCTGAACAGCACCAGGTAGGGGCTACGAGCCACAATGTTGATGGTGTCGATTTGCAACAACGACATGCGTTGCACGGTAGTGAGGATATCGGCAGGCTGCGCGCGGCGACGGGGCTTTTTAAGAAGTCCTTGCGCGGCAAGGTGCAAGTTACGTGCGGCTGAAAGCGAGAGTTGCGGTAAAGACATGCGTTTTCCTGTCAGTCAAAGCGCCACCAGAACCGCGTAAGCTCTTAATGCACCAACGCAATCAGTTCCTGGAGCAAGTGTTCCGGCTGCTCGCCGCTGAGTTCAGCGTCAACCGGCAGATACCACCAGTTTTCTTTTGCAAAAGCGCGGCATTTCACCGCATCTTTTTCGGTCATGATTAATGTCTGACCGGATGTTGTCAACGCGTCTACCTGCTCCGCCACCAGCGCCTGGTGATCGGCCAGCGGAACACGTTTTTCAAGGCGGGCACCACACTGTTCCAGCGTTGCGAAGAAACGTGGAGGATGACCAATACCTGCCATCGCGACCAGCGCCGGTAGCCGGGAAACGGCCTGTCGTTCACCGGTCAACAGGTTAATTGCCATACCTGGCTGGAGTTGCATCGGGATCTCCCCCGGCTGTGCCACACCGCCGTTAACAATCACCGCATCCACGGACTTCAGGCGCGAAGCGCGTTCACGCATGGGGCCTGCAGGCAGCCACCAGCCGTTGCCAAAACGGCGGACGCCATCAATGACCACAATCTCTTTATCACGCGCCAGCGCGTAATGCTGCAGACCGTCATCGGTAATAATTATTTGCACGTCGTGTTCGGCAAGCAACGCCTGAACAGCATCACTACGCACCGGAGAGACTGCGACAGGCGCGCCAGTACGCTGATAAATCAATACCGGCTCATCCCCCGCCTCGGCGGTCGTCGTGTCCGGCGTCAGGAGCAGTGGATAGTACGCCGCTTTGCCGCCGTAACCTCGCGACACCACGCCGGGGCGGATGCCGCGCTTTTGCAGTTGCTCAACCAGCCAGATGACCACAGGGGTTTTACCGTTCCCCCCTGCCGTGAGGTTGCCCACCACGACAACCGGCACCGGTGCACGCCACGCCCGCTTTAGCCCCAGACGGTAAAGCAGACGGATAATGCCGCTCACCAGACCATACAGCCAGGAGAGCGGCAGAAGCAGCAGCCACAGCGGGGACTCACCGGACCAGATGCGGGCAATCATTCGCCGAACTGCATCTTATGGAGCTGAGCGTAAACACCACGCTGTGCCAGTAAATCGGTATGGCTACCGCGTTCTACAATGACCCCATCCTCCACAACAACGATTTCGTCAGCCTGTTCAATCGTTGACAGGCGGTGCGCAATCACCAGTGATGTACGGTTCTTTTGCAGTTCATCCAGCGCAGACTGAATTGCACGTTCAGATTCTGTATCCAAAGCAGAGGTTGCTTCGTCAAGGATCAGAATAGGGCTGTTACGCAGCAGTGCACGGGCGATGGCGATACGCTGGCGTTGACCACCGGAGAGCAGAACCCCATTCTCACCGATGATGGTATCCAGGCCGTTGTCCATCTTGTTAATAAAGTCCATGGCATAGGCCATGCGAGCGGCTTCTTCAATCTGCTCGCGGCTGTACTCTTCAGTGCGCGCATAGGCAATGTTGTTCGCAACAGTATCGTTGAACAGATGCACGTTCTGAGACACCAGCGCAACCTGGTTACGCAGCGACTGCAGGGTGTATTCCCGCAGGTCGTAACCGTCTAACAGAATTTCACCCTGATCGATGTCGTAGAAGCGGGTAATCAGGCTGGCAATCGTCGATTTACCCGAACCGGAACGGCCGACCAGCGCAACGGTTTTGCCTGCCGGAATGGTCAGGTTGATGTTACGTAATGCTGGAGCTTCACGGCCAGGGTAAGTGAAGGTCACGTTGCGGAATTCGACATCGCCCTTTGCGCGCTCAATGACGCGAGTGCCTTCGTCTTTCTCTTGCTCGGAATCCAGGATGCTGAACAGCGTCTGGCATGCTGCCATCCCGCGCTGGAACTGGGCGTTAACGTTGGTCAGCGACTTCAGCGGACGCATCAGCGCAATCATGGAAGAGAACACAACGGTGATGGTCCCCGCCGTCAGCGTTTCCATTACGCTCGGGAAGCTTGCCGCATAGAGGACGAATGCCAGAGCCAGAGAGGCAATCAGCTGAATAATGGGGTCAGAGATTGAAGAGGCCGAGACCATTTTCATCCCCTGCAGACGCATTTTGTTGCTGACTTTATCGAAGCGTTTTGTTTCGACCTCCTGCCCGCCGAAAATCAACACCTCTTTATGTCCTTTCAGCATCTGTTCAGCGCTGGTGGTCACCTGCCCCATCGTATTCTGCATATTCTTACTGATATTGCGAAAACGCTTTGAGACGACGCGGATCGCGACAGAAACAACCGGAGCCAGCACGATGAGGATCAGCGACAGCTGCCAGCTGTAATAGAACATCATCACGAACAGACCGATAATTGACGCACCTTCACGCACAACGGTAATCAGTGCGCTGGAGGAAGAGGATGCCACCTGTTCTGAGTCATAGGTGATACGTGACAGCAACGTACCTGTCGATTGTTTGTCAAAGAAGGCCACCGGCATGCCCATCATGTGGCTGAACAGCCGACGGCGCATTGTCATGACCACTTTTCCTGACACCCAGGAGATGCAATAACTGGAAATATAGCTGGTGATACCGCGTAAGATCATCAGTCCGATCACCACCAGAGGCATCCATAGCAACACTGAGCGATCCGTTTTACCAAAACCGTCATCCAGTAACGGTTTGAGGAGCGATAACATAAAAGTATCGCTGGCTGCGTTGAGAACTAACGCTATACCCGCCACGATTAAACCTGCTTTAAAAGGTGCAATCATCGGCCAGAGTCGGCGGAAGGTTTGCCACGTGGAGAGATCTTTGTCGTTATGCATTCAAAAAACCAGCATCTGTTGAAATAGCCGCATATTCTACCCGTTATCGACGGGCGCGCCAAACCACTGATGATACCAACGCGGTAAATATTGCTGCCGCAACCGTCGGATTTGCCAGGCATGTTGCGAAAACGTCACCGATATTTGGCCCGAATGTGGGGTATCGTGCCAGACATAGCCCTCTTTTCGATAACGCTTCACCACCTTCACTGACGGGAATCGCCACGCATTGTAACGGGCCGCAGAATCCAGCGCGATTTCGCCTCCCACCCGTTGTACCAGCGGCAACGATGAGGAGGTATTACTGCCATGGTGCGGCACCTGTATCACCGTTGACGTAAGATAACGCCAGTAATGGCTAAGCATAGCCTGTTCCGCTTGCGCTTCAATGTCCCCTGTCAGCAAAACACTCTGCTCACCGTCATCAATTTTAACCACGCAGGAGCGATTGTTACCCTGGGCAGAGGATCCAGCCGGTGGCCAGTGAACGGTCAATGTTAGCCCCTGCCATTTCCACTGCTGCCCGCGAAAGCAGGAAAGATGCTGCGCCCACCCCAGCGGGCTTCGTACCCACAAGTCTGGCCATGCCGCCTGCAGCGATGCCAGACCACCAGCATGGTCCAGGTGCTCGTGACTGAGAATAACGCCCTCTGGTTGCAGGTGATGCCAGCGTAACCACGGAATGATCAACTGCTGCGCACTGTCTCCCCCAGGCCAGCCGGGACCGGTGTCGTATAGAAGCGCTTTACCCTGCCGCTCAATAACCATAGATAGCCCCTGCCCCACATCCAGCATATGCAACGTCCAGCTATCGGTTTTCGCCGTTTGCATGAATGGGGATGCCAGCACGACAGTTCCTGTCAGACACACAGCCGGCATGCTTTTCCAGGAGCGAAAGCGCCAGCCGATAATGGCCAGCCAGGGCAGCAATGTCAGGTACTGCCAGCGCTCATCGACGTCCTGCCAGCCATCAGGCAGACGCTGCAGCAGCCAGAACAATCCGGCCAGGGACTTATCTGCCGCAAACCATACGCCAGTCTCCAGGGGGACCAGCGGGAGCAGGTGCAGTAGCATACCGAGCAGGATCAGCGGAACCGAGATAAAGGTCACCAGCGGAACGGCAAAGAGATTGGCCACCAGCGAAGAGACGCTGAAGCCATGGAACATCAACACCTGCAAAGGCAGGAGCAGCAGCAACATCCCAACCTGCAGATAGAGTAAATTTACCAGGGGTCGCACCCGGCGAGTCCAGCGCCAGCTGGGGAGTGGCAGCCACTGAAACCAGAAAATCAACGCCGCGACAGCAAACGCTGACAACGCCAGGCTTTGAGAAAGCACCGCCAGCGGATCAACGATGAGTATCGCTGCAATACAGCTACACCAGACCTGCCATGCTGACCACTGACGCGCGCCGATCCGCAGAGCGGCCAGCACCGCAAGTGCGATGACCGTGCGTAATGCAGGCGGCTGCAGACCCGTCAGCCATGCGTAGAAGGCCGCAAAAAACAGTCCCGCAAGCAGTGGCATCTGCCAGCGGATCCACTGACACGGCAATAAAAACTGAATACCCCTGGCAAGCAACCAGACGATGGAAGCCGCCAGCGTGATATGCAAACCCGAGATCGCCATCAGATGCGACGTGCCGGTTTCACGCATCAGTGTTTTTATTTCCCGGGGCACATCCAGGCGCTCGCCCATCCCCAGCCCCAGGATCACCGCTCCCCATCGATAGGCTGAAAGGGTGTCGTGCAGCGATGACAGATAGCGGGCACGCAAGCTGCAGCGTTCATCAATAATTTCTGCCCGTGTAAAACGTCCGCTCAACGTTTGATGCCGGGCAAAAGCATTTCGCTGAGGATCATATCCTCCGTCGTTCAGTTCACCATGTACAGGCCTGAGCCTGAGCGTCATGGCCCAGCGCTGACCCGCGCAGGCCTTTTGCGGCAGGTAATTGCCATACAGCACGATGCCCGTCGATGCCCACCAGCGTTTGCCATTAAGTGCAACGAGTTTCCCCTGATGGACTGTTGCGCCATCGGTGGCGGTGATCTCCACCTCAGCCTTGACTGCACCGGTGGTTAGATGCTGCATCGGCCAGACGCTTTCCTGCGCTGCCAGAATGCCCCACGCGCAAAATAACAACCCCATACCGATACACTTCAGACTGAAGCTTCGCTGTAAGCCCAGCAACACCCCACCGGCAACCATGATCCATACAGTATGCCGTGCAGGTAGTTCAGGTAACCAGAGTAGCGGCACTATCGCCAGAATTGCGCACAGACTTAGTGTGGGAATTCCCATTACGACCTCCCTGTTTCAGGGCGGCAGTATGTAAGAAGAGGGAGAGAGGCGTCAGTTGAATAAAATGCAGGTTACAGCGCGCGCTGCACTGTTTTTGTCGGTTTGCAGAAAACGACACGAGGATTGCGGCACAGCTTCAGAATAAAAACGATAAGTACAAAAAAAGCACCCGGAGGTGCTTTCTTTTGAACCCAGTTTAACCTGATGGCTAAACTCAGTTGCCGTAAATATTGGCGCGATCGCGCAGTTCTTTACCCGGCTTAAAGTGTGGAACGTACTTACCTTCCAGCTCGACTTTATCACCAGTCTTCGGGTTACGCCCGGTACGTGGAGCACGATAGTGCAGAGAAAAACTACCGAAACCGCGGATTTCAATGCGCTCGCCCTGGGCAAGAGTGGTGGCCATATGCTCCAGCATCTCTTTTACGGCATCTTCCACTGCTTTAGCTGGGATATGCGGTTGCTGACTGGCAAGTCTTTCAATCAATTCTGACTTGGTCATGATTCCTCCGGTTCCTTTCAAACCAATTAGCTGAACAGCTCATTAAACAAGGGCGGCCGTAGCCGCCCTTTGTTATTGATTACAGGACGAATCCTGCAATCTGTCAAGTTTGCTCCTCATCCTTCGCGCGATAAATGCGTTACCGCTCAAAGGATGCTGAGGACTTGATATTACTCGCCTTTAGCTGCTTTGAAAGCTTCAGCCATTGCGTTGTTAGAGAAGTTTGCATCTTCCTGTTTGTTAACAGTAGCGATTGCATCTTTCTCGTCAGCTTCGTCTTTCGCACGAACAGACAGGCTGATTGCACGGTTCTTACGGTCAACACCGGTGAACTTAGCTTCAACATCGTCGCCAACGTTCAGAACCAGAGTGGCATCTTCAACGCGGTCACGTGAAGCTTCAGAAGCGCGCAGGTAACCTTCAACGCCGTCAGCCAGTTCTACGGTTGCGCCTTTAGCGTCAACTGCAGTCACTTTACCGTTTACGATTGCGCCTTTCTTGTTCAGTGCAACCCAGTTGTTGAACGGATCTTCTGCGAGCTGTTTAACGCCCAGAGAGATACGCTCACGCTCTGCGTCAACCTGCAGAACAACTGCTGCGATTTCGTCGCCTTTTTTGTATTCACGAACTGCTTCTTCGCCTGCAACGTTCCAGGAGATGTCAGACAGGTGAACCAGGCCGTCGATGCCGCCGTCCAGGCCGATGAAGATACCGAAGTCAGTGATAGACTTGATTTTACCTTCAACACGGTCGCCCTTGTTGTGGGTTTCCGCGAACTGCTGCCATGGGTTGTTTTTGCACTGCTTCAGGCCCAGGGAGATACGACGACGTTCTTCGTCGATATCCAGAACCATAACTTCCACTACGTCACCAACGTTAACAACTTTGGATGGGTGGATGTTTTTGTTGGTCCAGTCCATTTCGGAAACGTGTACCAGACCTTCAACGCCTTCTTCGATTTCAACGAAGCAGCCGTAGTCAGTCAGGTTGGTCACGCGGCCAGTCAGTTTGGTACCTTCTGGGTAACGCTTAGCGATAGCTACCCATGGATCTTCGCCCAGCTGTTTCAGGCCGAGGGATACACGAGTACGCTCGCGGTCGAACTTCAGCACTTTAACAGTGATTTCGTCGCCCACGTTCACGATTTCGCTTGGGTGCTTAACGCGTTTCCACGCCATGTCGGTGATGTGCAGCAGGCCATCAACGCCGCCCAGGTCAACGAATGCGCCGTAGTCAGTGAGGTTCTTAACGATACCTTTGACTTCCATGCCTTCCTGCAGGTTTTCCAGCAGCTGATCGCGTTCTGCGCTGTTTTCGGATTCGATAACGGCACGACGGGAAACAACAACGTTGTTACGCTTCTGGTCCAGCTTGATTACTTTGAACTCAAGCTCTTTGCCTTCGAGGTGCAGGGTGTCACGGACTGGACGAACGTCTACCAGAGAACCTGGCAGGAACGCACGAATACCATTCAGCTCAACAGTGAAGCCACCTTTAACTTTGCCGTTGATAACACCGACCACAGTTTCAGCTTCTTCGTAAGCTTTCTCCAGCGTGATCCATGCTTCGTGACGTTTAGCTTTTTCACGAGACAGCAGGGTTTCGCCGAAGCCGTCTTCTACTGCGTCCAGAGCAACGTCAACTTCGTCACCTACCTGGATTTCCAGCTCGCCCTGGGCGTTTTTGAACTGCTCTGCCGGAATGGCGGACTCAGATTTCAGACCGGCGTCAACCAGTACTACGTCTTTGTCGATAGCAACAACAACACCGCGAACGATGGAACCCGGACGGGTTTCGATTTCTTTTAAGGATTCTTCAAACAGTTGAGCAAAAGATTCAGTCATGTTTAATCTTCAGGTTAATATTAACGTCCACCTGGCTCCGTGCCGGATGGGGTTGTTTCACATACCCGCCGTCAATCCATTGCAGCGGGGGTACTGCTAAATCGGTCGCAATTACGCGAGTGCCAGTTTTTGGCGCGCATATTGTAGCGCTTTTTCAATCACTTGCTCAATAGTTAAACTGGTGGAATCCAGAACTAATGCATCTTCTGCAGGAACAAGTGGGGCGACGGCGCGGTTACGGTCGCGGTCATCGCGCTCTTTTATCTCGGATAAAAGGCGATCAAAGTTAACACTAAACCCCTTCTCCTGCAACTGAAGCATGCGGCGTTGAGCCCGTTCTTCCGAGGAGGCGTCAAGGAAAATTTTCACTGGCGCATCAGGGAATACCACCGTCCCCATATCTCGTCCGTCAGCGATCAGGCCGGGTGCTTCACGGAAAGCACGCTGACGGCGTAACAGGGCCTCACGAACGCGCGGGAAAGCCGCCACCTGAGAGGCAGCGTTCGCAACCTCCTGCGTACGAATTTCGCCGCTCACATCTTCCCCTTCCAGGATCACTTCGAGGTTGCCATCGGTCGAGACAAAACGCACATCCAGATGCGCAGCCAGCGGAACCAGCGCCTCTTCAGACGCAACATCAACATGGTGATGCAGCGCTGCCAGCGCCAGCACGCGATAGATAGCTCCCGAATCTAAAAGATGCCATTGCAATGCTTCCGCCATCGCCTTGCACAGAGTTCCTTTCCCTGCGCCACTAGGCCCATCAATGGTGATTACCGGGGCAACTGCCGTCATCTTTTTCTCCTTAATAAAGGCATACCGTTAACATGAACGCCGCGCATTATACGCGCCAACGTGCGCAACTGTTACCTTTGCGTGCAAATTACGGAATTAATGAAGCAGAGTGTAGAAGAAATGTGCGGGAACAAACGTCAGAAAACGTAAGGAAATGCCGCATCGGGTGATGCGGCATCATGTCATCAGGCCAGTGTACTGATGCGGGCCAGCTGTTCGAAATAGTCCGGGAAGGTTTTCGCCGTACATTTCGGATCGAGGATCGTGACAGGTGTATCGGACAAGGCCACCAGCGAGAAGCACATCGCCATACGGTGATCGTTGTAAGTTCCGATTTCCGCGAACTGCAGTTTTGCCGGAGGCGTTACGCGAATGTAGTCTTCGCCCTCTTCCACTTCGGCACCCACTTTACGCAACTCGGTGGCCATCGCAAACAGACGGTCAGTCTCTTTTACGCGCCAGTTGTAGATGTTACGCAGCGTCGTGGTGCCTTTTGCAAAGAGCGCAGCGGTGGCAATGGTCATTGCCGCGTCAGGAATGTGGTTCATGTCCATATCGATGGCGTTGAGTTCACCACGTGTACAGGCGATGAAATCCTCCCCCCAGGTCACTACCGCACCCATTTTCTCCAGCACATCAGCAAAACGAATATCGCCCTGCACGCTGTTACGGCCAATACCGGTCACTTTCACCGTACCGCCTTTAATAGCACCTGCCGCCAGGAAGTAAGACGCAGATGAGGCGTCACCTTCAACCAGATAGTTACCCGGAGACTGATACTGCTGCGCACCGCGAACCACGAAGCGCTGATACGCCTGGTTTTCCACCTCCACACCAAAGGTTTTCATCAGATGCAGGGTGATATCAATGTACGGCTTAGACACCAGGTCGCCCTTGATGGTGATGACCGTATCCTGCGGTGCCAGCGGTGCAGTCATCAGCAGTGCCGTCAGGAACTGGCTGGAGACGCTGCCGTCCACCTCGACGTTGCCGCCGGTAAAGCCACCGCGAAGGCGCAGTGGTGGGTAATTTTCTTGCTCCAGATAGTCAATCTGGGCACCGCCCTGACGAAGGGCATCCACAAGATGACCGATCGGACGCTCTTTCATGCGCGGCTCGCCGGTCAGAACAATATTGTTGCTGCCCAGGCACAGAGCTGCCGCCAGTGGGCGCATGGCGGTTCCCGCGTTACCCAGAAACAGCTCCAGTTCCTCGGCTGAACGTAGCGCACCGCCGTTCCCCGTCACTTCACAGCGGGTACGGTCGTCAGACAGCGTGTAGTGAACTCCCAACGCTTTCAGCGCATTGAGCATATGGCGCACGTCATCGCTGTCCAGCAGGTTCGTGAGGACGGTGGTGCCGTTTGCCAGAGCTGCCAGCAGCAGAGCGCGGTTCGAGACACTTTTTGAACCAGGCAGATTGATGGTGCCATCTACCCGCGCGATAGGTTGTAACGTCAGGGATTCCATGAAACTTAACTCTCAACTCAACATAATAAAAACCCCGCAGCAGGGCTACGGGGGTGAAAACAGCGCAATCAACCGTGGCGACGTTCGAAGTCAATCATGAAATCGGTCAGGGCTTTAACGCCTTCCAGCGGCATGGCGTTATAGATGGAGGCGCGCATGCCGCCTACCACACGGTGACCTTTCAGCGCATGCAGACCTGCGGCGAAGGACTCTTCCAGGAAAACTTTATCCAGGTTGCTGTCCGCCAGCTGGAACGGCACGTTCATGCGGGAACGGTTGGCTTTCGCCACATCGTTACGATAGAAATCACTCTTATCAATGACGCCGTACAGCAGTTCAGCTTTCTGCTGATTGATCTTGTCCATCTGCGCCACGCCGCCGTTTTGCTTCAGCCATTTAAAGACCAGGCCGGAGAGATACCAGGCAAACGTCGGTGGGGTGTTGAACATGGAGTCGTTATCGTTCAGCACAGTGTAATCAAGAATCGACGGGCAGGATTTATGCGCTTTACCCAGCAGATCGTCACGTACGATGACGATAGTCAGGCCTGCAGGGCCGATATTTTTCTGCGCACCCGCATAGATGACACCGTAGCGGCTGACGTCAATCGGCGCAGAGAGAATGGTGGAGGAGAAGTCAGCAGCAACCACCACGTCTTTACCGAAGTCCGGCGTCTCGTCGATGGCAATCCCGTCAATGGTTTCGTTCGGGCAGTAGTGCAGATACGCGGCGTTGTCAGAGAGCTGCCACTCGCTCATTGGCTTCACGGCACGCAGGCCATCAACGGTCACTTTGACGTCGATGACGTTTGGCGTGCAATACTTGTGCGCCTCCTTCACCGCGCTGGCAGCCCAGTAGCCAGCGTCAACATAGTCTGCCGTGGTTTTGTCACCCAGAATATTCAGCGGTACGCCAGAAAACTGGCCGCGTCCACCACCGTGGCAGAACAATACTTTGTAGTTCGAGGGAATGTTCAGCAGATCGCGAAAATCCTTTTCTGCCTCTTCCGCCACCTGAATAAACTCTTTACCTCGGTGGCTGATTTCCATCACCGACGTACCCAGACCGTTCCAGTCACAAAGTTCCTGTTGAGCCTGTTTAAGCACGTCTGCCGGTAACATTGCCGGACCTGAACTGAAATTAAAGACTTGAGCCATTTCCCCTCACCACGCTAAAAGCCATAAGTTATAACTGTGGATATCGGTTTTATCATTCAGTGACACGCGCCGCAATGTCTAAAACTTATGACCGGTGAAATGTGCCCTTCGTCACACAATACAATCTGTCGCCTCGCTGTCACAAAACCGACAAAATGGCTGTCAGACAAGGCGTTTGGCCCGGCTAACCTTCGACCATTCCGGATTTGTACAGCGGGGACATAATTGATGATCGCCCACGTGCATGGCAACGACATGGCTACATCTTACACAGGCATATTCGCCGGATTCCGGTACCGTTTTAAACCGCTCGATCAACATATCCGGCAGAATACAGAGCCCTGGCTTAACCTCGTCGTCAGGATAGTAATACACGCTGATTTGCCCATTCGTTTCCATTATCGCCAGACGCACTTGCCCAAGCTGCTCCACGCTGTTCAGCCGCAGCTCCATAAAGAACTCAAATTCGGTCATATTGGCGCTTTGGACATTTTCCCATGCCAGCTGTCCGTTCTCAACGATAACGACGGGTTTCCCTTCAAGCATGTCTTCCAGCTTTTCGCTTTTCGACATCAGCCACATGACCAGCCGGTAAAGCAGCGCCAGCGTGACGAAGACAATAAACACCGGCACCATTGGCACATCATCGTAAAAAGCGACATCCCCCGCCGCTGAACCCAGCGTCAGAATGATCAGCACCTCAAACAGCGACATCTGCCGTACGCCACGCCGACCAGTGATTTTAAGAAACAGGAAGACCAGGACGAAGGTATACAGACTACGCAGCGCCACTTCGCCTAAAAATTCGGGTGGGACTTTATCAAACGCCATCCTTTGCAGATCGAATGCTTTCATTTTTTTATGCCTTAACAGTCAGTTACTGACAGTAAGCATAGCCCAGTCTTTTATTTTCGCCGGAGATAGCACCCGTCACGCAAAACCCGTATCATTGCGCGCTTTACGTACGATAAAAGTGAACGCCATGACTCAAACGTTTATCCCCGGCAAAGACGCCGCCCTGGAAGATTCCATCGCTCGCTTCCAGCAGAAACTGACCGACCTGGGCTTTAATATCGAAGAAGCCTCCTGGCTTAATCCAGTGCCTCACGTCTGGTCCGTGCATATTCGCGATAAAGACTGTGCACTGTGCTTTACCAACGGTAAAGGCGCGACGAAAAAAGCGGCGCTGGCTTCTGCGCTGGGTGAGTATTTTGAACGTCTGTCGACCAACTACTTCTTCGCCGATTTCTGGCTGGGTGAAACCATCGCTAACGGCCCGTTCGTTCACTATCCCAATGAAAAATGGTTCCCGTTGACCGAAGACGATGAACTGCCGGAAGGCATTCTGGATGCGCGTCTGCGTGCGTTCTACGATCCAGAAAATGAACTGACCGCCAGTATGCTGATCGATCTGCAGTCGGGTAATGAAGAGCGTGGGATCTGCGCCCTGCCGTTCACCCGTCAGTCTGATGAACAGACCGTGTACATCCCGATGAACATTGTCGGTAACCTGTATGTCTCTAACGGCATGTCCGCCGGTAATACCCGCAATGAAGCGCGTGTGCAGGGGCTGTCAGAAGTGTTTGAGCGCCACATTAAAAACCGCATCATTGCTGAATCCATCAGTCTGCCTGAAATTCCGGCCGACGTGCTGGCGCGCTATCCGGGCGTGGTGGAATCCATTGCTAAGCTGGAGGCAGAAGGCTTCCCTATCTTTGCGTATGATGGCTCGCTGGGTGGTAAATATCCGGTTATCTGCGTTGTGCTGTTTAACCCGACAAACGGCACCTGCTTCGCCTCCTTCGGCGCGCATCCTGACTTCGGCGTGGCGCTGGAGCGTACCGTCACCGAGCTGCTGCAGGGCCGTAGCCTGAAAGATCTCGATGTATTTACTCCACCAACCTTTGACGACGAAGAAGTGGCCGAGCATACCAACCTCGAAACCCACTTCATCGACTCCAGCGGTTTGATCTCCTGGGACATGTTCAAGCAGGACGCAGACTATCCATTCGTCGACTGGAGCTTTGCCGGTACGACCGAAGAAGAGTTCGCTACCCTGATGACCATCTTCAACGCGGAAGATAAAGAAGTCTACATTGCTGACTACGAACACCTGGGTGTTTACGCCTGCCGTATTCTGGTGCCGGGCATGTCCGATATCTATCCGGCTGAAGATCTGTGGCTGGCAAACAACAGCATGGGTGCGCACCTGCGTGAAACGCTGCTGGCCCTGCCGGGCAGCGAGTGGGAAAAAGAGGATTATCTGAACCTGATCGCCCAGCTGGACGACGAAGGCCATGATGACTTCACGCGCGTACGTGAACTGCTGGGTCTGGCTACCGGTAAAGATAACGGCTGGTATACCCTGCGCATCGGCGAGCTGAAAGCGATGCTGGCGCTGGCTGGCGGCGATCTGGATCAGGCCCTGGCCTGGACCGAGTGGACCATGGAATTCAACCAGTCAGTGTTCTCTGCCGAGCGCACCAACTACTACCGCTGCCTGCAAACCCTCCTGCTTCTTGCGCAGGAAGAGGATCGTGAGCCACTGCAGTACCTGAATGCCTTCGTGCGCATGTACGGTGCCGAGGCGGTAGAAGCCGCCAGCGCGGCCCTGAGCGGCGAAGCGCCATTCTACGGACTGCAGGCGGTCGACAGCGATCTGAAAGCCTTCCCTGCGCATCAGTCGCTGTTGAAGGCCTATGAAAAACTGCAGAAAGCAAAAGCCGCTTACTGGTCAAAATAAGCGCATATAACATTATCAGCAGTAGGCGTATTTAATCGTCTGGGCTATATTACGGGGCAATTTCATTGCCCCGTTTTTTATTTTTTTCGGCAATGAACGTTGAATGTAATAATAAAGTTAAATATGGGTAAATATAATAATATTTACCTGGGCTTTACTGTTACTTTTTATGGCAAATACTCCATATTAATTAACTGTTTCAGAGGTGGCCGACCGAAAAAATTCAACTCTTCTCATAACTTTTAAAATTTATTTTTATACGGATAATCAAAAACTTACACCGCATTTGTCGTAAAACCATACACACTGCGGGCCTATAAGCCAGGCGAGATATGATCTATATCAATTTCTCTTCTATAATGCTTTGTTAGTATCTCGTCGCCGACTTAATAAAGAGAGAGTTAGTGTGAAAGCTGACAACCCTTTTGATCTTTTACTCCCTGCTGCGATGGCCAAAGTGGCCGAAGAAGCAGGTGTCTATAAAGCAACGAAACACCCGATGAAGACGTTCTATCTGGCGATCACGGCTGGTGTGTTCATCTCTATCGCGTTCGTCTTCTACATCACTGCCACCACCGGTACTGCCGCGATGCCTTACGGCATGGCCAAACTGATTGGCGGCATTTGCTTCTCACTGGGTCTGATTCTGTGCGTTATCTGTGGCGCCGACCTCTTCACCTCAACGGTGCTGATTGTCGTAGCAAAAGCCAGCGGAAGAATTACCTGGGGTCAACTGGCGCGCAACTGGCTTAACGTCTATGTTGGTAACCTGATTGGCTGTCTGCTCTTTGTTTTGTTGATGTGGCTCTCTGGCGAGTATATGACCGCCAACGGTGGCTGGGGACTGAACGTCCTGCAGACCGCGGACCACAAAATGCACCACACATTTATCGAAGCGGTTGCACTTGGCATCCTCGCGAACCTGATGGTCTGTCTGGCGGTATGGATGAGTTACTCCGGCCGTAGCCTGATGGACAAAGCCATGATTATGGTTCTGCCGGTTGCGATGTTTGTTGCCAGCGGCTTCGAGCACAGTATCGCGAACATGTTTATGATCCCAATGGGTATTGTAATCCGCAACTTTGCGAGCCCGGAGTTCTGGACTGCAGTTGGTTCAACCCCGGAAAGTTTCTCTCACCTGACTATTATGAATTTCATTACTGATAACCTGATCCCTGTCACTATCGGGAACATTATCGGTGGGGGTCTGTTAGTTGGGTTGACATACTGGGTCATTTACCTGCGTGGCGACGATCATCATTGATGGTTATCTCAGGCAGTAAATAAAAAATCCACTTAAGAAGGTAGGTGTTACATGTCCGAGCTTAATGAAAAGTTAGCCACAGCCTGGGAAGGTTTTGCAAAAGGTGACTGGCAGAATGAAGTAAACGTACGTGACTTCATTCAGAAAAACTATACCCCGTATGAAGGTGACGAATCCTTCCTGGCTGGCGCAACTGAAGCGACCACCAAGCTGTGGGACAGCGTAATGGAAGGCGTAAAACTGGAAAACCGCACTCACGCGCCAGTTGATTTTGACACCTCCGTTGCTTCCACCATCACTTCTCACGATGCTGGTTACATCAACAAAGCCCTTGAGAAAATCGTTGGTCTGCAGACTGAAGCACCACTGAAACGTGCGATCATCCCGTTCGGTGGTATCAAAATGGTTGAAGGTTCCTGCAAAGCGTACAACCGCGAGCTGGACCCAATGCTGAAAAAAATCTTCACCGAATACCGTAAAACCCACAACCAGGGTGTATTCGATGTTTACACCAAAGACATTCTGAACTGCCGTAAATCCGGTGTTCTGACTGGTCTGCCAGATGCCTACGGCCGTGGCCGTATCATCGGTGACTACCGTCGCGTTGCGCTGTACGGTATCGACTTCCTGATGAAAGACAAATACGCGCAGTTCGTTTCCCTGCAGTCCGATCTGGAAAACGGCGTAAACCTGGAAGCCACCATCCGTCTGCGTGAAGAGATCGCTGAACAGCACCGTGCGCTGGGTCAGATCAAAGAGATGGCTGCTAAATATGGCTGCGATATCTCTGGTCCTGCAACTAACGCTCAAGAAGCTATCCAGTGGACCTACTTCGGCTACCTGGCCGCAGTTAAGTCTCAGAACGGTGCAGCAATGTCCTTCGGTCGTGTATCCACCTTCCTGGATGCGTACATCGAACGTGACCTGAAAGCAGGTAAAATCACCGAGCAAGACGCTCAGGAAATGATTGACCACCTGGTCATGAAACTGCGTATGGTTCGCTTCCTGCGTACCCCTGAATATGATGAACTGTTCTCTGGTGACCCAATCTGGGCAACCGAATCTATTGGTGGTATGGGCGTAGATGGCCGTACTCTGGTCACCAAAAACAGCTTCCGCTTCCTGAACACCCTGTACACCATGGGTCCTTCTCCGGAGCCAAACATCACCGTTCTGTGGTCTGAAAAACTGCCTCTGAACTTCAAGAAATTCGCCGCTAAAGTGTCCATCGACACCTCTTCTCTGCAGTATGAGAACGATGACCTGATGCGTCCGGACTTCAACAACGACGACTACGCTATCGCATGCTGCGTAAGCCCAATGGTTGTTGGTAAACAAATGCAGTTCTTCGGTGCGCGTGCAAACCTGGCGAAAACCATGCTGTACGCTATCAACGGCGGCGTTGATGAAAAACTGAAAATGCAGGTTGGTCCTAAGTCTGAACCAATCAAAGGCGATGTGCTGAACTATGACGAAGTCATGGATCGCATGGATCACTTCATGGACTGGCTGGCGAAACAGTACGTTACTGCACTGAACGTTATCCACTACATGCACGACAAGTACAGCTACGAAGCCTCTCTGATGGCGCTGCATGACCGTGACGTTATCCGTACCATGGCGTGTGGTATCGCAGGTCTGTCCGTTGCTGCTGACTCCCTGTCTGCTATCAAATATGCGAAAGTTAAACCAATTCGTGACGAAGACGGTCTGGCTATCGACTTCGAAATCGAAGGCGAATATCCGCAGTTTGGTAACAACGACGCTCGCGTTGATGACATGGCGGTTGACCTGGTTGAACGTTTCATGAAGAAAATTCAGAAACTGACTACTTACCGTAACGCTATCCCGACTCAATCTGTTCTGACCATCACCTCTAACGTTGTGTATGGTAAGAAAACCGGTAACACCCCAGACGGTCGTCGTGCTGGCGCGCCATTTGGCCCAGGTGCTAACCCAATGCACGGTCGTGACCAGAAAGGTGCGGTTGCCTCTCTGACTTCCGTTGCAAAACTGCCGTTTGCTTACGCGAAAGATGGTATCTCTTACACCTTCTCTATCGTGCCAAACGCGCTGGGTAAAGACGACGAAGTGCGTAAAACTAACCTCGCGGGTCTGATGGATGGTTACTTCCACCACGAAGCGTCCATCGAAGGTGGTCAGCACCTGAACGTGAACGTCATGAACCGTGAAATGCTGCTTGATGCGATGGAACACCCTGAGAAATATCCTCAGCTGACCATCCGTGTATCTGGCTACGCAGTACGCTTTAACTCCCTGACTAAAGAACAGCAGCAGGACGTTATCACCCGTACTTTCACTCAGTCCATGTAACTGGAATTGACTGAAATCACGCGTTAAAAAGCGTACAATAAAGGCTCCACGTCAGTGGGGCCTTTTTCTTCCCCACCCCAGTCTCTTTTGGCCGCTATCTATACTGAATGGATAACAGCCAAAACAGACTCGACATAGCCTTTGAGCTGTGCATCAACACAGGCCCCGGGATGGGCCAAATTCGGAGATATCACCGCAATGTCAATTATTGGTCGCATTCACTCCTTTGAATCCTGTGGCACTGTTGATGGCCCGGGCATCCGTTTTATCACCTTTTTCCAGGGCTGCCTGATGCGCTGCCTGTACTGCCACAACCGTGACACATGGGATACGCACGGCGGCAAAGAAGTGACCGTTGAAGATCTGATGAAAGAGGTGGTGACTTACCGCCACTTTATGAACGCGTCCGGCGGGGGCGTCACCGCATCCGGTGGTGAAGCCATTCTTCAGGCGGAATTTGTGCGCGACTGGTTCCGCGCCTGCCACAAAGAAGGCATACACACCTGCCTCGACACGAACGGGTTTGTGCGCCGCTACGATCCGGTCATCGATGAATTGCTTGAAGTCACCGACCTGGTCATGCTCGATCTCAAACAGATGAATGATGAGATCCACCAGAACCTGGTTGGCGTATCCAACCACCGTACGCTGGAGTTCGCCAAATATATTTCAGCCAAGGGCATTAAAACCTGGATCCGCTATGTCGTGGTTCCAGGCTGGTCTGATGATGATGATTCCGCACATCGTCTGGGCGAATTTACCCGCGATATGGGCAACGTCGAGAAAATTGAGCTTCTGCCCTACCATGAACTGGGTAAACATAAATGGGTGGCGATGGGTGAAGAATATAAGCTTGATGGCGTTAAGCCGCCGAAGAAAGAGACGATGGAGCGCGTGAAAGGTATTCTGGAACAATACGGACACAAGGTCATGTATTAACGAAGAGGCCCGGTGAGAACCGGGCCTTTTTGTATTTTATTTAAAGACACCATTAATAATGGAAGTCACAATCGCAGTACTCAGCGCAACCAGGACCAGATCGTCACCGACCACGCGCCACTCATAGCCAGGATAGTTAGGGAGCTGGCCCAGCATGGAGGCTGGCACGGTTTTCTTCGCAATACCTGGAGGCAGTGGTTTGCCGCGCGCGAGGTTTTTAGCGATGCCCGGAGGCAGCGATTCATATCCCGTTAATCCATAGTTCACTGCCAGATGGCGAGCATGATCGAAGCTCACGCGAGCATCGACATCATCGCTAACGCTTTTATTCGATTTACCCGGGTTGTCCTGACCACTTTTTTTATTGCCATGAGTATCGGACATTCCGTTGCCATGATTGCCGGAATTCCCGTTGCCGTGATTACCGCCATTACCTTGTCCGCCACTGTTACCGTGACCACCACCGCCATTCCCGTTTCCAGGGTTAGCCATGACCGGTGCTGTAGCAAACGTTAAAGACAACACTACTGCCAGTGCGGTAGTGGTTAAACGACGTGTAGCCATGATTGCTGCCTTTTAGTGTTAGAACTCACCTGAATTATCGCCTGGCGTGATAAACAAACAATGCGTAAAATTCTTATATGTGATGGGGACAAAAAAGCCAGTCAACGACTGGCTTTTAATTCATCAGGCATGCGCCACTGGAGTGGGATGTTCGCCCGCTTTGCGCAGCAGCATTAAGAGATAAATAAACGACACGCTGGCAATCATGATAAACAGCAAATTGTCGGAATAATTCTGCATCAGCATCGCGGTGAATGTCGGCCCCAGCAAACTGCCAATGGTATAGCTTAATAACAGCGCCTGGTTCATCGCCACCAGCTGGTGATGTTCAACTTTTTCACAGGCCCAGGCCATCGCGACCGGATAAAGTGTGAAGCCTGCAGCCCCCAGAATAAACAGCGCTGGCGCCATCGCGGCATTGCTGAGCATGGCAAGGCAACCCATGATCACCACGAAGACCTGAACGCGCAACACCAGCAGACGCCCAAAACGGTCTGCCAGACGGCCAATCGGCCACTGTCCGACGATGCCCGCGCTGACCATTACCGCCATCCAGAAGCCGATCCCGGAATCACTGACACCCTGATGGTTCAGGTAGAGCGGCATCAGACCATAAAGCGACCCCAGAACAATTCCGGAGATGATGCAGCCGTTCACGCCCAGACGCGCCTGTCGCAGTCTCAGCATCGGCCAGACGTGGGTCGCTTCCTGATGCTCACTGTTCTGATTCACAATGCGTGTAAAGAGCAGCGGCAGGATCGCCGCCAGGACCATGCCCGTTACCCACGGCAGAACGCTCATCAGGTCGGTCGGCAGTTTGCTGACCATTAATTGCCCAAGCACGGTTCCGACGTAATAGACCATCATATACGCTGCCAGCAGACGTCCCCGGTTGCGCGAGGTACCGCTGCACATCAGCGCACTTTCCACCACAACCCAAATCATCGCGCAGCCTACGCCAGCGATAAAGCGCCAGATCATCCAGCTCCAGAAGCCGACCATCAGGCCCAGCCCGGCACATCCGGCAGCGAAAATCAGCGAGGCCAGATAATAGCTACGGTTAAAGCCAACGCGTTTAATCAGGCTCCCCGTCATCAGGGTGCCCAGCAGGTTCCCCGTGAAAAAGGACGAGCTGACCATACCCACCTGCCAGGTTGGTAAGTTTTCATGGGCAAGCCATAGCGGGACGAGCGTGTTCAACACTGCGATCGCCAGGGTCAACAAAAGCAGGCCACAGAGCAACAGGAGCACTGGCCGGGTATAGATGGTCATGGATTAAAAACCGTGAGGAAATTCAGATTTCGTGCGCATCATGCCACTGGCAAAAACAAAGTCAATCCACCGATTCAGGCGTCACGCACGATATGTGCCATGTCGATTTAAAAAACTCATCCTGCTAATGCAAAGTCTGCTACTGATATTAATTATCTGGTTGTTTTTATTTATTTCAGGGGATTTTTAATACCAAACATCAGTCGAAAAATTTCATGATGCAAAAAAGAAAAGCCGGGCGCTATGTCCCGGCTTTTTATAACGAAAAATCAAATCAGCTGGCGATAGCCATGCCTACCGTCATATGCAGGCCGTAAAACACACCGCGACCGATCAACTCCCCTGCCAGCACCAGCACAAAGGCCACTGACAGTAACGGCAGTGCGGGCTGATAACCTTTAAGCTGAGGGGCAATCCAGCACACCAGCGCAACAGCCAGCAACACCACACGCCAGGCCATCAGAGAACCGTAATCTGGCACCAGGGTTGAGGCCTGCTGAATGGAGCTGTGAATGGTTGCCAGCTCAGCGCCCTGCATCAGCGCAACCATCGTGCTTACCACCAGCGCCAACAGCGAAACGGCGGGAAGCAGACGCATCGCCCAGCCGTCCACACCCGCCACGCGCAGCAGCAGGTAGCCCAGCAGCGGCCCGCCGATAAACATCGTCAGGAAGAAACTCATTGGCGTCCAGACGCTATACCAGGTGGGAACGGTATCGATTGTGTTATAAACCCGCACCATCATCCACACGAAGACCACGCCCAGCACCATTGTCACGATCAGCCACACGTTGCGCAGCCCCGCAGGAAGCTTTTTCAGGGCTGCCAGCAGCCACCCCAACCCACCGACGGCAAAGAAGATCGCCCCGCTGGCAATTTCGTTACTCAGTGAGGATGCCCCCACGCGATTGAGAGAGTTGAACGCGCGCATTGGCGAGCCGAGGTGCAGCGTAGAGGCAATAAAACCGATCCCCATCAACACCCACAGACCAAACATACTCAGCACCACGCGCTGCTGCTGTTCAGCTTTCAAATCGCCTTTCAGTAACGCCAGCGCGAGCACAATAAAGCCACCCGCCACACACTGCCCAAAGACCGTGAAGATCATCAGCGGCCATTCATGCCATCCACTTCCCATCTCACACCTCCTTCGGGTTTGCCAGATAGCCGGTGGTATCTCCCGTCGGGCGGCTGTTGGCGTTAGGTTTAATCACAATGCTCGGCTTGGTGAAGTGCGCGGACGGCAGTGGCGCGACGGCCGCAAGCTGACCGTGTTTTTTACGCAGCTCGTCAATCGGGCCGAAGTCCAGCGCGCGCAGCGGACAGGACTCCACGCAAATCGGCTTTTTGCCCTCTGCGACGCGGTCGTGGCAGCCGTCGCACTTGGTCATGTGACCTTTGGCGGCGTTGTACTGTGGCGCACCGTACGGACAGGCCATATGGCAGTAGCGGCAGCCAATGCAGACTTCCTCATTCACTACCACAAACCCGTCGTCGCGCTTGTGCATCGCCCCGCTCGGGCACACTTTGGTGCAGGCCGGGTCTTCACAGTGGTTACAGGCAATCGACAGGTAATAGGCAAAGACGTTCTGATGCCAGACGCCGTTATCCTCCTGCCAGTCGCCGCCCGCGTATTCGTAGATCCGGCGGAAGCTGACGTCCGGGGTCAGGTCTTTGTAATCCTTGCAGGCCAGCTCGCAGGTTTTGCACCCGGTGCAACGGCTGGAATCAATAAAAAATCCATACTGGGTTGTCATCGGTTACTCCTTACACCTTCTCAACCTGAACAAGGTTTGTGTGGGACGGGTTGCCTTTCGCCAGCGGCGACGGGCGCTGCGTGGTCAGTACGTTAATACTGCCAGCCTGGTCGATGCGGTTTGCATCCGGGCTGTACCACGCGCCTTCCCCCAACGCAACAACACCAGGCATCATGCGGGGCGTCACTTTGGCTTCAATATGCACCTCGCCGCGACCGTTAAAGATACGCACGCGATCGCCATTGCTGATGCCTCGTGCTTTCGCATCCATCGGGTTAATCCACATCTCCTGGCGGCAGGCGGCTTTCAGGACATCAACGTTGCCGTAGGTGGAGTGAACGCGCGCTTTGTAGTGGAAGCCGGTCAGTTGCAGCGGGAATTTTGCGGTCAGCGGATCGTTATAGTTTTCAAACCCGGGCGTGTAGATCGGCAGGGGATCGATAACATCCCCTTCCGGCAATTCCCAGGTTGCGGCAATGTTTGCCAGCTCTTCGGAGTAAATCTCGATTTTGCCCGATGGCGTGGTCAGCGGATTCGCCTGCGGATCGTCGCGGAAGGCTTTGTACGCCACGTGGTGCCCTTGCGGATCGCGCTGTTTATAGATGCCCTGCTTGCGGAAGGTATCGAAATCCGGCAGGTCAGGGATCGCTTTACGGGAAAGTTCATGCAGATGACGCATCCACTCTTCCTGAGTGCGGCCTTCTGTGAACTGTTGTTCGACACCAAGACGTTTCGCCAGCTCAGAGGTCATCTCATAGATGGTTTTGCACTCGAAACGCGGTTTGATGGCCCGGTCGGTGAAGATCACGTAGGACATGTTGCCGCAGGAGGCATCCAGCGCGAAATCCATCTGCTCCGAGGCGGTGCAATCCGGCAGCAGAATATCCGCATATTTCGCCGATGAGGTCATGTGGCAGTCGATCACCACAATCATCTCGCACTTCTTGTCATCCTGCAGGATTTCGTGGGTGCGGTTGATCTCCGAGTGCTGGTTAATAAGGCAGTTACCGGCGTAGTTCCAGATCATCTTGATCGGCACATCCAGCTTGTCTTTGCCCCGTACGCCATCGCGCAGGGCGGTCATCTCCGGCCCGCGCTCAATGGCGTCGGTCCACATAAACATGGAGATACTGGTCTGAACCGGGTTTTCCAGGGTTGGCATCCGTTCAAACGGCAGCGAATAGGAACCTTCGCGCGCGCCACTATTCCCACCATTAATACCCACGTTACCGGTCAGAATGGAGAGCATCGAAATAGCACGAGTGGCGATTTCGCCATTCGCGTGACGCTGTGGCCCCCAGCCCTGGCTGATATAGACCGGTTTCGCTGAACCGATTTCACGCGCCAGCTGGACAATACGTTCCGCCGGTATCCCGGTGATTTTTGATGCCCACTCCGGGGTCTTCGCCACGCCGTCACTGCCCTGGCCCAGAATATACGCCTTGTAATGCCCGTTGGCAGGCGCACTGGCGGGCAGGGTTTTCTCATCATAGCCGACGCAGTATTTATCGAGGAATGGCTGATCGACAAGGTCCTCGGTGATCATGACCCACGCCAGCGCACTGACTAGCGCCGCATCGGTACCCGGGCGAATAGGGATCCACTCATCTTCCCGGCCTGCCCCCGTATCGGTATAACGCGGATCGATGATGATCATCCGGGCGTTAGATTTGGCGCGAGCCTGCTCAAGGTAATAGGTTACCCCACCGCCGCTCATGCGCGTTTCACCAGGGTTGTTACCGAAAAGCACCACCAGTTTACTGTTTTCGATATCGGACGGGCTGTTACCGTCTGCCCAGCCACCGTAGGTGTAGTTCAGGCCGGCAGCAATCTGTGCAGAAGAGTAGTCGCCGTAGTGATTGAGATAACCGCCGCAGCAGTTCATCAAGCGCGCCACCAGCGTTTTGCCCGGTGGCCAGGAGCGGGTCAGCGTTCCCCCGAGCGTTCCGGTGCCATAGTTCAGGTAGATGGATTCGTTACCGTACTCTTTTATCAGACGCTGCATATTGCTGGCGATGATATCGTAAGCTTCATCCCAGCTGATGCGCTCGAACTTCCCTTCCCCGCGCTTACCGACGCGTTTCATCGGGTACTTCAGACGGTCCGGGTTATAAACCCGGCGGCGCATTGAGCGGCCACGCAGACAGGCGCGAACCTGATGCAAGCCGTCGTAGTTATCGTCACCGGTATTGTCGGTTTCGACGTATTTGATCTCGCCATCCACCACATGCATACGTAATGGACAACGGCTACCACAGTTTACGGTACAGGCGCTCCACACCACGTTTTCCGGGGCCGTAGCCGGGGACAACGCATCCGCCGCCGACGCCAGTCGGGTAAAAGGGAGAGTGAAGGCACTGCTGGCAACGGCGAGACCGCCAATTGCCGTGGTTTTCATCAACCCACGGCGAGTGACCTCGGCAGCCATTAACGCTTCAGGCGCTTTGATTTTCATAAAGACTCACTTTGGTTGCTCACAAAGAATAAGGGGCGGAATTGACCGCGATATAGTTTTATATATAACGAGCTAATGCGTTATGCGTGTTTTATGCTGGCTTTCATTCGCAGGAGTATTACTACTTTAGAGGGAGGGGGTATTGCGTCGTATCAAACCGAGGGTATAAAAAAAGCGCCAAAAGGCGCTTTTTTGTTGTAAGGCAAAGAATTAGCCGATGTACTGCTGGCCTTTCATGTATGGGCGCAGTACTTCAGGGATCTCAATACGTCCGTCTGCCTGCTGATAGTTTTCCAGCACGGCAACCAGCGTACGGCCAACAGCCAGACCAGAGCCGTTCAGGGTATGCACCAGACGGGTTTTCTTGTCGGACTTGCTGCGGCAGCGTGCCTGCATACGACGCGCCTGGAAATCCCAGACGTTAGAGCAGGAGGAGATTTCACGGTAGGTGTTCTGCGCAGGTACCCACACTTCCAGATCGAAGGTTTTGCAGGCGCCAAAGCCCATATCACCGGTGCATAGCGCCATACGACGGTACGGCAGGCCGAGCAGCTCCAGCACTTTCTCCGCGTGGCCGGTCATCTCTTCCAGCGCGTCCATGGACTCTTCCGGACGAACGATCTGTACCATCTCAACTTTATCGAACTGGTGCATACGGATCAGACCACGCGTGTCACGGCCGTAAGAACCCGCTTCAGAGCGGAAGCACGGAGAGTGCGCCGTCAGTTTGATTGGCAGGTCGTCTTCGTCGATGATCTCATCACGCACGAGGTTGGTCAGCGGCACTTCCGCGGTTGGGATCAGCGCGTAGTTGCTGCTGTCGGCTTCCTCGTCCAGCGGACGGGTATGGAACAGATCGCCGGCAAATTTCGGCAGTTGTCCGGTACCGTACAGAGTATCGTGGTTAACCAGATACGGAACGTAGGTTTCGCTGTAACCGTGCTGCTCAGTGTGCAGATCCAGCATGAACTGTGCCAGCGCACGGTGCAGATGAGCAATCTGACCTTTCATCACCACGAAGCGAGAACCGGTCAGCTTCACGGCTGCCGCAAAGTCCAGGCCCGCGTGCATTTCACCCAGAGTAACGTGATCGCGAACCTCGAAGTCGAACTCACGAGGCGTACCCCAGCGTTTCACTTCAACGTTGTCGTTTTCGTCTTTACCGACAGGAACGCTGTCGTCAGGAATGTTCGGGATAGCCAGGGCGATATCACGAATTTCGGCCTGAAGAACGTCCAGCTCAGCTTTCGCCTGGTCCAGCTCTTCACCCAGTTTGTTCACTTCCAGGCGTAATGGCTCAATGTCTTCCCCGCGCGCTTTCGCCTGGCCGATGGACTTCGATCGAGAGTTACGCTCTGCCTGCAGATTTTCAGTTTGTACCTGCAGAACTTTACGACGCTCTTCAAGAGCGCGCAGCTTATCTACATCCAGCTTAAAGCCCCGGCGTGCCAGTTTTTCAGCGACTGCGTCTGGCTCATTACGCAGCAGATTGGGATCGAGCATGCTTATCCTGTGCTTATCGAATTAAAATAGGAAAATGTGGCCACAGCCTGCGGCCACAGGGATACAATGCCAACATTACCGCAACGACTGAACTAACGGTAGCGTTTTATAGGGCTATTTTGATCCTGTCCGGCGAGCCAGGCGAGCTTTTCGCCAATCTTGCCTTCAAGACCTCTGTTTGTGGGGTGATAATAGCGGGTTTGTGCCATTTCCTGCGGGAAATACTCCTCCCCGGCCGCGTAAGCGTTGGGTTCATCGTGAGCGTAACGATACTCCTGCCCGTACCCCATCTCTTTCATCAGCTTCGTTGGCGCATTACGCAGATGCACCGGCACATCGTAGTCCGGGCGCTCACGCGCATCCGACATGGCCGCTTTAAATGCGGTATAGACGGCATTACTTTTCGGCGCGCAGGCCAGATAGACAATCGCCTGGGCAATAGCGCGCTCACCTTCTGCCGGCCCGACGCGAGTAAAACAATCCCAGGCCGAAAGCGCCACCTGCATGGCGCGCGGATCGGCATTGCCAACATCTTCTGAAGCAATCGCCAGACAGCGACGCGCGACGTACAGCGGATCGCCACCGGCAGTGATAATGCGTGCGTACCAGTAAAGCGCGGCATCCGGCGCGCTGCCGCGTACCGACTTATGCAGCGCCGAGATCAGATCGTAAAAGCGATCGCCTTTGTTATCAAAACGGGCGCTACGCTCACCGGCAATTTCGGTCAACAGTTCCGGTTTTAATACCCGTTTGCCGGCGTCGTCGACTTCGGCCATATCGGCCATCATTTCCAGGGTATTCAGTGCCCGCCGCGCATCGCCGTTGACCAGCTCCGCAATTGCCCGACGCGTGTCGTCAGGCAGGATAATGTCCTGTCCGCCATAGCCGCGGGCTTTGTCGTCCATCGCCTGGGTGAGGACGTTTTCAATATCCTCGGTGGTGAGCGATTTAAGCAGGTAGACGCGCGCCCGGGAAAGCAGTGCCGAGTTGAGTTCAAATGACGGGTTTTCGGTGGTGGCACCTATGAAGAAGATGGTGCCATCTTCGATGTGCGGCAGGAATGCATCCTGCTGACTTTTATTGAAGCGATGGACTTCGTCCACAAAGAGGATGGTTCGTCGCCCGGCGTTACGGTTCTGGCGCGCGCGCTCGATTGCCTCGCGGATCTCCTTCACACCGGATGTGACGGCCGAGATGCGCTCGACGTCCGCGTTAGCGTAGCGGGCGATCACTTCAGCAAGCGTGGTTTTACCGGTACCGGGTGGTCCCCAGAGGATCATCGAGTGCAGATGCCCGGCCTCAATGGCCCGCGGCAACGGCTTTCCCGCAGCCAGCAGGTGCTGCTGGCCAATATACTGAGCTAAATTTTCTGGCCGCATACGCGCGGCCAGAGGTTGAAACGCATTATCTGAAAAATCGAGCGACAGGTTGCCCACTCATGCCTCTTACTTACGTTGGTCGTCCACCGTTACGCCCTGCGGCGGGGTAAAGGTAAATTTAGATGCATCGACAGCGCCATTTTGCTGAGATTTGAGCTGATAGCTGCTGCGCTGATCGTCCTGCTCAACGGCGCCGAACTGATTGATGGTACCGTTGGTGCTTACATTGATGGTGAACTGCTTCAGGTTGCCGTTGCTGCCTTTTGGCGTCAGGACAAACTCATCACCGTTCTGCTTAATATTATACTGCTGCCAGTCGCTGGCCTGGTTACGGGCAATCAGCATAAATGGCGTGTTGCTGGTCGCATCTTTCAGCCAGGTGGCGGTTGCCTGCTCAACAAACGGGTTGAAGAACCACAGGGTTTTGCCGTCAGAGACCAGGATGCTCTCATCCGGCTGAGTCATGTGCCAGTTGAAAAGATTTGGGCGTTTTACCCACAGATCGCCCTGGCCTTCCTGCACCGCATTACCGCTGCCGTCAGTCACTTTTTGCGTGAAGCTGGCGTGGAAGCTGCTCACTTTATCCAGGCGGCTTTTAAGGTCGCTGGCCGCATCAGCCCAGACGCTGCTGGCGACAAAACTGGTGAGTAATGCACAGGCGATTGCGATTTTTTTCATTGTTGTTCCTTAAAATACGTCATCCCGAAATGGGGTTTCCGTTTTCTATTCTGGACCTGCCCGCAGGCAGGTGACAGAAGAAAATGCTTAAATTTGGCTGATTTACCCTTCTTTGCACACGCTGAAGATCAATCAAACGGCGGCGGAGCCAGCACCTCACGGTTACCGTTATGCCCCTGCTCACTGACAATGCCCTGAGCTTCCATCTGCTCAATGATGCGCGCCGCGCGGTTGTAGCCAATACGGAACTGACGCTGAACGCCGGAGATCGACGCTTTGCGTTTTTCGGTAACAAAATTAACCGCCTGGTCGAATAACGGATCCAGCTCTTCGCCGCCGTCAAAGCCACCGCCGCCGCCTTCGCTTTCGCTGTCGGAGGTAATGCCGTCAACGTATTGTGGACGACCGCGCGCTTTCCAGTCCTGCACCACGGCATGCACTTCCTGGTCGCGAACGAATGCGCCGTGAACGCGCACCGGAGAGGTGGAGTTCGGGCCGGAGTAGAGCATATCCCCCATCCCCAGCAGCGATTCAGCACCGCCCTGATCAAGGATGGTACGCGAGTCAATTTTGCTTGATACGGTAAAGGCGATACGGGTCGGAATGTTGGCTTTAATCAGACCCGTAATGACGTCCACAGAAGGACGCTGCGTCGCCAGGACGAGGTGAATACCGGCCGCACGCGCTTTCTGTGCCAGACGGGCAATCAACTCTTCCACTTTCTTACCGACGGTCATCATCAGGTCGGCGAACTCATCCACCAGCACGACGATGTAAGGCAGTTTTTCCAGCACCGGATGTTGGGCATCCATGCTATCGCCCGGTTTCCAGTATGGGTCGGGAATTGGACGCCCCATCCGCGCCGCCTCAGCGATTTTCTCGTTATAACCGGCAAGGTTACGCACGCCCAGAGCCGACATCAGCTTATAACGGCGCTCCATCTCGTTGACGCTCCAGCGCAGAGCGTTGGCCGCGTCTTTCATGTCGGTCACAACTTCCGTCAGCAGATGCGGGATCCCCTCATAGACCGACAGTTCCAGCATTTTCGGATCGATCATGATGAAACGGACATCTTCCGGCTGCGCTTTGTAGAGCATGCTGAGGATCATGGCGTTCACACCTACCGACTTACCGGAACCGGTTGTACCCGCGACCAGCAGGTGAGGCATTTTCGCCAGATCGGCTACCACCGGCTCACCCGCGATATCTTTACCCAGCACCACGGTCAGTGGTGAAGGGTTGTCGCGGAATTTGGTGTTGTCCAGCACTTCACGCAGGTAAACGGTCTGACGTTTTTTGTTCGGCAACTCAAGACCGACATAAGGTTTACCAGGAATGACTTCAACCACACGAACCGCAACGGTCGACAGAGAACGCGCCAGGTCGCGGGACAGGTTTGAAATACGCGCGGCTTTAACGCCAGGCGCCAGGTTGAGTTCGAAACGGGTAATGACAGGGCCTGGAGAGTAGTTGACCACGTCCGCTTTAATGCGGAAGTCAGCCAGACGCGCTTCTACCAGACGGGCCATTTGCTCCAGCGCGAAGGTATCGACCGGCTCAACTTCTGCTGGCGGGGGCGTTAACAGATCCAGCGACGGCAGAGGCGTGCTCGGACGTTGCAACGGACGACTGTCACCGTTACGCATCAGCAGCGGATGAATGAGACTTTCCTGCGGCTGTGCCTGAGGCTGCTGGAACCGTGGCTGCTGTGGCTGCGCATAAGATTCTGGCGCAGGCTGCTGCGGCTGGGCGTACGCCTGTGGCGCTGGGGCCGGCTGCTGACGCACCGGCTCGGCTTCCGGCATGACGCTCGGCGTGAACAGCGGTTCGCTCGGACCATCATCGACCAGATCTTTCATCGGTGAGAATTCGAAATCCGACAGCGAGAACGGGTTCGCACCAGCAGGTTGCTCACCTGAATAGCGTTGCTGCTGGGTGGCCGCAAACTGGCGTGCTAATTCTGCCTCTGCTGCATCATCATCGTCCGCCTGAGCAGGATGATCGTGCTGATACTCCTCGCCATAGCGCTGATGCTGCTGTGCGGCGAACTGACGCGCCAGTTCGTCCTGCTGCATTTCATCTGCATCATCGTCGTAATCAGATTCACGGGCTTTCTCCTCAGCCATACGCTGAGAAGGCAGTTTAATGCCATAGGATGCCAGCTCGCGGCGGGTTGGCACACGCACGCGGTTAGGACGCGGCAACTGCGGGCCAATCCCCTCTTTTACCTGAGGACGTGGTGTTCCACCTGTCGCCAGGCTAAAGACCGGCGCCGCAGCCGAAGCGGCTGCTGTAGCCTGTTTCACGCTCTCTGCCACTGGTGCAACCGCAGGCGTTGGAGTAACCGGCGGTGGGGAGACAGAAGGTGTATTCACAACAGGCTCCTGCACCGGCTCAGGAACAGGCTGATACCATGCTGCCAGTTGCTCGCGCTCACGGGCACGGCGCTCTTCAACCTCTTCGAAATAGTACATTGGTGGACGAGACGGTTTGACCTCTTCCACCACCTCAGGTTCTGGTTGAGGCGCGACGTAAGGCTCAGCAGGCGGAACAGGCTCAGGGACATACTCCTGATACGGTTGCGCGACGGGCTGCTCGTCGTACGGGTACCCCTGCGGCTCATGAACGGGCTCAGGCTGATAAGGTTGCTGCCACGGTTCCTGCTGGACCGGCGCATAGCTTTCTGGCTCTGGTGCGATAACCGGCTCTGGCGTATGCACGCCAGGCGCCGTTTGCCACTCTACCTGAGGCTGTTGAATAGCGGACTCGGGAGCGGGAACCGACGCAGACGGCATAACGGCTTCCGCTGGTGCTGCATAAGCCTGCGCCGCCGTGGTCGCGGCTGCCGCGGCGGCAATCGGTGCGGTAACAGAGTGACCGTTTAGCAGTGGATCGTATTCATCAAAATCGCCCGGCGTGGCGCGACTGCCAGAGAAAAGCACATCATCAGGATCGACGGCGGCACCGGCTGAACGGTACTCAACATGATCGTCTTCGTCCATGCGTTTACCGGAGAAGAGCGCCGCATCGGTTTTACGGCCCAGCGGGTTGGCAAATTTCTCGGCGACGCGCTGACGGCGTGCCAGTGCTCCACGCAAAATACGTGCACGACGAGATTCACGACGCTGTACGGGCGCATCGTCTTCCTCTTCGTACTCATCTTCATATTCGTCTTCATCAACCCACGTGTCGTCACGACGGGTACGGTTGCTGGCAAAGGTCAAAATAGTGAGGACAAAACTGCCGATCTTCTCGGCAATGCTCACCCACGACCAGCCGGTGAACAGCGTTAATCCTGCCGCCCAGATGCACAGCAGTGCCAGGGTACCGCCGCTGCTGTGAAGCATAGGCTGCAGTGCAGAGCTCAGCAGGCTACCGATGACCCCGCCAGAGGCGAAATACCAGATGTCATCGGCGTTGATGGCTGCCAGCCCGCAGGAAGTGAGGATCAACGCCAGCGCGCCTATCAGGCGCAGCGAAACCGCGAAATAGTCGATGTAGTCGTCGTTCTGACGATGGCGCCAGGCAAACCAGCATCCGCCAATAATAATGACGGGAATGGTATAGGCCATCACACCGAAAATGAAAAACAGGGTGTCCGCAAGCCAGGCACCGGGAACGCCGCCTAAATTATGGATAGGCTCATGCCATGCAGTTTGTGACCAGCTGGGATCTGAGGGGTTGAAACTGAGTAAGGCTGCCATCAGCCAGACGGCAAAAAGGGCAATAACAATCAGCAACGCCTCAAGGAGCCGACGTCCGCTGCTTAGCTTCGATAATGTGACTTCTTTGTCTTCAGTGTATTCCTGGCTCAAGAAAGGCTCTCCAGGTATCAGGCATATCCTGCCTGTTTGCTAAAACGGACAACAGCGCCGGGACACCCCGGCACTGTTGCTGTATGGATTAACAGGAGTGTAATCAAACTACACTGATTTTGCACCTGTTCCGTGTTAGCGCGTCTTAATAACCAGACGATTGCTCTGTTTGACCTCTTCCATCACCACATAGGTACGGGTGTCGTTCACGCCTGGCAGACGCAGCAGGGTTTCACCCAGCAGCTTACGGTAGGCGGACATATCTGGTACGCGGGTTTTCAACAGGTAGTCGAAATCGCCAGAAACCAGATGACACTCTTGAATTTCTTCAAGTTTTTGTACAGCGGCGTTAAATTGCTCAAACACATCCGGTGCACCACGATTCAGAGTAATCTCAACAAATACCAGAAGTGAGGCATCCAGATAATGCGGGTTCAGCAGAGCCGTATAGCCCTGAATAAAACCCTGTCTTTCCAGTCGGCGCACACGCTCAAGGCACGGCGTCGGGGAAAGTCCCACACGTTTTGAAAGCTCGACGTTGGAAATACGCCCATCCTTTTGCAATTCATTAAGAATGTTACGATCGATACGGTCGAGATCTTTGCCAGGGCGCTTCTTGCTATCTACCATTATTATTGTCTCTCTGTATTCCTTCCCTACTCCTGCCTGGACCCTGTGCACATCACTGTTCAGAGCCTGTACCCGTTAGTCATCACATCGCCTGGTTATCTATTAGACGCGATGCGGATTCGGGTTCTGTTGGTAAGAAGACCGTTGCCCGAAGGCAGTCACCGACATCACGTATGGCGTCTGTCCACGCCATGCGTAGATTTCACTGACCCGGTAAAAATGGCATTTACATGCATGCCTATGCGGCACACGGTTAACGCGGTTTTTTTTCTTCCTTGAATGTTTTCGCAAAAGCGCAGGGGATTGTCAAAGCAAAACATCGATTTTTAGTACAACATGCCGGATATTCATTTCGGTGGGGTATTAATCCTCATTTTATTGCCTTATAAACAAGCGAATTTAAGAAGTAAGCCTGATGTTATAGCGCTCAATTTATCGTCATTGCCTATCGTACAGATTGAGATCAACATTGCTGTGCTCTTTTTTTACGGCAACAAATTCCCTACAATCCAGCCAACTGTCTGCCAACAACAATGGGGATCTCATGGGCACGGCCAAACACAGTAAGCTGCTAATTCTTGGTTCTGGACCTGCGGGATATACCGCGGCGGTCTATGCTGCACGCGCTAACCTGCAACCGGTTTTGATTACCGGTATGGAAAAAGGCGGTCAGCTGACCACCACCACTGAAGTGGAAAACTGGCCAGGCGACCCTAACGACCTGACCGGGCCGCTGCTGATGGAGCGTATGCACGAGCATGCGGCTAAATTCGAAACCGAAATTCTGTTCGACCACATTAACAAGGTCGATTTGCAGAACCGTCCGTTCCGCCTGACGGGCGACAGCGGCGAGTACACCTGCGATGCGCTGATCATCGCAACGGGCGCTTCTGCCCGCTACCTTGGCCTGCCGTCAGAAGAGGCGTTCAAAGGTCGCGGCGTTTCTGCCTGCGCAACCTGCGACGGTTTCTTCTATCGCAACCAGAAAGTCGCGGTCATCGGCGGCGGTAACACCGCCGTAGAAGAGGCGCTCTATCTGGCGAATATCGCTTCTGAAGTGCACCTGATCCACCGTCGCGATACCTTCCGCGCCGAGAAGATCCTGATCAAACGTCTGATGGATAAAGTGGCGAGCGGCAACATTGTGCTGCACACCAACCGTACGCTGGAAGAAGTGACGGGCGATCAGATGGGCGTTGCCGGTCTGCGTATTCGTGATACCCAGAACACCGATAACGTCAAAACGCTGGAAGTGGCGGGCCTGTTTGTGGCTATCGGTCACAGCCCGAACACGGCGATCTTCGAGGGGCAACTGGAGCTGGAAAACGGCTACATCAAAGTGCAGTCCGGTATTCACGGCAACGCGACCCAGACCAGCATCCCGGGTGTGTTCGCTGCTGGTGACGTAATGGACCATATTTACCGTCAGGCGATCACCTCCGCAGGCACCGGTTGCATGGCCGCGCTGGACGCTGAACGCTACCTTGATGGGCTGGCTGAACAAGGTAAATAATCTTTACAAGTCAGTAACAAACGTAAATAAAGGCGGTGATAAGTCGCCTTTATTGTCTCCTCGTTGTAACATTGCGCTGCCCACTTTCTAATAACATCACCTGCAAAGCACGCAATGGAAAAAACCCGTCAACAAGAGTTAACACGCTGGCTAAAACAGCAGAGCGTTCTTTCCCGCCGCTGGCTCATGATTTCCCGTCTTCTGGGACTGATCAGTGGTCTGTTGATTGTTGCCCAGGCATGGCTGCTGGCCCGCATTCTCAATCATATGATCATGGAGAACATTCCGCGTGAAGCGCTTCTGCTGCCCTTCATCGTCCTGATCCTGGTTTTCATTCTGCGCGCCTGGGTCGTCTGGCTGCGCGAACGCGTTGGTTTTCACGCGGGGCAGCATATTCGCTACGAAATTCGCCGACAGGTGCTTGATCGTCTTCAGGAAGCCGGGCCCGCATGGATCCAGGGAAAACCAGCCGGAAGCTGGGCAACGTTAATCCTTGAACAGATTGACGATATGCACGACTACTACGCCCGCTACCTTCCGCAGATGGCGCTGGCCGTCTGCGTCCCGCTGCTGATTGTGATAACCATTTTCCCTGTCAACTGGGTAGCTGCGCTGATCCTGCTGGGTACCGCCCCGCTGATCCCCCTGTTTATGGCGATGGTGGGGATGGGAGCGGCCGATGCGAACCGCCGTAACTTCCTTGCGTTGGGTCGCCTGAGCGGCCATTTCCTTGACCGTCTGCGCGGGATGGAGACGTTACGCATTTTTGGCCGGGGTGAAGCCGAAACGGAAAACATTCGCCTGGCGTCGCAGGATTTCCGTCAGCGCACGATGGAAGTGTTACGTCTGGCATTTCTGTCGTCTGGCGTACTGGAATTCTTTACCTCGCTCTCTATCGCCCTCGTGGCGGTCTATTTTGGTTTCTCGTATCTCGGCGCGCTGGATTTTGGTCACTACGGCACGGCGGTAACGCTGTCGGCCGGTTTCCTGGCGCTTATTCTGGCTCCGGAATTTTTCCAGCCGCTTCGCGATCTTGGCACCTTTTACCATGCCAAAGCGCAGGCCGTTGGCGCGGCTGACAGCCTGAAAACGTTCCTGGAGACGCCGCTGGCGCATCCGGAGCGAGGAGAGGTAACGCTGAACGCCAATGAACCCGTGACCATTGAAGCACGTGATTTCTCTATCCTGTCACCGGAAGGGAAAGTGCTGGCAGGCCCACTGAACTTTACCTTACCCGCCGGGCAACGGGTGGTGCTGGTAGGGACCAGTGGTTCAGGAAAAAGCTCGCTGATCAATGCGTTATCCGGTTTTATGGCTTATACCGGCTCACTGCGCATCAACAAAACCGAACTGCGCGATCTCGATCCGGACGCCTGGCGAAAACAGCTCAGTTGGGTGGGGCAAAACCCGCAGCTGCCAGCCCCGACGCTGCGGGAAAATGTCCTGCTGGCTCGCCCGGATGCACGTGAAGACGAGTTGCAATCTGTTCTCGACCGCGCCTGGGTCAGCGAGTTTCTGCCGCTGCTTCCGCATGGCGTCGATACCGTTGTCGGCGATCAGTCTGCCGGGTTATCCGTGGGCCAGGCGCAGCGCGTGGCGGTCGCCCGCGCGTTGCTTAATCCATGCCAGTTAATGCTGCTGGACGAGCCAGCGGCCAGCCTGGATGCGCACAGTGAACAGCGCGTGATGGCGGCCCTGAACGCCGCCTCGCGGCAGCAAACCACCCTGATGGTCACTCATCAGTTGGAAGGCATTGCCGACTGGGACCAGATCTGGGTCATGGAAAACGGTCGTATTGTTGAGCAAGGCGATTACGCCTCTCTCGTTACCGCGCAGGGCCCCTTCGCTGCCCTGCTGGCGAATCGTCAGGAGGACATCTGATGCGTGCCCTGCTTCCCTATCTCGCGCTCTATAAACGCCACAAATGGATGCTGACGCTGGGCATCGTGCTGGCCATTGTGACCCTGCTTGCCAGCATCGGCCTGCTCACGCTTTCCGGCTGGTTCTTGTCTGCCTCTGCCGTGGCGGGGGTCGCCGGGCTCTACAGCTTCAACTACATGCTTCCGGCGGCGGGCGTACGCGGCACCGCCATTACCCGTACGGCTGGACGGTACTTCGAGCGACTGGTCAGCCATGACGCGACATTCCGCGTGCTGCAACATCTGCGCATTTACACCTTCAGTAAACTGCTGCCCCTCTCCCCTGCCGGACTGGCGCGTTTTCGTCAGGGGGAATTGCTCAACCGTGTGGTTGCGGATGTCGACACCCTGGATCACCTCTACCTGCGCGTGATTTCCCCGATAGTCGGCGCGTTTGTGGTGATTGTCGTGGTCACGCTGGGCCTGTCGGTGCTGGATGTCTCAGTTGCGCTGACGCTGGGCGGGATCATGCTTTTGACGCTCATTATCCTGCCGCCGCTATTTTACCACGCGGGTAAATCCACCGGAGAGAACCTGACGCGTCTGCGCGGGGAGTACCGCCAGCAGCTCACCTCCTGGTTACAAGGGCAGGCCGAACTGACGATATTTGGCGCCAGCGAGCGCTACCGTGCGCGAATGGAGAACACAGAACTGAACTGGCATGAAGCCCAGCGCCGTCAGTCTGAGCTTACCGCGTTCTCTCAGGCGCTTATGATGTTAATCGGGGGTGTCGCGGTCATCGCCATGCTCTGGATGGCGTCCGGTGGCGTTGGCAATAACGCACAGCCGGGCCCTCTGATTGCCTTGTTCGTATTCTGTGCCCTGGCGGCCTTTGAAGCGCTGGCGCCGGTGACGGGTGCCTTCCAGCATCTCGGCCAGGTCATCGCCTCCGCCCTGCGCATCACGGAGATTGCGGAGCAGGATCCGGAGGTGAAGTTCACCGCAGAGCAAACGGCCACGCCTGAGCAGGTTGCCCTGACGCTCAGTAACGTCACCTTCGCCTATGACAAGCAGGCACAGAATGCGCTGGAAGGCATCAGCCTCGCTGTGGATGCGGGTCAGCGGATTGCGATCCTCGGCCGTACCGGCTGCGGCAAATCCACGCTTTTGCAGTTGTTAACGCGAGCCTGGGATCCACAGCAAGGTCAGATTCAGTTTAACGGAACTCCGCTGGCAGACTTCAGCGAACAGGCGCTGCGCAAAACCGTCAGCGTGGTTCCGCAGCGCGTTCATCTCTTCAGCGCCACGCTGCGCGATAACCTGCTGCTGGCTGCACCGGAAGCCACTGATGACGTACTCCGCGCCATGCTGGAGCAGGTCGGGCTGCATAAGCTGCTTGAAGACGATGGCCTGAACAGCTGGCTGGGTGAAGGCGGTCGTCAACTCTCTGGCGGTGAGCTGCGTCGTCTGGCGATTGCGCGCGCGCTGCTGCATGATGCGCCGCTGATGTTGCTCGACGAGCCCACAGAAGGGCTTGATGCGACAACTGAAAGCCAGATCCTTGATTTACTTGCGAATGTTATGGCCGGTAAAACCGTACTGATGGTGACACACCGCCTGCGTGGACTGGCAAGTTTTGATCGGATAATTGTGATGGACAACGGACACATTATTGAGCAAGGTAGTCACGCAGAGCTGTTGACGAAACAGGGTCGCTACTACCAGTTTAAACAGCGTCTGTAGACTATATTTGTAGCGTCCTCACTCGCGTACTGGAGTTTTGCTGTCATGCGCCTGGTCCAGCTTTCTCGTCATAACATTGCGTTCCCGTCGCCAGAGGGAGCGCTGCGTGAACCCAATGGGCTGCTGGCACTTGGCGGCGATCTCAGCCCTGCCCGGCTCCTGATGGCCTACCAGCGCGGCATATTCCCGTGGTTTTCACCTGGCGACCCTATTTTATGGTGGTCTCCCGATCCACGCGCCGTGCTCTGGCCCACGCAGTTTCACCTGAGCCGCAGCATGAAGCGTTTCCACGCAAAGTCACCGTATCGGGTCACATTGAATCACGCCTTCGGTCAGGTGATAGAAGGGTGTGCGGAAGACCGTCATGAGGGGACATGGATCACCCGCGATATCATCACTGCCTATCATCAACTGCACGAGCTTGGCTACGCCCACTCCATTGAGGTGTGGGAAGGTGGCGAACTTGTTGGCGGTATGTACGGCGTCGCGCAGGGGACGTTGTTCTGCGGTGAGTCGATGTTCTCCCGGGCGGTAAACGCCTCGAAAACGGCCCTGCTGGTTTTCTGCCAGGAGTTTGCTCAGCGCGGCGGGCAGTTGCTGGATTGTCAGGTTCTGAACGAGCATACCGCCTCCCTCGGTGCGGTTGAAATCTCCCGCCGCCACTACATTGAGCACCTGGATAACTGCCGTCAGGAGAAGCTGCCACGCGATTTTTGGGTACCGCGGACACTCTTTATGCCCAATGTCTAAATGTTTTCCGCATATTTTTTATGAGGGTGTTATAATTATGCCGCAGAGTAGCTTCTGCCTGTTGCCCCGCCGCCGTTTGGGACCTTCGCTTCAGATAACGTCCTGACGTTTATCCTGTTGTATCCCCTTTACGAATGCGCTTTCCGTTCGGTTGTACCGTGACGCTTGGGCAATGCGCCGAAACTGTTTTGCTGCGTTTTAAACGCGCAATTCTTTACTTAATTGATGAATTTCGGCATTATCTTGCCGGTTCAAAACTTGGTAGTGATACCCCAGAGGATTAGATGGCCAAAGAAGACAATATTGAAATGCAGGGTACCGTACTTGATACGTTGCCTAACACCATGTTTCGCGTAGAGCTGGAAAACGGTCACGTGGTAACTGCGCACATCTCCGGTAAAATGCGCAAAAACTATATCCGCATTTTGACGGGCGACAAAGTGACTGTTGAACTGACCCCGTACGACCTGAGCAAAGGCCGCATTGTCTTCCGTAGTCGCTAATTGTTTTCGCCTGTAATGGCAGATGAATATTTAATAAGGCCGGGAAATTCCCGGCCTTAAATTTATGAAAAACCCTACCCTCTTTTATACAACCGCCTTTCCTGCCGGGTGGCGCTGCGCTTACCCAGCCTACGTCGATGTCAATAAATTACCTAACTCATTGTAGGCCAGTGCAAGCGTAGCACCGCCAGGCGACGCGGTAGCATGCTGGTTGTACGGCATTGCATTGAAATAATATCTTCGCAACACCATGATTTTCATACAAAAAAGCTAAAACCCTGTGCCTACCCTCTTTTTTACTCCATCTAAATTCGTATTAAAATCAAACAACTAAACATTAGCCAAAAATCAAGGTCAGAATCTGGCTGACCCTATCTTTCTTTGTGCAGAACATATTCATTTCGCATTACCAGACAAATGACTATACTAGCTCATGACAAATGACATATCAGGAGGTCAAAATGAGAACATGGGTTCCTGCGCAGAAGCCTGCTGATAACGCACTTTGGCGCTATGCAGGTTTACCTGCAAATCGAGGTATGCAACTGATCGAGTTACTCAGCCAAGGTCTACCCGTTAGCGTGCTCGACAACATTCATGAATGGACGGCGATGTCAAAAGCAGACATTTTGCGCGTCACCGGTATAAACGAACGCAATGTCGCGCGTCGTAAAAGTGCGGGTCGTACGTTGACCCCCGATGAAAGTGAGCGCGTGGCGCGCTTCGTACGCGTTTTGGATGCTGCCGTTGATTATTTTGGCAGTAAAGATGATGCATGGAACTGGCTGCAATCACCGGTCCGTGGACTCGGAAATGTTGCGCCTGTCGATTTGATTGCAACAGAAACCGGTGCACTGGAAGTGACCGATTTGATTGGTCGCCTGGAACATGGAGTATTCGCATGATTTTTTATCGTCTGGTGACAGGACGATATGCCAGCGAAGCGTGGAGTGGAGGCGGCGCAAACCAGTATGGCGGCCGCTGGAATCACAAAGGACACCCGGCGGTATACGTCTCTACATCCATCTCGCTGGCATCACTTGAAATTCTGGTTCACGTTAAAAAAGATACCGTGTTAAACCAGTACCAGCTTTTCAGCATTGATATCCCGGAAGAGCAAATTGAGTATCTGGATAAAGCATGGCTACCCGAAGACTGGCAGGAGGATCCTGCACCGATGTCGACAATGGATCTGGGAACCGGTTGGCTCCAGTCCAGCAGCGCGCTGGCGCTTATTCTACCGTCCTGCATCATTCCTTATGAAAATAACGCCATACTTAATCCACTGCATCCCGATTTTCATCAGAGACTGGAGACCGTCCAGCAACTCCCTTTTAGCTTTGATAACC
This sequence comes from Enterobacter sp. A8, assembly GCF_004296595.1. Lineage (NCBI taxonomy): Bacteria > Pseudomonadati > Pseudomonadota > Gammaproteobacteria > Enterobacterales > Enterobacteriaceae > Enterobacter > Enterobacter sp. A8. Next base: position 98,569 of record NZ_SCMF01000002.1, read on the forward strand.
GGCTAGCAGAAAAAACCGCATCCTGAGAACGAATGCGGTGGTCACGTTTCAAAACCAGGGGATCGTGGCTGTAGCGCTTAGCCCGTAGGTGGAAAATACTCCCGTAACGGGTGCGGAGAGCAAATCACCATGGCGGATAAACAGCCTGAACGATTGACCCGTAGAGAGACTACGCAAATTAAGCCACGGCAAATCAGTCCTAGCCTCTGCCATCGTCAACATACGCTGCTGCGCTTCCTCTTCAGTTAACCATCCCTTCTTCACCGAACGTCGCATGAGCCGCTGCGCACTACTTTTGACCTGTACCCGGCTGACACAACGCCAGTGATTTACCTCTGGCACATTCTTAATCTGCGTACAGTCGCAGTAATCACTCAGCCCTTTTCTCCAGGCCAGTCGCTCAAGCTCATTGAGTGCCTGCCGGTGGCCATGCAAACGCAGAATAGCGCCAGGTTTTACAGCATACGCAGGGAAACTAATACCAATATCGCCCTGCCCTCTCTGACCCAATGCGCGATGCAGTTTTGCCACCAGCGCGGCCATTAGCATCTCTTCACTGAATTCGGGATCTGGCAACACACGGATCTCAAGATAGTGATCCATAAACAGCTCCTTACTCGCTCTTCTCGCCGAAGACACCACCACGGATCAATACGGCCATCACGTAATGTTGCTGATCCACATCCGGCTTCTGGCCTTTGGTGACCCAATTATCGAGAAGCGTGTAGAAATCCATTTTCTCTTTCGGCTGACGACACGCCACCCCGCGGCTGGTGACTGATCCATAGGGTTCAACGGCTATCGCACCAAGTTCGTCCACTTTAGGATGCCAGGTATCGATAGTTCGAATCGCATTACCGATTTTCTGCGAGTGGATGCCAGCGACTTCATCCACCTGATAAAGCAGACGGCTCTTGCTGTTGTTGCTGTCCAATACTAACTCCTGCGACGGGAAGATCTCCTGCCCTGCGCCAAGCAAAACCTGCGCCTCTACGTTGAGCAGAACAAATCCTTTTCCACTGAGCCCCTTTTCTATTTCCTGAGCGAGTTCTGTGAGGCTCTTGTCACGGGCGGTAAAATCACGCAGCGCATAACTGTACGCATCAAACGTCCACGGCTGGCTGCCTGTCACTTTCACAATGATTTTTTCTGCACCAACGCGGTTACGCCATAAAAAACGACCATTCGCCAGATTGTTGGCGTAACGACGCGCCAGTTCGGCAAAACCATGTTCATGTATGTAGACGTCGATAACCTGCTGGAGTTCTTCCTGATAAGCGCGGTCATTACATACAGAAGGAGTCGATAAGTTTCCCAACACGCGCAGGGTAAATTTAACCTGTAAGGTATCCGCGTCCGCAGGCAGTGCCGCCACATCTACACGCTGGAGATTGGCTTTCTGGATCTCAGCATCCAGTTTTGCCGGATCGTTGGTGAGCGCGTTTTTTAGACGGTTAGAGATAGTGCCACGTACTGCTTTTTCCTGAATCCGAATCGGTTGCCAGATTTCTCCTTCCCAGCATCCTGAATACATCACCGCATCCGAGGTCGCCAGTTTACGTTCAAATGCCAGTACAGATGCCGTTTTAACGGCAGTTGGAGCCTTTGCCATAAATAAGTCCTTTTTAATTTAGAGGTTCAGATGTCACCGGCGCGCCCGCGCCCTGACAGTAGTAGCCTGTTTCCGTCGTGCGATAGCGCCAGAAAATGTCTTCTAATGACCGAATCCGGTGCAGACCGCACCACTCGCCCACGCCATATACGGCTTCGGTAAACGCGAACGGTGTTTCTGCATCACGCGCATTTGCCACGACGCCGGGTGCGTAGAGTTCAGAGATGCGCTGGTAACCGGTCATTAATGGCACCAGATATCTCCTGCAACGTGGCAATCATCACGTCCAAAGCATCAGCCTGCTGAAAGGCGCTGATACAACGCTGGCGAAACTGCTGGCTGTCTTCTCCTTCCATCGCCGCGATAAAGGCCTGTGGCATCACAAGCGCGTCTTTTATCAAATCCGCAATATCAAAGACCAGCCCACCGCGACGAGTTTTACCGTGCATAACAGCCAGACCATGAGGAATCCCCGTCACCCATGTCGCAACCGCAGCCAACCCGTAGGCCAGATAGTTACCCTGATCGAGAAACCGATTTGCCATATCCGCACCGCCGCCCCGTTTGGCGCGGGTAAAACAACCATAGCCCACCGTCTGGCTGGCCACTTTGTAGAGCGATTTTGTGAGCTGTGCTTCCTGGAGCATCAGCGACGTATGATCCTGCGCGTTTTCCATACCCTGCCTTGCACGCTCCAGAATAGTTTTCAGCGCGTCCCGATCGGGCTGAAATGACGTTTCTCGCTGCATCCGCAGCCCTGCCCACTGTTTTTCGATTTGCTGTAAACGAATAAACTGAAATTGCTTTGCCGCCTGCAGACGTTTCTCTTCATCAAACCAGAATGAGACCCAGTTTTGTAAATATGCCGTGGGACGATATTCGCTTTGCGGGCTGAGCCATGAGACGTCAATATCCACCTCGTTCGCGGAATAAAGCGGCGTGCCGTCCGTTCCACAAAAACCAACCATCACGCCTGCTCGCGCGAACTCCCGCATTGCCATTTGCGTACCTGAAAATCACTCATTGATTCTGTGAGGCCGGTTTTCACTTCTTCCAGATATGCTCCGAGACAGCGGCATACGGGCTGCGTTTGTGGGAGTGATTTGCAGTCGAGGAGAATTTCGGTGAGCAGTTTGCAGCGTTTGGCGAGGGTTGGGAGATCGGGGCTGAGGGAGAGTTCACTGTATAAATGGGCGAAATTGTTTTCTGTATTCATTGGGTAATTCCTTCACACACTTTGAATTTACCACCGCAGGAAACGCCAATTCGCTGGCGGCGGACGAAAAGGAATTGGCGTACCAGTGTGTGTGCTACTGGCGCTTCAAAAGAAGCTTCCGATTCGCCCGCCAGATGCAGATTATACCCCTTTCCATAGGGCGAACGAAGCCTGCAGCATCACTGCTGCTCACACACTTTCAGGACGCCAATCCTGACACCTGATTTTGCAGGTGCGCCGCCATTTTATTACTGTGGATTTATCCAGCAACTGACTTCGAAAGAATCTGGAAAGCGCCTCGCAAAATTTCTCTGCGGCATGATGCCCTCACCCCGCCCCTCTCCCACCAGGAGAGGCAGAAAAGCAGGCATAAAAAAACCGGGCTGTTGCCCGGTTTTTAGACCTAAGTAAGAAATCAGTGAGCCGCTTCCGGCTTGTGCTTCGCCGCACTCTGGAAATCGTACGTCAGTTCGTTCTTCGCCTGATCCAGTGCCACTGTCACCTGGCCGCCGTCCACCAGCGAGCCAAACAGCAGTTCGTTCGCCAGCGGTTTCTTCAGGTTGTCCTGAATCACACGCGCCATCGGACGGGCACCCATCGCACGGTCGTAGCCTTTCTCAGCCAGCCAGTTGCGGGCCTCCTGGCTCACTTCCAGCGACACGCCTTTCTGATCAAGCTGAACCTGCAGTTCGACAATGAACTTGTCCACCACCTGATGGATCACCTCGGTAGACAGGTGATCGAACCAGATAATGTTGTCCAGACGGTTGCGGAACTCCGGCGTAAAGATCTTCTTGATCTCTTCCATCGCATCGGTGCTGTTATCCTGGTGGATCAGACCGATGGATTTACGCTCGGTTTCACGTACCCCGGCGTTGGTGGTCATCACCAGCACCACGTTACGGAAGTCCGCCTTGCGCCCGTTGTTGTCGGTCAGCGTCCCGTTGTCCATCACCTGCAGCAGGATGTTGAACACGTCCGGGTGCGCTTTCTCGATTTCATCGAGCAGCAGTACCGCATGTGGATGCTTGATCACCGCGTCGGTGAGCAGACCGCCCTGGTCAAAGCCTACGTATCCCGGAGGCGCACCAATCAAGCGGCTGACGGTGTGACGCTCCATATACTCGGACATATCAAAGCGCAGCAGTTCAATGCCCAGCGCTTTGGAGAGCTGCACCGTTACTTCGGTTTTCCCGACACCGGTTGGACCGGCGAACAGGAACGAACCGACAGGCTTATGCTCATGCCCAAGTCCGGCACGGGCCATCTTGATCGCTTCGGTTAAGGCCTCAATGGCTTTATCCTGACCAAAGACCAGCATCTTCAGACGATTGCCAAGGGTACGCAGCGTGTCGCGATCGCTCTGAGAAACGCTCTTCTCAGGAATGCGCGCGATACGAGCCACTACGGACTCAATATCCGCCACGTTGACGGTTTTCTTACGCTTGCTGGCTGGCATAAGACGCGCACGCGCCCCTGCCTCGTCAATCACGTCAATCGCCTTATCCGGCAGATGACGATCGTTGATGTATTTCACCGCCAGCTCCACCGCCGCACGCACCGCTTTCGCGGTGTAACGCACGTCGTGGTGCGCTTCATACTTCGGTTTCAGGCCGTTGATGATCTGCACCGTTTCCTCGACGGACGGTTCAGTGACATCGATTTTCTGGAAGCGACGCGCCAGGGCACGATCCTTCTCGAAGATATTGCTGAACTCCTGGTATGTGGTCGAGCCAATCACCCGGATCTTGCCGCTGGAGAGCAGCGGTTTGATCAGGTTAGCGGCGTCCACCTGCCCACCCGAAGCGGCACCCGCACCGATGATGGTATGAATTTCATCGATAAACAGGATGCTGTTGGTATCCTGCTCCAGCTGTTTTAACAGCGCCTTGAAGCGTTTTTCAAAATCACCACGGTATTTGGTGCCCGCCAGCAAAGAGCCGATATCCAGCGAGTAGATGGTGCAATCGGCAATCACTTCCGGTACGTCGCCCTGCACAATGCGCCAGGCGAGACCTTCGGCAATCGCGGTTTTACCCACGCCCGATTCCCCCACCAGCAGCGGGTTATTTTTGCGGCGACGGCACAGCACCTGAATCGCGCGCTCCAGCTCTTTATCGCGACCAATCAGCGGGTCGATACCGCCAACGCGAGCAAGCTGATTAAGGTTGGTGGTGAAGTTTTCCATACGATCCTCCCCGCCTGCTTGCTCTTCATTGTTATTGACCTGATTGCTGGGATCCGATGCCTGGTTAGGCTCGTCTTTGCGCGTGCCGTGGGAAATAAAGTTAACCACATCAAGTCGGCTGACTTCATGTTTGCGCAGCAGGTAGGCCGCCTGCGACTCCTGCTCGCTGAAGATAGCGACCAGGACGTTTGCGCCCGTCACTTCGCTACGTCCGGAAGACTGGACGTGGAATACCGCGCGCTGCAGCACACGCTGGAAGCTGAGCGTCGGCTGTGTGTCGCGCTCTTCTTCACTGGCTGGCAGCACCGGTGTCGTTTGTTCGATGAAGGCTTCGAGTTCCTGACGTAGCGCCACCAGATCCACGGAGCAGGCTTCCAGCGCTTCGCGGGCAGATGGGTTGCTAAGCAGTGCGAGCAGTAAATGCTCGACGGTCATAAACTCATGTCGGTGCTCACGCGCTCTGGCGAAAGCCATATTTAAACTGAGTTCCAGTTCTTGATTGAGCATAGGCACCTCCCCCAATTTTATGCCTTATCAGGCCTTTTCCAGCGTACACAGCAACGGATGCTCGTTCTCCCTCGCATAGTCGTTCACCATCGCCACTTTGGTTTCTGCCACCTCGGCGGTAAAGATGCCGCAGATAGCTTTGCCACGATAATGAACGGTAAGCATCAGTTGCGTTGCACGTTCTACATCATAAGAAAAGAACTTTTGTAGCACGTCAATTACAAATTCCATCGGCGTGTAATCATCGTTCATTAACATAACTTTATACATAGATGGCGGTTTTAGCGCGTCACGCACTTTGTCTTCCGCCAGCTGGTCAAAATCCAGCCAGTCGTTGGTCTTACCCATTTTGCATAACCACTTTGAATCTACCTCAGATGTTAGATAACAATCATCTATTACTGTCATCCGCGATGTCTGTCACAAACTGTTGCAATAGCGTTAACTGCTTCAAACTTTGGTTGATTATTGTCCCATCTCCAGCGCCAAACGCTTGACGATGTCTTTCGATTCTCTAAATTGTACAAGCGTGAGATGGCGAGGTTTTGAACAGCCCCCACTCCACCACCGGTTCATTCCATCTTAACTTATAAGATTTACGAAGGATGTCGAAGCATGGAAATGGGTACTGTTAAGTGGTTCAACAACGCCAAAGGGTTTGGCTTCATCTGCCCCGAAGGCGGCGGCGAGGATATATTCGCTCACTATTCCACCATTCAGATGGATGGTTACAGAACGCTCAAAGCCGGGCAGTCCGTCCGGTTCGATGTACATCAGGGACCCAAAGGCAATCACGCAAGCCTTATTGTACCGATTGAAGCAGAAACGGTTGCTTAGCTCTCTGTTTTATTGTGTACATCCCGCAGTCAAAATGCCAGCCCGATCGGCTGGCATTTTTATTTTCGGGTTATTCCCGAGCCAGCGCATCCACCGGATCCAGCCGCGCCGCGTTGCGGGCCGGCAGCCAGCCAAACAAGATGCCGGTAAAGGTCGAGCATAAAAATGCGGTAAGAATGGCCACCGGTGAAAACCCAATCTCCCAGCCGGGTAAGAAAATCTGCAGGGCAAAGGCGATCATCATCGACAGCGCAATCCCCATGGCGCCGCCCACCAGACACACCAGCACCGCTTCAATCAAAAATTGCTGCAGCACGTCGCTGGCTCTGGCCCCGACCGCCATGCGAATACCAATTTCCCGGGTACGTTCCGTCACCGAGACCAGCATGATATTCATTACCCCGATACCGCCAACAACCAGCGAAATCACCGCCACCAGCGTGAGGAACAGCTGAAGAGTACGTGTGGTCTTTTCCGCCGTTTTCAAGAGGCCGTCCATATTCCAGGTGAAGAAATCCTTCTTCCCGTGACGCAGGGTTAACAGCCGCTCAAGCTGCTGTTCGGCCAGCGCGCTGTCATAACCCTCCTTGACGCGCACGGTGATGGAGTTCAGCCATGACTGCCCCATAATCCGCCCGGAAATGGTGCTGTACGGTAGCCAGACCCGCAGGATCTTGCTGCTGCCAAACATGGACTGCTTCTCTTCCGCCACGCCAATCACGGTGGCTGGCATGTTCCCTACGAGGATCACTTCGCCCACGACGTTGGTTTTATTGGGGAAGAGCTGTCTGCGCGAGTTCGCATCCAGTACCACCACCTGCGCCCTGCCCGCCAGCTGTTCGGCGTTGAAGGTCGCCCCTTCGCTGAAGGTCATGCCGTAGACGTTGAAATAATCTCCGCTGACGCCGTTCGCGCTGGCGGCAACGTCCACGTTACCCACGCGCAGGCGAAGGTTTTGCGACACGGCAGGCGTCGCCGAATTGACCCACGGCTGTTTCTGAATGGCCGCCAGGTCGTCGTATTTCAACGCCTGCTGATACTGCGGTTCGTCATCACCAAAGTCTTTCCCGGGATAGACGTCAATGGTGTTGGTCCCGATAGCGCGGATATCCGCCAGCACCAGCTGTTTGGCTGCATCGCCCACCACCACAATCGACACCACCGATGCAATACCGATGATGATCCCAAGCATGGTCAGCAGGGTGCGCATTTTATTGGCCGCCATCGCCAGCCAGGCCATGGTCAGCGCCTCGCGAAAACCACTGGAAAACTGTCCCCAGCCGGTTGCAGCAGGCAAGGCTTCTTTTGGCGCGGCCGCTCTGGACGCACGCGGCGGCGGGTTGCTCACCAGCTCGCCGTCGTGGATCTCGATAATGCGCTCAGCCTGCGCCGCCACCTGCGGATCGTGAGTCACGATAATGACCGTGTGCCCCTGATCGCGAAGCTGATGGAGGATCGCCATCACCTCTTCACCGGAATGGCTGTCGAGCGCTCCGGTGGGTTCATCGGCCAGGATCACCTGCCCGCCGTTCATCAGCGCACGGGCAATACTCACACGCTGCTGCTGACCGCCAGAAAGCTGTGAGGGCTGATACTCTACCCGCTCCGCCAGGCCAAGACGCGTTAACAGCGTCTGCGCCCGCGCAAGGCGTTTCTTGCGCTCCACACCTGCATAGACCGCCGGGACCTCCACGTTCTGCGCCGCACTCAGGTGAGAGAGCAGATGGTAACGCTGAAAGATAAAGCCGAAGTGTTCCCGACGCAGCTTTGCCAGCGCGTCGCCGTCCAGAGTGGAAACGTCCGTTCCGGCCACGCGGTAGGTGCCGCTGGTCGGTTTATCCAGACAGCCAAGAATGTTCATCAGCGTCGATTTACCGGAACCCGACGCGCCAACAATCGCCACCATCTCGCCCGCTTCCACGCTCAGGGAGATACCCTTCAGCACCTCCACCGGACCATCGCCCGACGGATAGCTGCGACGAATGTCAGTCAGCTCAAGCAACGCCGTCATTTCGCCGCTCCGGGCAGGGTTTCGCTGGTGACAACCTCGTCACCCTCTTCCAGCCCTTTCACCACCACCACGTCAGTATCGTTGCGTGCGCCAATCACCACTTCACGCTCGCGCGTTTCGCCGTTGCGTAACACCTTCACCTTATAGCGGTTATCCCCGGCGGATTCCCCCAGCGCAGAGAGCGGAACGGTCAGCACGTTTTTTACGCCGGTCAGCTGAATATGGACCTGCGCGGTCATATCCAGACGCAGCACGCCCTGCGGGTTGGGGACTTCAAAACGGGCATAGTAGAAGATCGCATCGTTCACTTTTTCCGGCGTAGGCAGAATGTCCTTCAGCACGCCTTCATAGCGCGTCTGCGGATCGCCCAGTACGGTAAACCAGGCGTTCTGCCCCGGCTTAAGATGGATAACATCCGCCTCGGAAACCTGCGCTTTCACCAGCATAGTGCTCATGTCCGCCAGCGTCAGAATGTTCGGCGCTTGTTGGGCAGCAATCACCGTCTGACCCTGAAGCGTGGTGATCTGGGTCACTTCCCCGGCCATGGGCGCCACAATCTTCGTATAATCGAGGTTGGTTTTCGCCGTATCCAGAGACGCCTGGTTGCGCTTGATTTGCGCGTCAATGGTGCCAATCTGCGCCTGTTTCACCGCCAGTTCGGTGGCGGCCGTGTCGAGATCCTGTTTCGAGATCGCCTGCGTTTTGGCCAGCGCCTGCTGACGCGTCAGGGTCACCTGGGCAAGATTACGCTCCGCCAGCGCCTGCGCACGCTGTGCGCGCAGCTCCATCAGCGTGGCTTCCACTTCCCGGATCTGGTTTTCAGCCTGTTCCGGGTCGATAACGCCGAGCAGTTGCCCCTTTTTCACCTTATCGCCAATCTCAACGGACAGCGTTTTTAACTGCCCGCTAACCTGTGCGCCCACGTCAACCTTGCGCAGCGCATCAAGTTTGCCGGTCGCCAGCACGTTTTGCTGCAATTCACCCGGACGGACGATCAGCGTTTGATACTGCGGAACCGGCGCGTTGAGCACTTGCCATAACCAGTATCCGCCCGCTATCACCACTATCGCCAGCAGCAGAAACCACTTTCTGCGTTTTCCCTTAAGGTTCATAAATATTCCAAATAATTATTCTGGCTTATATCAACGTCGATTCTATCTAAACCACTCCTCAACGAAACCCCTGAATTCAGGAAATGCCTGGATTTGTTGACACAACGTTGACAAAGGGCCTGCTGAAATAACGCCATTCCATAAGAAGCAGGATCTCACATGTCTTCCATCGTCGATACACCGTATTCCACTCTGTCGCAGCCTAAATCCGGCTGGCAGCTGTTTAAAAGTCTGGTCACTGGCGCCATTACGCCGGGCCTGGCATGGCAAAATCCCGCCTATCGACGTAAGTTTGCGCTTCGCACGCTGGCCACACCGCTCAGCACCGCACGTCTGCTCTCAAGCCTGGCAAAGCAGCCCCGTTTGATGCAAATGCTGCAGGTCCAGCCTGGCCTGCCCTGTCGCCTGCATCGCCCTTGGCTGACCGTGAATATGGATCGCCCGCATGCGCTGGAAGCCCTGAACTGGCACTACCAGACCATGAGTGACCACCTGCCGGCCGCGCTGCTTAAAGGCTATCTTTCTAAGCAGGGCGTGACGCTCCTGACCTTAACCGGTAAGGATGAACAGCAGTTTACCGTTCGGTTGTGCGCCGATGCGTTCCTGGATAAAGAGGGAGAAGCTACCCTCTTTTTCAGTGACCATCAGGATACCGTGCTGGCGGAAATAACGTTTACGCTGTGCCCGTTTGAAGGCAAAAGCACACTCTTTATCGGCGGTCTGCAGGGGGCGAAAGCCCACGTTCCGCATGAGCTGATCCAGAAGGCAACCAAGGCGTGCCATGGTCTTTTCCCGAAACGTCTGCTGGTTGAAGCTGTCATGACGCTTGGCAGCGCCTTCCCGGTGGAGCAGATTGTGGCGGTGAGTAATGCCACCCACATCTATCGCAGCTGGCGATATCGCAAGAAAAAAGAGGGGAAACTGCTGGCGGATTACGACAGCTTCTGGATCTCCCTCGGCGGACACAAACAGGATAGCGGTAACTTTGAACTGCCGCTTGCCATGCCGCGTAAGTCCATGGAAGAGATTGCCAGTAAAAAACGCGCGGAATATCGCCGCCGCTATGAGCTGCTGGATAGCCTGACAGAGCAGGTCACCCAGGCAACCCGGCGTTAATCGGCTTTCCCGCGTGCCAGCCACAGGACGCGGGAGAACATTTTACGCAGCAGCGTAGGCACCGATTCGATCCCTCTCCGCCCTGCTTCTGTTGCCACTTCAATGGCTAAATCCGGTTTTGAAGAGCGGTGGATCGCTTTGGCGATCACGCGCCGCATGTTCATCGGCACATCGACCGGCACCATCGCTATCCTGTGGAACACGTCATCGAACCCCTGGCGGTACATAAAGTGCTCCATGTCCATGGCGGGCAGCATGGTTAAATGATCCCGCTCTTCTTCTCGCTCATCGTTCAACAGGCTGCGCACGGTGGATGCGTATTTTTTACCCGCCTCATCGCCGTCGACCAGCACGTGCCATTCTATGCCCATCCGCCGGGCGAATTTGATCAGCGGCTTTAACCCTGACTGCGCAAACTCGATGACCTTAATCCCCTCCGCATCAAAATGGTGGCCGCACTGGCGCGCCAGCTCGTTGATGACCCAGGTCTCGGTTTCCCCCTCCACCAGAAGCCAGCAGCGGGCAAAAAGCGACGAGGCGCGATTAAAGCGGATATGAAACGCAATACGGCGACCATCCTCGGCATTCATCCCTCCCGGCCCCAGCCGGTAAGCAGAAACGCGCGATGATTCACGCACCAGGCGGCAAACATACTCTACCGGCGTCAGCGACAACAACTCGCCGGAATTGGTGGTGGTAATGCGCTGAAGCGGCAGCAGATTCAACAGGTGCCAGGCAACGGAGAGCATGATGGGGTGCAGACGTGTTTCCGGATCTTCCACCAGCAGCAGCGGACGCGCATCGCGATCCAGACGGACGGTTCCCTTGGCCTGCAGAAGAGTGGAAAATAGCCCCAGCAAAATCACCCGATGAGTGCGTCCGCCGGGCCGGTCGATCATCCGGTTAATGATATCGAGATAGCGCCAGCTTCGTTGCTCATCATGGGACCGACGGCGCATCAGACGATGGCGCGACTGCGAGGTTCCCTGCTCGGAAAAATAGTGCTCCAGCAGTTGCACCATGGCAGAGAGCCCCTGGCGGATTTGCCCATCGGTGAGATTTTGCGGACGCGAAACCAGCTCGCGTGCCAGGAAATCAAGCTCGCGGGCGGTGACTTCTACTTCCGGCATATGCGGCACGGTACCGTTACGGATACGCCGCATAAAACGCGCATCGCGCAAGCGTAGCACCGGCATCAAACGAATCAGATGCCGGGCCAGCTCGTCGATATTGTCCAGCGGTATGGGGTTGCCTTTCTGGTCGAGAAATTCACGCAGGGTCAGCACCCCTTCATTCTCTGACATCTCGCCTTCCAGACGATAAAAAATACGGTGGAAGCCATCGTCGCTCTGAACCCAGCACGGTGACATCGGGCGGAAGCGACGCACCCGGTGACGCCCCGGCTCGGATTCGCGGAACGTCAGAATGATATGGAGATGCTTCTCGCGGCCGTTGACATCGCCGGGCGGAAACCAGAAATCATCATGAACGAAGTGATACAAATCGCCTTCGGGCGAAAGCAGCAGCGTCAGCGCATCCAGCAGGCTGGACTTACCCCAGGCGTTCTCGCCGATGAGGACGTTATTCTGCTCCAGCTGGAGTGACAGACGGTTTATACCGCGAAACCCGACAATTTCCACACGTTCGAGAAGCATACATCCCCCGAGAAATGATCACTTTTTCCTTTAAGTTATCAGCAGTATAGCGGGAGGATGCCGCACAGAACACTGTCAGGCCTCCTGATTATTTTGTCTCAGCACGAAAAATTCAGAATTTACGTGCAAGGTTTCATTTGAAATAGTCTCAATAGCACCACAAACTATTGCCCGCAAATTGGACTATGATCTATTCACCTCCAGTTTGAACAAGGATTGACATCACATTGCCTTAAATCAAATTATCCGAATTTATTTAAGTGGCGAAGGGGTGTTGTTGGTTTCTAAAATAATGGCTCTTTGAGTCGTCATCCCTTTATGGCGATATATCCCGCGCGCGGGAAAGCGTGCGGTAGTTAATTGAGGTGGTTATGTTCAGAAAATTAGCAGCAGAATGCTTTGGTACATTCTGGCTGGTGTTTGGTGGCTGCGGTAGTGCCGTTCTGGCAGCAGCATTTCCGGAACTCGGCATAGGTTTTGTCGGCGTCGCGCTGGCATTTGGTTTAACGGTATTAACCATGGCCTTCGCCGTGGGACATATTTCCGGTGGTCATTTTAACCCGGCCGTGACATTAGGCTTATGGGCTGGTGGTCGCTTCCCGGCTAAAGAGGTCATTGGCTATATTGTCGCTCAGGTTGTGGGCGGTATTATTGCTGCCGCGGTGCTGTACGTGATTGCCAGCGGTAAAGCCGGCTTTGACGCCGCAGCCAGCGGTTTTGCTTCCAACGGCTTCGGTGAGCACTCGCCTGGCGGCTACTCTATGCTCTCTGCCATTGTGATTGAAATTGTGCTGACCGCCGGCTTCCTGCTGGTGATCCACGGCGCGACCGACAAATACGCCCCTGCGGGCTTCGCGCCTATCGCCATTGGTCTGGCACTGACGCTTATTCACCTGATCTCCATTCCGGTGACCAACACCTCGGTGAACCCGGCGCGCAGCACCGCCGTCGCCATCTTCCAGGGCGGTTGGGCACTTGAGCAGCTGTGGCTGTTCTGGGTAATGCCGATCGTCGGCGGTATTCTGGGCGGCGTGCTGTATCGCACCCTGCTGGAAAAACGCGATTAATCTTTCCCTCCCTCTCCCTGTGGGAGAGGGCCACGGTGAGGGCAACAGGCCGGGTAAGGCGCAGCCGACACCCGGCTTTCTTTTGCCGCTTTACTGAACAGCCTTTATTGGGTAGTGTCTCTGGCGCTCAACAGCTACTCACAAGGACCGGTTGTTCATGTTCTCAGGACTCCTCATTATTCTGCTGCCCCTGATTGTGGGCTATCTTATCCCGCTGCATCAGGCATCGGCATTACGGCTTATCAACCGTTTTCTCAGCTGGATTGTTTACGTCATTCTGTTCTTTATGGGGATTAGCCTGGCCTTTCTGGATAACCTGGCGACCAATCTGCTTTCCATCCTGCATTATTCTGCGGTCACAGTTGTGGTTATTTTGCTCTGCAATATCGCCGCCTTATTCTGGCTTGAACGCACTATTCCGTGGAAAAACCATCACCATCAGGAAAAACTGCCTTCCCGAATTGCGATGGCGCTGGAATCATTAAAACTGTGCGGCGTCGTGGTGCTCGGTTTTGTCCTTGGGCTCACCGGATGGCCTTTTTTGCAGCACGCCACCGAAGCCAGCGAATATACCCTGATCTTCCTGCTGTTCCTTATTGGTATCCAGTTACGCAATAATGGCATGACCCTGAAACAGATTGTCCTGAATCGTCGGGGAATGATTGTTGCCGTTATTGTGGTCGCCAGTTCATTGGTAGCAGGCGTCATTAACGCCTTGATTCTCGACCTGCCGCTCAAAACCGGCCTGGCCATGGCCTCCGGATTTGGCTGGTATTCCCTCTCCGGTATTCTGCTAACCGAGTCGTTTGGCCCTGTTATTGGCAGCGCCGCCTTCTTTAACGACCTGGCGCGGGAGTTAATCGCCATCATGCTGATCCCGGGTCTGGTTCGCCGCAGCCGCTCTACCGCGCTGGGTCTGAGCGGGGCGACGTCGATGGACTTTACCCTGCCGGTATTACAACGCTCTGGCGGGCTGGAAATGGTGCCCGCCGCCATCGTACACGGCTTTATTCTGAGCCTGCTGGTGCCTGTTCTGATGGCCTTTTTCTCCGCCTGATACCTCTCTGGCGGTAGGGTTCCTGCCGCCAAAATTGCGCTAAATCAATCTCCCTCTACTTTGTCAAAAAAAGCCCTTTTCACCGCCCGGACACAGGCATAACCTTAAACATGTATATCAAATATAACTTTAACAGGTGTGATTATGTTTTGTGTGCAATGTGAACAAACTATCCGTACCCCGGCAGGCAATGGCTGTTCTTACGCGCAGGGTATGTGCGGTAAAACCGCAGAAACATCAGACCTGCAGGATCTGCTGATTGCTGCCCTGCAGGGGCTTTCCGCCTGGGCATTCAAAGCCCGCGAGTACGGTATTGTCGACCACTACGTAGACAGCTTTGCGCCGCGCGCCTTTTTCTCCACGCTGACTAACGTTAACTTTGATTCGCCGCGCATTGTCGGGTACGCCCGTGAAGCGATTGCCCTGCGCGAAGCGCTGAAAGCGCAGTGCCTGAATGCCGATGCCAGCGCCCGCGTGGACAACCCGATGTCAGAACTGCAGCTGGTGAGTGACGACCTGGGCGAATTACAGCGTCAGGCCGCAGAATTTACCCCGAACAAAGACAAAGCGGCGATTGGCGAGAACATTCTCGGCCTGCGCCTGCTGTGCCTGTACGGCCTGAAAGGTGCCGCAGCCTATATGGAGCACGCGCACGTGCTTGGCCAGTACGATAACGACATCTACGCGCAGTACCACAAAATCATGGCGTGGCTGGGCACCTGGCCTGCCGATATGAATGCGCTGCTTGAGTGCTCCATGGAAATCGGCCAGATGAACTTCAAAGTGATGAGCATTCTGGATACCGGTGAAACCAGCACCTACGGTCATCCAACGCCAACGCAGGTCAATGTGAAAGCGACCGAAGGCAAATGTATTCTCATCTCCGGCCACGACCTGAAAGATCTCTACAACCTGCTGAAGCAGACCGAAGGCACCGGCGTTAACGTCTATACCCACGGCGAAATGCTGCCCGCACACGGCTACCCGGAACTGCGTAAATTCAAACATCTGATCGGGAACTACGGCAGCGGCTGGCAGAATCAGCAGGTTGAGTTCGCCCGCTTCCCGGGCCCAATTGTGATGACCTCTAACTGCATCATCGACCCGACCGTCGGCGCGTATGATGACCGCATCTGGACCCGCAGCATCGTCGGCTGGCCGGGCGTGAGCCACCTTGAAGGTGACGATTTCGGTCCGGTGATCGCCCAGGCGCAGCAGATGGCGGGCTTCCCGTACAGCGAAATTCCGCACCTGATTACCGTCGGTTTTGGCCGCGAAACGCTGCTCGGCGCCGCAGACTCGCTGATTGACCTCGTCAGCCGTGAAAAACTGCGCCACATCTTCCTGATTGGCGGCTGTGACGGCGCGCGCGGTGAGCGTAACTACTTCACCGATTTCGCCACCCGCGTGCCGGAAGATTGCCTGATCCTGACGCTGGCCTGCGGTAAATACCGTTTCAACAAGCTGGACTTCGGTAACATTGAAGGGCTGCCGCGTCTGGTGGATGCTGGTCAGTGTAACGATGCCTATTCAGCCATCATTCTGGCGGTCACGCTGGCGGAGAAACTGGGCTGCGGCGTGAACGATCTGCCGCTGTCGCTGGTGCTCTCCTGGTTCGAGCAGAAAGCGATTGTGATCCTGCTGACCCTGCTCTCTTTGGGCGTTACCAATATCGTCACCGGCCCAACCGCGCCAGGCTTCCTGACGCCGGACCTGCTGGCCGTGCTGAACGAGAAATTCGGTCTGCGTTCCGTGACCACCGTAGAAGAAGATATGCAGCAACTGCTGAGCGCGTAAGGAGTATTTCATGACCATGCCAACCTCTCAGTGCCCGTGGCGGATGCAGGTTCATCACATCCAGCAGGAGACGCCGGATGTGTGGACGCTGTCGCTGCTGTGCCATGACTACTACCCGTACCGTGCCGGTCAGTATGCGCTGGTCAGTGTCCGCAACGCGGCGGACACATTGCGCGCCTATACGATCTCCTCGACGCCGGGCGTGAGCGAATACATTACGCTCACTATCCGCCGCATCGATGACGGTGCAGGCTCGCAGTGGCTCACGCGTGACGTCAAGCGCGGGGATTACATCTGGCTGTCTGACGCTCAGGGGGAATTTACCTGTGACGACAAAAGCGAAGATAAATTCCTGCTGCTGGCCGCGGGCTGTGGCGTCACGCCGATCATGTCAATGCGTCGCTGGCTGGCCAAAAACCGCCCCCAGGCCGACGTGCAGGTGATCTACAGCGTGCGTTCGCCGGACGATGTGATCTTTGCCGATGAGTGGCGCAACTACCCGGTGACGCTGGTGGCAGAGCACAACGCGACGCACGGTTTTGTCGAGGGACGTCTGAGCCGCGAGCTGCTGCAACGCGTGCCCGATATAGCGAACCGTACCGTGATGACCTGCGGCCCGGCACCGTATATGGAGATTGTGGAACAGGAAGTGAAAGCCCTGGGCGTAACCCGCTTCTTCAAAGAGCAGTTCTTCACGCCGGTGGCGGAGGCGGCAACCAGCGGGATTCAGTTCACCAAACTGCAACCGGCACAAACCTTCTTTGGCCGCGTCGGCACCACGCTGCTGGAAGCGCTGGAAAGCAATAAGGTGCCCGTGGTAGCTGCCTGTCGCGCGGGCGTATGCGGTTGCTGTAAAACGAAGGTAGTCTCCGGGGAGTACAGCGTGACCAGCACCATGACGCTGACCGATGCAGAAATTGCTGAAGGTTATGTGCTGGCGTGCTCATGTCATCCGCAGGGGGACCTGGTCCTTGCATAAACGTTAAATGTTCGATCGTAGGCCCGGTAAGCGTCAGCGCCACCGGGCTTTTTGTCGGGGGGCACTACGTTTACCCGACCTACAACAACCCTATCGCCACGCAGGACCTTTCCCTACCGCGTACCGCCCTGCCCCTAAAAACGCCACCGCCAGCGAGCCGATAAAGAAGTACACCAGGCTCTCAATGGCCCACGCACCGACGGCATCGAGTGCAAAGGTTTTGCCCGTGCCCACCATCAGCCATGCCACAATCATGGTAAACGCCAGTACCAGCGCCGCCGGGCGCGTAAAGAGGCCGACAATGATCAGGATCGGTGCCACCACTTCGCCAATCAATACGCCGTACGCAATAAACCCCGGCAGCCCTTTTTCCACCAGCAGGCCGCTGATGAAGCCCACACCGCCAAATAACTTGTGTAATCCGTGAAACAACATCAGCCCACCGACGGCAAGTCGTAACAAGAGTTTGCCGAGATCGTCGCACGTTAGCTTTTCGTTTACAGCAATTAACAATGATTTAACCATCTGAAATGATTCCCGTTTTCACCCAATCTGTCGCCAGATTATGCCGAATCATTGCCGGTGAAAACCACCCTGAAATGAGGGGTATTGTGCAGGCAATACAGTGACTTTCTTCTAAGCTTGTAAGCGATATCACAAAAAGGAGACGGACAACCATGAAACAAACCGTGGCTGCATACATAGCGAAGACCCTTGAACAGGCAGGTGTAAAACGTATCTGGGGCGTAACCGGCGATTCACTGAACGGGCTGAGCGACAGCCTCAACAAGATGAAAACCATTGAATGGATGCCGACCCGTCATGAGGAGGTCGCCGCCTTTGCCGCCGGGGCCGAAGCACAGCTCACCGGGGAGCTGGCCGTCTGCGCCGGATCGTGTGGCCCAGGGAACCTGCATCTGATTAACGGGCTGTTCGACTGTCACCGCAATCACGTGCCGGTGCTGGCAATTGCCGCCCATATTCCCTCATCTGAAATCGGCAGTGGCTATTTTCAGGAGACGCATCCGCAGGAGCTGTTCCGTGAATGCAGCCACTATTGCGAGCTGGTGTCCTCGCCGGAGCAGATCCCGCAGGTTCTGGCGATAGCCATGCGCAAGGCGGTGCTGAACCGCGGTGTTTCTGTGGTCGTGATCCCGGGGGATGTGGCGCTCAAGGCTGCGCCCGAAGGGGCCAGCACCCACTGGTATCACGCCCCCCAGCCGGTCGTAACCCCAGCTGAAGAGGAGCTGAAAAAACTGGCGCAACTGCTGCGTTACGCCAGCAATATCGCCCTGATGTGCGGCAGCGGCTGTGCTGGCGCGCACAAGGAACTCCTTGAATTTGCAGGTAAGCTAAAAGCCCCAATTGTTCATGCCCTGCGCGGCAAAGAGCACGTTGAGTACGATAACCCTTACGACGTGGGCATGACCGGGCTGATCGGTTTTTCGTCCGGCTTCCATACCATGATGAATGCCGACACGCTGATTCTGCTCGGTACCCAGTTCCCCTATCGCGCGTTCTACCCGACGGATGCCAAAATCATTCAGATCGATATTAACCCGGCCAGCATCGGTGCACACAGCAAGGTCGATATGGCGCTGGTGGGCGACATTAAATCTACCCTTGCCGCCCTGCTGCCGCTGCTGGAAGAGAAAACGGATCGTAAATTCCTCGACAAAGCCCTGAGCGATTACCGCGATGCGCGTAAGGGGCTGGACGATCTCGCCAAACCGAGCGACAAAGCGATCCACCCGCAGTATCTCGCGCAGCAGATCAGCCACTTCGCGGACGACGATGCCATCTTTACCTGCGACGTCGGCACGCCAACCGTCTGGGCGGCACGCTACCTGAAGATGAACGGCAAACGCCGCCTGCTCGGCTCGTTCAACCACGGCTCAATGGCCAACGCCATGCCACAGGCGCTGGGTGCCAAAGCCACCGCCCCGGAGCGTCAGGTGGTGGCGATGTGCGGTGACGGCGGATTCAGCATGCTGATGGGCGATTTCCTGTCGGTGGTGCAGATGAAGTTGCCGCTGAAAATCGTGGTCTTCAATAACAGCGTGCTGGGCTTTGTGGCGATGGAGATGAAGGCCGGGGGCTATCTGACGGACGGCACCGAACTGCACGACACCAACTTTGCCCGCATTGCCGAAGCCTGCGGCATAACCGGTATCCGCGTGGAGAAAGCCTCCGAGGTGGATGAAGCTCTGCAACGGGCGTTTTCCATCGACGGCCCGGTGCTGGTGGATGTGGTGGTCGCCAAAGAGGAGCTGGCCATCCCGCCGCAGATCAAGCTGGAGCAGGCCAAAGGTTTTAGCCTCTACATGCTGCGGGCGATCATCAGCGGCCGCGGCGATGAAGTGATCGAACTGGCAAAAACTAACTGGCTCAGGTAAAACATTTCGCATGACCTCTTAAAATAAAGGGATGTGAAATGATTGATTTACGCAGTGATACCGTTACCCGTCCGAGTCGCGCCATGCTCGAAGAGATGATGGCCGCCCCGGTCGGGGACGACGTCTACGGTGACGATCCAACGGTCAACGAACTGCAGCGCTATGCCGCAGAACTCAGCGGTAAAGAGGCCGCCCTGTTCCTGCCCACCGGAACGCAGGCCAACCTGGTGGCGCTGCTCAGCCACTGCGAGCGCGGTGAAGAGTACATCGTCGGCCAGGGAGCGCATAACTACCTGTACGAAGCGGGCGGCGCGGCGGTGCTCGGCAGCATTCAGCCGCAGCCGATCGACGCCGCACCGGACGGCACTCTCCCGCTCGACAAGGTCGCCGCAAAAATCAAAGCCGACGACATCCACTTCGCCCGCACCAAATTACTCAGCCTTGAAAACACCCACAACGGCAAAGTCCTGCCGCGCGAGTACCTCAAAGCGGCGTGGGAATTTACCCGCGAGCGCAGGCTCGGCCTGCACGTGGACGGCGCACGAATCTTTAACGCCGTGGTGGCCTACGGCTGCGAGCTGAACGAGATTACGCAATATTGTGACTCGTTCACCATCTGCCTCTCAAAAGGGCTGGGCACCCCCGTGGGTTCTCTGCTGGTGGGCGATGCGGACTACATCAAACGCGCCAACCGCTGGCGCAAGATGACCGGCGGCGGCATGCGCCAGGCCGGTATTCTGGCCGCAGCGGGTCTGTATGCCCTTAAAAACAACGTGGCACGTCTGCAGGACGATCACGACAACGCCGCGTGGATGGCCGGGCAACTGCGTGAAATTGGCGCCGATGTGATGCGACACGACACCAACATGCTGTTTGTTCGCGTGGGTGATGAGCACGCCGCTGCGCTTGGGGAGTTCATGAAAGCGCGTGGCGTACTGATCAACGCGTCACCCGTTGTGCGTCTGGTGATGCATCTCGACGTCAGCCGCGAGCAGCTGTTGGACGTCGTGAAACACTGGCAGGCGTTTTTACAGCGTTAAGGAGCAGAACGTGCCGCAACGTATTCTGGTGCTTGGTGCCAGCGGGTATATCGGTCAGCATCTGACCACGGCGTTAAGCCAGCAGGGGCATCAGGTGTTGGCGGCGGCACGCAACACGGAACGCCTGCAAAAACTAAACCTGCCTGGCGTCACCTGCCACAACGTCGACCTTAACTGGCCTGAGTCGCTGCCCGCGCTGCTGGAAGGGGTCGACACGCTGTATTACCTGGTGCACAGCATGGGCGAAGGAGGCGATTTTATCGCCCACGAACGTCAGGTGGCCCTGAACGTCCGCGATGCCCTGCGGCAAACGCCGGTTAAGCAGGTGATTTTTTTAAGCTCGCTCCAGGCGCCCGAAAATGAGCAGTCGGACCACCTGCGCGCCCGTCAGCTTACCGCGGATACCTTGCGCAGCGCGGATATCCCCGTTACCGAACTGCGGGCGGGGATCATCGTCGGCGCGGGCTCTGCCGCCTTCGAAGTGATGCGCGATATGGTCTACAACCTGCCGGTGCTCACCCCACCGCGCTGGGTGCGGTCGCGCACCACGCCGATTGCCCTGGAAAACCTGCTGCATTACCTGGTGGCGCTGCTGGACCATCCCGCCGAACAGCACCGCGTGCTTGAGGCCGCCGGGCCGGAGGTATTGAGCTATCAGGAACAGTTCGAGCATTTTATGCGCGTCAGCGGCCGCCGACGCTGGCTCATCCCCGTTCCCTTCCCGACCCGCTGGATCTCCGTGTGGTTTTTAAACGTTATTACCTCGGTGCCGCCGACGACAGCGAAAGCGCTGATCCAGGGGCTGAAGCACGATCTGCTGGCGGACGATGGCGAACTGCGCGCATTAATTCCGCAGACGCTGATCCGTTTTGACGACGCGGTACGCCATACCCTGAAAGAAGAAGAGAAGCTGGTGAACTCCAGCGACTGGGGCTACGACGCGCAGGCGTTTGCCCGCTGGCGGCCGGAGTACGGTTATTACCCGAAACAGGCGGGCTGCACGGTGAAAACCTCGGCCAGCCTGGCATCGCTGTGGGAGGTGGTGAACCAGATCGGCGGCAAAGAGCGTTATTTCTTCGGCAATATTCTCTGGCAGACACGCGGAGCGATGGATCTGCTGGTGGGCCACCGGCTGGCGAAAGGTCGCCCTGCGCAGCCGTACCTCAAAGTGGGTGATACGGTCGACAGCTGGAAAGTCATCATCGTCGAACCGGAAAAACAGCTGGCGCTGCTGTTCGGCATGAAAGCGCCAGGGCTGGGACGGCTCTGCTTCACGCTAAAAGACAAAGGCGATTGCCGTGAACTGGATGTCCGCGCCTGGTGGCACCCACATGGGATGCCCGGTCTGTTCTACTGGTTACTGATGATCCCCGCACATCTGTTTATCTTCCGCGGGATGGCAAAACGGATTGCGCAACTGGCAGAACAAAAAACGGAAAAGAACTAAATAAAACTCGCTTTCTTTCACCTTTCCCATTGCAACCCGCCGTAATTCACGAAAGAATGCGCACGAAATTCTTTTCAACACAGTGGATTGTTATGAAGGTACTGGTTACCGGGGCGACCAGCGGCTTAGGCCGAAATGCGGTCGAATTTCTGCGCAACAAAGGCATTAGCGTCAGGGCTACCGGTCGCAACGAGGCGATGGGTAAGCTACTGCAAAAAATGGGCGCAGAGTTTGTCCATGCCGACCTGACGGAGCTGGTCTCCTCTCAGGCGAAAGTGATGCTCGCCGGAATCGACACCCTGTGGCACTGCTCCAGTTTTACCTCTCCGTGGGGAACCCAGGAAGCCTTCGATCTCGCCAACGTGCGCGCCACGCGCCGTCTGGGCGAGTGGGCCGTTGCCTGGGGCGTGCGTAACTTTATTCATATCTCCTCTCCGTCGCTCTACTTCGACTACCACCACCACCGGGATATCCAGGAAACGTTCCGTCCGGCCCGTTTTGCCTGTGAGTTTGCCCGCAGCAAGGCGGCCAGCGAAGAGGTGATCGACCTGCTGGCGCAGTCGAACCCACATACGCGCTTTACGATCCTGCGCCCGCAAAGTCTTTTCGGACCGCACGATAAAGTGTTTATTCCGCGCCTCGCGCAGATGATGCACCACTACGGCAGCGTGCTGCTGCCGCGCGGCGGTGATGCGCTGGTGGACATGACTTACTACGAAAATGCCGTGTACGCCATGTGGCTGGCGAGCCAGCCGGACAGCGATAAGCTGGCGTCGGGCCGCGCGTATAACATCACCAACGGCGAACCCTGCCGCCTTCGCACCATTGTGCAGCGCCTGATCGACGAGCTGCACATCGACTGCCGCATTCGCTCGGTGCCTTATCCTATGCTGGATATGATTGCCCGCAGCATGGAGCGTTTTGGCAGCAAAACCGCCAAAGAGCCTGCGCTGACGCATTACGGCGTGTCGAAGCTGAATTTTGATTTCACGCTGGATATTTCGCGCGCGGAGAACGAGCTGGGGTATAAGCCGATTGTGACGCTGGATGAAGGGATTGTGCGCACGGCGGCGTGGCTGCGGGACCACGGGAAGTTGCATCGGTAGTTAATTGGGTGCGGCCTGATGCCCTCACCCCGGCCCTCTCCCACAGGGAGAGGGGGTAAAGACTAAAACGGCAACCTTTCGGTTGCCGTTTGCTGTTTATAATGCCGTCCAGGCCTCAGACCATGCCAGACCTGCGCCTGGTTCATAGTACATTGGTGCATTGTTACACCAGCCGCTGTACGGGAACGGTTTGCACTGGAACAGTTTACCGTGGTTGTTCACGATATCGCCTGCGCTGTACTTGCTGTTCGCGCTCCACGCCGGGTAAGAGCCGGAAGTGCCTTCGTCCTGAGACGGGGTGGCTGCTTTGGCTTTTACGTTCAGCAGGTATGTGGTGGTGCTGCTCAGCTCACCGTCGCTGACGGTCAGGCTGATTTCATACTGCTGCGCCGTCGCGGCTTCAGGTGCGTTGAAGGTCACCACCGCTTTATCGTCGCCGGTAACGGTCTGGCCGTCCTGGGAACGCCAGGTGTAGGTCAGCTTATTGCCGTCTTCGTCGGTAGAGCCTTCTGCGCTCAGGGAGACCTGCGCGCCGGCTTCAACCGCACCGATCGGACCGGCAATCTGCGCTACAGGCGCATGATTTACCACCGCCGGGATGTCGTCTGGCACAGGTGCCGGGGTTTCATCCGGTGTTGGTGTCGGCGCTGGCGTCTCATCTTCAGACGGGGCTGGAGCAGGAGCCGGTGTTTCATCCGGCACGACCGCGGAACCGTCGTCGTTAACGATATTCACGTTAAAGAACTTCTGTACACACTTGGTGTAGTCGCCGTCTTTGAACGCGCTGAATGGCGTCTGATAACCCACCAGCTGGCAAGCGTAGGTCTTGCCATCTGGGGTATCCGCGCTCCATCCCCAGTCCTGTTCCCAGTAGATCTTCAGGGCACCTGCGCCACCTTCATCGAACTGCTTCATGTTGGCACAGCCAAGCACTTCGTCAGCCGGTACAGGGACTTTCAGGTAGTTAGCGAACTCTTTGTAGTATTTGATACGGTTCTGAGACTGGGCAATTTCAGTCGGGCCACCGCACTCTACGCCGCCGTTGATGATCTGGGTGGTCACGCCAAAGCCAGGGACAAGGCCGCTGGCTTTATCGTGGTCGTTCGGCTGCCAGGTGCCGTCGATAACCTGAAGCATGCTTGGTTTTGGCGGCTGTGGATAGGCGAAGAAGAAGATGGCGCTCGCCAGGTTCAGCCAGGTATCGGCCACCAGCTCAGGTTTGTCGAGCAGCGTGCGGACATCGCCGTACATTGCTTCAGAGAATGGACCGTAGTTGTAGTTGTAGTTGTAGGACAACTGCTTAGCGCCGCGGCCAAAGTAGCTCAGGAAGTCGCCATCTTTGTCTTTACCGCACGGCCAGGTCTGACCCTGCCAGACGTCCGGGTTACACTCCCCGTTATAGCCGCCCTTCTGGCCTTCGCTCCAGCCCATCTCACGCACATAGACCAGTGCCTGACGCCATTCCGGCTCCGGACGCCAGCTTTCGTGGCCGCCGGTTTCCTGTGCGAAGTGAGCAAACATGGTTGCCAGCTCTTTACGGCAGATAGCTTCGCTGTCGCGGCCATCGTTGTAGGTATCACACAGCGCCGGGAATTTACCCACGGCTTTCAGGAAGTTACTGTAGCTGTAATCCTTCGCGCGCAGCGGGAACAGGTATTCCCAGTCGCTCTCTTTAAGGATCCCTTCAACGCGTTTCACGTTTACCGGGTTGGCTGCACGGCCTGGCTCAATCTGCTCGACCTGAGCGTTGTCCAGTGTACGGATGGTATCCTTCACGGATTTCATCAGTGGGAAATCGGTGAGCTCTTTTTCCTTTTTAGCCAGATCGCTGGCTTTCATGGTGTAAGGCACACTGCTTTCCGCCTTCAGCATGGTGGCCTGAGCAATCACCGGCGCTACGCAGGCACCGGCAATAAGCACGCTCAGTAATGTCCTTTTATTCATCTCGGTTATTCCTGTTAATTTCGATAAAGTTAAATAAATCTAAATTCATTTATTAATCCGTTAATAAATAAACTTCAGACAGCTGCTTTTCATTTTCTGAAGAATACGGGTGGGTACTCTTCAAAAAACAAAAAACTCACCAGTTGGTTCTGTCGCGGGCGGCTAATTTTAACTGCTGATACTTTTTCCAGACCTTATGGGCATAGACCATGCGCTTAGGGTAATTTTCTTTTTTAAGCCCGGCGTTATACGCACCTACCGCTTCCCAGTTGTATCCATAAACCTTAATCATGCCTGACAAAATAGAGGCGCCGACCATAATGGAGGTACAGGGCTCTGTCATCAGACGGTTTTCATTAATGCCTTTGCGTTCAAGTTCAGGAAAGTGCGAGCTGTTGATTTGCATTAATCCGATATCGCGCGTTCCGTCATGATTGATGCCAATGGCGTACGGGTTCATTCCCGATTCCACATTCGCGATGGCATAAAGTAAAAACGGATCAATATGATAATAATGCGCCGCTTTATTCCAGCAATTTGCAAATGCGCTATGACTTAATATCAATAACAAAAACAGAAACCTTTTCATTCTTCACCTGCGTGGCCGTTTTTTATTCTCCTCAAACACGTCCTGTTAAATTAGTGGAAGGTACTGGCCACACCCGAAGCGGGGTGTGACCAGTGATTGTGGGCTGATATCACACCCACAATTTCAAGCTCAGAAGATTATTTGCAGTCTGCTGACGCGCCTTCTTTCACCCATACATCGCTGTTGCCTGGTTTGTCACCTTTTGTCCACCATTTCGCGCGGTACTCGAAACCTTGATAGGTTGTCTTGTCACCACCGTTGTAGACCATGTCGGAGCGCCAGTTCATTTTCACCTGGCTGACCAGTTCCCATGCATCGGCGTTAAAGCCAGGTTTGTTGCCCTGAGTCCAGTACTTCGCTTTCCATACCAGATTATCGGAGCTGACCATGTCGCCGTTGTTGTAGATTTTGCTGGATTCCCATGCCGCGTATTTGCTGGCGTTGGCATCTACCGGGTTATCGCAGCTGCCGGTTGCAGTGCCTTCATCAGATGGGGTGTTACCTTCATCGGATGGCGTGTTGCCTTCGTCAGACGGGGTATTGTCTTCATCAGGCACAACCGGGGTGGCTTTCGGCGTTACGGTAACCTGTACGTTAGACTGTACGCTGGTTTTACCGTCGCTTACGACAACGCTCAGGGTGTAGGTTGAGTCAGTTGTAACGTCCGGCGCGGTGATCTGTACGCTGGAGGTATCAGTACCGGTCGCGTGCATATCAGATGGTACGCTCCAGGCGTAGGTCAGTGCATCACCGTCTGGATCCGCTGCCTGCACGTTCAGGGCGTAGGTCTGACCGGCTTCCAGAGTGACGTTCTGCATCTGGTTAACCACAGGGGCCTGGTTGGCTTTCGGCGCTTTGTTCACAACCTGAACGTCAGCGGTGCTGCTCAGACCTTTTGGATCGGTCACGGTCAGACGGAATGCCAGGGTCTGGTTGCTGGTCACAGCGCCAACGGAGAAGGTCGCCTTCGCTTTGGTGCTGTTGGTCAGGGTAACGCTTGGGCCAGAAATCTGGGTCCATTTGTAGGTCAGCGCATCGCCATCAGGATCGGTGGAGGCAGAGCCATCCAGAGTCACGGTCGCAGGGCCGGTCACGGTTTGATCCGCCGCAGAAGCAACCGGCGCATGGTTGGTCACCACCGGATCTGGTGTGGAGCTGCCCAGCAGGCTTTCGTTCATCGCGTTCAGGATATCGCCGTTATCGGAGTCGATAGACCACGCGAACAGGCCGCCCAGGTTTTTCGCCAGAACGTACTTACCTTTTGCGGTTGCGGAACGGGCATCTTCATAAGAGATCAGCTCGCCGGTGGATTTGTTGAAGACGTATGGCGCTTCAGCGTCTGCGTCATAGCCATATTCCCAGCCAGGCTTGCCTTTGTACTCGTTCACAATCTGACGATAGTCAACAACGCCTGGTTCCCAGGTGCCTTTCACGCCGTCAGTCGCCGTACCGGTGAACGGGTTGTTGCCGGTATAGCCGTGAACGCCAGTCCAGCCACGACCGTACATGCCGGTACCCACCACGATTTTGCCTGGCTGTACGCCCTGCTCCAGCAGCGCGTTAACGCCATTTTCGGTGGTGTAGTTGGTGTCCGGACGCCATGCTGGTGCATGCAGCGCAGCCTGGTGGCCCAGATCGGTCATGCTCCACGCGCCGTAGAAGTCGTAGCTCATCAGGAAGATGTGATCGAGATACTGCTGCGCCGTGGTGTAATCCACGTCTTCAATCTTATCTTTACCGGCACCGATGGCGCTGGTCAGTTCATAGGTGCGCCCCGTTTCAGCGGACAGTTCGTTCAGCATGGTACGCAGATCGTGCATCAGCGCGGTGTAGGTTGCTTTATCCACCTGCGGGTTACCCAGTGATTCGTTCACACCGCCGCCGCCCGGGAATTCCCAGTCGATATCCACACCGTCGAAGAATTTCCAGGTTTTCAGGAAGTCTTTAACAGAGGCCACGAAACGTGCACGGATCGCGGAATCGTTCATGTGATAGAACGGATCGGACATGGTCCAGCCGCCAATGGATGGCAGAATTTTCAGGTCAGGATGGGCTTTTTTCAGCGCCATCAGCTGGCCGAAGTTACCTTTGTACGGGTCGTCCCAGTTAGATACGCCGGACTGTGGTTTCTGCAGCGCAGCCCACGGGTCGTGGATCGCCACGGTGTAGTCAGGTCGGCCAGCACAGGCTTTCTGCAGGTTGGCGAAGCTGTTGCCGTTTTCAACGGTTTTCAGACCGTCGTTGATGCCGTCGCCGCCACAGATTGGAATGAAGCCGTACAGGATGTGGTTCAGGTTAGCGGCAGGGATTTTATCGACCGGGAAGTTACGGCCATAAACGCCCCACTCAGGGAAGTAGGCGGCAACCACTTTATCGGTATGTTTTGCGAAGGTTTTGTTGTTTTCCTGCAGAGGCGCATTCAGCGGCAGGAGGTGGCTACCGTCAGTATCCGCCACGATGATCAGCTTGCTTGCGCTTTTGGTACAGCCGCTGTTGTTACAGAGTTCAACCTGCTCCTGGTAGCGACCGCCTTTTTTCACTTTAAAGGTGGCAGAACCGGATGCACCGGCAGCACCGGACCAGACGGTCTTGCCATCCAGCAGCACTTTACCGGAGGTCGGCGCGTCGCCGCTCCAGACGTTCCACTCGACTTTTACGTCGACACCGTCGTTATGAACCTTAACAAGATTACCGTAGTCCACTACGGCCTGGTCCACTTCAACGATGGCAAATTTATCGTTACCGCTGCTGATTGAAGGCGTACCTGGCGCTGCGGCGAACGCAGAGCCGGAAACGGCTGCGACAAAGAGTGCCAGATAGGTTGGCTTCATAAATTTCATTATTAATTCCTGATAATCTTATTTTTGATAAATGAAAAGGACCATGTATTCCATATAACATGGGCGAGTACTGAATAAGCTATTTAATTAAAACCACAAACCCAATTTAATTTTACTAACCATGTATAGTGCTAATATACCCTCCATAAAAAGACATGAGCGGCAATCCTTACAGCTTATGTTTCTTACAATACTCCGGGAATTAGTTGACGTCCTTTTATTCCCTCAGCGAAAAAATTTCAAAAAAAACTTGACCACGTAAATCAGAATGTGAATTGCAAGGTCTGCAGAATAAAAATAACCAAACCGGCGAGTGACAACAGAGGGCCAAACGGAATAACGCTATTTTCTTTAACCGCTTTATAAAAAACAAAATACAGTGCGATACCGCTTAATGCCGCCGCGAGCAATAACGAAGGTAACGCCTGCCAGCCGCACCACGCGCCCAGCGCAGCCAGCAGCTTAAAATCACCGTAGCCCAATCCCTCGCGTCCTGTTGTCAGGCGAAAGGCCCAGTAGAGAAGCCACAGCGACAGGTAGCCCGCCGCTGCGCCAAACAGGGCATCCGACAACGGTAAGGTATGAAAAAGCGCATGATTCAGCAGGCCCGCCCACAGCAGCGGCTGCGTCAGGCAGTCCGGCAGCAGCATGTGTTTTGCGTCTATCATCGCCAGCGGCAGCAGTCCACACCAGAGCACCCATAGCGACATCAATGCAGCCGCAGACGGGGCATACGCCGCCGTCAGGGCAAAAAACAGGGCGCTGGAAAGTTCAAGCAACAGCAGACGCAGCGGGATCGCAGTCTGGCAGCAGCGGCAGCGCCCACGCAGGCAACACCAGCTCAGAACCGGGATATTTTCCCACCAGGCGAGCGTGTGGGAGCATGCGGGACAGTGGGAGGTCGGAAACAGCAGGTTTCCGGCCCCCTCCTCCTCTTTAATGAGCGGGGGAATGCGTTCGACCACCACCCCCAGAAAGCTGCCGATAATGCCGCCAAGCGTGCCGCTGAGCAGGCAAAGGGCGGGCATCTGGCTGCCCTGAAGCAGCGTCAGCGAGTTCATGCCACTTTCGCCCAGGAGAGCTTAATCTGGGCCTTTACATCGCTAAGGTGATCAACCGGCGTGAGATCCATTTTCTCCAGACGAACCCCGGTGGTTAAATTCACCTCCCGAAGCCAGTTTTTCAGTTCATAGACGTTGACCCGATCAATATTAAACGTCAGGGTTTGCCCGTCCTGCTGGATATTACTCAGCGCAACGTGGATCTCTTTGGCGCTCTCTTCCACCACGCTTCTCGGGTTACTGGTTTTTAATACTTTCGCCTGAAGGTGATTTTTATTAATTTCTGCACGCATCCAGTTCAGGGTCTGTTTCTGTTTTTGCAGCGTGCTTTTCTCATTTTTAATAATATTATCCAGCGGGGTCATTACACCGTACCAGATAATGGCGCAACAGAGCGCCGAGCCACAGAGTTTAATCAGCGTTCGTTCGCGCGGGCTGTAACGCAAATAGCGTGCTTTTAATTGTCCAATTTTCTCTTTCATTTATATTTCCCTGTGATGATAGCGGTATAAGGCGCTTCACTGGAGACCGGCTGCAGCGTAAAGTCGAAGGTATCACTCGCCTTATTGACGAACGCCTGCAACGCCGTGGGATCCATCGAACGGATGTTCAGCGTGAGCTGATTCTGGGTGTCGTCGTATCCCACTTCACTCAGTTCGACCGCCGGGAGCGATTGCTTGACCTGCTCCAGTGCGTCCAGTTGAAGAAAGATCCCTTTCTTCTCTTTCTTGATGTTCTGCCCGAAGTGGTACTTCAGGTTGGTGGTCTGGCGCAGCGTGGGGAAATAGTGCTGGGCCAATTCCACCATCTGCTGCTGGGCCAGGTTTTCCTGGTTAGAGAGCATCCAGGCCATGCCGATACGAGGGCCAACCAGCAATCCGATACTCAGCACCGCCATGGCGGCAAGAGTCGGTTTCGCATAACGGAAACCGGTCTGTGCACCCGTGGCGCTAAAAACGCCGTGCAGCAGGTTTGCTTTGCAGCTTTTCCACTGCGGCTGGATCAGCACCAGCGGATGCTGCCAGGCCCGTTGCTCATCCACCTGCACGTCCGCCGGCGCATCGCCGTAACAGACGAGGTTACCGGCGCACTGCTGGCTCAACAGCAGCGGCAACAGGGCAGCGTCGGTTTCACAGGCGCCAAACGGCGAATAGCGCATCCAGTAACCACTGTCGGTGGACACCAGCGTGCTGCCGCCTTCGGTTACCGGCAGAAGGATCGCATCGGGCAGCACCTGCACCACCGTCAGCCCGGCATCGGCACAGCGGTCCAGCCAGTACTGCAGACGCGCCGCATCAATGGCCACCGCGTCCACTTCCCGCCCCTTCTTGTTGAGCACCGTCCAGTGAAGCGTGTCCACATCGCCAATCAGCGTCTCTTCTGCCAGCCAGGAGAACTCAACGCTGCCTTTTTTGGGCAACGTGAAGCGACGGAAGATCATTTCGCTGGCC
The DNA here is from genome assembly GCF_004296595.1 of Enterobacter sp. A8. Taxonomy (NCBI): domain Bacteria; kingdom Pseudomonadati; phylum Pseudomonadota; class Gammaproteobacteria; order Enterobacterales; family Enterobacteriaceae; genus Enterobacter; species Enterobacter sp. A8. The sequence continues at coordinate 129,597 of NZ_SCMF01000002.1, forward strand.
GGCAGTAGCAGGCAGACGCGTGCGGCTAACGCGTGACCGGCAAGCGCCGCCAGTGACGCCCCGCCCTGACGCTGTTCCACCTGGTCGCTACCGGACTCGCACCACATTATGTTCCCGTCCTCATGCGTGTCGGGACGAATAAAAAGCACCTGTTTCATAGAATTCGTCTTGTGTTATTCAACCATTCGGTAGCGACGTTGCCAGGTAATCACCTTCCCGGCTTCATTATCAACATGAAGCTGGCTGACGACGCGCAGCGTTAAATCATCGGTATTGCCGGTACTGTTGACCCGGAAATAGTGACTGTTTACCGCAAGAAACGCCTGAACCTGCTTGAGGGCGTCTTTGGTCTGCGGATAATTTGTCTCAAGCTCTTTCTGGAATGCCTCCATCGACTCCCAGCCCTCTTCCGGGCGGGAGGCGATCAGACGGGCGGCCTCGTCCTCGCTCAGCGAGCCGATAAACAGGGCTGCCAGCAGCGGTGCCTGTTCTTCGGTCAGGGTGTTGACATCCACCTTGCTGGCGGTGTCGGGTAAGGCGCACAGCACTTTACTGACCTTGCCGTAGGCCGCCACCGGAAACGCAGGCAGCAGCTTTAGCTCGCCCGGGGTGCGCATCATCTGATTCGCAGGCAGCCGCGCGGGCTCAACGCCGGCCCAGGCATCTGTCTCCAGCCCCTCTTTGGCCGTTGTGGTATCACCGTCGAGATAGTCCATTAGTTGCTGGTAAATCTCTTCTGCGTCACCAGCGGAAATGCCGCTGTCGGTCAGAAGCTGCTCAACGATGCGCGCTTTGACCGGTTTTTCCGGCAGCGCCCCTGCGGTCTGTACCGCGGGGGTCGGATCGGCCGCCAGCAGGTTATTGACGTTAAAGCAGGTCTGGGCATCCTCAATCTGGCTCACCACGGTGTAGTGTTCACCCTCTGTCTCCACCGGCTCTGTCCACTCCCCTTTGGGCGACAGCCCCTGGCTGTCACCGCTGGCGTAGGTCTGAAGCAGACCTTCAATGGTTTTTTGCTGGCTCTGAATGGCCCAGCGCAGCTGCTGCTGACTCACCTGATAACGGGTTTTCTGCAGATTGCGGCAGAACTGCTGACTGATTTTGGCCGCCAGCGCCGACATCATGACCAGCAAAATTAGCACCACCAGCAGCGCGACACCGCGCTGTTTTCGAACCGATTTTCCGCTCATTTGTTCTCTCCTGACGGAGCGGGCACCGGCTGCGGTTGTGGCTGCGCTGGTGTGGCCGCATCCCCCGATGGCGCAGGCGTTTGTTCTGTTGGTGCCGCCGGGGCGACCGGCATATCACTCGGCGTGGTAAATACCCAGCGCCAGGTATCGCCATTCTCCATGGTCAGCAGAAGCTCTACGCCGTCCGGCTGATGCGCCGTGTCGGTCCATTTGTTCTGCCAGCCCTCTTTCCAGAAGCGCCACGTCATCTCTTTGACATCGCTGAGGATCGGCACCTCTTCCGGCTTCACATCGGCAGGGCTGTCGATAACCGGCCAGATATCGCGCCACAGTTTTTTGTCCTCAAGCCGCCAGCGCACGCGCTCCAGCTGGACCTGACCGCTCACGCCGTTCAGCGTGGTCAACTCCAGCGCATCGTCGTGCTGGACAAATACGTCAGGCTCGTTGCGTGGCGCGCGTGCCTGAAGCTGAAAGAAATCCCGCTCCAGCAGGTTATAGGCGCGCTGAAGCTGGTTGAGTTGAGTCGCCGCCACGTCGGTGGCGTTCGAGGTGCGCATCGCCCCGTCCAGAATTTGCCAGGCAAGCGTGCTGATAACCGCGAAGATGGTCAGCGCAATCATAATCTCCAGCAGCGTAAAGCCCTGCTGACGCTGAATGTGCTTACTCATTTCACCTCTCCGGGTTCCGGTATCTGCAGGCTCAACACCGGTTTGTCTTCATCATCCTCGGCGTACACCTGCACTTCATCGGCAAAGCGATTTTCGGCGGTTTTCACCCGCTGCTTGCGCCAGATCCAGCTTCGCCCCCCCATGATTTCTGTCCCTGTCTGCAGGGCATCCGGGAACGGCGTGTTGCTCAGCTTTGCTTCCGCCAGCTGGTTTTCCGCCACCCAGCTCGCCTGCAGCGAATCGGCCAGGCCATGGGTAAAGCGCACGTTCAGCGAGACGGAGTTCATCAGCGCCAGCGCGGCGGTGGAGAAGATGACCAGAGCGACCATCACTTCCAGCAGGGTCATCCCCTGTTCTTTGCGTTTAGTCATCGTTCTCTACCGAAACCGGTGATGCCCCCTGCGACACCACGCGAAAGCGCTGCTTTTTATCGAAACTCTGCAGGGACAGCGTGAAGCGGCTTATCTCCCCGTCCGGCAAAAAGACAATCTGCGGCGTGGCGTCGGTTGTGGCAGCAATGCGCTGCGGTGACAGCGACACGTGCATTTCTTCCGGGAACTGGCCGTGGGTGACAATGCGCCCGGCGGTTAAGGGTTCCCAGTGTCGTTCGCCCTCTTTTTCGGCCCAGGTCACCAGCTGATATTCTGAGGTGGTGATCACCAGCCCAACGATATTTCCGTCCATTACCGCACGGTCTGAACCATATTCAACGAGGGCTTTTAACTGCTGACCGAAAATATCCGCGCCGCTGCGCGAGGGGATTGTCGACACCACCATCATGGCGCAGGAGGCAAATATCACCAGCGCCAGAATAATTTCCAGTAAGGTAAACCCACGTTGCTTATTCATTACTTCTCTTTTTTATCTAAAGACCAGTTGGTAATATCATCCGCGGTATTCGCTTCGGCATCCGGGCCCGCAGAGAAAACATCCACTGCGCCATGTTCACCCGGGCTGACCAGAATATAATCATTGCCCCACGGATCTTCCGGCAGGCGGCGAATATAGCCATCATCACGGTAGTTTTTCGGGATTGGCGCGATATCAGGTTTGGTGACCAGCGCCTGCAACCCCTGCTCCGTCGTGGGGTAACGGTGGTTATCCAGCTTGTACATATCCAGCGAACCTTCCAGCGCCACAATATCGCTGGTTGCTTTCTGGGCATCGGCTTTTTCTTTATTCCCCATTAAATTTGGTACCACCATACTGGCGAGCACACCGAGAATAACGATCACCACCATTAATTCGAGCAAGGTAAAACCGGCCTGACCTTTCAGGCTATTTCGTTTTAAAGACATATTTAACCCACCATATTATTGAGCTGAAGAAGCGGTTGTAATATTGACAGCACGATAAATAAAACCACTGTCGCCATTGTCACCACCAGTGCCGGTTCAAATACCGACAGCGTTAACGTAATTCGATGCTGTAATGCCGATTCCTGGTTTTCCGCGGCGCGATCCATTAATGAACCTAATTCCCCGCTCTCTTCGCCGGAGGCAATCATGTACAGCATGGTCGGCGGAAAGAGCTTCGCCTGGTCCAGCGCGTTATACAGAGAAGCGCCCTGACGTACGGTATCCGCCGCCTGCTCCAGCACCTGCCGGGCATAGAGGTTTTCGATCCCGTCCATCGCGATATACATCCCCTCCAGTAGCGGGACGCTACTGGCCTGCAGAATGCTGAGCGTACGGATATAGCGGGCGCTGTTGATGGCGCAAACCAGCTTTTTAATCGGCGAGCCATTCACCAGCCAGCTGTGCCAGCGAAAGCGGTTCGTGGTTTTCTTCACCCACGTCTTAAAGCCCACGATTGCGCCGAACAGCCCCCCGGCAATGTAGATCCCGTACGCCTGCAGAAAATCGCTCACCGCAATCAGCGTGCGGGTGGTGATCGGCAGCTGCTGTTTCATGTGCACGAACTGCTCGATGACCTGCGGTACCACCGCCACAAGCAGGATGCTGATCACCGCCACGGCAACCACCGTCAGGGTGATCGGGTAGACCATCGCCTGCGTCAGCTTGCTTTTCATCTTCTGGCGCTGCTCGTTGTACTCTGCCAGCTTCTCCAGCACATCGCCGAGGTGGCCGGTTTTTTCCCCGGCCATCACCAGCGTGCAGTACAGCTTGTCAAAGGTGCGCGGGAACTGGCTGAAGGCATCAAACAGCGTATGGCCTTCCACCACTTTCTCGCGGATCTCCGTCACCATAGCCGCCAGCTTTTTGTCTTCCGTCTGCTTTGAAATGGCCTTCAGGGCGCTTTCCAGCGGCAGCGACGCGTTAACCAGCGTTGACAGCTGACGGGTGAACATCGACAGCACCGGCACAGAGAGTCTGGCGCCGGTTTTGGCTTTAGCGCTGGCCGCATTTTCACGGGTTTCGGTGATGGTGAGCGGCATCAGCTTCTGCTCACGCAGCGACTGGCGCACCTGCTTAGGTCCTTCCGCCTGCAGCGTGCCGCGCTGGGTTTTCCCGGCGGCATCGGTCGCGGTCCACGCGTAGAAAGCCATTATTCATCGCCTCCACGCTCGGCGGTCACGCGCATCACCTCTTCAAGGGACGTGATACCGCTGATGACCTTCATCAGCCCGTTTTCACGCAGGCTGTAGGCCTGTTTGAACAGCTCGGTCTCAATGGACATCTCATCTTTGTCTTCATGAATGGCGCGACGCATGGCGCTGTCGACCACCAGAAACTCGTGAATGCCCGCGCGTCCCTGATACCCGCTCTGGCGGCACTGGTCGCAGCCAACGGCGCGATAGATGGCCTTTGGTGGCTTATCCATAAAGCTAAACAGCACTTTTTCATTGTCATCCAGCGGACTGGTGGTACGGCAGTGCGTACACAGCCGACGCACCAGACGCTGGGCAATGACGCCGAGTAGCGACGAACCAATTAAAAAGGACTCCAGCCCCATATCCCGCAGACGGGTGATGGCCCCCGCCGCACTGTTGGTGTGCAGCGTAGACATGACCAGGTGACCGGTGAGCGACGCCTGCACCGCGATTTGCGCGGTTTCACCGTCACGAATTTCCCCGATCATCACCACGTCCGGATCCTGACGCAAAATGGCGCGCAGGCCGCGGGCAAAGGTCATGTCCACGCGCGGGTTGACCTGCGTCTGCCCCACCCCTTCCAGCTCGTACTCAATCGGATCTTCGACGGTCAGAATGTTGCGTTCATGTCCGTTCAGGGCCGACAGAATGGCATACAGGGTGGTACTTTTACCGGAGCCTGTCGGCCCGGTGACCAGGATGATGCCGTGCGGGCGGTTAATCAGCCCTTTCAGTTTTTCCAGCTCTTCATCAATGAGTCCGAGCTTGTTGATATCTGGTTTCAGGTTGCTCTTGTCGAGCAGACGCATGACCACGCGCTCGCCGTACTGCGACGGAATGGTCGAGACACGCACGTCAATCGCCTTGCGGCCAATGCGCAGGGAGATACGGCCATCCTGCGGCAGTCGTTTTTCGGCGATGTCGAGTTTCGACATGACCTTAATACGCGAGACCAGCAGCGGGGCCAGTTTACGTGCGGGCTGGAGCACCGGGCGCAGCACGCCGTCAACGCGGAAACGGATGCTCAGCGTGCGCTCAAAGGTTTCGATATGGATATCCGATGCGCCGTCTTTTACCGCTTCGCCGAGAATGGCGTTGATCAGGCGGATCACCGGCGAGTTTTCGTCGTTATCCAGCAGATCTTCGTTGTCCGGGATCTCCTCGGTTAACGCCATCAGATCGATATCCGCATCCATATCGTCCACCAGCTGCTGCGAAACGCCGCTGTTCTGCTGCCAGATTTTAGCCAGCATCTCATCAAACGCCTCCGCGCTCAGCGTCTGGGGCACAAAGGCGCGCCCCAGTACCCGGCGCATCTCCAGCAGCGCAAACGCGGGGACGTCGTCACGGATATAGACCGTGTCGTTCCAGAAAAGGATGCCGTTCTCCTTCGCAAAGCCGCTGGTGCAAAGCTGTTTCGTCAGTTCATCCACGCGTCACCTCCCCTTACTCTTTGAAGGGGTTGCGCGTGGTAGCAGGTGCGCTCACGCCGACCGGCATGGAGTGATCCTGCTTTGGATAGGCAGGCAGGACGGCGTTATCGGTGTTCTCAACGATGCCGAGCTTTTTCTCCTCCAGACGCTGCTGTTGACGGGCGCGGATCTGGTCGTATTTCTCCTTCGTCGCCGCGCTGTAGTTGTCATCATCACGCAGGACGGTGGTATGGATAAAGACCATCAGGTTGCGCTTCGACGTATCCTCCGAGGTATAGCGGAACAGCTGTCCCACCAGCGGCAGATCGCCGAGCAGCGGCACTTTCGACACGTTCTGTTTGCTGACGTTTTCCATCAGACCACCCAGCACCACCGTCTGGCCACTGTGGACCATCACTTCGTTGTTGATGGTACGGGTGTTGAAGGTTGGGCCGAGGCTGGCGTCTTCGGTGGCGCTGGCGTCAACGCTGGAGACCTCCTGCTCGATCTTCAGGTGGATCATGTCCCCGTCGTTGATCTGCGGAACAATCTTCAGCTTGGTACCAACGGTTTTACGCTCAACCGAGTTAAAGACGTTGTCGCCGCTGGTGGTCTGAGAACCCGACAGCACCGGCACATCCTGACCCACGTTGAACGACGCTTCTTTGTTATCCAGCGTCACCACGCTTGGCGTGGAGAGAATATCGTTCTTGCCACTGGTGGAGAGCGCGGTCAGCAGTGCGCCATAGTCACCGTTGAAGAAACCGGTCGCCAGGCCAGTAAAGGAGGCCCCTTTGATCGTGCCGTTTTTGACCTGGCTAATGGGCAGACCGGTTGAACCGAACTGCACGCCGCCGTGTTTGCCGGTCCACTGCACGCCGAGATCCATACCGTTACCGTCCTGCACTTCCGCAATGATGGCTTCCACCAGCACCTGCGGACGACGAATATCCAGCTTGTCGATCACCTTCTCCAGCGAGTTCATGACGTTTGGCTGAGCGGTGATCACCAGCGAGTTGGTGGACTCATCGGCGGTGATATTCAGCTCGCTATTGGTTGTGGCGGTTTTGCTTTTCGCGGTACCGGCTTTGTCTTTCAGCTGCTCACCGATACCGGTCAGCACTGGCACCACTTTCGAGGCGTTGGCGTATTTCAGGTAGAAGACGCGGGTATTGCCCTCGTTGTTCTGTTCGCGGTCGAGCTGGCCAATCAGCGAGCGGGTACGCGCGCGGGCATCTTCGGTGCCGCTGATCACCAGGCTGTTGGTTTCATCATCGGCCACCACTTTGGTCGCCAGCTGTGGCGCGTTCTGCCCTTTCTGCTCTTCATTGTTGAGGTTGTTCAACATATCGGAGAGCTCTTTCGCCGAGGCATAGCGCAACGGTACGATTTCGCGACGCTGCATACCGGAACGGTCCACGCGCTCAACCAGATCCACCAGGCGGTTCACCACCGAGGCTTTCCCGGTTAACAGCAGCACGTTAGAGGGTTCAAAATGGACCACGTTGCCGATCCCCGAGGCATCGTTCAGCTGGCGCAGCAGCGGGGCCAGCTCGCGCACGGGGACGTTCTCCATGCGCACTACGCGGGTGATGATCTCATCCCCTTTGCCCGGGTTTTTGCTGTCGGCCACCGGCACCCCGGCGGTACGCGCCACGCTGGAACGCACCACTTTAATCATGCCGTTATCCATTGGGATCACCGACAGACCGTAGAGATCCAGCACGCTCAGGAAGAACTGATAATATTCATCTTCTGACAGCACGTTATAGGTTCTCACCGACACCGTGCCCTGAACGGACGGATCGACGAGAATCGTTTTATTCAGATTGCGACTTACCGTATCGATAAATTCGCGAATATCGGTATTTTTAAAACTGGCGCTAAAGTTGGCTGCAAACAGCGAACCGGAATATAACGACAATGCGGTCAGCGCCACGCACGCCCATGGAAATTTCTTCATGATTTACACTTGTTAATTGTTTAGAACATTAACCCGAATATTTTCAAGGTGAGCGTGCCGTCTGACGACGACCTCCGCTTCTTTCATTTTCGACCAGTTGGCGATAATATTTTTCGCCTGCGCTTCTTTCGTCATATCGACGTCATTCACTTTCACCACCACATCACCCTGTTTCAGTCCTGTTTCACTGTAAAAAGGCGACGCATTGCGTGGATTAATGTTAAAGCCTTCCAGTTGGCCTTTATCGATTAACGGCTTTAACACCAGATAATCATCGAGATGCAGACTGTCCGCGCCGGCATCTTTTTTCGATTTCGTCACTGGGCTATTGCCTGCATCGCCCTTAAAATAAGGCGGCTGTTTGAGGGCGAGCGTTTGCTTCGTGCCTTCATACTGAACAACCACGTTATCTTTATTAATTTCATCCACATATGCGTCATCGAACCCCACCAGCGGTTCCCCTTCCCGGTAGCTCTGCTGCCCGGCGGGGGTCTTAATCACGGCAAACGACAGCCACGACTCATCGCTGCGGATGATGCCTTCAATTTCTGCAGACAGCGGCGCTTTTACCGCCGCCGGAACGTCGGCCTGACGGACCGCAGCCGTAAAAAGACCAAACGTTTTGTCACTGTTACGCGGTTTTAGCGGCGCTTTATCAGCATTCGCTAACTTATTCGTAACCTTTTTATAATCTTTAAAAACGACATAACCCTGCTGGCTGCAAAAAATTAGCATGACTAGCATTATGCAGGGCGTCATTAGCCTGGAAAGGAATGCGTTCCTCATTATTATCGGGCCTTTTAGCAAAGCAGGAATTCGCAGCGGTATGCTGCATAACTTAGTGAGCAAATAGTAATAAGCGTGACCAGTGCAAACCACCGGCTTCGCTATTAACTTTAATGAAGAAAATGATTGACCGGAAAAAAAGGGAATGTTAGATGCGGCCTGACAGGTTATTTTTACTCTGGTGTTAAATTGACCATGACAGGGGCTTACCGTACTTTTCGCCCATTGCTATTAAAGAGAAGAGACGGTAAGTCGTTATGTATCAGAGCCATTTTAAATTCAGTACCCCGCCGTTCAGAAATATCACCCGCAAGTCGGGCGATTTTCTGGTGCCTTATCATCAGGATGTGTTTAATCTTCTGAAAGAGAAAAGCCAGCAGGCAGGGATCACCGGGCTCTTTTACCACGACAGCGAACTGCTGGGGCAGTTCAGCGATGCCCTCAAAGCCAGCAGCAAGTCGGTGCTCTGCATTAATGCCTTTCCAAAGCTGAGCGCCAGTAGCCTGCTCTTCAAACTCAACCCGGTAGCGAAAGAGAAGAACAAGCTCCAGGCGGTTGACGCCATTATTCGCCAGTGGCGCGATGCGAAGTCGACCCACAAGGTGCTGGTCATTTCCCAGGCCCAGGCGATGAAGGCCAGCGGCTATGACGTGCTGGGCATACTGCTTACCCGTGCGCAAGAGCTGGATGTTCGCCTGTCGATTGTGCTGATGGGCACGGCCGACCAGGAAGTGATGCTGAAAGCCTCTGCCCTGCAGGAATATGTGCTGACCTGCCATACCCTGCGCAACCTGACCTGCCGCGAGTTCCTGAGCTACGTTGACGCCCAGTGCCACGAGCACGGCGCGGATGTCTCTCCGCTGACGCCCGCTCGCGTGAAAAAAATCCACGCCCTGACCAAAGGCAACATCAGCAAGCTGAACGAACTGGCTCATCTTTCCATGCTGGCCGCCTGGACCGAACGGGCGCCAAACGTTGGACCGCGTCATTTGCGTCTCGCCACCGGTGAAGCCCTGCCAGCGCCTAAGCGTGGTAAAACGCTGGCCTCCATCGGATTGTTCGCGTCCGTCCTGTTCGCCGCCTGCGGCTGGATGATGACCTCGTCCATTACGGCAAAACTGCCGGTGGCGCTGCCGGTACCAGCCAGCTGGAAACAGCAGGTAAAAACGCCAGACGCGCCGGTACTGCCGGTCATCGAACATGAGGTGGTGAATCAGGCCGATGCCATGCACCAGCTTTATGCCATGTGGGGCTATGACGCCTCTGCCGAAGATGCCTTGTGCCAGAATGCCGCAAAAGTGAACCTGATGTGTAAACAGGGTAATGCTTCCCTGGACACCCTGGCGAATGACGGTTACCCGTGGGTGAGCGAGATTAAAACAGGCGATCACATGAATTACGCCGTCGTGGCGCGTGCCGGGAAAAATTCCCTCGACCTGCTGATGAACAACCGCACCTGGCAGGTGAGCCGCACGTGGTATAACCAGCACGCAACGGGCAATTACATCCTTCTGCACCGCCTGACCCCGTCAGGCAAAGACGAAATCACCGCCGCCAGCGACAGTAAAGATCTTGAGTGGCTGGATCAGCAGCTGAGCGTGGCGTTGGGCGAAAGCGAAACGCACGATAAAAACTGGACGGCGGAACTGATGAAGCGCACCCGCGAATTCCAGGAAAAAATGCACCTCCGCGTCGACGGTATTCCGGGTGAAGACACCCTGATGCAGCTGATGCGCGAAACCCATACCACGCCGAGCGTGTTGATCCAGACAACCCAGGCTAACCCGACTACGCAAGAGAAGCACGCATAATGTCTACCATCTGCCTCGCTGCCCAGCGCAGCTATACCACCGGGGAACCGGTCTGGTTCTCATGGCGTTTGCCGTCATTCAGTAAAATTATCAGCGTGGTGACGCTCTGGTGTCTGGGGCTGTGCGCGCTGATCGTCGCAGGCCTCTATGCGCACGTGTACTGGAACCTGCGCCACCCGGCACCGGTGATAAAAAAGGTGAGCGTCGCGAAGCCAGACACCACACTTTCTGATATGCATTACGTGTATGTCACCAAACCGTTCCCGCACCCGCAGCCAAAGCCGCAGTCGGTAAAAGTGCAGGAAGATTTACCGCCGATGGACAATATGCCCATTAATAGCGACGAAAATGAGTGGCAGCAGGCACCTGATGGCGCATTGCCGGACAGCCCCGTCACGCATGATACCTCGCGCGATACCTTACCCGGCACCGAAGCGCACGAACAGGCGATGAAACACGCGCAGGCAACGCAGCCGGATGAAGACAATTCATTAAAAACGTTATTTATGCAGGCGCTAAAACAGCAGCAGGATGATATGGCGAAGGGAAAAATGCCCGCACCACCGGTTGACGAAACGCAAAATGCGTCTCCTTCGATAATAAAAGGAGACGCGGGAGGGGATTAATATTTTTCCGGCAGGGAGGTCAGGCTAATCAGTCGCCCTTTTTCGACCACAATATATTGACCTTTCTTCAGGTCTGAGAGAATTTTAATAATGGTGCTGCGTGCCAGGTTGGTGTATTCCTGAATATAATCATAAATATTAATATCTCGCTGATGATCAACAATCAGCTCGTTAATTTCTATCAGGAATTCACGGACGACGGAATATGCGCTGCGGGCAACCAAAACATCATCCCGCTTGCTGAGCAAACAGATATACCAGGCCAGCACTTTAGTCAGTTCAGGCCACAGTCCGTGTTGGGTCATTAACTGCTGGAATTGATCTTTATGTATGGTACGAACCACGGTATTACTGCGTACCACGCCCTGCATATGCGTAGAGTTGTAGAAAATAGCGGAGAGACCAAAGATACATTGTCCCTGTAGCGTAAACATACATAAGTCATCAGAACTGCGGCGGAACTCGACTTCTCCGCTGACGATAATGTGAATATTATCGGAGTTACAGGTTGATATTTTTTGCCATTTTCTTAACGTTTTTTCTTCATACCCGGCCGTTGCAGAAATAATGGCTTCCATTTCATGATGGGGACGTGTTTTTTTACCAAAAATGCTTAACATTATTATACCCAATTAAGATGTTTAAATAAGAGAATTATCCGACAAGGTGTTACGTTGCCGTAAAATGTGTTGGTATTCTTTTTGAAATTAAAAAAACCAGAAGAGGACTGTTTCTTTAATTTGATTCATGCTGTGAATCGATGAATCAATCTTAGATGAGGGCGATTTTAAATCAATTTACTTAAAATGAATTGAGAATGTACTTAAGATTAATCTTATGATCATGCTCACAAAAACGAGGCATTCGGGTTAATCCCGAAGGATTACCCCTGCCCGTATTTCTCTAAAAGTGCTTCGGCAATGGCCAGCGTTTCCACATCTGCCACGCCGTTCCACAGCTGCGGCCTGAAGTGCATCTGAAAGACCATAATGATGCGCTTCTGCTGAGCGGGGGTGCTGTTGTCGGGAACCTCGTAACCGTAACGCGCGAGCAAATCAAGTAACGCTGCGGTCTCCACGGCCTGATACCGTGGCCGCCCGTTCATATAGAACGCCACCCGGGACGCGTCGGGCCAGGCGCCAATCCCCTGCTCTGCAAGCTCGCGCCACGGGAACAGCGGACCGGGATCGTCCTTGCGCTGAGGCGCGATATCCGCATGGGCCACCACGTTCTCGGGTTTAATGTGATAGCGGGCAATAATGTCTTTTGCGAGCGGTACCAGGGCCGCAATTTGCGCGGGTTCGAACGGCGAAAAGTGTTTTACTCCGGCCGTTTTTTGCCAGCCGCGATTCTCAAGCTCAATGCCAACCGACGTATCATTAATACGGTTGGTGCCGCGCCAGAAGCTGATACCCGCATGCCAGGCCAGTTCGTTCTCGGGAACCAGCTGCCAGATGCGCGGTTTACCGTCCGGCGCGGGCGGCTTCGCCGGGATCAAATAGTGGGAGCTGACGTTCTTGTCCGTCAGCGTGGCCAGCGAACCGTCAAAGTCATCCGCCGTATAGTGGATAACCAGCACCTTGATGCGCGGATAGGCCGCCTGCGCCTGGTGGCGGGTATCCAGTTCATAGGCGCCTTTATCCACAATGCCTTTTTCCGTGGCGCACCCTGCCAGCAACAGCGCCAGCAGGAGTGTTGAAAACGCGCGTTTCATCGACGGGTTTTCACCGCCGTACCGCTTACGCTCACCATCAGCATGCTGGCATCTTTACCGACGGTTTCGTAGTCGATATCAATCCCCACAACCGCATCCGCCCCCAGTGCTTTGGCCTGTTCGCCCAGCTCCTTAAAGGCGATTTCCCGGGCTTTACGCAGCTCTTTTTCATAAGCGCCAGAGCGACCGCCGACGATATCGCGGATACCGGCAAAGAAATCGCGAAAAATGTTGGCCCCCAGAATGGCTTCGCCCGTAACCACACCGCAATACTCGGTAATCGGCTGCCCTTCCAGGGTTGGCGTTGTTGAAAACTGCATGGTTTCTCTCCTTCTTTAGCGTTCAATGCCTTAGCCCATAACTTCACCAGCATTATCGGTTCGTTACGCTATGATTGAAAGGATAGTTAATAAATAAGGAAATCAACATGCGCTACTCTGCTTTAACGCTTTTGGTGCCCTGCGCGCTGGTGCTCAGCGCGTGTACCACCACGGTCACGCCAGCCTTTAAGGATATCGGTACCCGCAGCGGCCCCTGTATAGAGGGCGGCCCGGATACCGTGGCGCAACAGTTCTATGATTATCGCATTCAACACCGCAGCAACGATCTCACCGGCCTGCGTCCGTATCTGAGCGATGGGCTGGCAAAACTGCTGAACGATGCCACGCGCGATCCGCAGCACAACGCGCTGCTGAAATCCGATCCGTTCTCCAGTCGCACGACGTTGCCGGACAGCGCCGAAGTGGCCAGCGCCTCGACCATCCCGAACACCGATGCGCGTAACATCCCCCTGCGCGTGAAGCTGACCCAGGGCACCCAAACCTGGCAGGATGAAGTGCTGATGATCCGCGAAGGCCAGTGCTGGGCGGTGGATGACGTACGCTATATCGGCGGGAGCGTTCATGCCCCGGCAGGCACGCTGCGCCAGTCGATTGAGAATCGCTAAACCCACTGTTTCAGAATTGTAAACCCCGAAAAATGTGCGGCATTTCATGCGGAATGCCGACATTTATACTCGCCGACCTTGGGCTTCGCTATTTTGTGCTATGTTTAAGGGGTATTACGGGTTATATTTAACTTTTAACGCAGAAATATTGCATAACTATTCTGTCAACGGTACTATCTGCGGCCTCAATTGCTATAGATTGCCTGGATGAGTAAAGACTGCCCCGATGAGTATTAAACTAAACGGCATTAACTGCTTCTACGGCGCACACCAGGCGCTGTTCGACATCACGCTGGAGTGCCCGGAAGGCGAAACGCTGGTTTTGCTTGGCCCAAGTGGCGCGGGTAAAAGTTCTCTTTTGCGTGTCCTTAATCTGCTTGAAATGCCCCGTTCAGGAACGCTGGCTATCGCCGGTAACCACTTTGATTTTGCGAAAACGCCGTCCGATAAAGCGATTCGTGAACTGCGTCAAAACGTTGGCATGGTCTTCCAGCAATACAACCTCTGGCCGCATCTGACCGTCCTGCAAAACTTGATTGAAGCGCCCTGCCGCGTTCTCGGTTTGAGCAAGGATCAGGCGATGGCGCGTGCTGAAAAGCTGCTGGAGCGTCTGCGCCTTAAGCCCTACAGCGATCGTTATCCGCTGCACCTCTCCGGGGGTCAGCAACAGCGTGTGGCGATTGCCCGTGCGCTGATGATGGAGCCAGCGGTACTGCTGTTTGATGAGCCGACCGCTGCGCTGGACCCGGAAATCACCGCCCAGATCGTGAGCATCATTCGTGAGCTGGCGGAAACCAACATTACTCAGGTCATCGTCACCCATGAAGTGGAAGTGGCGCGTAAAACCGCCAGCCGTGTGGTCTACATGGAAAACGGGTATATCGTTGAGCAAGGTGATGCGAGTTGCTTTACCAACCCGCAAACCGATGCCTTCAAAAACTACTTATCTCACTGAGAGTGCCAGGGAAAATGATAATGAAAAAAGTATTGATTGCCGCGCTGCTCGCTAGCGTCAGCCTTTCCGCTACCGCAGCCCAGACCATCCGTTTCGCCACCGAAGCGTCCTATCCTCCGTTTGAATCTATCGACGCCAACAACAAGATTGTGGGCTTCGATGTCGATCTGGCTAACGCGCTGTGTAAAGAGATCGACGCAACCTGTACCTTCAGCAACCAGGCGTTTGACAGCCTGATCCCAAGCCTGAAGTTCCGCCGTATCGACGCCGTGATGGCCGGTATGGACATCACGCCAGAGCGTGAAAAGCAGGTGCTGTTCACCACGCCGTACTATGACAACTCCGCCCTGTTTATTGGTCAGAAAGGGAAATTTACCTCTGTTAACCAGCTGAAAGGCAAAAAAGTGGGCGTACAGAACGGCACCACGCACCAGAAATTCATCATGGATAAACATCCGGAAATCACCACCGTGCCTTACGACAGCTACCAGAACGCGAAACTGGATCTGCAGAACGGCCGTATCGATGGCGTGTTTGGTGACACCGCGGTAGTGACCGAATGGCTGAAAGCCAACGATAAACTCGCGCCAGTGGGCGACAAAGTGACCGATAAGGACTACTTCGGCACAGGTCTGGGGATTGCCGTTCGTCAGGGCAACACTGAGCTGCAGCAGAAATTCAACGCTGCGCTGGAAAAAGTGAAGAAAGACGGCACCTACGAAACCATCTATAAAAAATGGTTCCAGAAGTAATTCCTGATGAATGAAATTCTTCCTTTAGCAAGCGCCGCCGGGATGACCGTCGGCCTTGCCGTTTGCGCACTGATTATCGGCCTGGTGCTGGCGATGTTCTTTGCGGTATGGGAATCTTCAAAGTGGTTCCCTGTCGCCTGGACCGGCTCCGCGCTGGTCACCGTGCTGCGTGGGCTACCGGAGATCCTGGTGGTCCTGTTTATCTATTTCGGTTCCTCACAGCTGCTGCTGACGCTGTCGGACGGCTTTACCCTCAATCTTGGCGTCGTGCAGATCCCGGTGCAGATGCAGATTGAAAACTTCGACGTCAGCCCGTTCCTCTGTGGCGTCATTGCCCTTTCCCTGCTCTATTCTGCGTACGCGTCGCAAACCCTGCGCGGTGCGCTGAAAGCGGTACCGCAAGGACAATGGGAATCTGGCCAGGCGCTGGGGATGTCGAAAGCGGCGATCTTCTTCCGTCTGGTGATGCCGCAGATGTGGCGTCATGCCCTGCCGGGTTTAGGGAACCAGTGGCTGGTGCTGCTGAAAGATACGGCGCTGGTGAGCCTGATAAGCGTTAACGATTTAATGCTGCAAACCAAAAGCATCGCTACCCGCACCCAGGAGCCGTTTACCTGGTACATTGTGGCGGCGGCTATCTACCTGGTGATCACGTTGCTGAGTCAGTACATCCTTAAGCGTATTGACCTGCGTGCGACGCGCTTTGAACGGAGACCAGGCTGATGCTGGACTATTTACCCGAGCTGATGAAAGGGCTGCACACCAGCCTGACGTTGACCGTGGCGTCCATCATCGTGGCGCTGATCCTGGCGCTGATCTTTACCATCATCCTGACGCTGAAAACGCCGGTGCTGGTGTGGATTGTGCGCGGCTATATCACCCTTTTTACCGGTACGCCGCTGCTGGTGCAGATCTTCCTGATTTACTACGGCCCGGGCCAGTTCCCGTCGCTGCAGGAGTATCCGGTTATCTGGCATCTGCTCTCTGAGCCGTGGCTGTGTGCCCTGATCGCCCTTTCACTGAACAGCGCTGCCTACACCACTCAGCTGTTCTACGGAGCGATCCGCGCCATTCCGGAAGGACAATGGCAGTCCTGCGGCGCGCTCGGCATGAGCAAAAAAGATACGCT
This sequence comes from Enterobacter sp. A8, assembly GCF_004296595.1. Classification (NCBI taxonomy): domain Bacteria; kingdom Pseudomonadati; phylum Pseudomonadota; class Gammaproteobacteria; order Enterobacterales; family Enterobacteriaceae; genus Enterobacter; species Enterobacter sp. A8. Next base: position 146,103 of record NZ_SCMF01000002.1, read on the forward strand.
GGCCATTTTGCTGCCGTACGCCTTTAAGCGTGCCCTCTCCTCTTACTCCAACGAAGTGGTGCTGGTGTTCAAGAGTACCTCGCTGGCCTACACCATCACCCTGATGGAAGTGATGGGCCACGGGCAACTGCTCTATGGACGCACCTACGATGTGATGGTGTTTGGCGCGGCAGGCGTGGTGTATCTGGTGGTTAACGGACTGTTGACGCTGATGATGCGCCTGATCGAGCGTAAAGCGCTGGCGTTTGAGCGCAGAAATTAATCACGTAAATGCATAAAACGGTATTGATAAAGCGGGTAACCTGATGGTTTATCCGCTTTTTTTTATTCCACGATAAATATTTAATCATTTATATTGAATATAAATTCATTAAATGGCATTGTACTTTCATAAGACCTACAGACGGGAGTATTACAATGAAAAAGTTAGTTCTGGCCGCATTACTGGCAACGTTTGCCGCAGGCGCAACGGCTGCCGATAAAATCAATTTCGGCGTTTCTGCCACGTATCCACCATTTGAATCGCTGGATGCCAGCAACCAGATCGTGGGTTTTGATATCGATCTGGCGAAAGCGCTGTGCAAACAGATGCAGGCCGACTGCACCTTTACCAACCATGCCTTTGACAGCCTGATCCCGTCACTGAAATTTAAAAAATACGACGCGGTGATCTCCGGTATGGACATCACGCCAGAGCGTAGCAAGCAGGTGGCCTTCACCGACCCGTACTACGCCAACTCGGCGGTGGTCATCGCGAAGAAAGGGGCTTATAAATCCTTTGATGAGCTGAAAGGCAAACGCATCGGGATGGAAAACGGCACCACGCACCAGAAATACCTCCAGGATAAACATCCTGAAGTGAAAACCGTGGCGTATGACAGCTATCAGAACGCGATTATCGACCTGAAAAACGGCCGTATTGATGGCGTATTTGGTGACACCGCGGTCGTCAACGAATGGCTGAAAACCAACCCGCAGCTCGGTACGGCAACCGAAAAAGTGACCGATCCGCAGTACTTCGGTACGGGTCTGGGCATTGCGGTGCGTCCGGATAACAAAGCGTTGCTGGCAAAACTGAACGGCGCGCTGAAGGCGATTAAAGCTGACGGTACGTATCAGAAAATCAGCGACCAGTGGTTCCCGCAGTAACTTTTTTTGCCGGGTGATGGCTTCGCCTTACCCGGCCTACGGGGGGAGTTGTAGGCCGGGTAAGCGCAGCGCCACCCGGCACTCTCTCACAACGGCACGAAGAACCTGAACCGCGCCCCGCTCACCGACTCCATCAGCCTGATCCCTCCCCCGTGTAGTTCCAGCATCCGTTTGACAATCAACAGCCCTAACCCACCGCGATTCTCCCGCGATGCTTGCGGATTCAACGCTGAAGGCCGCTGGAACAGATCGTCGCGCAGCGCGGCATCCACACCGGTTCCTGAATCGGCCACCTCAACCTGTAGCTTTTCATTCTCCTGCCATACGGCGAGACGGATCTTGCCGCCGGTGGGGGTATGGCGGATGGCGTTATCCAGCAGATTGGTCACCACGCGCTCTATCATCGAGACATCGGCATACACCAGCGGCAGCGGCCCGGGAACGTCTATCTGGAGCTGAAGCTCGCGCGTGCGCGCCGTGAGCTCAAACTTTTGCGCCACGTCGGAAATAAGCTCTCCCATCGCAAAACGCTCGCGCTGGGGCTTGATGCCGCCGTGCTCAAGACGCGCAAGCTCAAACAACTGCTGTGACAGATGACGCACCTTTTGACCCTGACGCAACGCCGTGGCGAGGTATTGCTGATGCTCCTGCGGCGTCAGTGTGGCGGATTTCAGCGACAGCGTCTCCAGATAGCCCAGCAGCGAGGTCAGCGGCGTGCGTAAGTCGTGGGAAATATTGGCGATAAACTCCCGGCGCTGGCGGTCGCTGTCGGCCAGTTGATCCCACTGCTGGGTGATTTTGCGTGCCAGCTCGATAAAACTGTTACGCAGGAGCGCCACTTCATCTTTTGCTGTCGCATCCGGCTGTTGGACCGCCAGCGCGCGTATCGCGCTCATGCTGTCATGCTCCAGCCCGGCCACTTCACGCGTCAGCCGTTTAACCGGACGCGTGACCCAGTACCAGATCAGTAAGCCCGCCAGCAGGCCAAACAGCGCCACCCAAAGCATTGACCAGAGCACCGTACTCCACAGCGCCTTGTGCCAGGCCATGTCCGCCAGCGCGTTCGACTCCTCGCCCTGTAAAATAATATACAGATAGCCTTTAAGCTCGCCGTCCTGACGTAACGGCGTCGCGCTGAACACTTTCTTGTTCTGGCTACGCGGATCGTCGCCAAAAACCGGCATGGCCGCACCGCTGAGGAACTCCTGTACCGGCGCGAGATTGATGCTTTGTCGCTGAATATGGCCCGGCGGGGCGGCATCGGCCAGAATATCGCCATCCGGGGAGACGACGTACAGTTCCACGCTCGGGTTGAAGGTCATCAGCCTGTCAAAGAGCGGTTTCAACGCGGTACGGTCGACCCTGCCCTGGGCGTTCAGAATTGGTTCGCGCTGCACGATCTGTTGCGCCAGGCCGCCAGAGAGACGCTGAACCATGGCGTTACCATACTGCATGCTGCTGTAGAGCTGGACGGCGCAGGCGACGGCGGCACAGAGCATCATTAGTAAAATGAACAGCAGCGTCAGGCGCTGGCTCAGGCTAAAGCGGCGCATCATGGTGCGGCTCCGCAAATTTATAGCCTTTTCCCCAGACGGTGCGAATGATCTCCGGCTCGGCAGCGTCTTTTTCAATCTTGATGCGCAGGCGGTTGATATGGGTGTTAACGGTATGCTCGTAACCTTCGTGCTGATAGCCCCACACCTGCTCCAGCAGAGCCAGACGCGAGAAGACCTCGCCAGGATGGCGGGCAAAGAAGTACAGCAGTTCAAACTCGCGCGGGGTGAGATCCACTATCTGGCCGTGAAGCAGCACGCTGCGGGCCAGCGGGTCGATTGTCAGGCCATGCGCCTGAATATTCCCGGCACTCTGCGCCTGCCCCATCGCCTGCTGGCGGCGGAACAGCGCCTTAATGCGCGCAATCAGCTCCTGCACCGAGAACGGTTTTGCCAGATAATCATCCGCGCCGGTTTCCAGGCCGGTTATCCGATCGGTTTCGCTGCTGCGGGCGCTGATAATGATCACCGGCAGGTAGCGGGTCATCTGGCGAATACGACGGCAAATCTCCAGGCCGTCGACGTTGGGGAGCATGAGATCGAGGATCACCGCGTCCCACGGCTGTTTTTCAAGACACTGTAACGCGTTGCCGCCGTCGGGCTCGTGGGTGATGATGTAGCCTTCATCTTCTAAATTGAGTCGCAGAAGTGCCGCGATATCGTGGTCATCTTCCACCAGCAGGATCTGCTTCATGGGTAAGCCTTATTTCATCTCTTATGACGTAAGCTTACCTGATTTCGCAGGGTTGAAGAGTTCACATTTTGTTGAAGATTTTGCGGATGTCATGCCGGGTGGCGGCTACGCCTTACCCGGGATGCGGGTTAACAACGTCAACACTTCATAATGCGCGGTATGCGGGAACATATCGAAAAGCTGAACGCGTTCAATGCGGTAGCCCGGCAGGTGAGCGATATCTGTCGCCATGGTACGGGCGTTGCAACTGGAGTAAATAATGTAATCCGGCGCCATCTGGCTCAGATAGTCGCACAGCGCCTTGCCAATGCCCCGGCGCGGCGGGTTGACCAGGACCAGCTCCGGTACGTTGCCCTGGCCGGTCGCGAACTGCGTGGAGTCCAGCGCCTGGAAGTGCAGATTGGTTAATCCGAGCTCAGCGGCAGACTGTTTCGCGCAGGCAATCGCTTCGGCGGCGATCTCAATCCCGGTCAGCTGCATCTCAGGCGTGGCGCAGTGCAGACCAAAGCCCCCGACACCGCAGAACAGATCCCACATATGATGGATGTTTAACGCCCTCACCCAGTCGCGGGCGGTGGCATATAACGCACTCGCCACCGTCGGGTTGGTCTGGAAGAAACTTTGCGGGCGGATCCACAGCGGCACGTTGTTGAACGTTTCCGCCAGCGCATGCTGCCCGGTGAAGAAGATCTCTGTCTCCCCCTCCATAATCGCCATATGCACCGGCTGAATATTGGCGGTAATGACCTTCAGCTGCGGAAGCTGCTCCTGCAGCCACGGCAGCGCCGCGCGCAGTTGTTCCAGCTTGGCTTGCGAGCGCAGCACGAAACGCAGCATCATACCGCCGTCCATCTGGCTCTCGGTCAGGAGGAGATATTTCAGCTCGCCGCGCTTACGGGCAACGTTATAAGGTGTTAACCCCGCACGGGCAATAAATGGTTTGAGCGCCGCGAAGACCGGCTCAAACGAGGCAGGATAAAGCGGGCAGCCGGTGAGATCTTCCGGCGTACCGTCGCGATGCAGCATGCCCAGCAGCGGTTTTTCTACGCTGCCGCTGACCACCATTTTGGCTTTATTACGAAAACCCTGCTCCGGGCCGCTGACGGGGGCGCACCACTCGCCCACCGCATGTTCAGCCAGCAGCTGTTGCAGGTCGGCCATTTTGGCGGTGAGTTGTTGAGAGACCGGCTGTTCTATCCACTGACAGGAGCGGCAGCGTCCGGCGTCATAGAGTGCGCACTGCATAGGAAAACCTTAAGAATAACGAGGGCTGCGATTATACACATTATTGCAGGCGGAAGAACCGCCGGCTTGAGGCTGGAGCAAAGAGCAGCAGGAGCACCAGCATATCGGGTAATTTCTGCATGACCAGCGCATGGAAGATCTCACGTTTGGATCCACCGGCAATGCTGAACAGCTCCGGATAACCATAGCCCAGCGAGGCGGCCCACAGATAGCTGGCGGCGGTCACCTGCGTCAGCAGATAGACCCAGCGCGCCCAGTTGCGCCCTTTAACCAGCGAAAACGCGCAGTAGATTTCGATAAACACCAGCACAAGGCTGCTGAGGAATACCAGCGTGAGGTTCCAGGTTTGCACGCTGCGGTGAATGAACTCACCGATGCCGCGCGCCCCCAGGGTGTTGAGGATCATCAGTACATCAAGACAGCGGATCATAATAATAGCGAGCGCCGCCACCTGCACCAGCGCAGGTACGTTTGGACGAGCGTGCGTAAGACGTGATTTTTTTAATAATCCCAATGTTTTACTTCCCTGAAAAACAGTGCCGCGTCATGCGCGGCACATCACTGGAAATAATAATTCCTTCAGCCGCGTCTTGCACGCTGGATATCGCGCACGCGCTGCTTTTCCGCGCGCGCCATCAAATACCAGGCGATAAATCCGACAATTCCGACCACGCCGAGGATTATCGACGCCAGGGCGTTGATCTCCGGGTTTACCCCCATGCGCACGCTGGAGAAGACCAGCATTGGCAGCGTCGTCGCCCCTGGCCCGGAAACAAAGCTGGCGATCACCAGATCGTCGAGCGACAGGGTAAAGGCCAGCAGCCAGCCGGAGATCACCGCAGGCATAATCATCGGCAGCGTGATGATGAAAAAGACCTTCACCGGCGTGGCACCGAGATCCATCGCCGCCTCTTCAATGGAGCGATCCAGCTCGCGCAGACGCGAGGAGATGACCACCGCCACGTACGCGGTACAGAAGGTCACATGCGCCAGCCAGATGGTGAGCATGCCGCGATCCGCCGGCCAGCCAATGGCATGCGCCAGCGCCACAAACAGCAGCAGCAGCGACAGGCCGGTGATCACGTCCGGCATCACCAGCGGCGCGGTAATCATAAAGGCAAAGCCGTTCGAGCCGCGAAAACGCCCGAAGCGCACCATCACCAGCGCGGCAATCGTGCCCAGCACGCAGGCCATTGTGGCCGCCAGCGCCGCGATGGTCAGGCTCAGCCCCACCGCGCTCATCATCGCATCGTCGTGGAACAGTTCGCTGTACCAGCGCGTCGACCAGCCAGCCCATACGGTGACCAGTTTGGAGCTGTTGAACGAGTAGATCACCAGCATCAGCATCGGCGCATACAGGAAGGTAAAGCCGATCACCAGGATCGCAATTCGCCACGGAGAGCGCACTACCGGTAAGTTGTTCATCCGTGGTCTCCCATCTGTTTCTGCTGATGCTTGTGGAACCACATGATCGGCACGATCAGCAGCAGCAACATCACGATCGCCACCGCGGAGGCCACCGGCCAGTCGCGGTTATTGAAGAACTCCTGCCACAACACGCGGCCAATCATGATGCTGTCCGGGCCGCCGAGCAGTTCCGGGATCACAAACTCCCCAACAGCCGGAATGAACACCAGCATCGACCCGGCGATAATCCCGCCTTTGGTCAGCGGCACAATCACGCTGAAGAAAGTCTTCAGCGGACGGGCGCCCAGATCCAGCGAGGCTTCCACCAGCGAGTAGTCGATACGCGTCAGTGCCGTATAGATCGGCAGCACCATAAACGGCAGGTAGGCATATACAATCCCGATATAGACCGCGAGATTGGTGTGCAGAATAGTCAGCGGCTGATCGATAACCCCTAACCACATCAGGAAGTTATTCAGCACCCCGTTATTTTTCAGGATCCCCATCCACGCGTAGACGCGGATCAGGAACGAGGTCCACGACGGCAGGATCACCAGCAGCAGCAGAATATTGCGCGTCGAGGGCTTACTGTGCGCCACCGCCCATGCCAGCGGGTAGCCCATCAGCAGACAGCAGAGCGTGGAGATCGCCGCCACCTGCAGTGACTGCAAATAGGCTTCGACATAAAGCGGATCTTCCGTCAGCTGCAGGAAGTTGCCAAGGTTAAGCGTCAGCGTCAGCTGTCCGTCTGCCCAGTCCAGCAGATTGGTGTAGGGCGGGATCGCCCGCGCCATTTCCGCCAGGCTTATCTTGAAAACGATCAGGAACGGCAGCATGAACAGCAGGATCAGCCACACGTAAGGCATGGCAATCACCAGCTTGCGGCCGTGGTTCATCTGCATGCGCGCCAGCCAGTGCGCAAAGCCGCCCGGTTTTTCGACGCGGGCTGGCGGTTCAAGTGTACTCATTGGCCGCTCCTTATACCGTCAGCACGACACAACTGTCCGCATCCCAGCACAGACGCACTTCGTCGCCCCAGGTCGGCAGTCCTTTACGGTAGCGATGTTCGTTTTGCAACTGGGCGCTGATCATCTGCCCGCTATTCAGACGGACGTGGTAGATAGAGAGATCGCCCAGATAGGCAATGTGCACCACTTCGCCCACGGCAAAGTTAAAGCCATCGGCCGGAGGATCTTCACAGAGCATGATTTTCTCCGGTCGCAGGGCGATATAGACCGGTACGTTGTCTACCACGGAGTTATCCGGGTCGACCTTCAGCGGATGCTGCAGCCCCGGCGATTCGATGATCAGCCCGTCTTCTTCACGCGCTTTCAGCAGCCCTTCAAAAACATTCACCGAGCCGATGAACTCCGCGCTGTAGCGGGTAGTCGGGTGTTCATAAATCTCTTCCGGCTCGCCAATCTGCACGAACTTACCGCGGTTCATGATCGCGATACGCCCGGCCATGGTCATGGCCTCTTCCTGGTCGTGGGTGACCATCACGCAGGTCACGCCCACGCGTTCGAGGATATCCACCACTTCGAGCTGCATACGGTCGCGCAGTTTTTTATCCAGAGCACCCATCGGCTCATCAAGCAGCAGCAGTTTCGGACGTTTCGCCAGGCTTCGGGCCAGTGCCACGCGCTGACGCTGACCACCAGAAAGCTGGTGCGGTTTACGCTTCGCGAACTCCTGCATGTGCACCAGACTCAGCATCTCCGCCACACGCGCGGTGATTTCGGCTTTTGGCAGCTTGTCCTGCTTCAGGCCAAACGCGATGTTCTGCTCCACCGTCATATGCGGGAACAGTGCGTAAGACTGAAACATCATGTTAATCGGACGCTGATACGGCGGTACGCTGGAGAGATCCACGCCATCCAGCACAATCTGCCCGGCGGTAGGTTGTTCAAACCCGGCCAGCATGCGCAGCAAGGTTGATTTACCGCAGCCAGACGCCCCGAGAAGGGCAAATATTTCGCCTTTGTAGATAGTCAGGCTGACGTCGTCCACGGCATGCTGGCCATCGAAAGATTTGGTGAGGTTACGAATTTCAAGTAGCGGGGTCAGCGCTTTACGGACTTTCGCCTGCGGGCGGGGGATCGCGTCATTCACGGGGTGTTCTCCGGCATAGATCAAAACTGGTGCAAACGCACCGTCAGGGTGCGCATCGCCGGGCGGCGCGAACGCCTGCCCGGCCTACGGGTTGTGTCGGCCCGGTAAGCGATAGCGCCACCGGGCAACGTTACCAAACGCCGTTATTTCCCGCTTTTCACCTTGGTCCACGCACGGGTACGTACGCGGTCAATTTTTGGATCCTGAACTTTCAGGGTGAAGAGCTTGGCAAACACATCCGCTGGCGGATAGATAGCCGGATTATTACGGATCTCTTCGCTAATCAGTGGCAAGGAGGCCTTGTTACCGTTGGCGTAGTAGACATGGTCGCTGATATGAGCAATCACTTCCGGACGCATCAGGTAGTTAAGGAACTGATACGCTTCATCTTTGTTTTTCGCATCAGCAGGCATGGCGAAGACATCAAAGAAGGCCAGCGCCCCCTCTTTCGGAATGAAGTAGGAGACATTCACGCCGTTTTTCGCCTCTTTCGCACGGTTAGCCGCCTGCCAGACGTCCCCTGCCCAGCCAATTGCCACGCAGATATCGCCGTTAGCCAGGTCGTTAATGTACTGTGAAGAGTGGAAGTAACGGATATTCGGACGCAGCTTCAGCAGCAGATCGGTCGCCGGGCCGGTGTAATCATCCGCCTTGTTGCTGTTCGGATCTTTGCCAAGATAGTTCAGCACGGTGGCGAAAATCTCTTCCGGGGCATCCAGGAAGGAGACGCCGCAGCTTTTCAGCTTCGCGAGGTTCTCCGGCTTCAGCACCACGTCCCAGCTGTCCAGCTTGACGTCCGGGCCCAGCGCCGCTTTGACTTTATCCACGTTGTAGCCAATACCGGTGGTCGCCCACAGATACGGCATGGCGTATTTGTTCTCCGGGTCATGCTTAGAGACCAGCTTCAGCACTTCCGGGTCGAGGTTTTTCCAGTTTGGTAACTTGCTCTTGTCCAGCGGCTGGAAAACGCCTGCGGTCAGTTGACGCTCCAGGAAACTTGCGGACGGTACCACCAGGTCAAAACCGGTGCTGCCTGCCATCAGTTTGCCTTCCAGCACTTCGTTGGAATCAAACACGTCGTAGACCACTTTAATGCCGGTCTCTTTTTCAAAATTAGCCACCGTGTCCGGGGCAATATAGTCAGACCAGTTATAAACATGCAGCGTTTTTTGTTCCGCAGCGAGCGTGCCGGCAGAGACGGCCATCAGAGCACCCGCAACCAGACCCGATAACCATTTTTTATTCAAGGCGATCATAGTGTTATTCCTTCTGAAAGCTCGTTAACAAACGAACTAAAACTGTGCAATCTGGATATATGCAAAAATCATGCATAGTTTGTCGCTCTGCTCAAAATAAAAAGAAACCTCTTTACCCGGCAGGATCCGCTCGCTTTTTTAAGCATCGCAAGAATAACTGTAGCCCGTGTCTCCGGCTATAGCCCAGACGAAAAAACGCCTTTTATCAATTTTTTATGCAGGTTATGTCTACGTGATAAGCCGAAATGGCCTTTGGGGAGGTGAAAAATTCTTTAAAGAAAGGTTAAAAGCAGCAGAATAAATGGCGTTATGCAGCCGCTCTGGCAGCGACTGCGCAAAAGTCAGACAGGCTTAGTGAAGAAAATTGGGAGATGCATCATTATTCTCTGCATCGTCTTCCGCGCTGTACAGCAGATGGTGTGCATTGGCTTCCATCATTACCATCGAAATTTGCTCTTCACTCAAACGCATAAACCAGGCGAACTGCTTGAAGGAGAGCCCCGCGCCGGAGAACAAAGACTGGCAAACGACCAGTTTTGGCAGATTATCATCCTGTATATCGAGGAATGCTTTCACCGTCAAAGAACTGGCGTTGATCGCAGAGAGGTCAGAGGCCAGCGCCAGCAGCGCAGACGGCTTAACTTCTGCCAGCGCAGAGAAGAGGATCACGTCGTTAATGAGATCGATTTTGGCATCAAAAATGCCGTCGAAATTCTGCATGTGAGGCAGATGCAGCGCCTGGCAGGAATCACATTCAAAGAAGGTGATACCGGCATCATCAAGCCATTGACGTAACGTATCCAGTGTTGGAACGACCTGTAAATCCATCGCGGTGGAGCCTCTTTAGTAAAAACTTCGCATAGGGTACTCAAAAAGTGCGCGGTAATCCATTTAACCACCCGTTTTAAGACAGTAGCCCGGCGTGGCATGACGCTCAATCCATGCAATCATTTTACCTGCAATATCGACACCGGTGGTTTTTTCTACCCCTTCCAGCCCGGGCGAGGCATTCACTTCCATCACCAGCGGCCCGCGCGTCGCCCGCAGAAGGTCTACGCCTGCCACGTCCAGCCCCAGCGTTTGCGCCGCTTTCACGGCAATCTCCCGCTCGCGCTCGCTGATATCAGCAACCCGCGCAACGCCGCCCCGGTGGAGGTTGGAGCGAAAATCGCCCTCTTTCGCCTGACGCTCAATGGCCGCCACCACCTCATTGCCCACCACGAAACAGCGGATATCGCGCCCTTTGGCCTCTTCGATGTACTCCTGCACCAGAATGTGCGCATTCAGGCCGCGGAAGGCGTCAATCACGCTCTCTGCTGCCTGTCGCGTCTCTGCCAGCACTACGCCAATACCCTGTGTGCCTTCCACCAGCTTGATGACCAGCGGCGCACCGCCCACCATGTCGATCAGATCGCTGGTGTCGTCCGGGGAGTGAGCGATGCCGGTGACCGGGAGATCGATCCCCTGGCGGGCGAGCAGCTGCAGCGAGCGCAGCTTATCCCGGGCACGGGAAATGGCGACAGATTCGTTGAGAGGATAGCTGCCCAGCATTTCAAACTGGCGCAGCGCGGCCGTACCGTAATAGGTGATCTGCGAGCCGATGCGGGGGATCACCGCATCAAAATGCGGTAGCTTGCGGCCTTTGTAATGGATCGAGGAAGCAGCAGGGTCAATGTTCATATAGCAGGACATCGGATCGAGGATCTCAATCTGATGTCCGCGTTTTGCCGCCGCTTCTCGCAGGCGTTTGCATGAATAGAGCGTTCCATCCCGGGACAAAATGGCAATTTTCACCCTGCACCTCTCTAAAGACATGGGAAAAGCCTGCGTATCATACCGAATGGACTAGCGCGTCGCCCAGCCCTGTTTATGCAGATAATCGAGAATAAACGGGCGATTTTCTTTAATGATGGTACGGCGGATGTGGTCGCTCCAGGTATCGCGGCGGTTATTGCTGCCGCGCGTCATGTAATAATGCGCCAGCTCTTCATCGTATTGATTCAGAACATCCAGGTCGACCGGCTGGTAGTGGTTTTCATGGACCAGCATCGCTGCAGGCAGGCGCGGCTTGAGATCCGGGTTGTCAGCAGGCCAGCCGAGGCAGAGACCGAACAGGGGCAGGACGTGCTTCGGCAGCTTCAGCAGTTCGGTTACGCTTTCAATATTGTTACGCAGCCCGCCGATATACACGCCGCCTAATCCCAGCGATTCCGCCGCCGTGAAGGCGTTTTGCGCCATCAGTGCGGTATCGACCACGCCCAGCAGCAGCTGTTCTGCCAGCCCCAGCTCGGCTTCAGGGCAAATTTGCAGGTGGCGGTTAAAGTCAGCGCAGAATACCCAGAACTCGGCGGCCTGGGCTACATGCTTCTGCCCGCCCGTGAGCGTCACCAGCTGCTCGCGCATGGCCTTGTCGGTAATGCGAATAATCGAACTGCACTGCAGGAAGCTGGAGCTGGAGGTGGCTCTGGCGCTGTCGATGATGGCCTCACGCTGCGCCTCGGTAATGGGCTCATCGGTGAAGTGGCGGATAGAACGGTGGGAACGGAGCAGGTCAATTGTTGGCGTCATCGTCTCTCTCTTTGTCTTGCTTAATACGTGTGGCAGCCAGTATAGGCAATGATGCGCGGCATGTAATTGGCGAAACATAGCTCAAGGATATTAAAGCGACAGGCGAAACCTACTTTAATGACGGCAGGTTATCGTGCACTATACGTGTCATTCGCCGTCAGGCTTGTTTTTTGAGGAGAGAGAAATGTTTGCAGTAATTTTTGGTCGTCCAGGATGCCCTTACTGTGTGCGCGCAAAAGAGCTGGCTGAAAAACTGACTGAAGAGCGTGATGACTTTAACTTCCGCTATGTGGATATCCACGCAGAAGGCATCACCAAAGCCGATCTGGAAAAAACCGTGGGTAAACCGGTTGAAACCGTACCGCAGATCTTCCTCGATCAGAAACACATTGGCGGCTGCACCGATTTTGAAGCTTACGCTAAAGAACATCTGGGGCTGTTTGCCGCTCAGTAATCACTAAGCAAACCCCGCGCCCTGACGTGGGGTTTTATCTATTTGCCTGTTATTGCTTTTTCACTTCACCCAATAGAATTGAACCATATGATGCATGGATTAGCCTGTTAATCCAGTGCGCGTCTTGCGTTTTGCCCTACGATAAATAATGCAATTCCTTGATATTAATGCCGATTGTAGGCCGGGTAAGCGCAGCGCCACCCGGCAAGAAAGACGGCTTAAGGGCATTGGGCGCACTACGCGGGATGCTGTCAGTCACGACTGGAAAAGGTAGGTATGGACTGGAATACCGGGCAATCCGTACACAGTACCGTATTTGACGACAATATCTGCGGCAACGGCGTTCTCATTCTTTTTTATTATGTAACCGTTGATGCCGTATCAGAGTGCGAAGAAACAGGAAAAACAGCGCACCGAGCGCGCACCAGAATACGCCACTCAGCAACCAGGCCAGCTCCTGCCAGAGGCTTCGCGTGGACACGAAAAGCAACCGCATCAGCACCAGACACAGCGGTGCCGCCAGCATTGCCCCTAACAGCGGCTTAACAACCTCGCCCTCGCGGGAGAGAAAACTCGCGGCCACGCCAGGCAGAATGAAAAAGAGCAGTCCCAGTTCCGGATGCCCGGAGGCTCTGAATGCCCCCTTAACATTAAACGCTAATGACATACAGACAACGGTGAACAGTAAGAAACAGCTTATCGCCCCTGCCCATTTTCCTTTAATGTTCAAATTATCCTCCTGACTTCTCTATCAAATAAAGTTTCGTCGCGTGGACACCCGATCGGATAAAGTTATGCGGCAATCCTTGCCAAAACCCGCATACGGTTATGCGATAATGAGTAGCCGTTGGTAGCTAATGCGATTAAACTATCCAGCTGCTATTGTCTTAGGGAATTTTTTTGGCCGCAGGGAGTGTAGAAGTATTCCCTGGCACTGAAAACAGTAGCCCAAAATGTCCTTTCATTCAACAACTTACTGGTAAACAAGAAGTTAGCCTCCGTGAATATAAACGTCGCAGACTTGTTAAATGGGAATTACATCCTGTTATTATTTGTGGTACTGGCGCTGGGCCTTTGCCTGGGTAAATTGCGCCTGGGTTCAGTACAACTTGGTAATTCCATTGGCGTTTTAGTCGTCTCCTTATTATTAGGTCAGCAGCATTTCAGCATTAACACAGACGCGCTTAACTTAGGTTTTATGCTGTTTATTTTTTGTGTTGGTGTGGAAGCGGGTCCTAACTTTTTTTCCATTTTCTTCCGCGACGGCAAAAATTATCTGATGCTGGCGCTGGTGATGGTCGGCAGTGCGCTGCTGATCGCGTTAGGGCTGGGTAAACTGTTTGGCTGGGATATCGGGTTAACGGCCGGTATGCTGGCAGGCTCCATGACCTCGACGCCGGTTCTGGTGGGTGCAGGCGATACCCTGCGCCATTCCGGTATGGCCGGGGCACAGCTTTCTACCGCACTCGATCACCTGAGCCTGGGCTATGCCCTGACCTATCTGATTGGTCTGGTGAGCCTGATTGTGGGCGCGCGCTACCTGCCGAAACTGCAGCATCAGGATCTGCAGACCAGCGCCCAGCAAATCGCCCGCGAGCGTGGTCTGGACACGGACTCCAAACGAAAAGTTTATCTTCCGGTGATCCGCGCTTATCGCGTCGGGCCTGAGCTGGTCGCCTGGGCGGACGGTAAAAATCTGCGCGAGTTGGGGATTTACCGCCAGACAGGTTGCTATATCGAACGTATCCGCCGTAACGGCATTCTGGCGAACCCGGACGGCGATGCGGTACTGCAGATGGGCGACGACATCGCGCTGGTGGGTTACCCGGATGCCCACGCGCGGCTGGACCCAAGCTTCCGTAACGGTAAAGAGGTATTCGACCGCGACCTGCTCGACATGCGTATCGTCACCGAAGAGATTGTGGTGAAAAACCACAACGCCGTCGGCCGTCGTCTGGCGCAGCTGAAGCTGACCGACCACGGTTGCTTCCTGAACCGCGTGATCCGCAGCCAGATTGAGATGCCTATCGACGATAATGTCGTCCTGAATAAAGGTGACGTATTGCAGGTCAGCGGCGACGCACGCCGCGTAAAAACCGTCGCCGACCGTATCGGCTTTATCTCCATTCACAGCCAGGTCACCGACCTGCTGGCCTTCTGCGCCTTCTTTATTGTTGGCCTGATGATTGGGATGATCACTTTCCAGTTCAGCAACTTTAGCTTTGGCATCGGTAACGCCGCCGGGCTGCTGTTTGCCGGGATCATGCTGGGCTTCCTGCGAGCGAACCACCCAACCTTCGGCTACATTCCGCAGGGCGCGCTGAACATGGTGAAAGAGTTCGGTCTGATGGTCTTTATGGCGGGTGTCGGCTTAAGCGCCGGTAGCGGCATTGGCCACAGCCTGGGCGCCGTCGGCTGGCAAATGTTGGTTTCCGGACTTATCGTCAGCCTGGTACCGGTGGTGATCTGTTTCCTGTTCGGCGCCTACGTGCTGCGCATGAACCGCGCCCTGCTCTTCGGAGCCATGATGGGTGCGCGTACCTGTGCGCCAGCTATGGAAATCATCAGCGATACCGCCCGTAGCAACATCCCGGCGCTGGGTTATGCGGGCACCTACGCTATCGCTAACGTACTGCTTACGCTGGCAGGTACGCTGATCATCATCATCTGGCCTGGACTCGGATAACTCTTAACTTTGCGCATAACGAAAAAATTTTCGTTATGCGCAGAACTTTTTTATCAGGGGGCAGTCATAACTAGTGCCACTGCTTTTCTTTGATGTCCCCAATTTGTGGAGCCCATCAACCCCGCCGTTTTGGTTCAAGGTTGATGGGTTTTTTGTTGCCTGCTATTATAACCCCTTCGAATCAATCAGTTAGGAACTAAGAGTTGCGACTGTAGCGGCAAAGTGGCAACAGCGCTCTACTTCATGTTCTTTAGGCCTGTATAATGTCATCAAAAAATCAATCCCAGTATTTTTCAATTGCTGTATACATTCCTGATGAGTTGAAGCAGACTTTCTTAGCAGAATGCACTATTGTCGGTATTGACGCCAAAAGAGTACAATGTTTCTCCGCCAATCCAAGCATCCGTGAATATCTGAGCATTTTAGTTGAACGTGGACAGAAGTTTGCACCATACCTTCTTAAGGTACTTAACTTGTTGCAGTCAAAATCCAAAATAAGAATTGAAGTCGCAGCCGATAGAAAAATCATTGAATTACAAGGTGTAAGTGTTGATGATGCTCTAAAGTTGATTCAAGTAGCTGATGCCATTAGGGTAATAGACCAGCAAGAACTGGAAGATACGAACAGTGATTCCGCAAAACAAACAATCTGACAAATTGAGAATTCCAGTGAACTATATAGATCAATTTATCAATTTTGTTTCCACCTTGTATACTCCTAGAAGAGCATGCACAACATTATTTATGATATGTGGAGGCATCCTATCCTTATGTATAATATTACCGCTTCTACATTTATGGCTAACACCTACAATAAAACCGATAGCACAGAACTATGAAACTTATATTTTATTGATTTCACTTGTAATAGGTGTTTCATTAGGAATTGTGGTTTTCAGCATAGTTGATTTTATTGCTTTAACAACCTATGAACGCCTCATTTCTAAAAAGAAAAAATCCCAAGGTGAATTAAAAGCGATTAAGGAAAAAAATATACGTGGCGAGGTAATATTTTCAAACTTTAAAACCGCTTACTTCCATCTCAGCATTGATAAGATTAAGATTATTAGAAGCTTAATCACATTCCCTTCCCTTAGCTTTCATAGCGAACATGAAGATGTAAAATTCCTTGAAAAATCAGGGTGGATTGAAGCATTAACTTACATTAGTAATGAGGAAAAGGTGTATCAACTTAATCAAAAAATCAGGTTATATGCTGATGAAAGATGGAACGAGGAAGTAAATCTCAACACGGAACATTTTCATAGCTTTGATGCTGAAACAGCTATAGCCATTATTAATGCCATGTCCGATGTAAAAATCAAGCCAGAATTAGATGAGTTCAACTTTTCATTTTATAAAAGCGACATTGAAAAATGTTTTGAAGTAAGTGAGTTTACCGAGACTCTTTACTCTTTAAGATTCAAAGAAAGATATGAAAAAAAGTTTTCCGAGCTACATCTCAAACCTTTCAGAAGTGAGCGATTATTTTCTATAAAGGTTCGTGAAAACATTCCAGATTTAGACATTCCTTTTTAGGGTAACAGTGAATTTTTAAAAGTTTCTAATTGTCACTTTTTTCAGCACAGAAATCTTCTCAATATGCTGTCTGCGCTTGTCCTAGCTGGCATACAAACATATCCATCTAAGATGGCAGATAAGTACGGCTCTTGCTTTAAACACACTTAACTCCAATTTTAACCTTAATTATCAACCGGTTGCCACCAAAGCAAGATACTTACTGTATCTTCAAAAATGAAAAACACTGAAATTCTTTTCAATTTTTTCAGTTCTGGTTTTCAACAAAGCCGCCAGCACTGGCGCAGTCTGGCGGTCTGGTTTGTAAAAAACTGAAAAATTTTAATGATCCAAAAACCGCAAGCGGGTGCGGTGTAGTGCGATTTTGGTCTGCGAAAGATTTTTTTGGCCATGCTGTGACGCGCCAGCGCCCTGCTGTGCACACAATCTGTTTAAGGGTAACTCTGAGTGTCATAAAAGGCCGAACGCGGCAGAGCGCCGCTGACAGCGCGTAGCGATATCTGTTAAGGCAGCTTCCCTAACCATGCAAAATGGCGGTAGCGATTGCTCCCCCCACCTTGCATCACACTTGGGTAATTATTCAATCTATTAATTTAAAAGTAATTTTTTGATAAATGTTTTATATATATTTTTTTGTTGTCTAGTATTCAACCGTTCAATTTCAGCTAGTCAAAGGTTTACAGCCAGAACTAATCCTCAACGAGCCAGCCAAAAACTCACCCACCTCTGATTTTTGCCGCTCCATACGAAAGCACATAACCAGCGATTAATGCACCAATACAGCCTGCTAACTTCATCCAGGTGCTTTCGAACCAGAAAAAAGAACCCATAGCAAAAATCACAGCCAAAAAGGTAATGGTCCCCTCAATTGCGTGAGACATCAACGATTTTACAAATTTCATTCTGTATTCCTTTGCAATCAATGGGATGTCCTTCAATGAACACAAGGTAAGGCTCTAATTGTTGTTCAACAAGGAAGTAGACCATGTCAAGATTCTCTTTTGACACCATGGCGTACGTAGTTGGATATTTGGTTTTCATCCTTCTTGATGCTCTTGCTGATTCTTCAATAATACCTTGAAACATCACTACGTTTAGCGCCGCTGATGCACTGAACCGGATGAAATGCTTATATGCCTGGTCAATCGCTAACCGACGCAACATTATACTTGCTGTTGTCTGCGCCAGTGCAATCTGCCCGGCTGTTCGTCCACCAACGCTTCCAGCTCCGTACCCTAATTTGTTGTTTACAGCTTCTTTTCCTTCATCGTTAAGCTTCTGATAGAAAGAGGTGAAAACAATAGTAATCAGTCTGCGTAGAGGGGACTCAGCATTTCCCAAACTTTTGAGCATAGAGAAAAAGCGCTCTGTCTCAGCCTGGTTCCGTTGTTTGGCACTATCTCCTGCGAGTCCGCTCCCTTCCCAACTCCTTACCATACCCATGTAAGCCGTATTAGGTATGGAGGAGATCCCATCGAGTATTCCTAGTGCAACCTGTTTAGCGTCCATATCTCATCCATATTGGTCTCAATCCGCACAAAGAATAACCAAAGCTCATGAGCGCTTCCAGACGATTTTTCACTTTACCAGCAAGCCAGATTTTTCCCCTCTTCCCTCCCCCACCTCAAACATATATGATTAAACAAATATGTATCAACTACCCGCAGGGTTCAACCATGCTTCATCCGCTTCAGCTTTTCAAAACCCTCTCCGACGAAACGCGGCTCTCCATCGTCATGCTTCTGCGTGAAGCCGGTGAGCTATGTGTCTGCGATCTCTGTTCCGCAACCACGGAGTCACAGCCGAAAGTCTCGCGCCATATGGCCTTACTTCGCGAGTCCGGGCTGGTTATCGACCGTCGTGAGGGGAAGTGGGTCTATTACCGTTTGTCTCCGAACATGCCTGCGTGGGCAGCTACCGTCATCGATAACAGCTGGAACTGCCTGCGGGAAGAAACGCATGCAAGGCTAAAGAATAGCCTTCCAGGGACGTGTTAAATACATTCATTAAAACAGATATAACGGGGTAAGCGATGTTTCTGGCAGGAGCAATTTTTCTGTTTACGCTGGTACTGGTCATCTGGCAGCCCAAAGGGCTCAGTATCGGCTGGAGCGCGACGATTGGCGCCGTGCTGGCGCTGGCCAGCGGCGTGATCCACCTTAACGATATTCCGGTGGTGTGGAATATCGTCTGGAATGCCACGGCGACGTTTATCGCCGTTATTATCATCAGTCTGCTGCTGGATGAGTCCGGCTTTTTCGAGTGGGCGGCGCTGCATGTCGCCCGCTGGGGAAACGGTCGGGGGCGTTTGCTGTTTACTTATATCGTGCTGCTGGGGGCGGCCGTCGCGGCGCTGTTTGCCAATGATGGTGCAGCGTTGATCCTGACACCTATCGTCATCGCTATGCTGCTGGCGCTGGGGTTCAGCAAGCAGGCCACGCTGGCGTTTGTGATGGCGGCAGGTTTTATCGCCGATACCGCCAGCCTGCCGCTGATTGTGTCCAACCTGGTCAACATTGTGTCGGCAGACTTCTTTAAGCTGGGGTTCAGCGAATACGCCTCGGTGATGATCCCGGTTGATATCGCCGCGATTGCTGCCACGCTGGTGATGCTGCATCTGTTCTTTCGCAAGGAAATTCCACCGGAATATGATCTTGCGAAACTCCGGGAGCCCGCCCGGGCCATTCACGATCTCCCGACCTTCAGAACAGGCTGGATAGTGCTGCTGCTTCTTCTCGTCGGCTTCTTTGTGCTTGAGCCTCTCGGCATTCCGGTCAGCGCCATTGCAACAGCTGGCGCGCTGATTTTATTCGCCGTTGCAAAACGCGGACACGCGATTAATACCGGAAAAGTGCTGCGCGGCGCACCGTGGCAGATCGTCATCTTCTCACTGGGGATGTATCTGGTGGTCTACGGTTTGCGTAACGCAGGGTTAACCGAATACCTTTCAGGCGTGCTGAATGCGCTGTCCACCCACGGTTTATGGGTGACTACTCTGGGAACCGGGTTCATCACCGCCTGCCTGTCATCCATAATGAACAATATGCCCACGGTGCTGATTGGCGCGCTCTCTATTGATGGCAGCACGGCAACAGGATTGATTAAAGAAGCGATGATTTACGCCAACGTGATTGGCTGCGATCTGGGGCCCAAAATCACGCCTATCGGTAGTCTCGCCACCCTGCTCTGGCTCCACGTGCTGGCGCAAAAAAACATGACCATTACCTGGGGCTACTATTTCCGGACGGGCATCATCATGACGCTGCCGGTTCTGTTTGTGACGCTCGCCGCGCTGGCGTTACGTCTCTCCTTCACACTGTAATGAGCCACTGATATGACCAACATCACCATTTACCACAACCCCGCCTGCGGCACCTCACGCAACACGCTGGAGATGATCCGCAACAGCGGCACCGAACCAGAGATCATTCTGTATCTGGAGAATCCGCCGTCACGCGATGAACTGATCAAACTGATTGCCGACATGGGCATTTCGGTGCGGGCGCTGCTGCGCACAAACGTGGAGCCCTATGAGCAACTGGGCCTGGCAGAAGAGACGTTCACTGACGACCAGCTTATCGGTTTTATGCTGCAACACCCGATCCTGATTAACCGTCCGATTGTGGTGACGCCGCTGGGCACCCGCCTGTGCCGCCCATCTGAAGTGGTCCTCGATATTCTGCCGGATGCGCAGAAAGGGGCATTTACGAAAGAGGACGGTGAAGCCGTCGTGGATGCCAGCGGGAAAAAAATCACTCAGAAATAGAGGCGGGCCTGCAGGCTAGCGGTTCCCCTCCCCTGCAATCCTTCCCACCATCGCCCGGATCTCCTCGCGCGTTAGCGGCGCTCTGTCGGTGACAAAGTGTAGCGTCATTCCTTCGATAAAGGCGTCCAGCGCGCGGGTGGTGACCGGGTCAAACCACTGCTCAAGCGTCGTCTGGCTCATCTGCATCCAGTCCTGCATTACCGTTTTCAGCGCCGCGCTGCGGTGCATAAAAGTGTAGAGCTGGTACATCAGCGCCATGTTGTGCGGCGTCGTCACCTGCGAGCTGTGGATCAGCGTGGTGATGGATTCACACGCCATCTCCGGGCTGGTTACCCCCGCGAAGAAATCACGGTACTGCTGCGACATCTGCCGGGTAAACCACGTGAAAGCCTCTTCCAGCAGCGACTCCATGCCGTCGAAATAGTAGGTCATCGACCCCAGCGGAACCCCGGCACAGCTGGCGATTTTACGGTGCGTGACGGCATGGATACCGTGCTCAGCAATGGTGTCCAGCGTCGCCTGCAGGATCTTCTCCCGGCGATGCGGGTCGTTAGGTGGTCTGCTCATACATGCCTCATCTGATTTGTGTACAAATGTACACAAACTTGCTAGTGTTGTCGCTATTGTTGTGCTTCTGGTGCTTATCTCAATGACTCTGACCTCATCCCGTAAGGCCCTGCGGTTGCGCATGTGGGCGCTTTTTATGTTCTTCTTTATTCCGGGTCTGCTGATGGCGTCCTGGGCCACGCGTACCCCGGCGATCCGCGATATTTTGTCGGTCTCCACCGCTGAGATGGGCATTGTGCTGTTTGGCCTGTCGATAGGCTCAATGAGCGGTATTCTCTGCTCGGCGTGGCTGGTGAAGCGCTTTGGTACCCGGACGGTGATCCGCACCACCATGTGCTGCGCAATACTCGGAATGCTGGTGCTCAGCGTGGCGCTGTGGTATGCCTCGCCGGTCATGTTTGCCCTGGGTCTGCTGATCTTTGGCGGCAGCTTTGGCGCGGCGGAAGTGGCCATTAACGTTGAAGGGGCTGCGGTCGAGCGCGAGATGAATAAAACCGTGCTGCCAATGATGCATGGCTTTTACAGCCTTGGCACGCTGGCCGGTGCGGGTGTGGGCATGGCGCTGACGGCCTCCGGCGTAAGCGCGAATCTGCATATCCTGCTGGCCGCGCTGATCTCTGTTGTGCCGGTGCTGACCGGCATCCGCGCCATTCCGGACGGCACGGGCAAAAACACCTCTGATGAACACAAAACGGCGGAAAAAGGGCTGCCGTTCTACCGTGATTTCCAGCTTATGCTGATCGGCGTGGTGGTGCTGGCGATGGCGTTTGCCGAAGGCTCCGCCAACGACTGGCTGCCGCTGCTGATGGTGGACGGCCACGGCTTTAGCCCGACCTCTGGCTCGCTGATCTACGCCGGGTTTACGCTGGGGATGACCGTCGGACGCTTTACCGGCGGCTGGTTTATTGACCGCTACAGCCGCGTGGCGGTGGTGCGCGCCAGCGCCCTGCTCGGCGGGCTGGGCATTGCGATGATCATCTTCGTGGATGTGGACTGGATTGCCGGCGTATCGGTGATCCTCTGGGGACTGGGTGCCTCACTTGGCTTCCCGTTGACCATCTCCGCCGCCAGCGATACCGGCCCGGATGCCCCGACGCGCGTCAGCGTGGTGGCAACCACAGGCTATCTGGCCTTCCTGGTCGGGCCGCCGCTGCTGGGCTTCCTGGGTGAGCACTACGGGCTGCGCAGCGCCATGCTGGTGGTGTTAGGGTTGGTCATGATTGCGGCGCTGGTGGCGCGCGCCGTGGCGAAGCCGGAAAAAGAACAAACGACACTGGAGAAGGGATATGAGCGTTAAACTGATTGCAGTCGACATGGATGGCACCTTCCTGAGCGACGCGAAAACCTACAATCGCGAACGTTTTCTGGCGCAGTATGCGCGTATGAAGGAGCAAGGTATTCGCTTTGTGGTGGCCAGCGGTAACCAGTATTACCAGCTGATCTCCTTCTTCCCGGAGATTGCGCATGAGATTGCGTTTGTCGCCGAAAACGGCGGCTGGGTGGTCAGCGCCGGGGAAGATGTTTTTAACGGTGAACTGTCGAAAACGCACTTCGATACTGTTGCTGCCGTGCTAAACGACGTTCCCGGCATTGAGATTATCGCCTGCGGCAAAGGCAGTGCCTATACGCTCAAAGCCTATGACGATGAGTTCAAAGCTATCGCCGCTAAGTACTATCATCGCCTCGAAATGGTAAGTGATTTCGACAACCTGAACGATATTTTCTTCAAGTTCGGACTCAACGTTTCTGATGATGAAATCCCGCGCATTCAGGCCATGCTGCACGAAAAACTCAACGACATTATGGTGCCCGTCACGACCGGCCACGGCAGTATTGACCTGATTATCCCCGGCGTGCATAAAGCCAACGGCCTGCGGATCCTGCAACAGCGCTGGGGCATTGACGACAGCGAGGTGGTGGCTTTCGGTGACAGCGGGAACGATGTGGAGATGCTGCGCCAGTCAGGCTTCAGCTTTGCGATGGCGAATGCCAGACCGCATATTAAGGCAGCGGCGCGGTTTGAAGCGCCGCATAATAACGAGGAAGGCGTACTGGATGTGATTGATAAGGTGCTCAACAGAGAAGCACCGTTTAATTGATTCCGTGCGCTCAGGTGCCCTCACCCTGACCCTCTCCCACCGGGAGAGGGAATAAGAATTATGGCTGCAGGGCGTTCCCGACGCGTTTGTCTTTCAGGAACATCACCATCAGCACAACCCACAGCACGCCGTTGGCGAGGTTAAACAGGCTGAACAGACCGTTGCCGCCGAGCGCATAAGCGTGCTTGCTCACCTCGATCCCGACGGTAAAAATCAGCATCTGCAGCATCCCCATCGCCGCCGAAACGGTGCCTTTACTCATCTCGCTGGCAAACAGCGTCAGACGCACCAGCCCGGCATTCGCCACGCCAATACCGAAGGCGTAAATACTCAATCCCGCCGTCATCCACAGATAGGCATGAGATGATACCACCGTCGCCACCGCGGCCACGGTAAGGCCCGCCGCAATCGGCCAGCCGCCCATGATGATGAGCGAGCGCACCGTGCGTCGTGATGTCAGACGCGCCAGCACCAGGTTACCGATAATCAGTGCGCCAAAAATCGGCACCTGCAGCAGCCCGTACTCGTAGCTGCTGAGCTGTTCACCGCTGATGATAATGACCGGTGACTGGGCGATCCACGCCAGTAGCGGCAGGCTAACAAAGCCCGTCGCCAGCGCGCCTGCCACAAAGCGGCCGTTTTTCAGCACCGCTTTATAATCCCGTCCCAGCTCTTTCAGCGACAGCGTCTCACCCAGTCGGGTGGCCGTTTCCGGCATTGCGCGGTGCAGGCCAAAGAACGCGATGGCGGCCAGCACGGCGAAGAGCACAAACATGCCTTCCCACGGTGCCACATGCACCCACGCGGCGCCCACCAGCGGCCCCAGCAACGGAGCAATCAGCGCCACGTTCGCCATCAGCGCGGTGATTTTGATACACACCGCCTCCTCAAAGGACTCCTGAATGGCGGCATACCCCACGGCACCGATAAAGCACAGGCTTACCCCCTGCAGGAAACGCAGCAGGGTGAACTGTTCAATGTTTTGCGCCAGCAGCGTGGCGAGACAGGTCACAATAAACCACACCACGCCCGTCAGCATCACCGGACGGCGGCCAATACGATCCGACAGCGGCCCTAACAGCCACTGTAAAAACATGCCGCCAGCCAGATAGGCGGTCATAGAGGTCGGCACCCATTCAATACCTGCGTTGTATTGCGCCACCACGGCCAGCATACCGGGCTGAATCATATCGTTGCCGATATAGGTAGAGAACTCGTAAAGCACCAGACACAGAGGGAAAAGTAACGCCTGACGACCCAGACGCGTACCCGAAGAAGAACGGTTTAACATGCAATCTCTTTATGATGAAAAAATCGCGATGAGTGTAATGAATTGCCGCTGTCTGAGATAGCAAATTATCCAGAAGAAACAGAAATAAAGCATTTATCGTCGTTGTTTAAGGTTTCCTTAAGTTGACACCAATATGATAGCCATATTTCACGCTGCCAACCAACTCTATGACCCGCATATCCCCTCGTTCAGAATTGTCTAAGTTACCGACAAATAAGACAAAACAACTTTACCGCTTGCCTGTGCGCTTTTATGGTTATCAGCTTTTAGTGCTGATCGCCCTTGCCGTGGTGTTTACCTGGCTTTCTCGTGGCGAAACGCTTGATAAATGGATCACTGGCTTTTGGTATGACGCGGCAACACACCGTTTCCCGCTGCAGAAAAACCCGCTGCTGGATCTGCTGAACCACCGGCTGGCGAAGTACATCGCCATTGCCATGGCGGTTGGGGCGCTGTTTTACGGTGCCTGGAAGCGCAATGCGAGACTGGTCACTGCCGCACTGCTGATGGGGCTTGGCACGCTGGTGGTTGGCGTGTTGAAAAGCCTGAGCCATCACAGCTGCCCGTGGGATCTGGTGGAGTATGGCGGTAAGGCCGTCTCTTACCCCCTGTTCAGTTCCGCTCCGGCAGACAGCGGTCCTGGCCGCTGCTTCCCCGGCGGCCATGCGTCCAGCGGCTTTATGGTGATGGGGCTGTTCTTTGCCTTCTGGCGCGAACGTCCGCGTCTCGCCTGGAGCTTTGTGGCCTTCGGCGTGGTGTTAGGTCTGGCGATGGGCTTTGGCCAGGTCATGCGCGGGGCGCATTTTTTCTCTCACAACCTGTGGGCTGGGTGGTGGGTCTGGTTTTCCCAGGTAGTGGTCTACGGCCTCGTTTCTGCCTGGTTTGCTAAAGAGTAAAAACGCTATGTTAGAGAATCTGAATTACCAGCTGTTTTATCTGATCAACGCCACCCCGGCCTCGCCTGAGTGGATGATCGATTTGGCCACTTTCCTGGCAAAAGATCTGATCAGTATTGTGCCTGTGCTGGCGGCCATCCTCTGGCTGTGGGGACCGCGCAGCCAGGTCAACGCGCAGCGTCAGCTGGTGATCAAAGTGGCGATGACGCTGGGGGTCAGCGTGCTGGTCAGCTATGTTCTGGGTCTCGCCTTCCCGCACGATCGTCCTTTTGTCGAACACGTCGGCTATACCTTCCTGCACCACGCGCCGGATGACTCGTTCCCAAGCGATCACGGTACGGTGATCTTTGCTTTTGCGCTGGCCTTCCTGTTCTGGCATCGCCTGTGGTCAGGTGCGCTGCTGATGGCCATTGCGGTCGCCATTGCCTGGTCTCGCGTGTATCTGGGCGTACACTGGCCGCTGGATATGGTAGGCGGCTTCCTGGTGGGGCTGATCGGCTGCGTCAGCGCGGCGATCCTGTGGAACCTCTTCGGGCTGGCGCTGTATCGCGGACTCTCGTCTCTCTATCGCACCCTTTTCGCTATCCCGATCCGCAAAGGCTGGATACGTGACTAACCCCGGTATGACAGGTTACACTTGAGCCCCCGCCCTGCGGGGGCTCACTTTTTCATCCTGAGGATCTATGGAAACACGCCGCGATGACCGCATAGCTCAGTTGATACAGGCGCTGAAGCGTAGTGATAAGCTTCATCTTAAGGAAGCCGCTACCCTCCTCGGCGTTTCAGAGATGACCATTCGCCGTGACCTGAACAGCGAGAGCGCGCCCGTCGTGCTGCTGGGCGGCTATATTGTGCTGGAGCCACGTAGCGCCAGTCATTATCTGATCAGCGATCAAAAGACGCGCCTGGTTGAAGAGAAACGCAAAGCCGCCCGTCTGGCGGCCTCTTTGGTGCAACCGCACCAGACGCTGTTTTTTGACTGCGGCACTACCACGCCGTGGATAATCGAAGCCATCGACAGCAGCATCCCCTTTACCGCCGTGTGCTACTCGCTGAACACCTTCCTGGCCCTTCAGGAGAAACCCGAGTGTCGGGTGATCCTCTGCGGCGGTGAGTTCCACGCCAGCAACGCCATTTTTAAGCCGCTCAATCTTCAGGACACGCTCAGCAATTTGTGTCCGGATATCGCGTTTTACTCCGCGGCGGGCGTGAGTACCCGTCAGGGGGCGACCTGTTTTAACCTGGAAGAGCTACCGGTAAAACACTGGGCATTAAGCGCCGCGCAGTACCATGTGCTGGTGGTGGATCACAGCAAGTTCGGCAAGGTGCGTCCGGCACGGATGGGCGAGCTGGCACAGTTCAATGCCATCATCAGCGATTGCCGCCCGGATGAAGAATACGTGACCTACGCAAAGGCGCAGCAGGTCAAGTTAATGTATTGAGAGGGGTGCGGTCTGATGCCCTCACCCCGGCCCTCTCCCACAGGGAGAGGGTGAAAAGCGGGAAGACTTAACTAAACCAGCTGCCAAACCAGCTATGGAATTTCATCATCACGAAGTCCCACATCCGGCTGAAGAAGCCGCCCTCTTCGACCGCTTCCATCACAATCAGCGGACGCTGTTCAATCGACTTACCGTTTAACTGGAAATCAATCGTCCCGACCACCTGGCCTTTTTTCAGCGGCGCGGTGAGCTGCGGATCGGTGAGGGTATAGCTCGCTTTCAGGTTTTTCAGCTGACCACGTGGAATGGTCACCGACCCGGCTTCACCGGCTCCCAGGTTCACTTCACTCTTGTCACCAAACCAGACGCGCTGGCTGACGAACGTGGCATCTGGTTTAATCGGCGTCACGGTTTCAAAGAAGCGGAAGCCCCAGGTCAGCAGTTTTTCTGACTCGTTAAAACGAATACGATCGGTTTTGGTGCCCAACACCACCGAGATCAGACGCATGTCACCCTGGGTCGCGGAGGCCACCAGGTTATAACCCGCCCCGGCCGTGGTGCCGGTTTTCATCCCGTCAACGTTGACGTTGCTGCTCCACAGTAGACGGTTGCGGTTCGGCTGGCGGATTTTATTAAAGGTAAACTCTTTCTCTTTGTGGATGGCATATTCGTCCGGCACATCGTGGATGAGCGCCTTGCCGAGCAGCGCCATATCGCGCGCGGTACTGAACTGGCCCGGCGCATCCAGACCGTGGACGGTTTTAAAGGTGGTATTGGTCAGACCCAGCTTTTGCGCATAGCCGTTCATCAGGCCAATAAACGAGTCCTGGCTTCCTGCAACATAATCTGCCAGGGCGATACAGGCATCGTTGCCGGACTGGATAATCACCCCTTTATTCAGATCGGAAACGGAAACCTGATCGCCCGGTTTCAGGAACATTACCGATGACCCGCGCAGCGCCGGGTTGCCGGTCGCCCAGGCGTCCTTCCCGATGGTGACCATATCGTCGAGCTTGATCTTACCCGCCTTCAACGCCTGACCAACCACGTAGCTGGTCATGATTTTGGTCAGGCTGGCCGGGTCGAGTTTCTCATCCGCATTGCCTTCCGCCAGCACTTTACCGCTGGAGTAATCCATCAGGATCCAGGCACGCGCATCTACCGGCGGCGCTTCGGGCGCAGCCTGCTCAGCCGCATAGAGAGTTGGTACAAACAGGAAAAGGAGCGCGGAGCCTGCCGCCAGGCTGCGCAGAGAAGTCATTTTTCGCGTCATAAATGCCACCCGAGTGTCCATTCAAAAATTACGTCACATCACCGTGTCGCAAGAAGCGATGAGTAATAGCGCACTAAAACGGTTAATGAAACCCAACGAGGGTAAAGTTATTAAAGTTTATGCAATAACATTCAGATACGCTTTGATTAAGGCGATTTTTTTCTCTTCTGTTGCGTAATTGTTAGGTTTATCTCACCATGGCGAAAAGCTGACTCGGATTCACATCTTATCGGGAGTAATTATGATTACGCTGTGGGGAAGGAATAATTCGACCAACGTCAAAAAAGTGCTCTGGACGCTGGAGGAGCTGGATTTACCGTTTAACCAGATAATGGCGGGTTTGCAGTATGGGGTTAATAAAGACGCCGACTACCTGGCGATGAACCCGAACGGCCTGGTGCCGCTGCTGCGCGATGATGAGACGGACGCCACGCTGTGGGAATCCAACACCATTGTCCGCTACCTGGCCGCCCAGTATGGGCAAGGCCGTCTATGGGTAGAAAATCCGGCCCGCCGCGCGCAGGGAGAAAAATGGATGGACTGGGCCAACCAGACGCTCTCCCCCACGCACCGCGTGATCCTGATGGGGCTGGTCAGAACCCCCGAAGCCGAGCGCGACTATCCCGCCATTCATGCGGCGCAGGACGCCTGTGAAAATCTGTTTGCGATGATGGACGATGAGCTGGCGAAACACGCCTGGTTCTCGGGTGCCGACTTCGGCGTGGGCGACATTGCCGTTGCGCCATTTGTCTGGAACCTGACCAACCTCGGTCTGACGTGGACGCCGCGCCCTCACCTGGCGCGCTGGCTTAAACAGCTGAGCGAACGCCCGGCCTACCGTAACGTGGTGATGATTCCGGTAAGCTGATCACCTCCCGGACGGGCTGACTTTCAGCAACTGCCCGTCCGTTTCATCGGTCAGAACATACAGATAGCCGTCCGGACCGACGCGCACATCGCGGATGCGCTGTTTCCGGTCGCCCAGGATCCGTCCGTCCTCGGTCACCGTGTTGCCGTTCACACTCAGCACGATCACATCCTTCTCTTTCAGCGCCCCGATAAACAGCTTGTTTTTCCACTGCGGGAATACGTCACTGTTATAAAACGCCATTCCGCTCACGGCGGGCGAGACTTTCCAGACAAACAGCGGTTTTTCGGTTCCTTCAACGTGTTCACCTTTCGCCTCAGGAATTTTCAATCCGCTGTAGTTGATACCGTGGGTCGCCAGCGGCCAGCCATAGTTTTTCCCTTTCTCCGGAATGTTAATCTCATCCCCGCCACGCGGGCCGTGTTCATTAAGCCACAGCGTGTCGCTCCACGGGTTCATCGCCATCCCTTGTGGGTTACGAATGCCATAAGACCAGATTTCCGGCCGCGCACCGGCGGTGTTCACAAAGGGGTTATCCGGCGGGACTTTGCCATCCTCCGTCAGGCGTACCACTTTCCCCTGGAGTTTATCCAGATCCTGCGCCGTCGGGCGCTGGTTGTTTTCGCCCAGCGCAATAAACAGATAGCCTTTGCCATCAAACACCAGCCTTCCGCCAAAGTGGTGACCGGTGGAGAGTTTCGGCATCTGACGGAACACCACCTGGAACGCCTCAAGGCGGGAAAGATCGTCGCTTAAGCGCCCGTAACCCACCGCCGTTCCGGCTTTGCCGTCAGCGCCTGCCTCGGCGTAGCTCAGCCAGACGCGGCGCGAGGTGGCAAAATCCGGCGCCAGCACCACGTCCAGCAGTCCTCCCTGTCCGTTGTCCCAGACTTTGGGCACCCCTGTTATCGGGTCTGACAGCCCTTTCCCGGCCTGCCAGTGTTTCAACTGGCCGCCCTTCAACGTCACGAGCAGCCCTTTGTTATCCGGCAGGAACGCCAGCGACCAGGGGTGTTCGAGTTTGTTCTGCAATACCTCAACCTTAACCGCATCAGGTGCAGCAAGGAGCGAAAACGGAAATAACAACGCAGGCAGGAAAATTAGCGAGGATCGGTGCATAACACGCTCCTTTATCGGCATATGGCATAAAGATTAGCCACTACGTCCGGGCGCGTTATCACTTTTACAAAAGCTTAATCAGAAGGGGGAGTTGCCTCCCCCGGAATCAGTGCTGTTCAAGCTTCGCGTGCTCGTTCAGACACATGATGCATAGAGAGAGCGTTGTCAGGCAGTTTTCAAGCTTCTCCGCGTTTACAGCGATAAAAGTCGGGCAGTCATGGCGTCCGTTCATCAGACAAACCCCGGCAATGGAGAGCACCTCGGCGGCGCGGCGCAGCGCAATACATTCGCTTTCGGCGTATTCCGCTTTCAGGATGGGTGCTTTTTCACGCATGAAATTGCAAAGTTCAAAGAAATTATCACGCAGATGTTCGCTTTCGCTGACTGACATATACCCTTTCGCCTTCCTCAGCTGCAGATATGCGGCAAGGTCTATTCGGGCGTTGATCAGCTTGTTCAGCAGATCGCGTTTCAGTCTGTCAACGGACATGCTCATTCCTCCTCTGTCAGCCCCTGTGCACAGTCAGAATAAGGTTATTTTTTGTACAGTTTAATGCCTGAGATCAATTATTCTTAACTGATTAACATTATTTACAATGTTACAACTTGCGCGGACATCATCTGCACTGCAAAGAGTGTATAAATCCCCCGCGATACGCTGTAAAATCCCGCCCTGATAACTCCATAATTGATGAATTTTTAACCTATGAGCAATGTTACGCACCCGCCGAAAATCGGCTTTGTCTCCCTGGGCTGCCCGAAAAACCTGGTGGATTCTGAACGCATCCTGACCGAACTTCGCACCGAGGGCTACGACGTGGTGCCAAGCTACGACAACGCCGACATGGTGATCGTGAACACCTGCGGGTTTATCGACAGCGCGGTTCAGGAATCCCTGGAAGCCATTGGTGAAGCCCTGACGGAAAACGGCAAAGTGATTGTGACCGGCTGCCTGGGCGCAAAAGAGGACCAGATCCGTGAAGTGCACCCGAAGGTGCTGGAGATCACCGGTCCACACAGCTACGAGCAGGTGCTGGAACATGTTCATCACTACGTACCCAAGCCTAAGCACAACCCGTTCCTGAGCCTGGTGCCGGAACAGGGGGTGAAGCTGACGCCGCGTCACTACGCTTACCTGAAAATTTCCGAAGGCTGCAACCATCGCTGCACCTTCTGCATTATCCCGTCCATGCGTGGCGATCTGGTGAGCCGCCCGATTGGCGAAGTGCTGGCAGAAGCCAAACGTCTGGCCGATGCGGGCGTGAAGGAGCTGCTGGTGATCTCCCAGGATACCTCCGCCTACGGCGTGGATGTGAAGCACCGTTCCGGTTTCCACAACGGCGAGCCGGTGAAAACCAGCATGGTCGGCCTGTGCGAACAGCTCGCTAAACTGGGCATCTGGACGCGTCTGCACTACGTTTACCCTTATCCGCACGTTGACGACGTTATCCCGCTGATGGCCGAAGGCAAAATCCTGCCGTACCTGGATATCCCGCTGCAGCACGCCAGCCCGCGTATTCTGAAGCTGATGAAACGCCCAGGCTCCGTTGACCGCCAGCTGGCGCGCATCAAGCAGTGGCGTGAAATCTGCCCGGATCTGACCCTGCGTTCGACCTTCATCGTTGGCTTCCCGGGTGAAACCGAAGAAGACTTCCAGATGCTGCTCGACTTCCTGAAAGAGGCGCGTCTGGACCGCGTAGGCTGCTTCAAGTACAGCCCGGTTGAAGGCGCAACCGCTAACGAACTGGCGGATCAGGTGCCGGAAGAGGTAAAAGAAGAGCGCTGGAACCGCTTCATGCAGCTGCAACAGCAGATCTCTGCTGAACGTTTGCAGGAGAAAGTGGGCCGCGAAATTATGGTCATCATCGACGAAGTTGACGAAGAAGGCGCGATTGGCCGCAGCATGGCGGATGCCCCTGAAATCGACGGCGCGGTGTACCTGAATGGGGAAACCAACGTCAAGCCGGGTGACATCATTCGCGTGAAAGTGGAAAACGCCGACGAGTATGACCTGTGGGGTAGCCGGGTTTAAACACCCAGCGCCTGTTTTGTAGGCCGGGTAAGGCGTAGCCGCCACCCGGCACATTCCACTGCCCTACCCCTTAATCCTCGGATCCAGCGCATCGCGCAGCCCATCCCCCAGCAGGTTGAACGCCAGCACGGTCAGGAAAATCGCCAGACTCGGGAATATCGCCACATGCGGCGCAATCACCATATCTGCCCTCGCCTCGTTGAGCATCGCGCCCCACTCCGGCGTCGGTGGCTGGGCCCCTAATCCCAGAAACGACAGGCTGGCAGCAGAAATTATCGACACGCCAATACGCATCGTAAAATAGACCACAATCGACGACACCGTACCCGGCAGAATATGGCTGAACAGGATGTTGGCGTCGCTGGCCCCCATACTGCGGGCGGATTCAATAAAGGTCTGCTGCTTCAGTACCAGCGTATTGCCGCGCACCAGACGGGCAAACGCCGGGATCGAAAAGACCGCGACGGCGATGATGACATTCGCCATGCCGCTGCCCATAATGGCGACAACCGCAATTGCCAGCAAAATGCCGGGGAAGGCAAACAGCACGTCGCAAATGCGCATAATGATCCGGTCCCACCAGCCCTCGTAATACCCTGCCATCAGGCCCAGAACGGTACCGATGACCGCACCAATGAGCACCGCAAACACCCCGGCGGCGAGCGATATCTGCGCGCCCATCAGCACGCGGCTAAAAATATCGCGCCCCAGAGAGTCCACGCCGAACCAGTGCATCATCGACGGTCCGTCATTCAGACGGTCGTAATCAAAGTAGTTTTCCGCATCATACGGTGCCACCCACGGCGCAATGGCGGCCACCACAATCAGCAGCAGTACAAACAGCCCCGCCGTCATGGCAACAGGCTGGCGACGAAAGCGCCGCCAGAATTCAAACCATGGGGTGCGGATATGGTCCGGCTTCAGCCCCGGCATAGCGTTTACAATGGCCTGACGACGCCAGTTCAACAATCGCATCTTACTTATACCTGATGGCCGGATTAATGGCGGCGTACAGCACATCCACCACTAAATTGATAAGAATAAATTCCAGCGAGAAGAGCAGAACTTCCGCCTGAATGACCGGATAGTCGCGCATCTCGACCGAATCCACCAGCAGGCGCCCCAGCCCCGGCCAGTTGAAGACCTTTTCCACCACGATAGAGCCCCCCAGCAGGAAGCCGAACTGCAGCCCCATCATGGTCACCACCGGGATCATCGCGTTACGAAAACCGTGCTTGAGGATGACCCACTTCTCGCTCACCCCTTTCGCCCGTGCGGTACGGATGTAATCTTCACTCAACACGTCAACGAACGACGCGCGTGTGAAGCGCGCCATCACCGCGGAGACGGCCGCGCCCAGCGTCATGGACGGCAGGATGTAGTGCTTCCAGGTATCGGCCCCGACGGTGGGCAACCAGCCCAGCTCCACGGAGAAAATCTGCATCAGGAGCATCCCCAGCGCAAAGGCCGGGAAAGAGATCCCGGTCACCGCCAGCGCCATGCCAAGCTTGTCCGGCCAGCGGTTGCGCCAGACGGCAGCGACAATCCCGGCGCCAAGCCCAAACACCACCGCCCAGCACATGCTGGCAATCGTTAACCAGAACGTAGGCATAAAGCGGCTGGCAATCTCTTCCGACACCGGACGACGCGACACCATCGAGATACCAAAATCGCCCTGTAGAACGTTGCAAATATAATGGAGAAACTGCATGTACAGAGGCTGGTCGAGACCAAGCTGTTTGCGCACCAGTTCAATGACGGTGGCATCCGCCTCTGGCCCGGCCACCAGACGCGCCGGATCGCCCGGCAGCAGATGGACAAACAAAAACACCAGTACCGCCACAATCAGCAGCGTCGGGATCAGCCCCAGCAGGCGTTTACAAACATAATTGAGCATGAGTGTTATTTTAAATCCGCATCGTCAAAGCTAAAGCCCGTATCCGGCATGATGTAAAACCCGGTCAACGCTTTGTTATGCGCCGAAACCAGTTTTTCCACCACCAGCGGTACCCACGGCGACTCTTTCCAGATGATATCCTGTGCGTCTTT
This sequence comes from Enterobacter sp. A8, assembly GCF_004296595.1. Taxonomy (NCBI): domain Bacteria; kingdom Pseudomonadati; phylum Pseudomonadota; class Gammaproteobacteria; order Enterobacterales; family Enterobacteriaceae; genus Enterobacter; species Enterobacter sp. A8. The sequence goes on from NZ_SCMF01000002.1 coordinate 180,168, forward strand.
GTAGAGGCGCGCTTTCTCATCCGGTTTGGTGGTTTTCAGCGCATCGGCAAGATCTTTATCCACCTGCGGGTTGCTGTAGAATGCCGTGTTGAACAGGGTCGGCGGCCAGTTCTGTGAGGCGAACAGCGGCGACAGCGCCCAGTCAGCCTCACCGGTAGAGGCCGACCAGCCGGTGTAGAACATCCGCACGCCGCTCTCTTTCTGCCCTTTCCCTTCCACTTCTGCCGCACGTTGTCCGGCATCCATCGCGGTGACCTGCACCTTAATACCGACCTGCGCCAGCTGCTGCTGGGTAAACTGCAGCACCTTCTGCGCAGTACTGTGATTATGGGATGACCACAGCGTGGTGCTAAAGCCGTTCGGGAAGCCCGCCTCTTTTAACAGTTCACGGGCTTTCGCCGGATCGTATGGCCACGGCTGATAGCTTTGCGCATAGGCAATAGCCGGTGGCAGCACGCCGGTGGCCGGGGTGGCGAAGCCCGCGAAGGCCACTTTCACCAGCGCCTGACGGTTAATCGCGTAGTTGATGGCCTCGCGCACTTTGGGATTATCAAACGGCTTTTGCGTCACGTTCATGCTGATGTAACGCTGCATAATGGACGGACTGGCCACCAGCTCCAGCTTGCTGTTCTTCTGCAGGATCGCCGCCTGCTCGTACGGGATCGGGAAGGCAAACTGCGTTTCGCCGGTTTGCAGCATCGCCGCGCGGGTGTTGTTATCCACCACCGGACGCCAGGTGATGGTGTCGAGCTTCGGCAGCCCCTGCTGCCAGTAGCCGGCGAATTTCTTCACCTTTACAAAGTCCGTCTGGTTCCAGGTAACCAGCTCATACGGGCCGGTACCGACCGGATGGAACCCAATCTCTTTCCCGTATTTTTTCAGCGCCGCAGGTGAGATCATCGCCGTCGCCGGATGCGCCAGAATATTAATAAAGGCCGAGAACGGCTCTTTCAGGGTAATTTTTACCGTTGTCGGATCGACCGCCTCGGTGCTGGCAATATTTTTATAGAGGTTATAGCGCTTGAGGCTGTTTTCCGGGTTGCTGGCGCGGTCGAGGTTAACCTTCACCGCCTCCGCGTTGAAATCGGTGCCATCCTGGAACTTCACGCCGGTTCTGAGCTTAATGGTATAGACCAGCCCATCATCCGAGACGGTGTACCCCTCTGCCAGCACATTTTTCAGCTTCATCTCTCTGTCCAGGCCAAACAGCCCCTGGTAGAACGATTTGGCGACCGCCTGCGACAGCGTATCGTTGGCGTCATAGGGATCGAGGGTGGTGAAATTGGAGCCGACGGCAACCACCACATCTTTGGCAGCGAACGCGGGAGAGGCGGCCAGGGCTGCCGTCACGCTCGCGGCTAACAGCCATGTACGAGCAACAAATTTAACCATTGTGTTCTCCTGCCTGTTGTACGTTATAACCGCGAAAATGCATTGTCCTGACGCGGAGGGGCAACAAAATGTCCGGGGCCCACTTCACGAAGCGTGACCCGCTCCATGACCTCACCCCGTTTACGAATATTGCTCGGCATCTCATCCTGCAGCAGCACGCGCTGCCCGTGACGGTGTTCGGGATCGGCAACCGGTACTGCAGACATCAGCTTACGGGTGTACGGGTGCTGCGGGTTCTCAAACACCGCCCGCCGCGGACCAATCTCGACGATTTGCCCCAGATACATCACCGCCACGCGATGGCTGATGCGCTCCACCACCGCCATGTCGTGGGAAATAAAGAGAAAAGCAATCCCCAGATCCCGCTGTAAGTCGAGCAATAAATTGATGATTTGCGCGCGGATAGAGACATCCAGCGCCGAGACAGATTCGTCTGCGATCACCACTTTTGGGTTGAGGGCCAGCGCGCGGGCAATACAAATTCGCTGCCGCTGACCGCCGGAAAACTCATGCGGGTAACGCCAGGCATGTTCCGGCTTCAGCCCCACGCGTTCCAGCAGCCACGCCACCCGACGCTGTGCGGCTTCGCCGTCGAGCAGGTTATGCACCCGCAGCGGCTCCATAATCGAATACCCCACCGTATGGCGCGGGTCCAGAGACGCATACGGATCCTGAAAAATAAACTGGATATTCCGCCTCACCGCCTGAAGCTTACTGTCAGGAAGGGTGTCGATACGTTCGCCGTTAAAGGTAATGCTCCCTTCCTGCGACTCCACCAGCCGAAGTAACGCGCGTCCGGTGGTGGATTTGCCGCAGCCCGACTCCCCCACCAGCGCCAGCGTTTCGCCTGGCCATAAATCAAAACTGACATTTTCAACCGCGTGCACTTCACGCTTTACGCGGTTGAAAATGCCGCTGCGCAGAGGAAAACGGGTCACCAGATCCCGCACCTCCAGAATGGGCTTGCCGGGGACCACGGTGTCCTGCTCGGTTTCCTCTTCCTGGCGGCCCGCCGCCTCAAGGGAAATCAGCGGGAAACGGCGCGGAAGATCGCTGCCGTTCATCGCCCCCAGCCGCGGAACCGCCGCCAGCAGCGCTTTGGTGTATGGGTGGGCGGGCGCATGGAAAATCTGCTCTACCGTGCCGGTTTCTACCGCCCTGCCCTGGTGCATCACCAGCACGCGATCGGCAATATCCGCGACCACGCCCATATCGTGGGTGATAAACATCACCCCCATCTCCATCTCCTGCTGCAGCACTTTGATAAGCTGCAGGATCTGCGCCTGAATGGTGACATCCAGCGCTGTCGTCGGCTCGTCCGCAATCAATACCGCCGGACGGCATGAGAGCGCCATGGCAATCATCACCCGCTGACGCATCCCGCCAGAGAGCTGATGCGGATAGCGGCCGAGTATGGACTGCGACTCCGGGATACGTACCAGCTCCAGCATCCGTTTGGCTTCCAGAAGGGCTTCATCGCCGCTCAGCCCCTGATGCAGGCGGATGGATTCGGCAATTTGCTCTCCAACCGGGAAGACCGGGTTCAGCGAGGTCATCGGCTCCTGGAAGATCATCGCGATATCCGCCCCGCGCACGCCCTGCATCTGTGCTGCGCTCAGCTCGTTTAAATCAATGACCTGACGATTGCGACGGCGCAGAAACATCTTCTCGCTGCTGATTTGCCCGCCCGTCTGTTCCAGCAGGCGCATCAGCGCCAGCGCGGTGACCGATTTCCCGGAGCCGGACTCACCCACAATCGCCAGCGTTTCGCCGCGGTTGAGTGAGAACGATAAATTCTCTACTGCGGGGATGAACTGCCGCTCCTCCTGAAACGCAATATTCAGCTGATGGACAGCCAGCACTTCGCGGTTATCCAGCTCTTCACTGTGCGGCACGCGTTGCCCCCTTATTCACGATAGATCCCGGTGCTGGGTTCATCACCGGCATAGCCCCAGGCGCGGTACATCCCTTCGCTGTTGAACGGCAGGGCCACGTTACCCTCACGGTCCACCGCAATGAGTCCACCCTCACCGCCCAGCGCGGGCAACTTTTCCATAACCACACGCTCGCAGGCTTCACTCAGGCTGAGCCCGCCGTAATCCATCAGGGCGGTAATGTCGTATGCGGCGAGCGCGCGAATAAACACTTCGCCGGTCCCGGTGCAGGAGACCGCCGCCGTGGCGTTATTGGCATAGCACCCGGCGCCCGGCAGCGGACTATCGCCAACCCGGCCAGGTAGCTTGTTGGTCATACCGCCGGTTGAGGTGGCCGCCGCCAGATTACCGGCCTTGTCGAGCGCCACTGCGCCAACCGTGCCCATTTTGGTGGTTTCATTGAGCGGTGAGGAGTGGTCCAGCTGGGTCATGCCCGCCGTACGGGCTGCCAGCAGCTGCTGGTAGCGCTCGTCAGTGGAAAAAAGATCCGGCGATACCCGCTCCATCCCGTGTGCGAAGGCAAAGTTCTCCGCCCCAACGCCCGTCAGCAGCACATGAGGACTCTCTTCCATCACCAGTCGCGCCGCCAGAATCGGGTTGCGCAGATGGCTCACGCCCGCCACGGCCCCTGCTTTCAGGGTGACGCCATCCATCACGCAGGCATCCAGCTCGTGCGTCTCGTCACGCGTATACACGGAACCAATCCCCGCATTGAACAACGGACACTCTTCCAGCAGACGCACCGCTTCGGTTACCACATCCAGCGCGCTTTCGCCCGCCTCCAGCATTCGCTGGCCCGTTTCGACAATGGCGTAGAGCGCATCAATGTAGCGCTTCTCCTGCTCAGGACTGAGCTGTGCACGGGTAATAGCCCCGGCGCCGCCATGAATTGCGATTACCGCATTAACCATTTCGCCTCACCTGTCAGCCTGCATGGCGGCTTTTTCTATAAATATCATTATCGTTGATGATTCTTCAGATAATTTTTGAATATAGAAAGACGCAACTGCGATGTAAAGGGTACTCATGGTGGGTCATACAGTTAGCCGCACTTTTCTGCCATAATGAGCGCTTTCGTTGTTACTGTGCTGGAGCCCACCATGGATTTTACCGCCGGACTGATGCCGCTTGAGACGGCACTCACGCAGATGCTTGACCGACTTTCCCCGCTGCACGACGTAGAGACGCTGCCGCTGGCGCGCTGTTTTGGTCGTATTGCCGCACGCGACATCATTTCCCCGCTTAACGTGCCGGGGTTTGATAACTCAGCGATGGACGGTTACGCGGTACGCCTGGCGGATCTCCAGACGGGTCAGGCGCTGCCTGTCGCAGGAAAAGCCTTCGCCGGTCAACCGTTTGACGGAGAATGGCCTGTGGGCACTTGCGTGCGCATCATGACCGGCGCGCCGGTTCCCGCAGGCTGCGATGCGGTAGTGATGCAGGAAGAGACCGAACAGACCGCTGACGGCGTGCGCTTTACCGCCAGCGTCAAAGCAGGCCAGAACATCCGCCGCACCGGCGAAGATATTGCTCTTGGCGCAACGGTATTCGCTGCGGGGCAGAAGCTGACGGTGGGTGAACTGCCGGTGCTGGCCTCGCTCGGTATCGCGGACATTGAGGTGATCCGTCAGGTGCGCGTCGCGCTCTTTTCTACCGGTGATGAATTGCAGCTACCGGGCCAGCCGCTGCAGGACGGGCAGATTTACGACACCAACCGTCTGGCGGTACACCTGATGCTGGAGCAGTTGGGCTGTGAAGTGATCAACCTTGGCATTATTCCTGATGACCCGGAAAAACTGCGCGCCGCCTTTATTGAGGCAGACAACGCGGCCGACGTGGTGATCAGCTCCGGCGGTGTTTCGGTGGGTGAAGCGGATTACACTAAAACCATCCTGGAAGAGCTGGGTGAAATCGCCTTCTGGAAGCTGGCCATCAAGCCGGGCAAACCGTTCGCTTTTGGCAAGCTTAAGCACAGCTGGTTCTGCGGCCTGCCGGGTAACCCGGTCTCTGCCGCCCTGACCTTCTACCAGCTGGTGATCCCGCTGCTGGCGAAGCTTTCGGGCAACCGTGCCAGTCCGCTGCCGGTACGCCAGCGCGTGCGTGCCGCTACGCGCCTTAAGAAATCCCCCGGTCGTCTTGATTTCCAGCGCGGTATTCTGACGCGCAACGCGGAGGGCGAGCTGGAGGTGAGCACCACCGGCCATCAGGGTTCGCACATTTTCAGCTCCTTCAGCCAGGGCAACTGCTTTATCGTGCTGGAGCGCGAGCGTGGCAATGTGGAAGCAGGCGAATGGGTTGAGGTGGAGCACTTTAACCACCTGTTCGGAGGCTGAGATGGCGGCGGAACTGAGCGATGAAGAGATGATGCGCTATAACCGCCAGATTGTGCTGCGCGGTTTTGATTTTGAAGGCCAGGAAGCGCTCAAGGCGGCCAGCGTACTGGTCGTCGGCCTGGGCGGTCTGGGCTGCGCCGCCGCGCAATACCTCGCCGCGGCGGGTGTGGGCAAGATGACGCTGCTGGACTTTGATACCGTGTCGGTGTCAAATCTGCAGCGCCAGACGCTGCACAGCGATGCGACACTCGGCCAGCCGAAGGTAGACTCTGCCCGCGCAGCGTTAACGCGCATCAACCCTCACGTTCAGTTCACCCCGATTAACGCGATGCTGGATGACGAGGCGTTATACGCGCAAATCGCAAAGCACGATCTGGTGCTGGACTGTACTGATAACGTCGCCATCCGCAACCAGCTAAACGCCGGCTGTTTTACCCACAAAACGCCGCTGGTTTCTGGCGCAGCAATCCGCATGGAAGGACAGATCAGCGTCTTTACCTATGCTGAAGGCGAACCGTGTTATCGCTGTCTGAGCCGCCTGTTTGGTGAGAATGCGCTCACCTGCGTCGAGGCGGGCGTAATGGCGCCGTTAGTCGGCGTGATCGGGTCACTGCAGGCGATGGAAGCGATCAAAGTGCTGACCCGTTACGGTACGCCAGCGGCGGGGAAAATTGTGATGTATGACGCAATGACCTGCCAGTTCCGCGAGATGAAGCTGATGCGTAGTCCGGGGTGTGAGGTGTGCAGCGGTTAAACCTCGTTGCGGCCTGATGCCCTCACCCCGGCCCTCTCCCACCGGGAGAGGGAGATAACGCGTCAGAGAGCCGTCCGTCCAAACGCCCCCTGCCAGTCCTGCTCAAACTTCACGATCGCCGCATCCACCGCCGGAGAGGTAATAAACTGCTGCGCCACATCCAGCGGCAGCGTGATGGACTCACAGCCGGCCAGCAGGCAATCCAGCGCCTGACGCGGGGTTTTGAAGCTCGCCGCCAGCACTTTTGATTGCGGGGCATGCAGCGTCAGCAACTGCTGTAATTCCACAACGGTCTGGATCCCGTCTCCGCCCTGCGCATCCACGCGGTTAACGTAAGGCGCGACATACTCTGCCCCCGCCAGCGCGGACAACATCCCCTGTGCGGCACCATATACCGCGGTCCCCAGCGTCGGGATCCCTTCTGCTTTTAGCATTTTGATCGCCGCCAGCCCTTCCGCCGTCACCGGCACTTTCACCACCAGGTCGTTAATGATGGCACGCAGCTTACGCGCATCGTCCACCATGCCTTCGGCGGTCGTGGCCATCACCTGCGCGAACAGACGGCCTTTGCCACCCAGCGCGTCGTGCAGTTCTGGCAGCAGAACCTCAAGCGGCGTTTTGCCTGCCGCCACAATGCTGGGGTTGGTGGTCACGCCCGCCAGCGGGAAGATGCGTGCGAGCTTTTTCACTGCCGCAACGTCAGAAGTGTCGAGATAAAGTTCCATGATGTCGCCCTCAATTTTAGCCTGCACTTACCCTATCACGACAAAACCTGCTCAGGAGTTGACCTGCATCAAGATAACTTTCATTCGAAAGTAATTTAATCTTCATATGCAAGATGAGAGGCAAAATCATGATCTTCAATATTCAGCGTTACTCTACCCATGATGGCCCCGGGATCCGTACCGTGGTGTTCCTGAAAGGCTGCTCGCTGGGCTGTCGCTGGTGCCAGAACCCGGAAAGCCGGGCCCGCACGCGGGACGTGCTGTTTGATGCACGTCTTTGCCTGGACGGCTGCGATCTGTGCCAGCAGGCGGCACCGGGCTGTATCGAACGTGCGCTGAACGGGCTGGTCATCCACCGAGAGAAACTAGACGAACAGACGCTTAACGCCCTTACCGACTGCTGCCCGACACAGGCGCTCACCGTGTGTGGTGAAGAACGTCAGGTGGAGGAGATCATGGCGACCGTCCTGCGCGATAAGCCGTTTTACGACCGCAGCGGCGGTGGAATCACCCTCTCCGGCGGCGAGCCGTTTATGAACCCCGATCTGGCACTGGCGTTGTTTAAAGCCAGCCATGAACAGGGTATTCATACCGCCGTCGAAACTTGCCTTCACGTGCCGTGGCACTATATCGCGCCTTCACTACCGTATGTCGATCTGTTCCTCGCCGACCTGAAGCATGTGGATGCAGAGGTGTTCAAACAGTGGACGGACGGCTCGGCAAAACGCATCCTGGACAACCTGAAACGCCTGGCGGCGGCCGGGAAAAAAATCATCATTCGCGTGCCGTTGATCCCGGGCTTTAACGCCGATGAAGCCTCTGTTACCGCCATTACCAATTTCGCCGCCGACGAACTGAACGTTCGCGACATTCACTTTCTGCCGTATCACACGCTGGGCATGAACAAATACACACTGCTCGGCCAACCTTACTCTGCCCCTGACAAACCGCTGGATAACCCTGCGCTACTGGACTTTGCACAGCAGTATGCCTGCCAGAAAGGGTTAACCGCGACCTTACGAGGATAAAACGATGACTACCCTGAATCTCAACACCCTCAGCGAGCGCATTAAAGCGCACAAAATGGCCCTGGTGCATATCGTGAAGCCGCCGGTCTGTACCGAGCGCGCGCAGCACTACACTGAAATGTACCAGCAGCATATGGATAAACCGATCCCGGTGCGTCGCGCGCTGGCGCTGGCGCATCATCTCGCGCAGCGCACCATCTGGATCAAACACGATGAGCTGATCGTCGGTAACCAGGCAAGCGAAGTGCGCGCCGCGCCGATCTTCCCGGAATATACCGTCTCCTGGATTGAGAAAGAGATTGACGATCTGGCGGACCGTCCCGGCGCGGGCTTTGCGGTCAGCGAAGAGAATAAGCGCGTTCTGCATGAGATCTGCCCGTGGTGGCGCGGCCAGACGGTACAGGATCGCTGTTACGGCATGTTCACCGACGAGCAGAAAAGCCTGCTGGAAACCGGCATTATCAAAGCCGAAGGCAACATGACCTCCGGCGATGCCCACCTGGCGGTGAACTTCCCGCTGGTGCTGGAAAAAGGGCTCGACGGCCTGCGTGCTAAAGTGGCCGAGCGCCGCTCGCGCATCAACCTGACAGTGCTGGACGACCTGCACGGCGATCAGTTCCTGAAAGCGATTGATATCGTGCTGGAGGCGGTAAGTCTGCATATCGAACGTTTTGCAGCCCTGGCGCGTGAAATGGCGGCTACCGAATCCCGCGTCAGCCGCCGCGACGAGCTGCTGGCGATAGCGGAAAACTGTGACGCGATTGCCCATGAACCGCCAAAAACCTTCTGGCAGGCGCTGCAGCTGTGCTACTTCATTCAGCTTATCCTGCAGATTGAGTCCAACGGCCACTCCGTGTCGTTCGCCCGCATGGATCAATATCTCTACCCGTACTACCGTCGCGACGTAGAGCTGAACCAGAGCCTCGACCGCGAGCACGCCATCGAGCTGCTCCACAGCTGCTGGCTGAAGTTGCTGGAAGTGAACAAGATCCGCTCCGGCTCGCACTCCAAAGCCTCCGCAGGCAGCCCGCTGTACCAGAACGTCACCATCGGCGGTCAGAAGCTGGTCAACGGTGAGCCAATGGACGCCGTCAACCCGCTCTCTTACGCGATTCTGGAGTCCTGCGGTCGTCTGCGCTCCACCCAGCCAAACCTGAGCGTGCGTTATCACGCAGGGATGAGCAACGACTTCCTCGACGCCTGCGTGCAGGTGATCCGCTGCGGCTTCGGCATGCCGGCGTTCAACAACGATGAAATCGTGATCCCGGAATTCATCAAGCTCGGCGTGGAAAAAGAAGATGCGTACGACTATGCCGCCATCGGCTGCATCGAAACCGCCGTTGGCGGCAAATGGGGCTACCGCTGCACCGGCATGAGCTTTATTAACTTCGCCCGCGTGATGCTCGCCGCGCTGGAAGGCGGCCGCGACGCCACCAGCGGGAAAGTGTTCCTGCCGCAGGAGAAAGCGCTCTCTGCCGGTAACTTCGGCAATTTCGACGAGGTGATGACGGCCTGGGATACCCAGATCCGCTATTACACCCGTAAATCAATCGAGATTGAGTATGTCGTGGACACCATGCTGGAAGAGAATGTCCACGATATCCTCTGCTCGGCGCTGGTGGATGACTGCATCGAGCGGGCGAAAAGCATCAAGCAGGGCGGCGCGAAGTATGACTGGGTCTCCGGCCTGCAGGTGGGGATTGCCAACCTCGGTAACAGCCTGGCGGCGGTGAAGAAACTGGTGTTCGAGCAGGGCGTCATCGGTCAGCAGCAGCTGGCGGCGGCGCTGGCGGATGACTTCGACGGGCTGACGCACGAGCAGCTGCGTCAGCGTCTGATCAACGGTGCGCCGAAGTACGGCAACGATGACGACAGTGTGGACATGCTGCTGACCCGTGCTTATCAGACCTACATTGACGAGCTGAAGCAGTATCATAACCCGCGTTACGGCCGTGGCCCCATTGGCGGTAACTACTACGCGGGCACATCCTCCATCTCCGCAAACGTGCCGTTTGGTGCAGCGACAATGGCGACTCCGGACGGACGCAAAGCGCACACCCCGCTGGCGGAAGGCGCCAGTCCGGCCTCCGGTACCGATCATCTCGGTCCAACGGCGGTAATCGGCTCCGTGGGTAAACTGCCGACCGAAGCGATTCTTGGCGGCGTGCTGTTAAACCAGAAGCTGAACCCGTCGACGCTGGAAAACGACAGCGACCGCCAGAAGCTGATGGTGCTGCTGCGTACCTTCTTCGAGGTGCATAAAGGCTGGCATATTCAGTACAACATCGTTTCACGCGAAACGCTGCTGGACGCGAAGAAACACCCGGACCAGTATCGTGACCTGGTGGTACGCGTCGCAGGCTACTCGGCGTTCTTCACCGCCCTGTCGCCGGATGCGCAGGACGATATCATTGCGCGTACGGAGCATACGCTGTAACGAAGTATCCCCTCTCCCTTGAGGGAGAGGGTTAGGGTGAGGGGGAAATGTGCACGCTGATGCCCTCACCCCGGCCCTCTCCCACCGGGAGAGGGAGAAAAGACTAAAAACGGCAACGTCGGTTGCCGTTTTGCTTTTACTTTCGAATGAAATTAAATTTGTGCTCTCCGTCACCTTGTTATTAGAATGTTTCAAAACGCAGTGACCCAGGAGCACAGTATGACCGTTAAAGTTATCGTCACCGATATGGACGGAACTTTCCTTGATGATGCCAAGCAGTACGATCGTGACCGCTTTCAGGCACAGTTTGAGCAGCTTAAAGCCCGTAATATTGAATTTGTTGTCGCCAGCGGTAACCAGTATTACCAGCTCATCTCCTTCTTCCCGGAACTGAAAGATCAGATCTCCTTCGTGGCGGAAAACGGTGCGCTGGTCTTCGATCACGGTGAACAAATTTTCCACGGCGAGCTGACGCGTCATGAGTCGCAAATCGTTATTGGCGAACTGCTGAAAGACAAAGGGCTGAACTTTGTGGCCTGCGGTCTCGACAGCGCTTACGTCAGCGACCAGGCCCCGGAGGCGTTCGTGGCGCTGATGTCAAAGCACTATCACCGCTTAAAGCGTATCAGCGACTACCGCGACATTAACGACGTGCTGTTCAAGTTCTCCCTTAACTTGCCGGACAGCGATATCCCGAATCTGGTCGATAAACTGCATGTCTCCCTGGACGGCATTATGAAGCCTGTCACCAGCGGCTTTGGTTTTGTCGATTTGATTATCCCCGGCCTGCACAAAGCCAATGGCATCAGCCGTCTGCTGAAACGCTGGAAAGTCTCCCCGCAGGAGTGCGTGGGTATTGGCGACAGCGGCAATGACGCAGAGATGCTGAAGCTGGTGAAATACTCCTTTGCAATGGGCAACGCGGCCGAAAGCATCAGAGACGTAAGCCGCTACAGCACCGACGACAACAACCACCAGGGCGCGCTGAACGTTATTCAGGCGGTGCTGGATCACCACTCCCCGTTCGACGCCTGATTCCCTTCCTGCCGGAGCCGCGCTCCGGCACCCCTTACTCTTTTTCCATCCTGTGCTACCCGTCAACTTTTTAAACTTGCATTAACCAATTTTTAACTTAAAGTATCACTTGTAGACATTTTCACTTTCGAATGAAAGATGCGAGGCAGTTATGACGTTTACCAGTGAAACTTTGCCGGCGGATCACAAAGCCGCAATCCGTGAGATGAAGCGCGAGCTACGGGCGCAAATCGGCGATGTGCAGGCGGTGTTCGATAAGCTCAGCGATACCATCGCGACCCGCGTGGCGGAAATTAACGCCCTGAAAAACAAAGGCGAGCCCGTCTGGCCGGTGATCCCGTTTGCGGATGTGAAAAATGGTACCATCACATCCGCGCAGCGTGAGGCGATCAAACGCCGGGGTTGCGCGGTAATAAAAGGTCATTTCCCGCGCGAGCAGGCGCTGGCATGGGATCAGTCGATGCTCGATTACCTCGATCTCAACCAGTTTGATGAAGTCTATAAAGGGCCCGGCGATAACTTCTTTGGTACCTTAACGGCGTCTCGCCCGGAGATTTACCCTATCTACTGGTCACAGGCGCAAATGCAGGCGCGCCAGAGTGAAGAGATGGCGCAGGTGCAGTCGTTTCTGAACCGTCTGTGGACATTCGAGAGCAACGGCAAACAGTGGTTCGACCCGGACGTCAGCGTGATTTACCCGGATCGCATCCGCCGTCGTCCACCGGGCACCACCTCGAAAGGGCTGGGCGCGCATACCGATTCCGGTGCGCTGGAGCGCTGGCTGCTGCCCGCCTATCAGCAGGTTTTCGCCCGCGTCTTTGATGGCAACGTAGAGAAATACGACCCGTGGAATGCTGCGCACCGTACTGAAGTGGAAGAGTACACCGTGGATAACACCACCAAATGTTCGGTGTTCCGCACCTTCCAGGGCTGGACGGCGCTGTCGGACATGATCCCGGGCCAGGGGCTGCTGCACGTGGTGCCAATCCCGGAAGCGATGGCTTATATTCTGCTGCGTCCGCTGCTGGATGACGTGCCGGAGGACGAACTGTGCGGCGTCGCGCCGGGGCGCGTTCTGCCGGTGTCAGAGAAATGGCACCCGCTGCTTATCGAAGCGCTCACCAGCATTCCGGCACTGGAGGCGGGCGATTCGGTGTGGTGGCACTGCGATGTGATCCACTCCGTCGCGCCGGTTGAGGATCAACAGGGCTGGGGCAACGTGATGTACATTCCTGCCGCGCCGATGTGCGAGAAGAACCTCGCCTACGCGAAGAAGGTGAAAGCGGCGCTGGAAACCGGGGCATCGCCGGGTGATTTCCCGCGCGAGGATTATGAAGAAACCTGGCAGGATCGCTTTACCGTGGCCGATCTCAATATCCACGGCAAGCGTGCGCTGGGCATGGCTTAACTGTCGTACAGCCCTTCCCGCTCAACGGCGGTGCGTCGTTTCCCCTGACGTATCCGCCGGACCGATTCCCGTACGGTCAGGGTGCCGTTAAGCAATAGCGTGCCTGACGGCGCCTCCGGGCGCATCAGCCGCTGCTGGAGCATATGTACCGCTTCGGTGCCCAGCTCATCACGTGGAACATGTACCGCGGTTAACGGTACATCCTGAATGGCCGCCAGATTGAAGCCGTCAATGCTCATCACCGAAATATCCTGCGGCACGCGTAACCCCTGTTTTTGCAGGGCGCTGATGGTGCCCGCCGCCATAAAGTCACCCCCCACCAGAAACGCAGTCGGCAAGTCTTTTCCCTGCATGTGGCTCAGCCAGTCGGTGACCAGCTGCTCTGTTTCGCGAGCGCTGAAGCTCGGCACCACCAGCAAATCGCGTTTATCGTTGAACTTCAGGTTGTGCGACTGCCATGCGTCGCGGATCCCCGCAAGACGCAGCTCCATGGTGTAACGCCGCAGGCACAACACATTCATCACCTCACGGTGTCCCATTTCAAACAGATAGTCCGCCGCCCGCTCGCCAATGGCCCGATGGTCCGGCGCGACGGCAGGCAGGCGCATATGCCGGTCGCGGCAGTTAATCAGCATGCAGGGTTTACCGACATCCACTGCCAGGTCGTGGATATGCGGATCGTCAATCCCGAGGAGGATGGCGGCCTGGGTGTCCGGCTCGTTCATTCGCGCCAGAAACTGCTGGGCGTCGCTGTCGTTCTCCTCCAGCGCGCAGTAACGCAGGCGAACATCGTACGAGGCCAGGCCTTTGCTTACGCTCTGGATCACACGGTAGTAAAAGATGTCAGACCGCTCGTCAAAGGCGCGCTGTGGGGCGAAGACAACGAGACTGTTGAGCAGCAAACGGCCCGCAGCCATTCCGTCCAGCACCCCCAGCTCGCGTGCGCATGCCAGCACCTTCGCACGTGCTTTTTCACTGGTATTCGCCTTCCCGGCAAGGACCCGCGAAACGGTGCTGATGGAGAGCTGAGTCCGGGCCGCGATTTCGGTGATTTTTAGCCTTTTGTCCATTTTGTGATCTGGCTCCATTTGCGAAATGACAAAATTTTCATAGCGTGCATATCAGGCAATAGCTGATGTCAAAGCCATGATGCCAAATGATGTCGCTCAGTTATGAGAAATTTTGCACAAAATCCACTATTGCCTTCTCATTTTCTCCCTTAAGGTGAACTTGTCACACAACTTCCATACTAGTTGTATAGCAACTTGAAGCGGTAAAACAGATAACAATCAACGTCATAAACCTGTGTGACACCTGAACCTCCGTCCCCTTACCGTCCGTCTTGTGGAGAGTAAAATGAGTCAGGACATTAATAACACCGTTGCGGCAAGCAAAACCCGTCGCGTCATTAAAAACCTGCGCTGGTATGTGCTGGTGCTGTTCTTACTTGGCGTCACCGTTAACTACATCACCCGAAACTCACTCGGGATCCTCGCCCCGGAACTGAAAGAGAGCCTCGGTATCACCACCGAGCAGTACTCCTGGATCGTCGGGGCATTCCAGATCGCCTACACCATTTTCCAGCCTCTGTGCGGCTGGCTGATCGACGTGATCGGCCTGAAGATTGGCTTTATGATTTGCGCCGGGATCTGGGCGCTGATGTGTATTTTCCACGCGGGTGCCGGGAGCTGGCTGCACCTTGCCATCCTGCGCTTCTTTATGGGGGCTTCTGAAGCCGCCGCCACGCCCGCAAACGCCAAAACCATTGGTGAATGGTTCCCGAAATCGGAACGTCCTGTGGCAGCCGGCTGGGCTGGTGTGGGCTTCTCCATTGGCGCAATGCTGGCTCCGCCTATCATCTACTTCGCGCACGCCTCGTTTGGCTGGCAGGGCGCGTTTATGTTCACCGGCGTGCTGGCGCTGCTGTGGGTGATCCTGTGGTGGGCGTTCTACCACAATCCGGAGCAGCACCCGAACCTGAGCAAAAACGAGCTGGCGTTTATCAAGCAGGATAACGAACCGCCTGCAGTAAAACTGCCCTTCCTGACCGCGCTGAAAACCGTCTCAAAAAATAAACGTTTTTACGGTATCGCCATCCCGGCCTTTATGGCGGAACCGGCCTGGGCAGTGCTGAGTTTCTGGGTGCCGCTGTATCTCGCCAAAGAGCACGGCATGGATCTGAAGCAGATCGCGATGTTTGCCTGGCTGCCGTTCCTGGCCGCCGATCTCGGCAGCGTGGCAAGCGGTTACCTCACCCGTCTGTATACCCGCCTGTTTGGCTGCTCCCGCGTCAACTCCGTGGTGGCAAGCTCCGTCACCGGCGCGTTCCTGATGATCTCTCTGGCCGTCGTCGCCATTACCCGCGACCCGTACATCACCATCGTGCTGATCTCCATCGGCGGTTTCGGGCATCAGATCATCTCCTGCATGCTCAGCGCCCTGGTGGTGGAGTCGTTCGATAAAGGCCAGATGGCGACCGTTAACGGTATGCGCGGCTCGGCGGCGTGGATCGCCAGCTTCCTGTTCTCGCTGTTGATTGGTGTGACCGCCGACAAAATCGGCTTCAACCCGCTCTTTATTGCCATGGGTTTCTTTGACCTGATTGGCGCTGTTTTCCTGGTGGCATTTATTGCTGAACGTCGCGCCAAGCGCGCCTGATAGTGGATGTATTGCATATGAAAACCCTGAAAAACTGGACCGTCGATAAGCAGTCGGCCAACCATCTGGAACTGCTGGTGGATAACCAGCACCGCCTGTGCCTGTATGTGCTGGAAGAGAACCTGTTCCGCGTACTGATCAAACGTAAAGGTGAACTGGCGCTGGACCGCACCTGGAGCATCGCCCCGGAAGAAGATGTGCCGTGGGAAGGCCGTCGTCGCGACGATCTGAGCGGCTTCACCTGCCCTGCCTGGACGCTAAGCCAGCAGGATGAGGGGCTGACAATTGCCACCGAACAGCTACGTGTGACCGTTCATCAGCCGCTGTGGCTGGAGTGGCACTATCGCAATGACGCCGGTGAGTGGCAGCCGCTGGTCAATGACCGTCCGACCAGCGCCTATCTGCTGAACGCTCACGGCGACGGGGTGGCACACTACCTGAGCCGTCGCAAGGACGAGCGTTTTTACGGCCTGGGTGAGAAAGCGGGCGACCTGCAGCGCAACGGTAAGCGCTTCGAGATGCGCAACCTCGACGCCATGGGCTACAACGCGGCCAGCACCGACCCGCTGTATAAACACATCCCGTTTACCCTTACCCGCCGCGATGACGTGAGTTACGGCCTGTTCTACGACAACCTGAGCAGCTGCTGGCTGGATCTGGGCAACGAAATTGATAACTACCACACCGCCTACCGTCGCTGGCAGGCGGAAGCGGGTGATATCGATTACTACCTCTTTACCGGCAAACGGGTGCTGGACGTCACCAAAGCCTTTGTGCGCCTGACCGGGAAAACGCTGTTCGGGCCAAAGTGGAGCCTGGGCTACAGCGGGTCGACCATGCACTACACCGACGCGCCGGACGCACAAAACCAACTGATGAATTTTATTCGCCTGTGCGAAGAGCATGCGATCCCGTGCGACTCGTTCCAGCTCTCATCGGGTTATACCTCGATCAACGGCAAGCGCTATGTCTTTAACTGGAACTACGACAAAGTGCCGCAACCGAAGGTGATGACCCAGGCATTCCACGATGCGGGGCTACGGCTGGCGGCAAACATCAAGCCGTGCCTGCTGCAGGACCACCCGCGCTATAGCGAAGTGGCGGAAAACGGCCTGTTCATTCGTGATTCAGAAACCGATGCACCAGAACGCTCCAGCTTCTGGGATGACGAAGGTTCCCACCTCGACTTTACCAACCCGCAGACGGTGAAATGGTGGCAGGAAGGGGTCACCACGCAGCTGCTGGAGATGGGGATCGACTCCACCTGGAACGATAACAACGAGTACGAAGTGTGGGATGGCGAAGCGCGCTGTCATGGTTTTGGCAAGGAGATCGCCATCAAACACATCCGCCCGGTGATGCCGCTGCTGATGATGCGCGCCTCGCTGGAAGCGCAGCAGCGGTTTGCCCCGGAAAAGCGCCCGTATCTGATCTCCCGTTCCGGCTGCGCCGGGATGCAACGTTACGTTCAGACCTGGAGCGGCGATAACCGCACCAACTGGGACACCCTGCGCTATAACATCCGCATGGGGCTGGGTATGAGCCTGTCCGGACTGTTTAACGTTGGTCATGACGTGGGCGGTTTTTCTGGCGACAAACCCGACGCTGAGCTATTTGTCCGCTGGGTGCAGAACGGCGTGATGCACCCGCGTTTTACCATTCACTCGTGGAACGATGACCACACGGTGAACGAGCCGTGGATGTATCCGGGCGTCACCCCCGCTATTCGCGGTGCCATTGAGCTGCGCTATCGTCTGCTGCCGTATCTCTACACCCTGCTCTGGCAGGCACATGCCGATGACGAACCGATGCTGCGCCCAACCTTCCTCGACCACGAACACGATGCGCAGACCTTTGAAGAGTGCGACGAGTTCCTGCTGGGCCGGGACCTGCTGGTGGCAAGCGTGGTGGAGGCCGGACAGCGCGAGCGCCGTCTCTGGCTGCCGGATAACGAAACCGGCTGGTACGATTTTTACACCCACGCGTGGTACGCGGGCGGGCAGTGGATCGCTCTGGATGCACCGCTGGAAAAACTGCCGCTGCTGGTGCGCGCCGGTGCCGGTCTGCCGCTCAGCGAACGCATCACTCACGTCAGCGCGGAAAAAGACGACACCCGCGAGCTGAAGCTGTTCCCGGTCAAAGGCGTGGGCACCAACACCGGTCTGCTGTTTGAAGATGACGGTGAAAGCTGGGGCTATCAGAACGGCAATGCGCTGTGGGTAGAGTGGGAAATGGTGTGTGATGGGGCAACCATCAATTTGAAGATCACTGCGCGCGGAGATTATCGTCCGGCGTGGAAAGCACTGAAGGTGTCATTACCGGCGGGGGAAAAACGCAGGCTGCTGGTGAATGGGATTGAAGGGAGTGAGTGGGTGATGTAGTGCGGCCTGATGCCCTCACCCTAACCCTCTCCCACAGGGAGAGGGAACAGAACGTAGGCCGGGTAAGGCGCAGCCGCCACCCGGCTTTTTTTTAGTTCTCGATACCTTTGCTGCGCAGATAATCTTCGTAGTTACCGGTGAAGTCCACCACGCGCTCTGGCGTAATTTCAATCACGCGGGTTGCCAGCGAGCTGACGAACTCACGGTCGTGAGAAACGAAGATCAGGGTGCCCTGGTACATCTCCAGCGCCATGTTCAGCGATTCAATAGATTCCATATCCAGGTGGTTGGTCGGTTCGTCCATCACCAGAATGTTCGGTTTTTCCATCATCAGCTTGCCGAACAGCATACGGCCCTTCTCTCCACCGGAGAGCACTTTGGCAGGCTTCTTGATGTCGTCCTGGCTGAACAGCAGACGCCCCAGAATACTGCGCACCGCCTGCTCATCGTCGCCTTCCTGCTTCCACTGGCTCATCCAGTCGAAGACGGTCAGGTCGTTTTCAAATTCATACTCGTGATCCTGCGCGTAATAACCAATTTGCGCGTTTTCGGACCATTTCACGCTCCCGTTGTCCGGCTGCAGTTCGCCGACCAGGGTTTTCAGCATGGTGGATTTACCTACGCCGTTGGCACCCAGAATGGCGATCTTCTCGCCCACTTCCAGCAGCAGGTTGAAATTCTTAAACAGCGGGCCTTCATCAAAACCTTTGGTAAGGGCTTCCACTTCCAGCGCGTTACGGAACAGTTTCTTGTCCTGCTCGAAACGGATGAACGGGTTCTGACGGCTGGAAGCTTTAACCTCTTCCAGTTTGATTTTGTCAATCTGGCGGGCACGCGATGTTGCCTGACGGGATTTAGAGGCGTTGGCGCTAAAGCGGCTGACGAAGGACTGCAGGTCCGCAATCTGCGCTTTCTTCTTGGCGTTATCCGCCAGCAGACGTTCACGCGCCTGGGTGGCCGCCGTCATGTATTCGTCGTAGTTGCCCGGGTAAACACGCAGCTCACCGTAATCCAGATCCGCCATGTGCGTACACACCATGTTCAGGAAGTGACGGTCGTGCGAGATGATGATCATGGTGCTGTCACGGTCGTTGAGCGTCTGCTCCAGCCAGCGGATGGTGTCGATGTCCAGGTTGTTCGTCGGTTCATCGAGCAGCAGAATGTCCGGGTTAGAGAACAGCGCCTGCGCCAGCAGCACACGCAGCTTCCAGCCAGGTGCCACTTCGCTCATCGGGCCGTAATGCTGTTCGACCGGAATGCCCACGCCCAGCAGCAGCTCGCCCGCACGCGCTTCTGCAGAATAACCGTCCATTTCGCCGTATTGCGTCTCCAGATCGGCCACTTTGTAGCCATCTTCTTCGCTCATTTCGGCCAGCGCATAGATACGGTCGCGCTCCTGCTTCACTTCCCACAGCTCCGCGTGCCCCATGATCACGGTGTCGAGCACGGTGAACTCTTCAAAGGCGAACTGATCCTGACGCAGTTTACCGATGCGCTCGTTGGGATCGAGCGACACGTTGCCGAGCGTCGGCTCCAGGTCACCGCCGAGGATCTTCATAAAGGTGGATTTACCGCTACCGTTGGCACCAATCAGGCCGTAACGGTTGCCGCCGCCAAATTTGACGGAAATGTTTTCGAACAGCGGCTTACTGCCAAACTGCATAGTGACGTTGCTGGTAACTAACACGGGGAGATTCCTGCGAAAAGTGTGATAAACACGGCATTATGCCACAATTCCGAATTGAGATCCTGTGTTGCGACGCTCCGCTAAACTTTAACAAAATCGAAAAAAATGTGATTTCGTACACATCTGAATTCCCTGTTAGCGGGAATGCACATATAATGCGCTCCCATCACAGATTCAGACTTATCAACTCACGCCTGAATGGCTTAGATACCTCGCACAACATGAACATGAAATTAACAACGCTTTTTGCGGCGGCGTTAGCCGTAGTAGGTTTTTGCAAAACCGCTTCTGCGGTGACTTATCCGCTGCCGACAGACGGTAGCCGTCTGGTGGGTCAAAACCAGGTGGTGACGGTGCCTGAGGGTAACACTCAGCCGCTGGAGTATTTCGCAGCACAGTACCAGCTGGGCCTGTCTAACATGCTGGAAGCGAACCCGGGCGTTGACCCATACCTGCCAAAAGCAGGTACCGTTCTCAATATCCCTCAGCAGCTGATCCTGCCGGATACCGTTCATGAAGGCATCGTGATTAACAGCGCGGAGATGCGTCTGTATTACTATCCGAAAGGCACCAACACGGTAATCGTGCTGCCAATCGGTATCGGTCAGCTGGGTAAAGATACCCCGCTGAACTGGACCACCAAAGTTGAACGTAAGAAAGCAGGCCCAACCTGGACCCCAACGGCGAAAATGCACGCGGAATACATCGCGGCAGGTGAACCGCTGCCCGCCGTGGTTCCGGCAGGCCCGGATAACCCAATGGGTCTGTACGCCCTGTACATCGGCCGCCTGTACGCCATCCACGGTACCAACGCTAACTTCGGTATCGGCCTGCGCGTAAGCCACGGCTGCGTGCGTCTGCGTAACGACGACATCAAATTCCTGTTCGAAAACGTGCCGGTAGGTACCCGCGTCCAGTTCATCAACGAACCGGTTAAAGCGACCTCTGAGCCGGATGGCAGCCGTTACATTGAAGTGCACAACCCGCTGTCCACCAGCGAAGACCAGATCAACAATAACGAAATCGTGCCGATTACGCTGACCAGCGCGGTGCAGTCCGTGACCTCTCAGCCGGACGTGGAAACGACTATCGTTGACCAGGCTGTGCAGAACCGTTCCGGTATGCCGGTGCGTTTGAACTAATCGCGACACAGCGAAAAAAGCGGGCTTCGATGCCCGCTTTTTTTATCCGTTATTCACGATCACAATCCCGCCGTGGTCGTAACGATAATGACAGTGCGCATACTCCAGCGGCGTGCCATCTTCCAGATAGATCACCTGCTCCACCTCCAGCACCGGGTCGCTCTCCTCGCAGACCAGATGCTGCATATCCAGCGCATTCGGCTTTAGCGCCCGCACCACGCGGTACGATCCCATAATTTTCAGACCCAGCGTCTCCTGCACATAGCGAAACACCGAGCTTTCAAGATGGCTTTTGTTCAGCCCGGGCACCAGGTTGAGCGGCATTACGGTCGCGTCCAGCGACATGGGCTCACCATTAAGTAAACGCAGACGAATGAAGTCATAGACCGGCGTATCGGCATTAATCATCAGCGAGGCCTGCTCTTTTTCGTTCGGGAAGCGCAGTTCAAAATGCACCACTTGGCTCGTTACCGTGCCCAGATGCTCCCAGGTTTTGGTCGCGCCAAAGTAGTCGCTGCCGGAGAGATCCCACTGCGACAACTGAAGGAAGTTTTTGCGGATGAACGTCCCCTGCCCCTGACGGGTATATACCAGCCCTTCAACGATCAGCTGACGCATGGCCTGCTGAATGGTCATCCGGCTGGTATTGAACTCCGCCGCCAGCGCAAACTGGTCCGGCAGGGGTTCATTGGCGGCATACTGCTGGCTGATGATGCGTTTTTTGATTTCACGCGCTATGGTGATGTACTTCGCCGCCATCGTCCTTCCTTCTGTTTAATGTTCTATCCCGCTGTTTTTCAACGCCACTCGCTCGGCAATTTTGAGGAAAGGCAGGTAGAAGAATACACCAAATACGATGATTGCCAACTGCACCACCACCGCCCGCCAGTCCCCCGCGGTTGCCAGCCAGGCGCTCAGAATTGGCGGCGTGGTCCACGGGATCATCACCACGCAGCGCGACATTAATCCCAGCGTGGTGCAGAGCCAGGCGAAGTAAATGCCAATGGCGGGCAACAGGACAAACGGGATCATTAAAGGCAGGTTAAATACAATCGGCAGGCCGAAAATCACCGGCTCGTTGATATTGAACAGACCCGGCGCCAGCGACAGACGTGCCACCTGTTTCGCCGATTGTTGCCGCGAGAAGATAAAAATGGCGATCAGCAGTGAAATGGTGCTACCGGTACCGCCCACCATGCCAAAGGTCGGCACGAAGATGTTGTTGATGATGTGCGGGATCGGCTGGCCGTTGGCAAAGGCCAGCATGTTCTCATTGGTATTAATCAACAGGAACGGCTCCAGCACCACGCTGTTGACTACCGACTGATGAATACCCAGCGTGAAGAGGAAGTTACCAAAGCTGTAGATAAAAATCGTCCCCGGCAGGCTGGTATTGATGAGCCGCAGCGGCTGCTGGATAAAGGTGGTGATCAGGTGAATCAGATCCGTATGCAATACGTTCGCCAGCAGCGCGGCCAGAACGGCAAACAGTGAGAGCGTCAGGATGGTCGGGATCAGGGCGCTAAAAGATCTACTGACCGCCGGCGGCACGTTTTCCCCCAGTGATATTTGCAGCGCCTTGAGCCGCGAGATGGCGATAAACAGCTCCGTCGAGAGCAAGCCAATCAGCACCCCGGCGAAAATCCCGGTCGAACCAATGTTGGCGAAGGTCAGCACCTGGGTGACATTCACCGTGGTGTCGCTGCCGACGGGCGTGAGCTGCAGACGCATCGGCATCATGATAATAAAGCTGCTGACAGCGATAACCACTGCCGAGACCGGATTGTCGAAATCCTTGTTGCGCGCCAGCGACCAGGCAATCATCGGTGCCAGCAGCAGCGCGGCGATATTCAGCGTGCCATTGATGATCGCCTCGCCCCATACCTTGAAGTGCGTGAGCGTGTCGCCGTCAAAAATCCATGGGAACAACACATTGTTCACCAGCACTGCCAGTCCGGCGAGGATGAAAATCGGCATCACCGTGGCGAAGGCATCGCGCAGGGAGCGAAGATGCACCTGGTTTGCCAGGCGCGCTGAGAACTCAACAAATTTATCGACAAAGGACTGCATATGCGGTGTGATTTTTGTTTCAGACATAGCGGATAGTTCCCATCAATCAGTCACAAAAACGGCCCGGCAGCGTACGGCTTACATCTCGCGTCCGTTGGTATGGATAACCTGTTTTAACCACGCGTAGCTCTTCTTCGGCACGCGTTTCAGGTCTTTAAGGTCGTGGTTTTCACGGTTGACGTAGACCACGCCGTAGCGCTTACGCATGTCGCCCTGAGAGCTCAGAATGTCGATCAGACCCCAGCCGAGATACCCCATCACCTCAGCGCCATCCTCGAACATGGCGGCTTTCATGGCCTCGATATGCGCCCGGTGATAGTCGATGCGGTAGGTATCCTCAATCGGGTTCACGCCATCCCAGGATTCAATCACGCCAATGCCGTTTTCAATCGGGAACACCGGCATGCGCCAGT
Source organism: Enterobacter sp. A8 (assembly GCF_004296595.1). Lineage (NCBI taxonomy): Bacteria > Pseudomonadati > Pseudomonadota > Gammaproteobacteria > Enterobacterales > Enterobacteriaceae > Enterobacter > Enterobacter sp. A8. Next base: position 203,565 of record NZ_SCMF01000002.1, read on the forward strand.
CGTTGGCGTAGCGGGTGATGATGGTGCGAAAACCGAGCGGATCGATCTGCCAGTTCCATTCGGTGGCTTTCAGGTACGGGTTATTTTTATCGCCGTACAGCAGATAATTGTTCACCGGGGTTCCCTGCGGAATGGCATCGCTGTCCAGCGTTTTACTGGCGTAGTAGCTGAAGGCCATAAAGTCGTTTTGGGTTCTTGCGAACAGCGCCAGATCCTCGGCACGGTAGATATCGCCAAACCCTTCCTGCTCCACCACCGCCATCACCGCCGGGCTATAGCCCTGACCAGCAAAGACGCGCAGCAGGTTCTGGTTGAGAAATTCGTCGTACTGCTGGGCGCAGAAGATATCGCGCGGTTTGCAGGTGGCCGGGTAAACCAGCTGGTGTGCCAGCATACCGCCCATCAGCTGACCCGGTTTTGTCTGGTGCAGGTATTCGGTCAGCGTCATGTGCGCCACCATGGTGTGATGCTGCAACTCGTAGAGCTCGCGCAGGGTTTTCTCGCCTTTCATGTAGCCGGAAATACGAAACGCTTCCGGCATATGGAAGATGTTCTGTTCGTTGAAGGTCAGCCAGTACTTCACGCGGTCGCCGAAGCAGTCGATCATCTTTTTGCCATAGCGGATAAAGGCATCCATGACGCGACGATCGTTAAAGCCGTTGTACTCCTGCGCCAGCGCCAGCGGCATATCGAAGTGATAGAGGCAGATCATCGGCTCGATACCGCGGGCGATGAGATCGTTAATAAAGCGGTCGTAAAAGGCGATGCCTTCATCGTTGAACTCGCCGTCGCCCTGCGGACAGACCCGGCTCCAGGAGATTTGAAAGCGGTAGCAGTTCATGCCCAGATCCTGCATCAGGTCGAAATCTTCCCGGTAGCGGTGGTAGGAATCGGTCGCCACTTTCCAGTCGGAGATGTTTTCCCCCGCTTCGCGAATGTCGTACACCGACATCCCCTTCCCGCCCTCATTCCATGCCCCTTCCGTCTGCATGCTGGATACCGAGTTGCCCCATAAAAAGTTGGCTGGCAGTGATTGATTCATGGTCTCTCCCTATATGACTAGTCATTTAAATTTCATGACTAGTCATATAGGCGAAGATGTAAAAGCGATCAAAGAGGAGGATCGAATTTTGTGAGCAGAGCGGGGAAAAAAAGCCCCGGTGAGCGGTGCGCCACCGGGGAAAGGAGGGTTATTGCTGTGCGAGCTGATTACGACGATACTCCCCCTGCCGCTCCAGCATCCAGCCCGGATATTCGCGCGGCAGTGCGCTGACGGCATCAAGCTGTTTCAGCTCGTCTTCACTTAAACGGATCCCCGTTGCGGCGATGTTGTCATCCAGTTGATCGACGCGTTTGGCACCAATAATGACGCTGGTCACCGCCTTCTGATGCAGCAGCCACGCCAGGGCGATCTGCGCGACGGAGACACCTTTGCTTTCGGCGATAGTGCGCATCACATCCACACAATCGAAGGCGCGCTCTTTTTCCACCGGCGGGAAGTCAAACTCCAGACGACGACCACCGGTTTCACTCTGCCCGTCGCGGCCATATTTCCCGCTCAGCAGGCCACCCGCCAGCGGGCTCCAGACCATCAGCCCGACGCCTTCGCTCTGCATCATTGGCACCAGTTCGCGCTCCAGATCACGTCCGGCGATGGTGTAATAGGCCTGCAGCGATGCGAAACGGGCCAGACCCAGCCGCTCGGAAATGCCCAGCGCTTTGGCAATCTGCCATGCGGCCCAGTTAGAGACACCGATGTAGCGCACGTGGCCGTGCTGCACAAGGTTATCCAGGGCATAAAGCATCTCTTCCATCGGCGTTGCGGGGTCGAAACCGTGAAGCTGGTAGAGATCGATATGGTCGAGCTGCATACGGCGCAGGCTCTCTTTCACGCTGCTGATAATGTGATAGCATGAGCTGCCGCGTGAGTTCACCCCCGCCGTGCCCGTTTCGCCAAACACTTTGGTGGCAACCACCACGTTTTCGCGCGGAATTTTCAGGTTCTTGAGTGCCCGGCCGGTGATCTCCTCCGAGCGGCCTTCGGAATAGACGTTCGCGGTGTCGATGAAGTTGATCCCGGCATCCAGCGCACGGCCCACCAGTTGCTCGGCTTCACTCTGCTGCAGCTGGCCAATCTTGCCCCACATGCCACCTTCACCGCCGAAGGTCATGGTGCCAAGGCACAGTTCAGAAACAAACAGACCGGTATTGCCCAGTTTTTGATAACGCATAAGATAGTCCTCACATGTCGTTTGATGGGTGCCTGATAGTTATACCCGCCCCCTGGCCAATGCGAATGTGGCGTTCCTGTCCGTTTCTTGCCCAATCCTCTGAATATTATCCGCGCGGGGCATCGCCAAAGACGGCGTAATCCGGTAACTGCACCTGCTGATAGGGCTCCCAGCCGCCGCCAAGTGCCTTATAGAGCGCCACCAGATCGAGCGCGCTTTGCACCTGCGCCTGGGCACGCTGCTGCTCGGCCTGTGCCAGCTGCCGTTGGGCGTCGAGCACGTCGATAAAGCTGGCAATTCCCTGCCGGTAGCTGTCGCTGGCCAGATCGAAGGCGTTTTGCAGCGCATCGATGGTCTTCGCCAGACCCGCTTCACGCTTCTGATCGGTGCGGTAACTCACCAGCGCATTCTCAACATCCCCCAGCGCAGTCAGTACCGTCTGGCGATAATCCAGCACCGCCGCCCCCTGTTGCGCACGCGCCACTTTCACGCTGGAGACCAGTCTTCCGCCCTGGAAGATGGGAATGGAGACCTGCGGACCAAAACTGTAGAAGTGGCTGCTCCAGTCGGTGAGCCAGTTGGATTCGCTGTTGCGCAGGCCAAACTGTCCGGACAGGGTAAAGCTCGGGAACAGCTCGGCCACCGACACGCCAATTTGCGCTGTGGCGGCATGGAGATTCGCTTCCGCTTCTCGCACGTCCGGACGACGTCGCGCCAGCGTGGATGGAATACCCGTTTGCACGATATCCGGCAGCGCAGGCATCGGCTGGGCGGACTGCAGTTCCGCATCCAACGCCCCCGGCTGCTTGCCGAGCAGGATCGCCAGGCCGTTCATCGCCTGCCGCTCCTGCGCCTGATATTGCGGCAGTTGTGCTTCAAGGTTGCCCAGTTGCGCCCGCGCATTTTCTACGTCCATCTGCGGAGACAGCCCGCCCCGCTGGCGACTTTCGGTCAGATCCAGCGTTTGCTGCGCACTTTTAATCTGGGTGTTCAGCGTGGCAATAATGCTCTGCGCCCCGCGCAGCTGGAGCCAGGCGCGCGCCACTTCGGCTTCAAGGGAGACCAGCGCGTCGTTACGCTGCTCAATAGCGGCTTTCTGCTGCGCTTCAGCAGCTTCAACCTGACGGCGAACTTTGCCCCAGAGATCAATCTCCCACTGGGCGTCGAAGCTGCCCTGGTAGAGGTTGATCGGCTGCGTCAGCGGTCCTAACGCCCCCCTGAGTTCCGGATCGACGTTATCAAGCTGGTCGTAGACCCCATGAGACTTCAACTCACCTTCCAGGCCGAGCTGCTGGCGCGTCGCCTGCAGATTGCCGTTGACCGACGGATAAAACGCCCCGCCCGCCTGGTTAATCTGTTCGCGCGCACCAGCGATGCGCAGCACCGTTTGCTGCAGGGACAAATTCCCGGCGATGGCGCGTTCAATCAGACTGTCGAGCTGCGGCGAGCCGAACGTTTTCCACCAGCGCGGGTTAGTCGAAGCGGAGGTGGTTTGTGATTTCACCGTGCTGTCGCCTTTATCGTTCCAGTGCGTGACGGCATGCGGTGCAGGCGGCTGGTAATCCGGCCCCACGGCGCAGCCTGCCAGTAGCATCATTATCATCAGGGGGTGTAAACGTCTGTGTATCATCAATGTGCTCCTGCACTCCCCTCGCTCTTAACCGGCGAGAGCAACAAACAAAACGGAATCAGGACCAGCGCCACCACGCTCAGAATGGTGAATACGTCGATATAGGCCAGGAAGCGCGACTGCTCAATCATGGTCTGGTACATGCGCCCGGTGGCAATGCCGGTCGGGTCGCCGACCTGAGTGGTAAAGTTCTGGATCGCCTGCGCGCTTTCGCGGATCGCCTGCTGGAACTGCTCGTTAAACGGCGAGGCGTGGTACGCAAGGTGCGCGCTGTGGGCCTGCGAGCGCTCGGTGATGGCCGCCGTGGAAAGCGATATGCCAATCGAGCCCGCAACGTTACGGAACATGGTGAACAGCGCCGCGGCATCCGCGTTCAGCCGCCTCGGGATAGAAATAAACGCAATGGTGGTCAGCGGGACAAACAGGAACCCCAGCCCAATCGACTGGGCGCTGCGGAACAGCACCAGCGTTTCGAAGTCGATATCCGGGGTGAGCGTGCGCGACCAGAAGAACGACACTGCCAGACAGGTAAAGCCAAAGGCGATGATCCAGCGCGTCTGCACCACCGGCATCAGCTTCAGGACCAGCGGGATGGTCAATACAATCAACACTGCGCCGGGCGACAGCACCAGCCCGGACCAGGTGGCGGTATAGCCCAGATCCTGCTGCGCCAGCTGCGGGATCACCACCGAGCTGCCGTAAAGGATCATCGCCATCCCCGCCATCAGCAGGCTGGAGATGGTAAAGTTGCGGTCCTTCATGCAGTGCAGATCAACAACCGGTTTTTTGGCATACATCAGCCAGTAAATGGCGCCAATGATGCCGACCAGCGTTAACACCGCAAAGGTGCGAATAAAGTTCGAGTAGAACCAGTCATCATCCTCGCCCCGGTCGAGCATCACCTGCAGACAGCCGAGGCCAAGCGCGATCAGGCCGATCCCCGTCCAGTCGATAGTCAGCTTCTCTTTGGCTTTACTCTCCCAGGGTGGATCTTCCAGCAGTTGGTAGATCGCCAGCACCGTCACTATCCCCACCGGGATGTTGATAAAGAACACCCAGCGCCAGGAGTAGTTGTCGGTGATCCAGCCCCCGAGCGTCGGGCCGAGTACCGGCGCAACGATGATGGCGATGGAGGAGAGACCAAACGCTTTACCCCTGTCTTCCGGTTTAAAGTAGTCAAGCAGCACCGACTGCTGAGTGGGCTGCAGGCCGCCGCCAAAAAAGCCCTGCATCACACGGAACAAGATGATTTGCCACAGCTCGGTCGCGATCCCGCACAGGAACGAGCAGACGGTGAACATCACGATGCAAATCAGGAAGAACTGCTTGCGGCCAAACACCCGGCTGAGAAACGCCGAGATGGGCAGGACGATGCCGTTAGCCACCAGGTAGCTGGTTAATACCCAGGTGGACTCGTCATAGCTGGACGAGAGCGAGCCCGCCACGTGCGGCAGCGCCACGTTGACGATGGTGGTGTCGAGGATCTCCATAAACACCGCCAGCGTGACGACAATCGCCACCGCCCACGGATTGCTGGCGGGCTTCCAGTTATCGTGGCTGTGATCCGTCATTCCACGGTGACCTTCGGTTCTACCGACAGCCCCAGCGGCAGCGGTTTGTTCGGATCCAGCCCTTTATCAATCACAATTTTCACCGGCACGCGCTGGACAATTTTAACAAAGTTGCCGGTGGCGTTTTCCGACGGGAACGCCGAGAAACGCGAGCCGCTGCCCTGCTGGATACTGTCGACATGGCCTTCAAGCGCCATATCTGGCCAGGCATCGACGGAAACCTCCACCTTATCGCCTGGCTTCATGCGCTCAAGCTGAGACTCTTTAAAGTTGGCCACCACCCAGACGTTGGGTGAGACCAGCGAGAACAGCGCCGTGCCCGCCTGTACCAGCGTACCCGGCTGCACGTTGCGCTTAGTGACAAACCCGTCGAACGGGGCGCGAACTTCGGTGTAAGAGAGGTTGAGGTTAGCGGTTTCCAGCTGCGCTTTAGCCTGATCGACCTGGCGCTCACGCGCTTCGACGTTGGTCTCCTGCTGGCGGATCTGCAGCTGTACCTGCTCCGCCACTTCCAGCTGGGCCTGCGCGCTTGCCAGAGCGGCCTGTGCACTACGCAGCTGGGCGTTGGCGGAATCAATGCTTTGTTGGGTGGTGGCACGCGGATCAACCCCGCGCTGGCGGCGATACTCCGCCTGCGCGTTGGCGAGGTCTGCCTGCGCTTTCAGCACCTGCGCTTTGGCTTCGTCGCGCTGGGCGGGGTATTGCACTTTCGAGAGCGCCAGCTGTGCCTGGGCCTGATGCAGCTGCGCAATAGCCAGGCCAAGCTGGGCCTGAGCCTGATCGCGCTGGGCGGTGGTATCACGCGGATCGATAACCACCAGCAGATCGCCCTTTTTCACGCGCTGGTTATCACGCACATGTAGCGCCGTGACATAACCCGCCGTTTTAGGGGCAATCGTCACCACATCGCCGTCGGTAAAGGCGTCGTCAGTTGTCTCTTCGTTACGGGTTAAAAACCACCAGACCAGCGCCACGATGACCATTACCACCACGACAATGCCGAGGATAATTAACGGTTTTTTGCCCGGACGCTTACGCTCATTATTGTTTTTGTCCTGCTCGTCAGCAGGCGGGTTTTGTTCTTCAGCCATAGTTCAGCAACGGTCCTGTCAGTGAGCGGCATCACACTATGCCGTTCACTAAAGCTAGGACGTTGCTATACGTTTGCCAGGAAAAACTGACAAATTGCGCACTATATGAGAAGGAATAATCCGAAACCGATCGCCGCAGCCCAGAGCAGCATGGGGATCGACCAGAGATGGAAACGCCACCAGATGCGGCGATCGTTCGCCATCCGCAGGGCAATCAGGTTGGCCAGCGAGCCGGGCAGCAGACCAAAGCCGCCGATGTTAACCGCCCAGGCCAGAAGCGTGTCCGGCGGAACGTAGTTGAGCAGTAAAATGGTAGAAGGCACGTTGCTGATGACCTGCGAGAGGCCAATCGCCGTCAGCCACAGCCCCGGCTGAGACAGACCGCTGACGCTGTGCAGCACGTGTTGCAGCACCGGGAGCTGGATAAGCAGATGCACGTCGATGAACATCACCATAAAGACCAGCAGCAACGTCCAGTCCACGCTCACCAGCACGCGTCGCGCCAGCACGACAAAACCAGCCGCCACGAGCAGCACGCCCGCCAGTTCATACCGCAGCTCCAGCGCAAACAGAAAGACGATATACAGCCCCAGGCAGCTCCAGACCAGACGAGGCTGCCACTGCGGGCCGGTTGTGCCGCTGTGGTATTGCAGTTTTTTATCCGGGAAGGCAAACCAGCAGACCACCAGCAGCGACGCCATCATCACCAGCGCCAGCGGCGCCATCTGCCAGGTAAAGGCGGCGAACGATAACCCTGAACGTCCCCAGAGCAGAATGTTTTGCGGGTTGCCAATAGGGGTTAACAGCGAGCCCGCGTTGACGGCCAGCGCTTCAAAGATGATCAGCCGGCTCACCGGGATCTCGCACAGCTTACGCAGGGTGAGCGTCAGCGGCACGATGATAAACAGCGCCACATCGTTGGTGAGAAAGGTCGACAGCACCGCGGCGGAGAATACCATAAACAGCGACAGCCTGCGTTCGGTGGCAAACCGGCGCACCATTTTGCGCCCCAGCACGTCGAAGTAGCCGCTCAGCTCCACCCCTTTGGTGAGCATCATTAACCCGCTCAGGGTAATGATAGTGCGCCAGTCAATCGCCGCAGGCCAGGCCTTGGGCGCAAACGGTACAAAAAGGCTTAAACCTGCACCAATAATCAATAAGAGATGAAAGAAGCGATCGCGCGTGAGGGCCTGCAGTCCAGGGATTTTCATTCAGCGGAGGAACCATATTTAAGCGTAAACTCACGAAACTTCACCAGCGTCTCTTCGCTGACGTGGTGTTCCATTCCTTCCGCATCCCGACGGGCAATCTCCGGGCTTACGCCCAGCACCAGCAAGAAGTTCTCCACCAGCTGGTGGCGCTCGCGGCTCTCCTGCGCCAGCTTCTCCCCTTCCGGCGTCAGAAAGACGCCGCGCCACGGGATCATTTCGATTAAGCCGACGGAGGCCAGACGTTTTAACATCTTCGCAACGGTTGGCTGCGAAACCCCCAGCCTGGCCGCCATATCAACCTGACGTGCTTCCCCGACCTCGCGAATCAGATCGGAAATCAGCTCAACATAATCATCAATCAGTTCACGTCGGTGGGCTTCACGCACCTGACGAAAACCTTCGACGTGCTCTTCCACATTCACCAGTTGCGTCGTTTTTCTGATTGTTGGCTTACCTGCGCGACGGTTCATTGTACTTCCTCAGTGGGGTGACGCTTCCAGCGCCCGGTATCGAGAGCGCACATTGTAAACCATACCTCTACAAGCACAAAAAATTAACGAAATAGCCATAGCTATACAATATAGCCTGTGCTATATCTGTATGTAATGCAGTCACCCTTCACGGATCGAAGGGATCAAAAATCAGGAGGTCTTATGAACGAATTCAAGAGGTGTATGACCGTGTTTACTCACTCCCCCTTCAGGGTGCGCTTAATGCTGTTGAACATGCTGTGCGATATGTTTAACAACAAGCCGCATCAGGACGACAAACCTTCCCACTAAGCGGCGTTGCGGTACGCCGCTTCATTTTGCCGTCATATTCCCGCTGTAAACTGGCCTCCGGCCGCCCTATTCCCGGTTTTTTTTACGGATTTGCAATCCTCTTCGCAAAACATCTGCTTAGCAACGGTTGATATTATTTAGCGCTCGCACTATCTTCTTGCAGCCCTGCACAATTTGCGGCTCGCTGAAGCGGACCCTCATTCCCTCTCCACGCACTGTCAGGCAGGTTATGACCCTTGACGCCAGGGTGAGCACATGGCGTTTTTATGCATGATAGTGACCTATGAATTTAACCCTGATAGACACCGTTGTTACCCGCAGTCGGGCCTTAAGTCCGTGGACGGCATTCTACTTTTTACAATCCTTGCTGATTAACTTTGCGCTGGGTTACCCCTTCAGCCTGCTGTATGCCGTTGCGTTTACCTGCATTCTGCATTTGCTGTGGCGTACCGCGCCGCGCGCGCAAAAAACGTTAGTGGGCATCTGCTCCCTGATTGCTGCGCTCTATTTCCCGTTTGGTCAGGCTTACGGTTCGCCAAACTTTAATACCCTGCTGGCGCTGCACTCGACCAACATGGAAGAGTCGACCGAGATCCTCACGATCTTCCCGTGGTACAGCTACGTGGTCGGCCTCTTTATTTTTGCGCTTGGCGTTATAGCGGTGCGTCGTAAACCCGAAGAGAAAAAAGCGTGGGGAAAAATAGAGACGCTGTGTCTGGCATTCAGCGTAGTGACCTTCTTTGTCACCCCCGTGCAAAACCTGGCCTGGGGCGGCGTGTTCAAGCTGAAGGATACCGGCTATCCGGTGTTCCGCTTTGTAAAAGACGTTGTCGTCAATAACCAGGAAGTTCTCGACGAGCAGGCGCGCATGGCTGAGCTCTCCAATATGAAAGACACCTGGAACGTGCTGGCGGTGAAGCCGAAGTACCATACCTATGTGGTCGTCATCGGCGAAAGCGCACGCCGCGATGCGATGGGCGCGTTCGGCGGACACTGGCATAACACGCCGTTCGCCAGCGCCGTCAACGGTACCCTGTTTACCGATTATATTGCGGCCAGCGGCTCGACGCAGAAATCGCTCGGCCTGACCCTGAACCGCGTTGTCGACGGCAAACCACAGTATCAGGATAACTTTGTCACGCTGGCAAACCGTGCCGGTTTTCAGACGTGGTGGTTCTCTAATCAGGGGCAAATTGGCGAATACGATACCGCCATTGCCAGCATCGCGAAGCGTGCCGATGAAGTGCAGTTCCTGAAAAACGGGGATTTTGAAGCCGATAAAAATACCAAAGACGAAGCATTGCTCAAGATGACGGCGCAGGTTTTTGCCACGCAGCGCACGCAGCCACAACTGATCGTCCTGCACCTGATGGGTTCGCACCCTCAGGCCTGTGACCGCACGCAGGGGAAATACGCCGAGTTTGTGCAATCTAAAGAGACCTCTTGCTATCTGTATACCATGACGCAAACCGACGAACTGCTCAGCAAGCTGTACGATCAGCTACGTAATACGGGTGAGAGTTTCTCGATGGTTTATTTCTCGGATCACGGGCTGGCGTTTAAAGAGCGCGGTAAAGAGGTGCAGTATCTGGCGCACGACGATAAATTCCAGCAGAACTTCCAGGTACCGTTTATGGTGCTGTCGAGTGATGACAAGAAGCATCGTATTATCACCGCGCGCCGCTCGGCCAATGATTTCCTGACGTTCTTCTCGCAGTGGACGGGGATTTCAGCAGAGCAGATCAAAAATGCTTACCCGTTTATCTCAAACAAGAAAGCTCCCCCAGTGTACGTTACCAACTTCAAGTTACAGAAAGTTGACTATAACCATTTGGGTACGGATATTTTCGATATAAAGAGTAAGTAAGCTGTGCGGTCTGATGCCCTCACCCTGGCCCTCTCCCACGGGAGAGGGATCCCCATACAAAAAGCGTCTACGGACGGCCCCCTCTCCTCTTAGGGGAGAGGGCTGGGGTGAGGGGGAACATACAGCTCTGGTGGTCATTCCGTTCACTTTATGTTCCTTGCTACTCTGTAACGACATGACCCGTGAACGTGCCAGGGTGGCTCAATCGCCACCACCCTGGCAACCCGGGCTCCCGGCGGTAAATCGCCGCTTCGCGGTACCTTCGGCTTATTCCTTCCGGCTTATCGGGGACGGGCGGATGTAACGTCCCTGTAAAGCCGCCCTCTCGGCGCATCCATGCGCCTCGCCCCGGCCTGCAGGAAACGCCTCAGCGATTTACAGCCGGACCAGGGCATCGCTGAATGCCCTCAGTCATTCTGAAGGCAGCGTTATTGCTTCTGTTTGTGAATGACTGGGGAACCCTCAGCCCACAGGGAGAGGGGAAAAAAGGTTAAAAAAAATCCGCCACATGGGCGGATTTTTTACTGGCTCACCGAAGTGATTAGAAGCGGTAACCTACGCCCGCGATCCAGGTGCCAACGTCAACGTTGCGGATACGGCTCTGCTCATAGGAGAAGTCCAGAGCAACGTCTTCGATTGGGTTGAACTGCAGACCCGCGCCATAGGAGAAGCCGTAGTCGCTGTTGCTTGCAGTGCGGTTCAGACCCTGGTTTTCGGTCTGCTGGAATTTACCGTAGCCAACACCTACAACACCGTAGATGCTTGCCCAGTCGTTGATACGGTATGCTGGACCAGCGGTGATGCCGTAGTACTGGCCTTTGTTGTATGCGCCGTTTTCAGAACGATCTTTCTCGGTGTAGGTGAAAGAACCGATCACGCCCAGTGGGTTGTTATCCTGCTCGTAACGATACTTCAGGTTGAAACCGTTAGCTTTGTTCATTACGCCCTGCATATCGCTCTGAGCGTAACCACCGGTAACAGTGGAAGTAGCAGCTACAGCGGTACCTGCGGAAACAGCCAGTACAGCGGCCAGTGCTGAAAGACATGCAATTTTTTTCATAACCACCTCAAATGTGCTTCAAGTAAATCCGTAAGTTTTAAATATATCAAAAAAATTTGCGAAACTCTTTGTGATTCGTGATGTCTAACGGGATCTTTCCTGTAACAGAACGTTTCCAGCATCAGTTATCTTGTTCAAATCAAAAAGGATTTCTGTTGCTAAATACTCATACTGCGCGTCAACGCCGTTACATTCATCCAGATTATTCCTAATCTGACAGGCGATAAAACCAGCAACGCTTATCCATTTTACGGATTTTCCCTGGTTTTTTTTCAACAGTAGCTCAACCGTTGCGCCATATTTCAATTACACTGCGGCTTTTACCCTATTTGACAAAAATTGACAGGAGAAAGGATGCCAGGGATATCCCGCACGTCATCGGTCTGGATGCCGGTTGCCGTAATTCTGATTGCAATGCTGTCCATACAGAGTGGCGCGTCCCTCGCGAAATCGCTCTTTCCACTGGTAGGCGCACCGGGCGTCACTGCCCTGCGTATCGCTTTGGGTACCCTGATCCTCGTGGTCATTTTTAAACCCTGGCGGTTGCGCGTCAAAAAAGAGCAGCGCCTCCCGCTGCTTTTCTACGGGCTGGCGCTGGGGGCCATGAACTATATGTTCTATCTCTCTATCCAGACCATTCCGCTGGGGATTGCCGTCGCGCTGGAATTTACCGGCCCGCTGGCGGTGGCCCTTTTCTCCTCCCGACGGCCTGTCGATTTTATCTGGGTGGTGCTAGCGGTTCTGGGGTTGTGGTTCCTCTTGCCACTGGGCCAGAGCGTCTCTGAAATCGACCTGACGGGTGCCGCGCTGGCTCTGGGCGCCGGAGCCTGCTGGGCGGTGTATATCCTTACGGGTCAGCGCGCTGGCGAAGAGCACGGCCCGGCGACCGTCGCGCTGGGCTCGCTCATTGCCGCCATCATATTTGTTCCGCTGGGTATGGCTCAGGCGACGGACTCTATCTGGCAGTGGTCAGTAATGCCGGTGGGTTTTGCTGTCGCCATCCTCTCAACGGCTCTGCCTTATTCACTGGAGATGATTGCCCTCACGCGGCTGCCAACGCGCATCTTCGGTACCCTGATGAGCATGGAGCCTGCACTGGCCGCCATCTCCGGTATGGTATTCCTCGGGGAAACCCTCACCTTTACCCAGACGCTGGCGCTGTGCTCCATTATTGCGGCGTCGATGGGGTCAACGCTCACCATGCGCCCTGAGCCAAAAGTTGAGAAAGTGGACATCCGCTAATACCGTATATTCTGCATGGCCTCGGTGCCATGCAGAATAAAGGCCAGTTCTGTATTATTTATAATTTCTTACATTCTTCGTCATCGAAAAGTCATATTTCTCTCGCCCTTAATGGGAAATAGAGAATTAAGATTGATCTGTGTCAATTTTAAAAAATACCATATGTTTCAACCGGTTAATAATTCAACTCCCTTCTTGCTATTAAACCAATAGGCACAGCCAAACCGCAGGGAAAAAATCCGGTGCTATACTTAGTTCCGTAATTACCTGGGACATAAACATCAAGAGGATATGAGATTATGAGTACCGCTAAACTGGTGAAAACGAAAGCGTCTAATCTGCTTTATACCCGTAACGATGTATCGGACAGCGACAAAAAAGCAACGATTGAGTTGCTGAATCGCCAGGTGATCCAGTTCATCGATCTTTCGCTGATCACCAAACAGGCCCACTGGAATATGCGCGGTGCAAACTTTATTGCCGTTCATGAAATGCTGGATGGCTTCCGCACAGCACTGGTCACCCACCTGGACACCATGGCCGAACGCGCCGTGCAGTTAGGCGGTGTGGCGTTGGGTACCACGCAGGTGATTAACAGCAAAACGCCACTGAAAAGCTATCCGCTGGATATTCACACCGTTCAGGATCACCTGAAAGAGCTGGCAGACCGTTATGCGATTGTGGCTAACGACGTACGTAAAGCGATTAGCCAGGCTAAAGACGAAGATACTGCGGATATCTTCACCGCCGCGTCTCGCGACCTGGATCAATTCCTGTGGTTTATCGAATCTAACATCGAATAATCCATACGAATTTTCTATCAAACCCTCGCCTCCGGTGAGGGTTTTGCACATTTATGGTGCACACTTTTCCACTGAGACGCTGCAAAAGTGAAAGAAATGTAATAATCACCTCACACAACCGTTAACGGAAGATTGTTTTTTCATCATTATTTGCGCTAAATATCTCCCCGTCAGTTGAGCCAAACGACGCGCACCAAAACGGTGCTCCACCTTGGTGCAATCAGACATCATTGCCACGTTTATTGTGCAATGCATGACATCCTCCCCTTTGCAAAACAACAGCTTGTAAAGTTGGCACGATTTTTTCATTGTGCCTGTCGTTCTCGCAGGGGATCGCCCCGTGGATATAAAAGGAAATGCTATGAAGTCTGTATTAAAAGTTTCACTGGCTGCACTTACCCTGGCTTTTGCGGTCTCTTCTCAGGCCGCCGATAAACTGGTTGTAGCCACCGACACGGCGTTTGTTCCGTTTGAATTCAAACAGGGTGATAAATACGTTGGTTTTGATGTGGATCTGTGGGCCGCAATCGCAAAAGAACTCAAACTGGATTACACCCTGAAGCCAATGGACTTCAGCGGTATCATCCCGGCACTGCAAACCAAAAACGTAGACCTGGCCCTGGCAGGCATCACCATTACTGATGAGCGTAAAAAAGCGATCGACTTCTCTGACGGCTACTACAAAAGCGGCCTGCTGGTGATGGTCAAAGCTGACAATAACGACGTTAAAAGCGTGAAAGATCTCGACGGTAAAGTGGTGGCGGTGAAGAGCGGCACCGGCTCCGTTGATTACGCGAAAGCGAACATCAAAACCAAAGATCTGCGCCAGTTCCCGAACATCGATAACGCCTATATGGAACTTGGCACCAACCGTGCTGACGCGGTTCTGCACGATACGCCTAACATCCTCTATTTCATCAAAACCGCAGGTAACGGTAAGTTCAAAGCGGTCGGTGAGTCTCTGGAAGCACAGCAGTACGGTATTGCCTTCCCGAAAGGCAGCGACGACCTGCGTACGAAAGTTAACGGCGCGCTGAAAACCCTGAAAGAGAACGGCACGTATAACGAAATCTACAAAAAATGGTTCGGTACCGAGCCTAAATAATTTTACCTGAATTCAGGTTTGTAACGCCCGGTGACGCTCACGCTTACCGGGCCTACGTTTTTCGTTTTTCACCACGGTATACAGGAATACATCATGCAGTTTGACTGGAGCGCCATCTGGCCTGCCATTCCTCTCTTGCTTGAAGGCGCTAAAATGACCCTGTGGATTTCGGTCCTCGGTCTGGTTGGCGGGTTGATTATCGGTCTTGTCGCCGGTTTCGCCCGCACCTACGGTGGCTGGATTGCAAACCACATCGCACTGGTTTTCATCGAAGTGATCCGCGGCACGCCTATTGTCGTACAGGTCATGTTCATCTACTTCGCCCTGCCAATGGCCTTCACCGACCTGCGCATCGACCCGTTCAGCGCCGCCGTCGTGACCATTATGATCAACTCAGGTGCCTACATCGCGGAAATTACGCGCGGTGCGGTGCTGTCGATTCATAAAGGCTTCAGTGAAGCGGGTCTGGCGTTAGGCCTTTCGCGTCGCGAAACCATCCGTCACGTGATTTTGCCTCTGGCGCTGCGCCGCATGCTGCCACCGCTGGGCAACCAGTGGATCATCAGTATCAAAGACACGTCGCTGTTCATCGTTATCGGCGTTGCTGAACTGACCCGCCAGGGCCAGGAGATCATTGCTGGCAACTTCCGTGCGCTGGAAATCTGGAGTGCGGTAGCCGTTGTCTACCTGATTATCACTCTGGTTCTGAGCTTCGTTCTGCGTCGTCTTGAAAGAAGGATGAAAATCCTGTGATTGAATTTAAAAACGTATCCAAGCACTTTGGTCCAACCCAGGTGCTGCACAATATCGATCTGAGCATCAAACAGGGTGAAGTGGTTGTCATTATCGGGCCCTCTGGCTCCGGTAAATCCACGCTGCTGCGCTGCATCAATAAGCTGGAAGAGATCACCAGTGGCGATCTGATCGTCGATGGTCTGAAAGTAAATGATCCAAAAGTGGATGACCGTCTGATTCGTCAGGAAGCGGGCATGGTGTTCCAGCAGTTTTACCTGTTCCCGCACCTGACGGCGCTGGAAAACGTGATGTTTGGCCCGCTGCGCGTACGCGGTGCCAACAAAGCGGCGGCGGAAGCGCTGGCTAAAGATCTGCTGGCGAAAGTGGGCCTCGCAGAACGTGCTCACCACTACCCTTCTGAACTTTCCGGTGGACAACAGCAGCGTGTGGCTATCGCCCGCGCGCTGGCGGTTAAACCGAAAATGATGCTGTTTGATGAGCCAACCTCCGCACTCGACCCGGAGCTGCGCCACGAGGTGCTGAAAGTCATGCAGGATCTGGCCGAGGAGGGCATGACGATGGTGATCGTGACCCACGAAATCGGCTTCGCTGAGAAAGTGGCGTCCCGCCTTATCTTCATTGATAAAGGCCGTATCGCAGAAGACGGTAACCCGCAGGCGCTGATTGCAAACCCGCCAAGCCAGCGTTTGCAGGAGTTCCTGCAGCACGTCTCCTGATTGCCAGACCTCTGAAATACAAAGCCGGGCATGCCCGGCTTTTTTACGCCAGATTGTTCCCAAAACACGCCCTTCGCTCCCTGCCCTCTATACTTATCATTTTGTTCGACATTTTCACCGGAGGGCACCGTGCCGTGGATCCTGCTGTTGTTGCTTAGCTTGTTTAGTGCGCCATCGATAGCCGTTGCTATCCCCGGCGTCACCACCGGAACGTCCACTGCGCAGCAAAAAACGCCTCCACCGGAACCGGATGCAGAAGAGAAAAAAGCCGCCTACAGTGCCCTTGCCGATGTGCTGGAAAACGACACCTCCCGGCAAGAGTTAGTCGATCAGCTGAGAAAAATTGCCGCCACACCGCCCCAGGAGCCCGTTCCAACCATCACCCCGCCGCCGGTAGAAGAGCAAAAGACGGTGCTGGAAAATGTGACCGAGGTTAGCCGCCACTATGCCGATGCCCTCTCCTCGCGCTTTGCCCAGCTCTATCGCAACCTGATGGGCTCTTCGCACAAGCCCTTTAACCCCCGGACGTTTACCGCGGCTGCCACGCAATTTTTACTGCTGGCGGCCGCCGTCTTCATTTTTTACTGGCTGGTGCGCCTGTGTGCGTGGCCTCTGTACCGAAAAATGGGGCAATGGGGTCGCAAGAAGAATCAGCAGAAAAGCAGCTGGTTGCATCTGCCGCTGATGATCGCCGCCGCGTTTATCATTGATTTACTGCTGCTGGCGCTGACGTTGTTTACAGGGCAATTGCTGGCCGACAGGCTGAATACCGGCAACAAAACTATCGCCTTCCAGCAGGCGCTGTTTCTGAATGCCTTCGCCGTAATTGAGTTCTTTAAGGCGCTGCTGCGGCTGATATTTTGCCCACGCGTGCCGGATCTTCGCCCTTTCACTATTCGGGATAGCAGCGCCAGATACTGGGCGCTGCGTCTGAGCGTGCTCAGCGGGTTGATTGGTTATGGTCTGCTGGTTGCCGTGCCAATCATCTCCAACCAGGTGAACGTCCAGTCTGGTGCGCTGGCGAATGTGCTGATTATGATCTGCATTACCGTCTGGGCGCTCTACCTCATCTTCCATAACAAAAAGACGATCACCGAGAGCTTGCTGCATCTGGCCGACCGTTCCCTTTCGTTCTTTAGCCTCTTTATTCGCGCTTTTGCCCTGGTGTGGCACTGGCTGGCCAGCGCTTACTTCATTGTGCTGTGCTTCTTCTCGCTGTTCGATCCCGGCAACAGCCTGAAATTTATGATGGGTGCCACGTTTAAAAGCCTGGCCATTATTGGCGTCGCGGCCTTTGTTTCCGGCCTGCTCTCTCGCTGGCTATCGAAAACCATTACCTTGTCTGCGCAGGTCCAGCGCAATTACCCGGAGCTGCAAAAACGGGTGAACGGCTGGCTTTCGGTTTCACTGAAGGTGGCGCGCATTCTCACCGTCTGTGTGGCGATTATGCTGCTGCTCAATGCCTGGGGACTGTTCGATTTCTGGAACTGGCTGCACAACGGCGCGGGGGAAAAGACCGTTGATATTTTAATTCGCATCGCGCTGATCCTGTTCTTCTCTGCCGTAGGCTGGACGCTGCTGGCCAGCCTGATTGAGAACCGCCTGGTCTCTGACATTCACGGCAGGCCGCTGCCAAGCGCGCGTGCCCGCACCTTGCTCACCCTGTTCCGCAACGCGCTGGCGGTTATCATCAGTACCATCACGATTATGATTGTGCTTTCGGAAATCGGCGTGAATATCGCGCCACTGCTGGCCGGTGCGGGTGCGCTGGGTCTGGCTATCTCCTTCGGCTCGCAGACGCTGGTGAAGGACATCATCACCGGTATCTTTATTCAGTTTGAAAACGGCATGAACACCGGGGATCTGGTGACCATCGGGCCGCTGACCGGCACCGTTGAGCGAATGTCGATTCGATCCGTCGGCGTGCGCCAGGACACCGGGGCGTACCATATTATTCCGTGGTCATCGATTACCACCTTCGCCAACTTCGTCCGGGGTATTGGCTCGGTGGTGGCAAATTACGATGTCGATCGTCATGAAGATGCCGATAAAGCCAAACAGGCGCTGCGGGACGCGGTAGATGAGATGATGGCCATGGAGGATATTCGCGGCCTGGTGATTGGCGAGCCGTCGTTTGCCGGTATTGTCGGGCTGACCAACACCGCCTTTACCCTGCGCGTGTCGTTCACCACCCAGCCGCTCAAACAGTGGACGGTACGTTTTGCCCTCGACAGCATGGTGAAAAAACACTTTGATCTGGCGGATGTGCGTATGCCGGTGCAGACGTATCAGGTGCTGCCGCCGCCTGCCTCGCCGCTCCCTCCGCAGGAGCCGACGCTGTAACCGAGCCGGGTGGCGGCTTCGCCTTACCCGGCTTACGACGGCGTGCTATTTGCGACGTTTGTTATCGTCCATAAACGTCCAGGCAATAAAGCGGCTCTGTTTTTGTCCTTGCGCCATCTCTTTTTTCACCACCTTCACGGCACCGGCTTCGGTCAGCGCGCGGTAGAGCGGCGGCAGGTTATCGCCGCGCGAAACCAGCGTGGTAAACCATTTCACCTGGCGGGCAAACTGTTTACTTTCCGCGATCATGCGCAGGATAAACGCCACCTCGCCCCCTTCGCACCACAGCTCCTGCTGCTGGCCGCCGAAGTTGAGCGCGCCATCTTCAGCCTGACCCAGATTGCGACGCTTACGTTCGCTCCCGGCCCGGGCGGCAGCCGCTGAATCATGGAATGGCGGGTTGCAGAGGGTGGCGTCGTAGTGCTCGTTCTTGTGGATAATGCCGTTGAAAATAGAGGCGGCATCTTTCTGACGGCGTAAGCGAATAGACCGACTTAAGCCAGGATTGGCATTAATGATCGCCTGCGCGCTGGCAAACGCCTCAGCGCCAATTTCGCTCCCGGTAAAGCGCCAGTGATATTCATGCACGCCGATAAGCGGATAAATCAGGTTCGCGCCGGTCCCAATATCCAGAACCGTGGCCTGCTGAGGAATAACGCCGCCACGATCGTCAGCCAGCAGATCGGCAAGATAGTGGAGATAGTCGGCACGCCCCGGCACGGGCGGGCAGAGAAAGCCTTCCGGGATATCCCAGTGCGTAACGCCGTAAAAATGCGCCAGCAGGGCTTTATTCAGCATTTTTACCGCCTGCGGGTCGGCAAAGTTGACCGAAGGCTCACCGGCTGGGGTCTGCACGATGTAGTCCTGCAGCGGAGGGCAGCTCTGGCATAACGCCTTCATGTCATAGCGGCTGCGGTGGCGATTTCGCGGGTGTAATCCCGGCTTGGAAGTCATGGCATTCTCCTTTAAACAGCGGCGTAAGATACCCTGTGCGGGAGCAACGGTAAATATCTCTCTGCTGTGCGCAAAAAAACGCCATAAATCAGTGACCTTTATGTCGCTGATCTGTCAGCGAATTGTCAATTTATATCGTTCAAAAAATAAGCAGATCATCATCAAATTTTTGCGCTAAATCACACTCGTCAGGCTTCTAAACTTAAAGGGAATCACCTGTTGTTTCCCCCTGAGGATGTGATTATGAAAAAATACCTGACTCTTGTTGTTATCGCTGGCGCGCTGGCGAGTGCGTCATTTTCTGCCATGGCCGTTCAGTCACTGACCGAAAGTACCGATACCAGCCAGCTGCGCCCCGCAGGCACCGTCTCGGTAAGCCGTGCAAGTAACCTTGACGATCTGCAAAACAAGCTGGCCGAAAAAGCGCGCGAAGAAGGTGCGAAAGGCTTCGTGGTGAATTCCGCTGGCGGCGATAACCATATGTATGGCACAGCAACCATCTATAAATAAGTTCCCCTTCCGAGAACCACTGCATCTGGCTGACAGATGCAGTTCTCACCCCCGTCTTGACTGTACGTTTTTTGACCCCATATGAATAAGATACACACCGAACGTGAGGATAAGCCATGGCTTCCGGATGGGCGAATGATGACGCCGTTAACGAACAGATCAACAGTACCATTGAAGATGCCGTTGCCCGTGCTCGCGGTGAAATTCCGCGCGGTGAAAGTTTAACGGAATGTGAAGAGTGCGGAGAAACGATTCCGGAAGCGCGCCGTAAAGCCATGCCCGGCGTACGGTTATGCGTCTCCTGCCAGCAGAATAAAGATTCAAAAAACAAATCACATTCAGGATATAATCGCAGAGGATCGAAAGACAGCCAGTTACGTTGACTTTCCTTTACCGAAGTTCACCGCGCAAGCGATTTCCTTTACGCTCACGATTTTTTAACAGGCGCGTAGCAAAATGTGCCATGAATCATGCGTCTGTAAACCGGAGCGACAAGAACTGTAAATTGCCCTTCTGAATTTATTAATATTCAATAAGTTATTTGTCATTCAATTTTTTTGAGCAACCACGTCAATTCTCTTCGATTTTATCTGCCGAAAAAAAACGTGATACTTATCACATCGACGGAACATCGTCACCTTAACAGAAAAACCTGCGAGAGATTAATTATGAAAACCATCAAATATGCTGTTGCTGCTGTTGCCATGTCTGCTCTGTCTTTTGGCGCTTTCGCTGTAGAGCCCGTTTCTTCTGCTCAGGCACAGAACATGAATAAAGTAGGTGTGGTGAGTGCTGATGGCGCAACCACGCTGGACGGTCTGGAAGCCAAACTGGCTGAAAAAGCCGCTGCGGCCGGTGCAAGCGGATACACCATCACCTCCGCTAACGGCAATAACAAGCTGAGCGGCACTGCGGTTATCTACAAATAATCGACTGAAGTAATGCTCCACCCTCACCATACCCTCTGGTGAGCTGCTCCAACCCTCATTGACCCTGTTGTTACCCTTGCTTGCCCGTCCGCCACTGGACGGGCTTTTTTTTGCCTAAAACGCCTGTTCCACACGGGCTAACCCCGCCTGGACAGACTCCACTTCTCCGGTTGCCAGCAGGCAGCAGGCCATCTGCAGCTTAAGGGCGTGCGGAACAGGGACATTGCCGGCTAGACACTGCTCAATCCAGTGCGCAGTCGTGTGCGGATCTTTTGCCTCCGGCAACACCACATCTACATTCTCTTCACCCCGCTCCAGCACGGGTCGCGTGCCGGCGGCATCAATCAGCACCAGCTGCGGGCAGCGCTGCGGATTGGCATAAACTTCCCCTTCGGTGCCATGCATCAGCAGCGCCCTGCCGCCGATATCTTCAAAGAACTTGCCCACCCGCGTGACATACTCCGGGTGCGATACGCTGGAGAGGCGCAGGGCATCCGCTTCACCAAACGGCGTCGCCAGTTTCGCCAGGGTGTGCGCACTGTTGCGCACGCCCATGCGCCAGCGCATATCCAGCTGTTTTTCCAGCGGTGGACAGAGCGCCTTAACCGGAATAAAGACCGGCTGATGACCATCCAGCTTTGCCTGTGCCTGTCCGGCGTGCAGGGTTGGCTCGATACCTAACATGCCAAAAATGGTCTCCGTCAGGACGCGAGTCGGATCTTCGCTAACGCCATGGACAACTACCGGGAACCCGAGCTTATGCAGCAGAATAGCCAGCAGTGGCGTCAGATTCGCCTGTTTGCGCGCGCCGTTGTAGGTAGGGATGACAATCGGCATCGGTCTGGCTACCGGTGGCGTTAAGCGCAGCGTTTGCGCCTGCATCGCGTCATAGAAACCGCGCATCTCCGCTTCGCCTTCACCTTTAATGCGTAGCGCAATCAGGATACCGCCCATCTCCAGATCGGGCACGTCGCCGTTAAGCATATGGGTGTACAGCGCACGGGCCGTTTCCTGATCCAGGTCGCGGGCATGGTTTTTTCCCCGCCCTACCTCTTTGATAATTTTACGATAGTCCACGACATCTCTCCTTGCGGCTCTTTGCAGATACTATAGCCCTGATAAATGCCTGGCGGGTAATCATTTTCCTTTCTCTCCCGACACCCGAACAAACGCCCTTCGAGAGTAAAAATGGTCTGAAGATAAATTGAACGAAAAATAGTTCTCAGCGATAGTTCATGCCGAATTAATCAGCCACGTGATGATTAATACCTGAAGTGCCATACTTTCATTCAGAGGATTTAAATGAAAAAAATGATTATTGCGGGGATCGCCGCCGGGATGGCGTGTGCTTCCGTTTCTGTATTTGCGTCCAGTGGTGAAGGTCAAATTAATTTCACAGGTGAGATTATTGATTCTGCATGTACTGTGGTAAACGGTTTAAGCAATCCGCTTAATGTTTCATTAGGTAAGGTGTCTAAATCTGCATTTACCGGAAGTGGTTCGACGACCTCGACAACCCGCTTTAGTATTCAGTTAAAAGATTGTCCTGAAACGGTTACCAGCGCCTCGGTGACATTCGGCGGGACGCCTGACAGTAACAACAAAGATATTCTTGCTGTGACATCAGGAACCGGTTCGGCGTCAGGAGTGGGTGTTCAGTTGCTGGATAAAACGGAAAATCCACTGAGCTTATATACGGCCTCTGCTGCGTATACGCTCACGCCAGGTACCACAACAAACGATCTACAGTTTGGTGCACGTTATATCCAGACCGGAGGAACGGTGTCTGCCGGACTGGCGAATGCCGCTTCTACCTTCACTATCGTTTACAACTAATAAAACAGATATTAGCTACCCCAGTGGCTAATATCTGTTATTGCTTTATTACGGTGTCACTATGCGAAAATATCTTCTGGCCTCCTCTTTTTTATTTATTGCTTCCGTTGCCCATGCGGGTATTACCATTGGCGGCACGCGCGTGGTCTACCCAGAAAGTAAAAAAGAATCCTCTATTGGGATCACCAACCCGGACAATCTCGATTATCTGGTGCAGTCATGGGTCGAGACGGAAGATAACGCACGTGAGAAAGCGCCGTTTCTGATCACGCCGCCGCTGTTTCGCCTTGATGCGAAGCAAGAGAACGTTCTGCGCATCATCAGAACCGGGGGAAACTTACCTGCCGATCGCGAATCGCTGTTCTGGTTGAATATTAAATCCATCCCCTCTTCTGCGCGCAATGAGAGCGTTAATACGCTGCAGATTGCGATTAAAACCCGCATTAAGCTGCTTTATCGTCCGTCAGGTATTACCGGAAAACCGGAAGATGTCGCCACGCAATTATCCTGGCACACCCGGGGAAACCAGCTGATTGTCGAAAACCCCACGCCGTTTTATATGAATTTCCAGGAAATAACGCTCGACGGTAAAAAGGTCGATAAAGCCACCTATGCTGGCCCAAAAAGTGAAACCCATTTCGCGACACCCGGAAATATTACAGCACACACCGTGAGCTGGAAAATCATCAATGATTATGGCGGTATTAGCCAGTCCTATAGCGCACAGATTAAATAACGTCTGGAATAGCAAAAATTATTATGAGCTGGGACTACTCCACCGAACCACCCAAACAGCACGGACGCTCAATGCTTATTGCATTGGGCTGCACGCTGTTGGGTGTGTGTGTGCAAAAAGTGCTGGCCGATGATTATTTCAACCCGGCGCTACTGGATATTGATAACCCAGGCCAGGGTAAAACCGACCTCAGTATTTATGAGATTGGTCCCGGTCAGGCTCCCGGTAAATATCACGTTGACGTTTACGTCAACAATAATAAAGTGGCAAGCAAAGAGATTGAGTTCACGCTGAAGAAAGACGCCAGCGGTAAATCAACCCTGCAGCCGTGTCTTAGCGCCGCCCAGCTAAAAAGCTTCGGTATTAATATCGAAAAATTCGGGCAGGACGATAAGGCGCAGTGTATTGACCTGAGCGTGATCCCCTCCGCCAGCGCAACGTTTCATGTTAATCCGCAGCAGTTGCTGTTAAGCATTCCCCAGACCGCAATTACTCAGGTACCGCGTGATTACGTCGACCCGCAGGAATATGACGAGGGAATTAACGCCCTGCTGCTCAATTACAGCTTCACCGCCGGGAACAACCGCGGCAAAGGTGAAAACGGTAGCGATCAGCGCAGCGAGTTTCTTAACCTGCGTCCGGGTCTTAACCTCGGGGCGTGGCGTTTTCGTAACTACTCCACATGGAGCAAAACCAGCGGTAACGGTGACGCAGAGAGCCAATTTTCTTCGGTCTATACCTACGCCCAGCGCGATATTATCGCCCTTGGCGGGAACGTCACATTCGGCCAAAGCTCTTCCCCTTCCGACGTGTTTGACAGCATCTCTTACACCGGGGCGCAGATCGCCTCGGATGACGACATGCTCCCGGACAGCATGAAGGGCTTTGCGCCGGTGATCCGCGGTACGGCGCACAGTAACGCCCAGGTTATCGTTCGCCAGAATGGTTACGTCATTTACCAGAACTATGTCGCTCCCGGCGCGTTCGAGATCAACGATCTCTACCCCACCGGCGGAAGCGGCGATTTGAACGTCACCGTAAAAGAGACGGACGGCAGCGAACAGCATTTTGTGGTGCCTTATGCGTCAGTGCCGGTGTTGCAGCGTGAAGGCCGCTTTAAATACAGCCTCACCGCGGGGCGCTATCGCAGCTATGATAACGACGTCGAAAAAACTCCGTTTATGCAGGGTACGGCAATCTACGGCTTGCCTTACGGCTTTACGGTCTACGGCGGCGTGCAGGCAAGCCAGTATTACGATGCGCTGGCGCTGGGGGTCGGCAAGAATATCGGCGATCTCGGGGCCTTTTCGGTGGATGTCACCGACGCCAAATCAGAGATGCAGGATCAGGACCCCACTCGTGGGCGCTCCTGGCGCATCCGCTACAGCAAAGATTTCGCCACCACCGGTACCCATTTTTCCATTGCTGGCTATCGCTATAACAGCAAGGGGTTCTACACCCTGCAGGACACGCTGGATTCCCATACCCGTAATGACGACTGGGAAACGCCGGACACGCGCCGCAGCCGCGAGGAGGCGACTGTCGACCAGTCCCTGGGCGGGGCGTTTGGTTCCCTGACGTTAAGCCTGGTCAAAGAGAACTACTGGAATTCAAGCCAGGGGATGACCTCACTGAACCTCGGCTACAACAA
This sequence comes from Enterobacter sp. A8, assembly GCF_004296595.1. Classification (NCBI taxonomy): domain Bacteria; kingdom Pseudomonadati; phylum Pseudomonadota; class Gammaproteobacteria; order Enterobacterales; family Enterobacteriaceae; genus Enterobacter; species Enterobacter sp. A8. Next base: position 228,589 of record NZ_SCMF01000002.1, read on the forward strand.
CTCCTGGCACGGCATCAGCTACGGTCTCAGTTACGGACTGGATAAAAACACGCGTGACAGCGGGGATGATAATAATGAGAAAACCAGCGAGCAGACGATCGCATTTAACGTCTCCGTTCCGCTCGATCGCTGGCTCAGCAACACCTGGGTGAACTACAACCTGAACAGCACGAAGCACGAAACAACCCAAAGCGTAGGTCTGAACGGCACGGCGCTGGCCGGTAATAACCTCAGTTGGGGGGTTCAGCAGGGCCATAGTCAGAGCAGTGGTGACAGCACCAGTCTGAATGCCGATTATAAAGGCACCTACGGCGAAGTGAGCGCCGGGTATTCCCAGGATAACCAGCAACAACAACTCAATGTCGGTCTTCAGGGCAGCATGATCGCCCATGCGCATGGCATCACCCTTGGTCAGCCGATGGGTGAGACCGCTGCGCTGATCGAAGCGCCGGGCGCAGACGACACCAACGTCACCAATCAGACAGGCATTAACACCGATTTTCGCGGCTATGCCATTGTGCCGTACGTTTCGCCATACCGTCACAACACCCTCGCGCTGAACACCGAAACCTTGCCGGAAAATGCCGATATCGACCAGGCCGCCAAAACGGTGACACCAACGCGCGGCGCCATCGTGCGAGCACATTATGAAACCCACGTAGGCAGTCGGGTGTTGATGACACTAAAACGCGCGGATGGTCGCCCGATCCCCTTTGGCGCAACGGCATCTCAGGCCCATCAGGACGGTGAATTTATCGTAGGCGACGGCGGGCAGGTGTACCTCACCGGTATGCACGAGACAGGTACGGTTAACGTCAGCTGGGGGAAAACCGCCGACAGCCATTGCACGGCAACTTATCACCTGCCCACCAAAGCCGACGGCCCTGTTCTTAACGTTACGGCGCAGTGTGTATGACCCTTCCCGAGGAAAAAATGAACATGTGTAGATATGTCTTCGCACTGCTGGTTTTACTCACGAGCGCGTGTCTGGTGCCGCATGCCCAGGCGGCAACCTCCTGTGACAGCGCCGATCTGCCTTATACCCTTGATGCGGGCACGCTTTCTGTACCCACAACACTCGATATTGGCGGCGTCATCCCGGGTTCGGCAAAGACCCATACCGTTAACGGCAGCTGTACCGGCACGATGACGAATCACACCCTTATTTCCTGCTATTACGGAACGGGAACGGAAGTGCCTGGCATGCCGGGCGTGTATACCACCAATGTTGACGGCATCGGCATTGAGCTTCTGAACAGCAGCGGGCAGATCGTTCGCGGCAAAGGGTACTCATGCGATACAACCGCCACGCCCATTGGGACGGTCAGCAGCGACAGCGGACAAACATTTTCTTTCAGCTACACCCAGCGGTTAATCAAAACGGCATCACATATCGGTAGCGGTACCCTTTCGCTCGCGCAGGATCCCTATGGATTCGGGGTTTTTAACTCTGTGGGGATTTCTGGTGCACGTAATACCAGCCACTATTCCGCCACGGTCAGCGAAAGAACGGCGACCTGTTCTATTGATCCGTTAAATCTGACGGTGACCCTCGGCAATTTCCCGGTGTCGCAATTTACCCACGTGGGCAGCTATACGGCCTGGAAGTATTTCAACATCACCGCCACCTGTACCGAAGAGGTCAATCTTACGGCCTCGGTAACCAGTGCAAATGGCATCAACAGCCAGTATGCAGATGTCCTGAACCTGACGCCCGGCAGCGACAGCGCCACGGGCGTGGGGGTGAGAATGCTGCTTGACGGTGTCGATCTTAAATACGACTACCCAATCCCGGTGGGTGGAAGAGCCGAGCCAGGCGTTCCGGATGTGATCCCCTTCGCGGTGCAGTATTACCAGACGGATGCCAGCGTCACGGCGGGGAAAGCCAATACGATTGCCACCATCGATCTTGAATACCAGTAACGGAGCGAAGATGAAAACGTTATCCCTTTTGCTCGCTCTGACGAGCCTCTCTGCGGGCGCGACCGACGTCACGCTCAATATCGAAGGGAATATTTACGACACCACCTGCCAGGTAGACAGCGCCAGCCAGAACATGGTGGTGGATCTGGGACAGGCCGTCGCCAGTGATTTTAAGGATATCGGCGACACCGGCCCGTGGAAAAACTTCGATTTAAAGCTCACCAATTGTCCGCCCACCCTGACGGTTGCCACCATCAGCGTTGACGGCCCCCGCGATACGGACCACCCCTTTAAATTCGCCAATAGTGGCACCGCCAAAGGGGTGGCATTAGAGCTGGCCGATCGTCTGGATTACATCGTGCTTGCCCCCGAAGCCCGCTTTAGCGTGGTGATTGACGCCGGTACCCACACCGCCGATTTTCCCATGGCGGCACGCTATTACGCTACCGCCCTGCCTGTGACGGCGGGTACCTTCAACAGCGTTGTTCAGGCCACCTTTACTTACCAGTAGGACCGCGCCCCTTAGCACGGATGCTTTTCCGACGCCCGGCAGTCTGTTTTGCCGGGCGTTTTTTTATTTCAGGCACCTCCGGCTGTTCTATCGGGAACACCGGCAGGGCATTCAGCAGGCGCTGACCATAGTTTTTGGTGAGCAGACGCTTGTCGTAGATCACCACTTCGCCCCAGCAGCCGTGGCTACGAATCAGACGACCCACCTGCTGAATCAGGTTAAACGACGCCGCCGGAAGACTTTGTACCTCAAACGGATAGCGGTTGAGGCTTTTCAGCCATTCTCCTTCGGTGATCACCACCGGGCTGTCGATGGGTGGGAAGGCGATTTTATGAATATGCACCTGGGTCAGATAGTCGCCCTTCAGATCCAGACCTTCCGCAAAAGACTGTAACCCCACCAGCACGCTGCGCTCGCCGTTATCGATGCGCTGGCGGTGGAGCTCTACCAGCCGATAGCGCGGCTGATCGCCCTGCACCAGCAGCAGTAAACGCAGATCGGTAACATGTTCCAGAAAGCGCTGCATGGCGCGTCCGCTGGCAAACAGCACCAGCATGCCGGGGTATTTTTTACTCTCCAGCTGTTCGCGGAAATAGGCGGCCATTTCGGCAATATGCTGCTCTTCGTTATCGATAAGCGGCTCATAGCGCATACGCGGGATCACCAGCTTGCCCTGCTCGCAGTGGTTAAACGGCGAGTCCAGCGCCACGAAACGGTCCCCCGTTTTTTCTTTCAGGCCGCTCATCTCCTGCAGCCGCGAGAAGCTGTTCAGGGAACGCAAGGTCGCTGACGTTACCACCACGTGCGGCACGCTGCGCCAGATCAGCTTTTCCAGCTGATCGGCCACGCGAATGCCCACGCAGTGGAAAAAGAGGTGCACCTGCCCGTCTCTCACTTCGCGGGTGGCCCATTTGGTGACCGGCGCGCCGGACGCCTGCGCCATTGAGGCCAGCCGCCAGAGTTTGCTTTGCGCTTCAAACATGCCCAGCGCACGGTTCATTTGCAGCAGAATACGGTGCAAACGCACCACGTCATGGGTGCCGGTCTTTTCACTGAGATCGTTTAAGAACATCTCGGCCAGGCCGCGCAGCTTTTCCAGATGCTTCGCCAGCTGCTGGCAAATCTCCATCACCTCGTCCGGCAGCTCCCCCATGGCAAAACGGTGCTCTGCCTCCTGAGTCGCCGGGAGATACAGATTCAGAATGTTGTTCAGGGATGCGATAAGGCCGTAGACCTCGTCACAGTGTTCGCTCAGACGCTCGGGCACCGCCAGCGGCGGCGTAGTTTTAGGACGGAACTGCTCCATGCAGGTGGCCACCAGCTTGCAGAACAGATCGAGCTGCAGGCGGAACCACGGGGCCGTGATTTCAGCACTCATCTCCAGCGCATCCCGGGCTACGTCAGGCAAATGGTGGCCTTCATCAAGCACCAGCAGCAGGTTTTTCGGCTCCGGCAGCACCGCCTCGCTCTCCAGCGCCGCCATCACCAGCGCATGATTGGCGACCACCACTTCCGCTTCCTGGATCTCCCGCCGGGCGACAAAAAACGGGCACTCGCGGTAGTAGTGACAGTTACGGTTGAGGCAGCTGGCTTTATCGGTGCTGAGCCTGCGCCATAAATCATCGCCGATGGCCTGGCTGGTGTGATCGCGCAAACCGTCCCACCTGTAGCTGTCGAGATCGGCTTTCAGCTTCGCGCACTGTTCCTGCTCCGCCTTGTTGTTTGGCGTCAGTTCGTCATCAAGAAACGCCAGCAGATCCTGCTGGGTGGGCTCACTGCTGGCGAGCGCCGCCAGGTTACGCGGGCAGACATAACGTCCGCGGCCAAAGGCGGCGGTAAAACGCAGCTCGGGGATAATTTTGCGCAGCAGCGGCAGGTCTTTGCTGAAGATCTGATCCTGTAGCGCCACGTTAGCGGTGCTGACCACCAGCGTCTTTTGTTCTTCCCGCGCAATAGCGATGCCCGGGATTAAATAAGAGAGGGTTTTACCGACCCCGGTTGGTGCTTCAATCGCCAGATGTCGCCCGTCGTCACCGGCGAGCGTTTTTGCCACATCGGCAATCATCTGCCGCTGTGGTGCCCGGGGGATAAAGTCGGGGATCTGCTGCTGGAGTGCCTTATACCAGGCACCAATCTGCGCTTTCAGCGCCGCGGTTAAAGCCATCGGAAAACCTGAAATACTGTATAAACAGCCACTATTGTGGCACTTTATTTTCGTCGCCGCAAAAAGAAAAGCCCGGCTTTACGGCCGGGCTTCCAGATTACTGTGGGTTAGCCGGTTTACGCGGACGGCGACGGCGCTGCCCTTCTCCTGCCGGTTTCCCTTCGCCGTCGCGGCGAGGCGGTTTATTGCCCGACTTAGGCGCACCGCCTTCGGCACGGCGTGGCTGCTGCTGACCACGGCCGCCGCCCTGACCGCGTCCACCGCCGCCACGCTGCTGGCGACCATTCTGAATTGGCTCCGCTTTAATGGACGGATCCACTTCGTACCCCGGCGTTTCAATACGCGGGATCTCTTTCTTCAGCAGACGTTCGATATCGCGCAGCAGTTTGTGTTCATCCACGCAGACCAGCGAGAGCGCTTCGCCAGTGGCCGCCGCACGACCGGTACGGCCGATACGGTGAACATAGTCTTCCGGCACGTTTGGCAGCTCGTAGTTCACCACGTGCGGCAGCTCTTCAATGTCCAGACCACGGGCAGCGATGTCGGTGGCCACCAGCACGCGGATATCACCGGATTTAAAGTCCGCCAGCGCACGGGTACGCGCCCCCTGGCTCTTGTTACCGTGGATAGCCGCACTGCGAATACCGTCTTTGTTCAGCTGTTCCGCCAGGTGGTTTGCACCGTGCTTGGTACGGGTAAAGACCAGCACCTGCTGCCAGTTACCCTGACCAATCATCTGGGAGAGCAGTTCCCGCTTACGCTTTTTATCAACGAAGTGCACGTGCTGGGTCACCTGCTCAGAGGCGGTGTTGCGGCGCGCCACTTCAACTTCCAGCGGGTTATGCAGCAACTTTTCAGCCAGCGCTTTAATCTCGTCGGAGAAGGTCGCGGAGAACAGCAGGTTCTGACGGCGCGGCGGGAGCTTAGCCAGCACGCGGCGAATATCGTGGATAAAGCCCATGTCGAGCATGCGGTCGGCTTCGTCCAGCACCAGAATTTCGACGTTATCTAGCTTCACGGCGTTCTGATGTTCCAGATCCAGCAGACGGCCCGGCGTTGCCACCAGCACGTCCACGCCGCCGCGCAGTTTCATCATCTGTGGGTTAATGCTCACACCGCCGAAAACCACCAGCGAACGAATGTTGAGATAGCGGCTGTAATCACGCACGTTCTCGCCAATCTGCGCCGCCAGCTCGCGGGTTGGGGTGAGGATCAGCGCACGAACCGGGCGACGCCCCTTCGCGTGCGGCTGATTTTTTACCAGCAGCTCTAACAGTGGCAGGGTGAAGCCTGCGGTTTTACCGGTCCCGGTCTGGGCACTGGCCATCAGGTCACGGCCCTGCAGAACGGCAGGGATCGCCTGCTGCTGGATTGGGGTTGGCTCAACGTAGCCCTGCTCTGCGATCGCGCGCAGAATTTCCGGGTTCAGGCCAAGGGAATCAAAAGACATAAAAACTCCGAACCGCCCCGACCATCACAGGTGTAGTTTTCAGGGAGATATAACGAATAGGGGAGGACAAAAACCACAATGTCGCGAAGGGGCGGAGTGTAGCAGCTTTTGTGACGTGGCGCATAAAATATCCCTCCACCTTCCCTCGACGATTTCGCTAATCAGGCATAATCTTAATCAATCGATTGATTAATTTTTAATGCCGCTATGAATACAACCCCGACAACCTCTAAAGGCGAACAGGCCAAAAGCCAGCTTATTGCTGCCGCGCTGGCGCAGTTTGGTGAGTATGGCTTACACGCCACCACCCGGGATATCGCGGCGCAGGCCGGGCAAAACATTGCGGCTATCCCCTACTATTTTGGCTCAAAAGAGGATTTATACCGCGCCTGTGCCCAGTGGATCGCCGATTTTATTGGCACGCAATTTCACCCGCACGTGGAGGAAGCCACCGCGCTGCTCAGCCAGCCGTCGCCCGATCGTGACGCCATCCGCCAGCTGATCCTCAACGCCTGTCACAACATGATCCGCCTGCTGACGCACGACGACACGCTGAACCTGAGTCGATTTATCTCCCGTGAACAGCTCTTCCCCACTGCCGCCTACCAGCTGGTGCATGAGCAGGTGATTGCCCCGATGCACACGCACCTGACCCGGCTGATCGCGGCCTATACCGGGCAAAACGCCAACGATACCGCTACGATTTTGCATACCCACGCCCTGCTGGGTGAGATTCTGGCCTTCCGTCTGGGCCGAGAAACGATTCTGTTACGCACCGGCTGGACACAATTTGATGAGGATAAAGCCGCGCAGATTAGCCAGGTTATCACCTGTCATCTGGATCTGATCCTGCAAGGCTTAACGCAAAGGAGCCTGAAGTCATGAAAAAACCTGTCGCCATCATTCTGGTGGTTGTTGTTTTGCTTGCCGCAGGCGTCGGTGGCTGGCTGTGGTATCAAAGCCATCAGGATCGCGGCCTGACGCTGTACGGTAACGTTGATATTCGCACCGTAAACATGAGCTTCCGCGTCGGGGGGCGGCTGGCGTCGCTTAACGTGGATGAGGGCGACACCATCAAAACCGGGCAGACGCTGGGGATGCTTGATAAAGCGCCCTACGAGAACGCGCTGATGCAGGCAAAAGCCGGCGTTTCCGTCGCCCAGGCGCAATATGATCTGATGCTGGCCGGTTATCGTGACGAAGAGATTGCCCAGGCTGCTGCCGCAGTCAAACAGGCGCAGGCGGCCTATGACTATGCGCAGAATTTCTATGCCCGCCAGCAGGGGCTGTGGAAAAGCCGCACTATTTCGGCCAACGATCTGGAAAACGCCCGTTCATCACGCGATCAGGCTCAGGCAACGCTGAAATCCGCACAGGACAAACTGAGTCAGTACCACACCGGTAACCGCCCGCAGGATATCGCCCAGGCCAAAGCCAGCCTTGAACAGGCGCAGGCCCAGCTGGCCCAGGCGGAACTCGATCTGCACGACACCACGCTGGTGGCACCGTCTGATGGCACGCTGATGACCCGCGCCGTGGAGCCCGGCAGCATGCTCAACGCCGGAAGCACCGTTTTAACCCTGTCGCTCACCCGTCCGGTATGGGTGCGCGCCTACATTGATGAACCAAACCTCGGCCAGATGCAGCCGGGTCGCGAACTGTTGCTCTATACCGACGGCCGTCCCGATAAGCCGTATCACGGCAAAGTGGGCTTTGTTTCACCCACCGCTGAGTTCACGCCAAAAACGGTGGAAACGCCGGATCTGCGTACCGACCTGGTGTATCGCCTGCGCATTATCGTCACCGATGCGGACGACGCGCTGCGCCAGGGCATGCCAGTCACCGTAAAAGTGAACAGCGGGGAACGACATGAATGACGCGGTTATCCGGCTCGACAATCTGGTCAAACGCTTCGCGGGCATGGAAAAACCGGCCGTCGCGCCGCTGAACTGTACCATCCAGAAAGGCTATGTGACCGGGCTGGTTGGCCCGGATGGCGCAGGCAAAACCACGTTGATGCGGATGCTGGCAGGCCTGCTTAAGCCCGATGAAGGGGCGGCCAGCGTGCTCGGGCTCGATCCGATTAAAGATGACGGTGCACTCCACGCCATGCTCGGCTATATGCCGCAGAAGTTTGGTCTCTATGAAGACCTGACGGTGATGGAAAACCTTAATCTGTACGCCGATCTGCGTAGCGTGACCGGTGAAACCCGTCAGCAGACTTTCGCCCGTCTGCTGTCCTTCACCTCCCTCGGTCCCTTCACCGATCGTCTGGCGGGCAAGCTCTCCGGCGGGATGAAGCAAAAGCTGGGGCTGGCCTGTACCCTGGTCGGCGAGCCGAAAGTGCTGCTGCTGGATGAGCCCGGCGTGGGCGTGGACCCCATTTCACGCCGCGAGCTGTGGCAGATGGTGCACGAGCTGGCCGGTGACGGAATGCTGATCCTCTGGAGCACCTCCTATCTGGATGAAGCCGAGCAGTGTCGCGATGTGCTGCTGATGAACGAAGGCGAGCTGCTTTATCAGGGAGAACCGACGAAGCTGACCCAAAGCATGGCCGGACGCAGTTTCCTGATGCACAGCCCGCAGGAGTCGAACCGCAAACTGCTGCAACGGGTGCTGAAGCTGCCCCAGGTCAGCGACGGGATGATTCAGGGCCGTTCGGTGCGCGTGATCCTGACCAAAGAGGCGACCGAAGCGGATATTCGTCACGCGCCGGGCATGCCTGACATTGAGATGGAAGAGACGGCTCCCCGCTTTGAAGACGCGTTTATCGATCTGCTGGGCGGTGCGGGTACTTCGGAATCGCCGCTCGGGGCGATCCTGCACACGGTAGAAGGTACGCCGGGTGAGACGGTGATCGAAGCCAAATCCCTGACCAAAAAATTCGGTGATTTCGCCGCCACCGATAACGTCAATTTCGCGGTGAAGCGCGGTGAAATTTTTGGCCTGCTCGGGCCAAACGGCGCGGGGAAATCCACCACCTTTAAGATGATGTGTGGCCTGCTGGTGCCTACGTCCGGCAAAGCGCTGGTACTGGATATGGATTTGAAAGTCAGCTCCGGCAAGGCGCGCCAGCATCTGGGGTATATGGCGCAGAAGTTCTCGCTGTACGGCAACCTGACGGTCGAGCAGAACCTGCGCTTTTTCTCCGGCGTTTACGGCCTGCGAGGGCGCGCCCAGGACGAGAAAATCCACCGCATGAGCGAGGCGTTTGGCCTGACAGCTATCGCTTCCCACGCCACGGATGAGTTGCCCCTGGGCTTCAAACAGCGGCTGGCGCTGGCCTGCTCGCTGATGCACGAGCCCGATATTCTGTTTCTGGATGAACCCACGTCAGGTGTTGATCCCCTCACCCGCCGCGAGTTCTGGCTGCACATCAACAGTATGGTGGAGAAAGGGGTAACGGTGATGGTAACCACCCACTTTATGGACGAGGCGGAGTATTGCGATCGCATCGGGCTGGTCTATCGCGGCAAGCTGATTGCCCACGGCACGCCGGATGACCTGAAAGCCCAGGCCGCAGACGACGAGGTGCCGGACCCGACCATGGAGCAGGCGTTTATCACCCTCATCCACGACTGGGATAAGGAGAATGCCGATGCGCAATAACGCGATTTCCTGGCGCCGGGTGCGCGCGCTGTGCATCAAAGAGACGCGTCAGATCGTGCGTGACCCCAGCAGCTGGCTGATTGCGGTGGTTATCCCGCTTCTGCTGCTGTTTATCTTCGGCTATGGGATCAACCTCGACTCCAGCAAGCTGCGGGTCGGGATATTACTGGAGCAGCAGAGCGAAGAGGCGCTGGATTTCACCCACGCCATGACCGGCTCGCCCTACATTGACGCCACCATCAGCGACAACCGGCAAGCGCTTATTCAGAAGATGCAGGCCGGGAAAATCCGCGGTCTGGTGGTGATCCCGGTCGATTTTGCCACCAACATGGCGCGGGCAGATACCGCTGCACCGATCCAGGTGATCACTGACGGCAGCGAGCCGAATACCGCCAACTTTGTCCAGGGCTACGTGGAGGGGATCTGGCAGCTCTGGCAGATGCAGCGCGCCGAAGACCGGGGCGAAACGTTCGAACCGCTGATCGACATACAGATGCGCTACTGGTTTAACCCTGCCGCCATCAGCCAGCATTTTATTATCCCGGGTGCGGTCACCATCATTATGACGGTGATTGGCGCAATCCTGACCTCGCTGGTGATTGCCCGCGAGTGGGAGCGCGGCACCATGGAGGCGCTGCTTTCAACCGAAGTGACGCGCCTTGAGCTGCTGCTGTGTAAGCTTATCCCCTACTACTTCCTCGGCATGCTGGCGATGCTGCTCTGTATGCTGGTCTCGGTGTTTATCCTCGGGGTGCCGTACCGCGGCTCACTGGTGCTGCTCTTTTTCATTACCAGCCTCTTCCTGCTGAGCACGTTGGGCATGGGGCTGCTCATCTCCACCGTCACCCGCAACCAGTTTAACGCCGCGCAGGTGGCGCTGAACGCCGCCTTTTTACCGTCGATTATGCTGTCCGGGTTTATCTTCCAGATAGACAGCATGCCCGCGGTGATCCGTGCCGTGACCTACATAATTCCGGCGCGCTATTTCGTCAGCACGCTGCAAAGCCTGTTCCTGGCGGGGAATATTCCGGGAGTGCTGATTATCAATACCCTGTTTTTGCTGGCGTCGGCGGCGATGTTTATTGGGCTGACGTGGATGAAAACCAAACGGCGTCTGGATTAAGGAGCGAACATGTTTCACCGTTTATGGACGTTAATACGCAAAGAGCTGCAATCGCTGCTGCGCGAGCCGCAAACCCGCGCCATTCTGGTGTTGCCGGTGCTCATCCAGGTGTTTCTGTTCCCTTTTGCCGCCACGCTTGAGGTGACCAACGCCACCATCGCGATTTACAACGAAGACAACGGTAAACATTCCGTCGAGCTGACCCAGCGCTTTGCCCGGGCGAAGGCTTTTACCCATATCCTGCTGCTGAAAAGCCCACAGGCGATCCAGCCCACCATCGATACCCAGAAAGCGCTGCTGCTGGTGCGTTTTCCGGCTGATTTTTCCCGCAATCTGGACACCTTCCAGCCCGCGCCCATGCAGTTGATCCTCGACGGGCGTAACTCCAACAGCGCGCAGATTGCCGCGAATTATCTGCAACAGGTGGTGAAGGATTATCAGCAGGAGTTGATGGAGGGGAAACCGAAGCCCAACAACAGCGAGCTGGTGGTACGTAACTGGTACAACCCAAACCTGGACTACAAATGGTTTGTGGTGCCGTCGCTGATCGCCATGATCACCACCATTGGGGTGATGATCGTCACCTCCCTGTCCGTCGCCCGCGAACGCGAGCAAGGTACGCTCGATCAGCTGCTGGTCTCCCCGCTGGCGACCTGGCAAATCTTCGTCGGTAAAGCGGTTCCCGCCCTGATTGTTGCCACGTTCCAGGCCACCATCGTGCTGGGCGTGGGGATCTGGGCCTACCAGATCCCGTTCGCCGGGTCGCTGGCGCTGTTCTACTTCACGATGCTGATCTACGGGCTGTCGCTGGTCGGGTTTGGCCTGCTGATTTCCGCGCTCTGCTCCACGCAGCAGCAGGCGTTTATTGGCGTGTTTGTCTTTATGATGCCGGCCATCCTGCTCTCCGGGTATGTTTCGCCGGTTGAGAATATGCCGGTGTGGTTACAGGATCTGACGTGGATAAACCCGATTCGTCACTTTACGGATATCACCAAGCAAATTTATCTGAAGGATGCGAGTCTGGATATTATCTGGGGAAGTTTGTGGCCGCTACTGGTCATAGCGGCCACGACGGGGTCAGTGGCGTACGCGATGTTTAGACGCAACATTGCGTAGCTTTTTCTCTTTGGCCAGCAAAGAGACCACCGCAGGCCCTGCAAGAATGGCCAGACCGGCCAGCGCCAGCAGCAGGTTGTTTTGCAGCACGCGGGACAGCAGCCACAGCACAATCATTGCGGCACCAAAGTACCAGGTGGTGGTGAGCTCTTCGAGCACATCACCCACCTCGCGCCAGCGCGCTTCATGATGGCGCTGCAGGAACAACATCGACAGCACGGTGACGCCATAGAGGACGCATAGTCCTAAGCCAACACGCACCAGCGTGCCGCTCATCCAGCCCATCACCAGTACGGCCACGACCAGTAAATGCAACATTATCTGCCAGCAACTTAGACCCGTTGCGACACGAACACGTTGTTGCCACTTCATGGCTTCTCTCCTGAAGGATTTTTCTCTGCCTAATCAGACTACCGCACTTTACGGAAAATTCCGTAACACCGCATCTTTTTGTGACGACGACTACACTTTATTTTCATTGGGATAGTCACTCAGGAAGGAGCTTATGACCAAAAAAATGCAGCATTTCTCGCTTAAAGTGCTGACGATAAACATTCATAAAGGCTTCACAGCATTTAATCGCCGCTTCATTTTACCGGAGCTGCGCGACGCGGTTCGCACCGTCAGCGCGGACATTGTCTGCCTGCAGGAAGTGATGGGCGCGCACGAGGTCCATCCGATGCACTTCGAAAACTGGCCCGACACGCCCCACTACGAATTTCTGGCCGACACCATGTGGAGTGATTACGCTTACGGCCGCAATGCGGTCTATCCTGAAGGACATCACGGAAATGCGGTGCTGTCGCGTTATCCCATTGAACATTACGAGAACCGGGACGTCTCCGTCGGCGAAAGCGAAAAGCGTGGGCTGCTGTATTGCCGTATCGCCCCGCCGGATCTCGATTTTCCGGTGCACGTTGGCTGTGTGCATCTCGGTCTGCGGGAAGCGCATCGCCAGGCACAGCTGCAGATGCTGGCCGAGTGGACTAACGCCCTGCCCGAAGGAGAGCCAGTGGTCATTGCCGGGGATTTCAACGACTGGCGGCAGCGGGCTAACCACCCTCTGAAAGTGGAGGCCGGGCTGGAGGAAATTTTCACCCGCGCGCACGGCAGACCTGCGCGCACGTTTCCGGTGCGCTTCCCGTTGCTGAGGCTTGACCGCATTTATGTGAAAAACGCCCATGCCAGCAGCCCGACCGCGCTGGCGTTGCTTAACTGGCGCCACCTTTCCGACCATGCCCCGCTGAGCGCGGAGATCCACTTATGAAATGTACCTGGCAGGAAGGCAACCGGATCACGCTGCTGGTCAACGGGGACGAATATTACCCCGCCGTTTTTGATGCGATAGACCACGCGCAGCATAAAGTGATCCTCGAGACCTTTATCTGGTTTGAAGATGATGTGGGCAAACAGTTGCACAGCGTGCTGCTGCGCGCCGCCCAGCGCGGCGTCAAAATTGAAGCGCTGCTGGATGGCTATGGCTCGCCCGATCTTAGCGATGCGTTCGTGAATAAGCTCACTGCCGCAGGCGTTGTGTTCCGCTACTACGATCCCGGCCCTCGCCTGTTCGGCATGCGTACCAATCTCTTTCGCCGGATGCACCGCAAAATCGTCGTCGTTGATGAGACGGTGGCGTTTGTCGGTGGCATTAACTACTCCGCCGAGCATATGTCTGACTACGGCCCGGAGGCCAAGCAGGATTACGCCATCCGCATCGAAGGGCCTGTGGTTCAGGACATTTTGCTGTTTGAACTGGAAAACTTACCCGGCAAAGAGGCCGCCCGACGCTGGTGGAAGCGCCGCCATCGTCCGGAAGAGAACCGGAAGCCCGGCGAAGCGCAGGCGCTGTTCGTCTGGCGGGATAACGGCGAGCACCGGGACGATATTGAGCGCCACTACCTGAAAATGCTGGCGAATGCCAAACGCGAAGTGATCATCGCCAACGCCTACTTCTTCCCGGGCTACCGGCTGCTGCACGCCATGCGCAGTGCTGCCCGACGCGGCGTCCGCGTGAAGCTGATTGTGCAGGGCGAGCCGGATATGCCCATCGTCAAAGTCGGCGCGCGGCTGCTCTATAACTACCTGCTCAAAGGCGGAGTGCAGATCTACGAATACCGTCGCCGACCGCTGCACGGCAAAGTCGCGCTGATGGACGATCACTGGGCGACCGTCGGCTCCAGTAACCTCGATCCGCTGAGCCTGTCGCTTAACCTGGAAGCGAACCTGATCATTCACGATCGCCAGTTTAACCAGACCCTGCGGGATAACCTGCAGGGTCTGATCGTCAACGACTGCGTGCGCGTGGACGAGTCCATGGTGCCAAAACGCACCTGGTGGAATCTGGGGATCAGCGTAGTGGTGTTCCACTTCCTGCGCCATTTCCCGGCGATGGTGGGCTGGCTGCCGGCGCATACCCCAAAACTTGCGCTGGTGGATCCGCCTGTTCAACCCGAGATGGAAACCCAGGACCGCATTGAGGCGGAAGATGGAGGGAAAACCTGATGTCTAAATCGCATCCACGCTGGCGAATGGCGAAAAAGATCCTGACCTGGCTGTTTTTTATTGCCGTTGCGGTGCTGCTGGTGGTTTACGCGCAAAAGGTGGATTGGGAAGAGGTGTGGAAAGTCATCCGCAACTACAACCGGATGGTGCTGCTGGGAGCGGTTGGGCTGGTGATTGTGAGCTATCTGATGTACGGCTGCTATGACCTGCTGGGCCGCGCCTACTGCGGCCACAAGCTGGCAAAACGCCAGGTCATGCTGGTGTCGTTTATCTGCTACGCCTTTAACCTGACGCTCAGCACCTGGGTCGGGGGGATTGGCATGCGCTATCGCCTGTACTCGCGCCTGGGACTGCCCGGTGGGACCATCACGCGTATATTTTCGCTGAGCATTACCACCAACTGGCTGGGTTATATTCTGCTGGGTGGGGTGATCTTTACCATCGGCGTGGTGCAGTTGCCCGCACACTGGTATATCGATGAAGCCACGCTGCGGATTTTAGGTTTCGCGCTCCTGCTCATTATCGCCCTGTATCTCTGGGCCTGCGCCTTTGCCAGACGCCGCCATATGACCATCAAAGGGCAAAAGCTGGTTTTACCTTCATGGAAATTTGCCGTGCTGCAGATGGCGGTCTCCAGCGCCAACTGGATGGCGATGGGGGCAATTATCTGGCTGCTCATTGGCGAAGATGTGAATTATTTCTTCGTGCTGGGGGTGCTGCTGGTGAGCAGTATTGCCGGGGTGATCGTACATATTCCGGCCGGGATTGGGGTGCTGGAAGCGGTATTTATCGCCCTGCTTGCCGGAGAACATGTTTCTCATGGGACGATTATCGCCGCCCTGCTCGCCTACCGCATGCTCTATTACTTCCTGCCGCTGGCACTGGCCACGGTCTGTTATCTGGTGCTTGAGAGCCGGGCGAAGAAGCTAAGAGCGAAGAACGAGAAGGCGATGGCAAAATAGGCGCAGCGGTCTGATGCCCTCACCCCGGCCCTCTCCCACAGGGAGAGGGAGAAAAACCGCACCGTTAGGGTGAGGGGCAGTATTTAACGACGGTTGCCGAAAATACGCAGCAGCATCAGGAACAGGTTGATGAAGTCCAGATACAGCGTCAGGGCACCCAGAATTGAGTATTTACGCAGGTTGGAACTGTCACGCACGTCAATCTGCTCACCGATGTTTTTCAGCTTCTGGGTGTCGTAGGCGGTTAAGCCAACGAAGATCACCACCCCGATATAGGTCACCGCCCACATCAGCGCGTCGCTCTTCAGCCACAGGTTCACCAGCGACGCCAGCACAATCCCGATCAGCCCCATGAACAGCATGTTGCCAAGACCGCTGAGGTCACGTTTGGTGGTGTAACCGTACAGGCTCATCACACCAAACATCCCGCCGGTGACCACAAAGGTGCTGGCGATGGAGGAGTAGGTATAGACGATGAAAATGCTGGAAAGCGTCAGCCCCGTCAGTGCCGAATAGAGCATAAACAGGGTGGTCGCCATCCCGGCACTCAGCTTCTGTACCAGACCGGAGAGCACAAACACCAGTGCCAGTTGCGCAATGATCAGCCCAAAGAAGGTGATTTTGCTGGAAAAGATAAACATCATCAGTTCAGGGGTATTGGCCGCATACCACGCGATAAATGCGGTAAGCAGTAAGCCCACCGTCATCCAGCCATAAACCTGAGCCATATACGTCTGCAGGCCACTACGGGTCTGCTGTACTATCGAATCGGAACGCGGAAATCGGTCCATGATTCACTCCTGATTAAGTAGACACACACGTTAAGACTAACACATCCACATAAACCTGTTACCAACGGCTGGCGGCCTGTTTGTCGCTGTCGCGCGATTCAACCCACCGCTCCCCCTCCGGCGTCGCTTCACGTTTCCAGAACGGGGCTTTGGTTTTCAGGTAATCCATGATGAACTCCCCGGCAGCAAACGCGCTGCCGCGATGGGCGCTGGTCACCCCCACGAAAACGATCTCCTCGCCCGGCCACATCTCACCGATGCGGTGGATAACCGTCACACGCCCGAGCGGCCAGCGGCCTCGCGCCTCTTCGACGATCGCAGCCAGAGATTTCTCGGTCATGCCCGGATAGTGTTCCAGCGTCAGCGCTTTTACGCTGTCGCCAAGGTTGTGGTTACGCACTTTACCGGTGAAGGTCACAACAGCACCGTCTTCATCGCGCTCTGCCAGCCAGTGATATTCCGTACCGACGTTAAAGCGCTCAGGGCTAACCAGAATTCGCGTATCAACCATCTTAACCCCCCGTCACCGGTGGGAAGAAGGCCACTTCATCACCTGCCGCCAGCGGATGGGTAAACTCCACCAGCGTCTGGTTGACGGCGGCCAGCAGCTTCCCTTCATCCAGCGCCAGCGCCCAACGGTCGCTTTGCGCCGCCAGATGCGCACGCAGTGCGGCAACGTCTTTAAACGTCGCCTCCAGCGTCAGGCTGTCGGTATTCACCAGTTCACGCACCTGGGCAAAAAAGAGCACCTTAATCATGGCTGTCCACCTTAAAATCACCGGATTTGCCGCCGCTTTTCGCCAGCAGACGAACCGGGCCAATCACCATATCTTTCTGCACCGCTTTGCACATATCGTAGATAGTCAGCGCGGCAACGGACGCCGCCGTCAGCGCTTCCATCTCCACGCCCGTTTTACCGGTTAAACGACACAGCGATTCGATGCGCACGCGGTTGTGCTCTGGCTGGGCCTGAAGATTGACCTCCACCTTGCTGAGCATCAGCGGGTGGCAGAGCGGAATTAAGTCCCAGGTGCGTTTCGCCGCTTGGATCCCGGCGATGCGGGCAGTGGCAAAGACATCACCCTTATGGTGGCTGCCGTCGATAATCATCGCCAGGGTGTCTGGCAGCATGGTAACGAACGCTTCGGCACGCGCCTCGCGGACCGTTTCGGCCTTGGCAGAAACGTCCACCATATGCGCTTCGCCAGCGGCGTTAATGTGGGTCAGTTGCGACATAGCTTATTTCTTTAAATGGGGATGAAAATTACACGGACGGGTACGGGCATCCAGCTGCGGGGCGATAATGTTGTCCCACGCGGTGCGGCAGGCTTTGGTCGAGCCCGGCATGGCGAATATCAGTGTGTTGTTCGCCATGCCCGCCACCGCACGTGACTGCAGCGTCGAGGTACCAATCTCTTCAAACGACAGCATGCGAAACACTTCGCCGAAGCCTTCTACCTCGCGGTCGAACAGCGGGATAAGCGCCTCTGGCGCCTGGTCGCCTGCGGTAAAACCGGTGCCGCCGGTGATCAACACCACCTGCACTTCATCGCTGGCAATCCACTGGGAGACCTGCGCGCGTATGGCATAGCGGTTCTCTTTGACGATCGCTTTATCAACGATCTTATGCCCGGCGTCATGGGCGGCTTCGCGCAGCCAGTGGCCGGAGGTGTCATCCTCTTCGCCACGACGGTCGGAAACGGTAAGGATGGCAATACGTGTCGGGATAAATTCCGCGCTGACCTGACTCATCTTCTGGTTCCTTCTTAAGCCTGATTACCCGCCAATGTATGACAGGTTCTGAGTAATGCCGGTGTTGCCCTGATGCAGGAAGTGGGTCTGTTTTTTATGCGTCAGCGCCTCAGAAATACGCGCTTCCAGCGCGGTCTGTTGCGCATCGTCTTCCAGCAGATCGCGAAGGTTAACGCCGCCATCCCCGAACAGACAGAGATGCAGTTTGCCCACCGAGGAGACGCGCAGGCGGTTACAGCTGGCGCAGAAATCTTTCTCGTAAGGCATGATAAGTCCAATCTCCCCTTCGTAATCCGGGTGACAAAAGACCTGCGCCGGGCCGTCGCTGCGCTGGCGGATCTGGTGGATCCAGCCGCGTTTAAGCAGCTCATCGCGCAACACCATGCCGGAGATATGGTGGCGGCGGAACAGCTCGCTGCCCTCGCCCGTCTCCATGAGTTCAATAAACCGCAGTTGAATGGGGCGGGATTTGATCCACGCCAGGAAGGTGTCCAGCTGATGATGGTTTACATCACGCATCAGTACGGTGTTGACTTTGACCTTATCGAACCCGGCGGTAAACGCGGCATCAATACCGTCCATCACCTGCTGGAATTTATCCTGCCCGGTAATGGCATGAAACTGACGGGCATCCAGGCTGTCCACGCTGACGTTAATGGCCGTTAAGCCCGCATCACGCCAGGTTGCGACATCGCGCGCCATGCGGTAGCCATTGGTGGTCACCGCAATCTGACGGATGTGTTCGTTTTCACGCACGGCGGCAATAATGTCGGGGAAGTCACGGCGCAGCGAAGGTTCTCCGCCGGTCAGACGCACTTTTTCCG
Source organism: Enterobacter sp. A8 (assembly GCF_004296595.1). Lineage (NCBI taxonomy): Bacteria > Pseudomonadati > Pseudomonadota > Gammaproteobacteria > Enterobacterales > Enterobacteriaceae > Enterobacter > Enterobacter sp. A8. The sequence continues at coordinate 247,316 of NZ_SCMF01000002.1, forward strand.
TGCCGAGTGCCGAGAACGCGCGCGTAACGCGGCGAACTTCATCCACGGAGAGAAAGCCGTTATTGGTGACACTGCCCGGTTTGTAGCCGTCGGGCAGACAGTAGGTGCAACGGAAGTTGCACACATCGGTAATCGACAGACGTAAGTAGTAAAACTTACGCGCGAAAGCATCAGTAAGTTGTGAAGCCATGTACACCTTTCCAGATACGGGAGGCACAGTCATTTCTTTCTGTACCCTGGTGGCATAGTTGCCACGGCCAGGGCGCCATATCTTTCGACACAGGCACCAGGGCTAGAGTGTATGTTTTCAAATTTGAAAACGTGGTTATGGCGATAGTAGCGCGTAAATCACCCTTTCGCCATTATCGCTTAACGCTATATAAACATGTATATAGCGACCTGATCGTGCATTTTCGTTACAGAATACGCCAAAACAGCAGATTCGCATTGATATACGTCATTTTGCCCTGGCTGAGGCATCGTCTTTTAGGGGTAGTTAGGTTACTGTTACGCAGATCGAACGTGATAAGGAATAGGTATGCGCAATCGCACTTTTGCGGATCTTGACCGGGTGGTGGCACTGGGTGGAGGCCATGGTCTGGGCCGGGTGATGTCCTCTTTGTCATCCCTTGGCTCAAGACTGACAGGGATAGTAACAACAACGGATAACGGCGGATCGACGGGGCGGATCCGACGCGCAGAAGGCGGCATTGCCTGGGGCGATATGCGTAACTGCCTGAACCAGTTAATTACCGAACCGAGCGTCGCCTCGGCGATGTTTGAGTACCGTTTTGGCGGTAACGGGGAACTTTCCGGGCATAACCTTGGAAATTTGATGCTTAAAGCGCTGGATCACCTGAGCGTGCGCCCGCTGGAAGCGATCAATCTCATCCGCAATCTGCTCAAAGTGGATGCGTTCCTGATCCCGATGTCTGAACAACCGGTCGATTTGATGGCCATCGACGTGGAAGGCCATGAAGTGTACGGCGAAGTAAATATTGATCAGCTTACGCTGCCGCCAAAAGAGCTGATGACTTACCCGGCCGTTCCCGCCACGCGTGAAGCAGTTGAGGCCATCGCCGAGGCGGATTTGATCCTGATTGGCCCGGGCAGTTTTTACACCAGCCTGATGCCGATTTTACTGGTGAAAGAGCTGGCGCAGGCCCTGCGCAGAACGCCCGCCCCGATGGTGTACATCGGTAATTTAGGCCGTGAATTGAGTCCGGCTGCGGCCAGCCTGTCCCTGGCGGATAAACTGGAACTGATGGAGCAGTACGTCGGTAAAAAAATCATCGATGGTGTCGTGGTCGGGCCGAAAGTGGATGTGTCGGGTATTGGCGATCGCGTGGTGGTGCAGGAGCCGCTGGAGGCCAGCGATATCAAATACCGTCATGACCGTCACTTGTTGCGTGACGCGCTGGAGAAGGCGATTCAGGAGTTGGGTTAGGCTCGTTTTGTGCGGCCTGATGCCCTCATCCTGGCCCTCTCCAGGGAGAGGGCGAAAACACGCTGCTTTACCTAAGATGCGGCGATGAAAAGATCCCGCAGCTGATGCAGCTGGTCGCGAATTTGCGCTGCCTCTTCGAACTCCAGGTTCTGGGCGTGCTGCATCATCTGCGCTTCCAGCTCGTGGATTTTCTGCTGCAGCGCTTTCGGCGTCAGCGCGACGGTATCTTCCTCCACCATGGAACGCGCCTTGCCGCGTCCTTTCGCTTTGGTCTTCGCAATGTTCTGACCCAGGGCCAGAATATCCACCACCTTCTTGTTCAGACCCTGCGGCGTAATGCCATGCTCTTCGTTGTAGCGCTGCTGTTTCTCGCGACGGCGTTCCGTTTCGCCAATCGCTTTCGCCATCGACGGGGTGATTTTATCGCCGTAGAGAATCGCTTTACCGTTGACGTTACGCGCGGCGCGGCCAATGGTCTGGATCAGCGAGCGCTCTGAACGCAGGAAGCCCTCTTTGTCGGCGTCGAGGATTGCCACCAGCGAGACTTCCGGCATATCCAGACCCTCTCGCAACAGGTTGATCCCCACCAGCACGTCAAACTCGCCCAGACGCAGGTCGCGGATAATTTCCATACGCTCCACGGTATCGATATCCGAGTGCAGATAACGCACCTTCTCGCCGTGTTCTTCCAGATATTCGGTCAGGTCTTCCGCCATACGTTTGGTCAACGTGGTGACCAGCACGCGCTCGTTGATTGCCGAACGGGCGCGGATCTCGGAGAGCAGATCGTCCACCTGCGTCGCAACCGGACGGACTTCGATCACCGGATCCAGCAGCCCTGTCGGACGAACCACCTGGTCAACCACCTCATCGCCCGATTTCTCCAGCTCGTAGTTGCCCGGCGTCGCCGAAACGTAAATGGTTTGCGGTGCCAGCGCTTCAAACTCTTCAAACTTCATCGGACGGTTGTCCAGCGCCGACGGCAGACGGAAGCCGTACTCAACCAGCGTCTCTTTACGCGCGCGGTCACCGCGATACATCCCGCCGATCTGCGGGATCGTGACGTGGGATTCGTCGATCACCAGTAACCCGTCCGCCGGAAGGTAGTCAAACAACGTCGGCGGCGGCTCGCCCGGCCCACGACCGGAGAGGAAACGGGAGTAGTTTTCGATGCCGGAGCAGTAGCCCAGCTCGTTCATCATCTCCAGATCGAACTGGGTACGCTGGCTCAGGCGTTGCTCTTCCAGCAGTTTATTGTTCGCCAGCAGCACCTTACGGCGTTCCGCCAGCTCCTCTTTGATCTCTTCCATCGCCTGCACAATACGCTCGCGTGGCGTTACGTAGTGCGTTTTCGGGTAGATGGTGTAACGCTGAATAACGGACTCGACGTGGCCGGTGAGCGGGTCGAACAGCGACAGGCGTTCCACCTCTTCGTCAAACAGCTCAACGCGCAGGGCAATGTCGTCCGATTCCGCCGGGAAGATGTCGATAACCTCGCCGCGCACGCGGAACGTACCGCGCTGGAACGCCTGGTCGTTACGGGTGTACTGCAGCTCCGCCAGTCGGCGCAAAATCGCGCGCTGATCGATGATCATCCCCTGCGTCAGGTGCAGCATCATCTTGAGGTAGAGATCCGGGTCGCCCAGACCGTAGATGGCAGACACCGATGCGACCACCACCACATCACGACGCTCCAGCAGCGCCTTCGTCGCCGAGAGACGCATCTGCTCAATGTGTTCGTTCACCGAGGCATCTTTCTCGATGAAAGTGTCAGAGCTCGGCACATAGGCTTCTGGCTGGTAGTAATCGTAATACGAGACGAAATACTCCACGGCATTCTCCGGGAAGAACTCTTTCATCTCGCCATACAGCTGCGCCGCCAGCGTTTTGTTGGGCGCCAGCACCATGGTGGGGCGTTGCAGATCCGCAATGACGTTGGCGATGGTGAAGGTTTTACCCGAACCGGTCACCCCCAGCAGCGTTTGGTGTGCCAGCCCATCTTCCAGCCCCTCTTCAAGACGACGGATCGCCTCAGGCTGGTCGCCAGAAGGACGGAAAGCAGAATTCAGTTTGAACGGTTTACTCATGGGCGACAACCTGGTGATGTAAAAAGCGGCAGGTGAGTAATTTTACTCGTTGTGGCCAGGAATGCCAGTAAAAAACACTGGATGTAAAACCAGTAGCGTGTCACGATATTTAGCATAGCACCCGAAGGATTAGCGTATTCCCGGTCAAAATTTCGACTGAGACGACATAAAACACCAGCCCTACCCGGTTATCCCCAGAACATTTTCATTTTTAACATTTGTCAAGCCAGGTAATGGTAGTTTTATGGTAACCGGTGACACTTTTATGACGGCAATTGATTTTATCTAACCAGTTAAATCTTAAAGGATATTTTCCAGAGCCGCGTTTCGCGTCAATTTGGGCGTAACCCGCGTCTTCTCTCGCTTATCGCGTGTTTTCTAACTCTAATGCACATGGTTATCCACAGGAATAGTGGATAACTGCGTCCAGCCCATACAGACTGCCGCTCAGCAAATTCCCGGTTTTTCCCACGAGGCGGTGACAAAAAATTTTTATCGCTAATTTTTGCCAATCAACCGTTGCGTTATTCATAACCAACCAATGAGATCTTGCTCACAATTCAGCCATTTCAGTCCCTGCACCACCGCTAACAGTTCTGGCACTGAGACAGTGCAATCCGCTTATCGATCCGTCGTTTTGCGACGGCATTATCCTAAAAAAGCCTCTTTTTTAATCAGTTCAACGGTTCTGGCAGGAGATTTGCAGATTCATTAACGAGCCTCACCCACATACATTTTTAAGGAGAGAAAGATGTTGAGTCTGCGTGCAGTCAATCAGTTTTACGGAAACCAACATACGCTATGGAATGTCGATTTGGATTTACCGCAGGGCTTATGCACAGGGGTGATTGGCCTGCCCGGCATGGGAAAAACCACCCTCATCAACTGCATCACCGGCGCGTTACCGGTGCAGAGCGGAACCATCGTCTGGCACGAAGCCGGTGCCCCGCCCTGTGATTTACTGCGTCAGGCACCGGATCAACGCGCGCTGCCGGGGATTGGCTACGTGCCTCAGGACCGACGGATTTTTTCGCAACTGACCATTGAGGAAAACTTGCACATCGCCATGCGGGCGACAGGGGCAACGGACACGCGTGCAAAAAGCGATGTCTATGACCTGTTCCCGCAGCTGTGGGCGCTGCGACAAATTCGGGCGAACGGGCTCTCCCCGGACGATCAGTATCAGCTGGCGCTGGCTAACGCGCTGGTCAACCGACCGCGGGTATTGATTCTGGATGAGCCGCTGCAGGGCGCAGGGTACAGCTTTGCTCAGAAGCTGGGCCATCTGCTGGCGAGGCTTAATCGTGAGCTGGGGATGACGGTGTTATTAGCCGAGCAGCAACTGTCGTTTATCCGCCGGGTAGTGGATCGCTTCTGTATGCTGTATCGCGGGCGTAACGTGGCCCAGGGCCACGTTACCGAGCTGGATGACGAGCTTATTGCCCACTGGATGTCGCGGGAAGCAAGGCACTGAGGTCGAGGTAATGTCCGGTGTCGGCGTGCTCAGCACCGTCCGCAAGCCATGGGATCTCCCCAAGGAACGGCGCGGGAAGCACTCGCCTGAGCGTGGCCAGATACTCCTGGTGACGCTTACCGGGTGCGACCACGTCGTTGGCTATCCAGCCCGCCAGACGCAGCCCGGCCTGCTGAACGGCCTGTGCCGTTAACATGGCGTGGTTGATACAGCCGAGCTTCACCCCGACCACGAGGATCACCGGAAGCTGCTCACGCTGGACCCAGTCCGCAAACGTCAGTTCGTCCGACAGCGGCGTAAACCAGCCCCCTGCGCCTTCCACCAGTACCCAGTCAGCCTGGCGTTCCAGTGCGCGCAGGCCGTCCGAGAGCACGGAAAACGCGATGGGGCGACCTTCGTCGGCGCTGATAATGTGCGGCGACGTCGGCTCGGCAAAGGTATAAGGATTCACCGCCGCATAGTCCAGCGGCAGCGTGCTGTTACGCTGCAGCGCCAGCGCGTCGGTGTTGCGTAACCCCTGTGCCGTCATCTCACTTCCGGAGGCGACGGGCTTGTACCCGGCGGTGGTTTTGCCCTGCAGACGAGCCGCCTGCAACAGCGCGGAACTGGCCACCGTTTTACCCACTTCGGTATCCGTTCCGGTGACAAAATAACGTTCAGTCACGTTCGATAATCCCATGAAAGAGTTGATAAGAGAGCGGGAAAGTGCCCCGCCGCTGCGGCCAGGCCAGCTCCAGGCGCTGCAATTGCCCGCGCGTGAGCGGTTTTCTCTCGCGCCCGGCATGCAGATGCGTAGCGCCAATGCCCTTCAGCGAGCGCATGGCGCTGAACGCATCGCTAAAGTTCAGCGTGATGGTCTGCACCTGGCTTTGATAGCGCCAGCCCGTCAGCGCGTCCGTCACCTGGTCATACGCTAAAAAGCGGTTGGCGTGCGGCTGTTCGTCTACCGCTTTCCATGCCTGATTCAGCTCGGGCAGCGAGCTTTCCAGCAGGGTGGTAAAGGCCACCTTTCCGCCCGGACGCGCCACGCGATACAGCTCGTTTAACGCCTGCGAAAGGCTACTGCACCACTGTACCGCCAGGTGACTCCACACCAGATCGAACTGCGCATCCGGCAGCGGAAGCGACTCAATATCGCCAGCCAGATAGCGGTCAGCCGCCTGTTGCTGTCGCGCCTCGTCCAGCATCTGCTCAGAGAGATCGAGTGCGGTGACGTGGCTTCCGGCGTCGCGCCAGTAGCGGCTGTTACCGCCGGGGCCGCATCCGGCATCCAGTACGTACCGGAAACGACGCGCACCGAGTAGCTCAAGCAGCCCCTGAGCGCTCTGACGCTGAAGCTCATCATGCTGCGAATAACTGCGTGCAGCCCGGCCAAACGCCGCCGCAATGGCCTGTTTATTGACTGGCGACATGGAGAGCCTCCAGCAGCGCATCGATATCTTCCGCTTTGTGCGCCGCCGTCAGCGTCAAACGCAGACGCGCCGTACCCGGCGGCACGGTGGGCGGACGGATGGCCGTGACCCACATTCCCCGTTCGCGCAGCGTCTGTGCCAGCGCGAGCGCACGGTTGTTTTCCCCCACGATAACGGGCTGGATGGCGCTCTGCGAATCGGTGCTTTGGAAAGGAAGCCGATCCAGACCCTGACGGAAACGCTGAATATGTTCTGCCAGACGCGCGCGCCGTTCAGCCCCCTCTTCACCGCGGATCACCTCCAGCGAGGCAGAGAGCGCCACCGCCTGCGCAGGCGGCATACTGGTGCTGTAAATCAGATGTCGGGCGAACTGCAGCAGATAATCGGCGACGGACTCGCTGCACAGCACGGCGGCCCCGCTCACGCCAACGCCTTTGCCAAAGGTGACGATCAGCAGTTCCGGCTTCACGCCCTGCTGACTGGCGCTACCGCGACCGTCCTCACCCATCACGCCAATACCGTGGGCATCATCCACCAGCAGCCAGGCGTTTTGCTGTTTCGCAACGTCAGACAGCGCAAGAAGCGGCGCGCTGTCGCCATCCATGCTAAACACCCCTTCCGTCACCACCAGCTGTTGTCCGGCACAGGGTTTATCCAGCAGCGTGGCGAGCGAAAGCGCATCGTTGTGGGCAAAGCGCCGCAGCTGTGCCGGGCTGAGACTCGCCGCCTCCAGCAAAGAGGCGTGGCTTAAGCGGTCCGCGGCGATACGATCGTCCTTGCCCATCAGCGCGGCAATCACCGCCTGATTGGCGGCAAAGCCGGAGATGAACAGCAGCGCGCGCGGATAGCCCAGCCAGTCGGCAAGCGTCTCTTCCAGCGCCTGATGCGCTGTCGAATAGCCGCTGACGTGCCCCGACCCCCCGCTGCCCACGCCGTAGTGTTCCGCCCCCTGCTGCCAGGCGCGGACAATCGCCGGATGCTGGCTCAGGCCGAGATAATCATTGCTGGAAAAATTACAGTACTGCCGCCGGGCGTGGGTCAGAAAACGGCCTGCACCGTTTTCCACTACCCTGCGAACGCGAAAAGCATCCCGCGCCCGGCGCTCTTCCAGCGCGGATTGAATACGAGCCTGCCAGGTCATACGGATGCCGCGTTGTAGAACTGTTCGGTATCGGCGTTGAAAATCTGCTGCTCCAGCTGCTGCTGTTGCTCGTTATCTCCCGCCAGCACCTCGGTCTGATGCGGGTTCAGCCCCAGCTTGCGGAACAGCTGGACGTCTTTGTCCTCTTCCGGGTTCGGCGTGGTCAGCAGCTTGCAGCCGTAGAAGATGGAGTTAGCGCCAGCCATAAAGCACATCGCCTGCGTCTGCTCGTTCATCTGTTCGCGACCGGCAGAAAGGCGGACGTATGAGGTTGGCATCATGATGCGCGCGACCGCGATGGTGCGGATAAAATCAAACGCATCGACATCCTCGTTATCCGCCAGTGGCGTGCCTTTGACCTTCACCAGCATGTTGATTGGCACGCTTTCCGGCGGGGTCGGCAGGTTCGCCAGTTGCAGCAGCAGACCGGCGCGATCTTTCACCGTTTCGCCCAGCCCCACAATCCCGCCCGAGCACACTTTGATGCCCGCTTCGCGCACTTTGTCCAGCGTATCCAGACGCTCCTGATAGGTACGGGTGGTAATGATGTTGCCGTAAAACTCTGGTGAGGTGTCGAGGTTGTGGTTGTAATAATCCAGCCCTGCAGCAGACAGGCGCTGCGCCTGCTCTTCGTTCAGCGTGCCGAGGGTCATACAGGCTTCCAGCCCCATCTCTTTGACCCCTTTTACCATCTGCTCCAGGTACGGCATGTCGCGATCGTGTGGGTTTTTCCATGCCGCCCCCATGCAGAAACGGGTAGAGCCCGCGTTTTTCGCCTTACGCGCGGAGTCGAGCACCTGCTCCACTTCCATCAGACGTTCAGATTCCAGCCCGGTTTTATAGCGCGCGCTCTGCGGGCAATATTTGCAATCTTCCGGGCAGGCACCGGTCTTGATCGACAGCAGCGTACTGACCTGAACATGGCGCGGATCGAAGTGCTGACGATGCACCTGTTGGGCTTCGAACATCAGCTCCAGGAAAGGTTTATTGAATAATTCAGTGACTTGCGACATCGTCCAGCGTGCGTGGTGAGCCATGGGGCTTCTCCAAAGGGTTTTGTTAATTTTCGGTTCGGTTTATACTCGTAAACCTAAAACTTTTCAAAATGGTTTACAAGTCGATTATGACCCAGGACGATCTCGCCTTCGACCAGCAGCATATCTGGCACCCTTACACCTCCATGACCCGCCCGCTTCCGGTCTACCCGGTGGCCTCGGCCCACGGCTGCGAACTGCACCTTGCCAGCGGCGAGCCGCTTGTTGACGGTATGTCATCCTGGTGGGCGGCCATTCACGGGTACAACCACCCGCGTCTGAATGCCGCGATGAAAGCGCAGATTGAGCAGATGTCGCACGTGATGTTTGGCGGCATTACCCATCAACCGGCGGTTGATCTCTGCCGTCGTCTGGTGGCGATGACGCCCGATGCGCTGGAGTGCGTATTCCTTGCCGACTCCGGCTCGGTGGCGGTGGAAGTGGCGATGAAAATGGCGCTGCAGTACTGGCATGCCAGGGGGGAATCCCGTCAGCGATTCCTGACCTTCCGCAACGGCTACCACGGCGATACCTTTGGCGCGATGTCGGTGTGCGATCCGGATAACTCCATGCACAGCCTGTGGAAGGGGTACCTGCCGGAAAACCTGTTTGCCCCGGCCCCGCAGAGCCGTTTCGACGGCGAGTGGAATGAAATGGACATGGCCGGCTTTGCGCGGCTGATGGCTGCCCACCGCCATGAGATTGCCGCCGTGATCCTCGAACCGATTGTTCAGGGTGCTGGTGGGATGCGCATGTACCATCCCGAGTGGTTAAAACGCATTCGTAAAATGTGTGACCGCGAGGGCATCCTGCTGATTGCCGATGAGATCGCCACCGGATTTGGCCGCACGGGTAAGCTGTTTGCCTGCGAACATGCGAATATCACACCGGATATCCTGTGCCTGGGGAAAGCGCTGACCGGTGGCACCATGACGCTCTCCGCCACCCTCACTACCCGTCAGGTGGCCGACACCATCAGCGACGGCGAAGCGGGCTGCTTTATGCATGGCCCGACCTTTATGGGTAATCCGCTGGCCTGCGCGGTGGCAAACGAAAGTCTCGCGCTCCTGCAAAACGGCGAGTGGCAAACGCAGGTTGCGGCGATTGAGGCGCAGCTGAAAGAAGAGCTGAGCGCCGCCTCGGGGGCGAACTTCGTGGCGGACGTGCGCGTGCTGGGTGCCATCGGCGTGATTGAGACCACCCATCCGGTGAATATGGCGGCATTGCAGCGCTTCTTTGTAGAGCGGGGGGTCTGGGTGCGGCCTTTCGGCAAACTTATCTACCTGATGCCACCGTATATCATCACGGCTGAACAGCTACGCACGTTAACCGCCGCGGTGGTTGAAGCCGTTAACATTCCGGCGCATTTCACGATTTGACCCTATGCGTTACACTTCCTGAACGAGTGAATAACGAGGGCAAACCGTATGAAAATCATCAGTAAAGATCTGCGCGACGGCGAAAAACTGCCAGAACGCCACGTCTTCAACGGGATGGGGTATCAGGGAGATAATATCTCTCCGCACCTGGCATGGGACGATGTGCCGGCGGGTACTAAAAGCTTTGTGGTCACCTGCTACGACCCGGATGCGCCAACCGGCTCCGGCTGGTGGCACTGGGTTGTGGCTAACCTGCCCGCCGATACGCGCGTTCTGCCGCAGGGTTCCGGCTCCGACCTGGTCGCCCTGCCGGAAGGCGCCATTCAGACGCGCACCGATTTTGGGAAAGCCGGTTACGGTGGCGCAGCGCCGCCAAAAGGAGAAACGCACCGCTATATCTTCACGGTTCACGCGCTGGATGTAGAGAAGATTGAGGTCGACGAAGGGGCGAGCGGCGCGATGGTAGGGTTTAACGTGCATTTCCATTCGCTGGAGAGCGCGTCGATTACGGCGATGTATTCGTAAAAAAAAGCCGGGTGGCGGCTACGCCTTACCCGGCCTACATTTCGGATTCGTAGGCCCGGTAAGCGCAGCGCCACCGGGCAAAAAAATCACAGCACCGAAGGCAGCAACCCCACCAGACGCCCCTCTTCCAGAAGCTGCATCGCCTTATCAATATCCGGCGCAAAGAAGCGGTCATCATCGTAATGCGTTACGTGCTCACGCAGCACATGACGTGCCTGTTCCAGCTGCGAGCTGGACTTCAGCCCTTCACGCAGATCGATCCCCTGACACGCCGCCAGCCATTCCACCGCCAGCACGCCACGGGTATTGGCGGCCATCTCCCACAGACGACGTCCGGCTGCCGGAGCCATTGAGACGTGGTCTTCCTGGTTGGCAGAGGTTGGCAGGCTGTCCACGCTGTGCGGATGCGACAGCGCTTTGTTTTCGCTCGCCAGCGCTGCGGCCGTCACCTGGGCAATCATAAAGCCTGAATTCACCCCGCCGTTGCGCACCAGGAACGGTGGCAGCTGGGACATATGCTTATCCATCATCAGCGCAATTCGCCGCTCGGACAAGGCGCCCACTTCGGCAATCGCCAGCGCGATGTTATCCGCCGCCATCGCCACGGGCTCGGCGTGGAAGTTACCACCGGAGACCACCTCGTTTTCCTGGGCGAACACCAGCGGGTTATCGGACACCGCGTTGGCTTCCACCAGCAGCACTTCTGCGGCCTGGCGCAGCTGCGTCAGACACGCGCCCATCACCTGCGGCTGACAGCGCAGCGAGTACGGATCCTGTACCTTGTCACAGTTATGGTGCGAATCAGCAATCTCACTGGTCTCCGTCAGCAGATGGCGATACATCGCGGCAGCGTCAATTTGCCCGCGCTGGCCACGTACGTCATGAATACGCGCGTCAAACGGACGACGCGAGCCCAGCACCGCCTCCGTGGTCAGCGCACCGCACACCACGGCCGAGGCGAACAGATCTTCGGCTTCAAACAGACCGCGCAGCGCAAAGGCCGTGGAGGCCTGCGTGCCGTTAAGCAGCGCCAGCCCCTCTTTTGCCGCAAGGGTGATTGGCGCTAATCCGGCCTTTTTCAGCGCCTCTTTTGCCGGGAGCCACTCTCCCTGCCAGCGCGCCTGGCCCTCCCCCAACAACAGCAGCGACATATGCGCCAGCGGGGCGAGATCGCCGGAGGCGCCAACGGAGCCTTTGGCGGGGATCCACGGATAGACTTCCGCGTTCACCAGCGCTATCAGGGCCTGGATCACGCTCAGACGAATGCCGGAAAAGCCGCGCGCCAGACTGTTAATTTTGAGCACCATCATCAGACGGACAATCTCGTCGTCCAGCGGCTGGCCAACGCCTGCGGCATGGGAAAGCACCAGCGAACGCTGGAGATTTTCCAGATCGTGCGTGGCAATGCGCGTCTGCGCCAGCAGACCAAAACCGGTGTTGATACCGTAGGCGGTACGCCCCTCGGCAATAATGGCTTCAACGCAGGCCACGCTGTCGTTAATGGCGGCATGGGCGCTTTCATTCAGCGAGAGCGTGACCGGCTGACGCCAGACGTGACGCAGCTGTTTGAGCGTGAGCGAGCCGGGAGTGAGTGTTAACGCGTTCATTCATGCTTTCCTTGTGTGGCAGGGATCATCGGCAGGTTAAGTCCCTGCTCTGTGGCACATTCAATAGCAATCTCGTAACCCGCATCTGCGTGACGCATCACGCCGGTTGCCGGGTCGTTGTGCAGCACGCGTGCGATACGCGCGGCGGCTTCATCCGTTCCGTCACAGACGATAACCATCCCGGAATGCTGGGAGAAGCCCATCCCCACGCCGCCACCGTGGTGCAGCGATACCCAGGTCGCGCCGCTGGCGGTGTTGAGTAAGGCATTCAGCAGCGGCCAGTCGGAGACCGCGTCTGAGCCGTCGCGCATGGCTTCGGTTTCACGGTTCGGGCTGGCGACGGAGCCAGAATCCAGATGGTCGCGACCAATCACAATCGGGGCTGACACTTCGCCGCTGCGCACCATTTCGTTAAAAGCCAGACCCAGCTTTTGCCGCCACGCCAGCCCGACCCAGCAGATACGCGCCGGCAAGCCCTGGAAGTTAATGCGCTCGCGGGCCATATCCAGCCAGTGGTGCAGGTGTTCATCGTCCGCGACAATTTCCTTCACTTTGGCATCGGTTTTGTAGATATCTTCCGGGTCTCCGGACAGGGCCACCCAGCGGAACGGACCGATACCGCGACAGAACAACGGACGAATATAGGCTGGGACAAATCCCGGGAAATCAAAGGCGTTGCTGACGCCCATCTCTTTTGCCATCTGGCGGATGTTGTTGCCGTAATCGAAGGTCGGAATGCCCATCTCGCTGAACGCCAGCATGGCGGAGACGTGTTCTGCCATCGAACGCTTAGCGGCCAGTACCGTGCCTTCAGGATCGGTTTCGGCTTTTTGCTGGTAGGCTTCCCACGTCCAGCCTTTTGGCAGATAGCCGTGCAGCGGATCGTGGGCGCTGGTCTGGTCGGTGACGAGGTCAGGGCGAACGCCACGGGCCACGAGTTCCGGCAGGATCTCTGCCGCGTTGCCGCACAACGCTATCGATACCGCTTTACCTTCCGCGGTATATTTTTTGATACGCGCCAGCGCGTCATCGAGGCTGTCGGCCTGTTCGTCAACATAGCGGGTACGCAGACGGAAATCGATGCGGCTCTGCTGGCACTCAATGTTCAGCGAGCAGGCGCCAGCCAGCGTCGCGGCCAGCGGCTGTGCACCGCCCATGCCACCCAGACCCGCGGTCAGTACCCAGCGGCCTTTCAGCGAGCCGTTGTAGTGTTGACGACCGGCTTCGACGAAGGTTTCATAGGTGCCCTGCACAATCCCCTGGCTGCCAATGTAGATCCAGCTACCCGCGGTCATCTGGCCATACATCGCCAGCCCTTTGGCATCCAGTTCGTTAAAGTGTTCCCAGGTCGCCCAGTGTGGGACCAGGTTAGAGTTGGCAATCAAAACGCGCGGCGCGTTTTTGTGGGTTTTAAACACGCCGACCGGCTTGCCGGATTGCACCAGCAGGGTTTCGTCGTGTTCCAGTTCGGTCAGGGCCTTAACAATGGCGTCATAGCATTCCCAGTTGCGCGCGGCGCGGCCAATGCCGCCGTACACCACCAGCTCGTGGGGGTTTTCCGCAACCTCAGGATCAAGGTTGTTCATCAACATGCGCAGTGGTGCTTCGGTGAGCCAGCTTTTGGCGGTAAGGGTGGTGCCGCGCGCGGCGCGGACATCCTGCTGACGGTATTTACCTGACGACATTGTGTGCTCCTCATACGGGACAGATGATGCATTTAGATATACTTGTATAGACAAGCACACACAAGGTCGGATTTAACAAAAAAGATACAATTTTGTTATATTGCGTTAGCTATCACGCTTTTAAAACTTATGACATAAAGTGGCCCTGCAACCGATAGCGGCTACCGGGGAACAGCAGTCTTGCATGCGACACAATCTGCGCGGATGACCAGGTGCGGCGGCGGATCAGCAGGCAGGGATCGTGCTCTTTGATACGCAGCAGCTCGCACTCCTGCGGCGTCGCGCGCACCGCTTCCACAATGTGCTCCCCTTCCGTCAGCGGTGCGACAAGCGAGAGAAAGGCATGCGGCGTGGTTTGAGTGTAATCCTGGTCCAGATAGTCCGGTATCCGTTCGGCGTTTACGCAGCGATCCTCAATCTGCACCGGCACGTCATTTTCGAAATGCACCATTACGGAATGGAAGATCCGGGTTCCCTCCTTGACGTTCAGTACCGCAGCCTGTTCGGCGCTGGCCTGCGTCTCTTCAAGCACCAGCACTTCGCAGTGGTGCTGATGGTTTCGCGACGCTATCTCGTCCGCAATGCTGCGGATTTCAAACAGCGCCGATTGTCCTTTTGGCTCCGCCACAAACGTCCCGACCCCCTGCAGACGCACCAGCAGGCCTTCGTCGGTTAGCTCGCGTAACGCCCGGTTGATGGTCATCCGGCTAAAACCAAACTGCGCCACCAGATCGGCTTCAGAGGGAATGCGGTCATGCGGCCGCCAGACGCCGGTGGCGATTTTTTCGCTGATCGTCTGCTTCACCTTTTCGTAGAAAGGCGCGGGAGAGCCGGACGGCGGCTGAGGTGAGCGTGAGAACATCGTGACTCCTTAAATGTTGTTATGCCCACCAGTGAGCAATTTGCCAGGCCAGACGGGCGGCAAGCTTCGCCCCCTGTCCGTCCCGATCGTAGTGAGGGTTAAATTCTACCAGATCGGCGGCCTGCAGTTTTCCGCTACGGCAAATGCGCTCGATCGCGGGCAGGAGATCCCGCGCAGGCACGCCTAACGCCGCGGGGGCTGACACGGCGGGCATCTCGGCTGCGGGCAGAACGTCCAGATCAATGGTGAGGTAAACACGATCGGCCTGCGCCAGCACCTGTTCCAGGGCTGTTAGCGCATCCCGGTGGAAATGCAGATCGTCCACCAGCGTGGCGTTAAGCCGTTCAGCCTCGTCAAACAGCGCCTGGGTGTTCGCCGCGCGGCTGACGCCAAAACAGGCGTACTGAAATTCCCGCGCATGGTCAGCACAGTAGTTCGCCAGCTGACGAAACGGGGTGCCGGAGGTGGCCCGTTCGGCCTTGCGCAAATCAAGATGCGCATCCAGGTTGATGACCGCCACGCGCTCATTCGGGAACGCCTCAAGGATACCACGGCCGTGGGCCCAGGCGGTCTCGTGTCCGCCGCCCAACACCAGCGTACGCATGCCAGCCTGCTGACAGGTGACCACGGCATCGCTCAGTGCCTGTTGTCCCTCTTCCAGTTGGTCATCCTCAACGTAAACCGACCCCATGTCCACCAGCCGTTCGTGGCCGGAATGCGTTGCCATGTTCGCCAGCGCCTTACGCAGCACGTCGGGAGCCTGCGCCGCACCCTGCCTGCCCTGATTACGCCTTACTCCTTCATCACAGGCAAAGCCTATCAGCGCAATCGCGGATGAAACCGGGGTAAATTGCGACGGCTGGCGTATGGTCTGAAAAATACGTTTTGCGTTGCTGGCCTCGGCGCTGTCGTCGCGCCCCTGCCAGACGGTCTCTGCAACAGGCTGCCAACTCATACTGCCTCCCCCCGGAAAATGCGTTGATACAGCGGATTGCGTCCCGGCTCGTAAACCATTTCTACCGGATGGTCTGCATCCCAGACGATAAAATCAGCCATGAAACCGGCCTTTAACTGCCCGTGCGTTGTTCCACGCCCCAGCGCCTGCGCGGCATGTCGCGTGACGCCAGCCCAGGCCTCTTCAGGCGTCAGGCCAAACTGTACGCAGGCCATGTTCATGGCCAGATGAATGCTCGCGAACGGGCTGGTGCCGGGGTTGTAATCCGTGGCGACCGCCATCGGTACGCCCTGCGCCCGGAGCTGTTCAACCGGTGGACGCTGACGCTCCTGAAGAAAATAGAACGCGCCAGGCAGCAGTACCGCGACCGTGCCGCTTTGCGCCATGGCCTGAACACCCTCCTCATCCAGGTATTCGATATGATCGGCAGATAACCCTTTAAATCGGCTGACCAGCGCCGCACCGCCAAGGTTAGAAAGTTGCTCCACGTGTCCTTTCACCGGAATACCCCGTGCGCGGGCGACCAGGAAAAGCCGCTCGGTTTGTGCTGGCGTGAAGCCGACGTTTTCACAAAAAACATCCACCGCTTCGAACAGCCCTTTTTGCCACAGTTCGGGCATGATCTGCTCGCACACCAGGGTAAGGTACGCGTCTGGATCGTGGCGGTATTCCGCCGGAACCGCATGTGCCGCCAGCAGGGTTGGGCTGATCTCAACCGGATTACTCAGGCTGAGCTGGCGTGCGACCTGCAGCATTTTTTCTTCAGCCGCGGCGTTAAGACCGTAGCCGGATTTGATTTCCAGGGTGGTCACCCCTTCATTCATTAACCGCTCCAGCCGCTGCTGCGCCAGTGTAAGCAAATTTTCCGGCGAACTGTCGCGGGTTGCCAAGACGGTGGCGTTAATTCCGCCCCCCTGTGCACTGATGGACTGATAGGAGACACCGTTGAGACGCTGCTCCCACTCCGCCGCGCGATTGCCGCCAAACACCAGGTGGGTATGGCAGTCGATAAGACCCGGCGTGACCAGGCGTCCACCGAGATCGACGCATTTATCATGCCCGGAAGGGAGGTCTGCTTCAGGAATAACGGCCAGAAGGGTTTGACCGCGCACCACAAGGGCATGATGCGCTTGCAGGCCATACGATTCTTCACCAGGAACCATTGTCGCCAGTCGCGCATTTCGCCATATCACATCGTCGGGATGAAGTTGCAGCATAAGCCTTTCACTTGTCATGGGTTGTATAGACATTTATTTTCATCTGCTGGCTGCTGTCAACCGCCTTTATGAAAATGTTATTTATTTGTGACGACTTTCCCGCCCCCTGCGGGCGAAAAATGCAACTTTTCCCCTTTTTATCTTCCCGTTTCGCTCAACTTAGTATAAAAAAGCAGGCTATTTCGTCTATCTCGTTTAAGACTTGCATACCCAGGAGCTTCACCTTGAACATTTCCAGGATTTCCCGTCTGGCGTTGGCACTCGCCTTTGGCGTGACATTATCCGCATGCAGTTCAACGCCACCGGATCAGCGACCTTCTGAGCAGGTCGCGCCAGGCACCGCGTCCCGTCCGATTTTGTCCGCTGATGAAGCGAAAAACTTCGATCGCGCGCACTACTTCTCCGCGATGGATCCAAACGCTGCGCCGTGGACGCCGTCTTCTATTAACCTGCCGAAGCAGCCAAACTTTGTTGTGGGTCCGGCAGGGGCGCAGGGCGTGACGCATACCTCTATTCAGGCTGCGGTTGACGCTGCCATCACCAAACACAGCGCATCTCGCCAGTACATCGCGATCATGCCAGGTGAATATGAAGGTACCGTTTACATTCCGGCAGCACCGGGCAGCATCACCCTTTACGGTCTGGGCGAAAAAGCCATCGACGTTAAAATTGGTCTGGCGATTGATTCCGAAATGGACAGCACCACCTGGCGTCACCTGGTCAACCCGGCGGGTAAATACATGCCGGGCAAACCAGCCTGGTATATGTTTGATAACTGCCAGAGCAAGCGTGCCGCTACCATTGGCGTGATGTGTTCTGCGGTCGTCTGGTCTCAGAACAACGGTCTGCAGCTGCAGAACCTGACCATTCAGAACACCCTGGGCGACAGCGTTGATGCGGGTAACCACCAGGCCGTGGCGCTGCGTAGCGATGGCGACAAAGTGCAGATCAACAACGTGAACATTCTGGGTCGTCAGAACACCTTCTTCGTGACCAACAGCGGCGTACAGAACACCCTGCAGAATAACCGTCTGACCCGTACGCTGGTGACCAACAGCTACATCGAAGGTGATGTGGATATGGTCTCCGGTCGTGGCGCGGTGGTATTTGATAACACCGATTTCCGCGTCGTGAACTCACGTACCCAGCAGGAAGGTTATGTCTTTGCGCCAGCGACACAGTCTAACCTGTTCTACGGTTTCCTCGCCGTCAACAGCCGCTTCAACGCCTCCGGTGACGGCGTGGCGCAGCTGGGTCGATCCCTGGACGTGGACTCTGCAACCAACGGTCAGGTTGTGATCCGCGACAGCGTTATCAACGAAGGTTTCAACGTGGCAAAACCATGGGCTGACGCCGCCATCTCCAAACGTCCATTCTCCGGCAATACCGGTTCCGTGGACGATAAAGGAAACGTGCAGCGCAACCTGAACGACGCTAACTTCAACCGCATGTGGGAATACAACAACCGCGGTCTGGGTAGCAGAGTGGTTGCTGAGTCGAAGCAGTAATCTGTTTTGCCGGGTGGCGGCTTCGCCTTACCCGGCCTGTCCGTTACTGCAGTACCATCGGGCATATAAAAACCTCGCGTTCGCGAGGTTTTTTGTTTTAAGCCGCTTAGTGAGCGTTTACCACTACCCACATTGGCCCCTGGCCTACCGCATAGCGCCCTTTCTCTTCCAGCAGCCCCTGCTCGCCTTTGATTTCGTACAGGGCGATGTGGTGAGACTTCTGCCCCGCTGCAATCAGGTATTTACCGCTGTGATCGATATTAAAGCCACGCGGCTGCGTTTCCGTCGGCTGGAAGCCTTCTACTGCCAGCACGCTGCCGTCTTCCGAAACGCTAAAGATGGTGATCAGGCTGGAAGTACGGTCACAAGCGTAGAGATGACGACCATCCGGCGTAATGTGAATATCCGCCGCCCAGCGGGTATCCGAGAAGTCAGACGGCATCATATCCAGCGTCTGCACACACTCAATCTGCCCGTTAGGATCTTTCAGTTCCCAGACGTCCACCGAACTGTTCAGCTCGTTGACCACGTAGGCGTACTGCTGGTTTGGATGGAAGACCATATGACGCGGGCCTGCCCCCTCTACGGTGGTCACTTCAGCCGGATTCTGCGCCACCAGGTGACCATCGTCGCTCAGGGTAAACAGGCAGATACGATCCTGCTTCAGCGCCGGTACCCACAGCGTGCGGTTGTCCGGGGAGATATTCGCCGAGTGGCAGCCTTCCAGCCCTTCCACCACATCCACGGTTTCGACCGGAATGCCCTCTTCCAGACGCGTCACGCTGACACAGCCCGCGTTATAGGAGCCGCTGAAAACAAAGTTGCCCTGGCGATCGGTTGAGATGTGGGTTGGGCTACCCGGCAATGGCGCTTCCGCAGTGTAAGTCAGCGCGCCGTCATCCGGAGAGATGCGGTAGGCCAGCACGCGAAACTCCGGGCGCACACCCACGTACAAGAAACGTTTATCCGGGCTGATCGCCATTGGTTGTACCTGACCTGGCACATCAACAACCTGCACCAGCGTGAGGGTCCCCTCGGCATTTAAACGCCAGACGTGGATCTGCTGGCTTTCAGGACTGGCGGTATAAACGGTTTGTTTCATGAATATTCACTCCTCACTGCGCATGAAAGTAGTTAACTTTTGACGGTGAATGCTGAATTGTCGACGGGAATTTTGACGCGTTCGCCTCTCGGTGTACCATCCCATCAGATCGTAAATTCAATATTAACCCGGAAAAACAAATGACCTCGCGTGTGATTGCTCTGGATTTAGACGGTACCTTACTGACGCCGCAAAAAACCCTTCTCCCCTCCTCCCTTCAAGCGCTTAAACGCGCACAGGAAGTGGGATATCAACTCCTTATCGTAACGGGTCGACATCACGTTGCCATTCACCCTTTTTATCAGGCACTGGCGTTAGATACACCTGCAATTTGTTGTAATGGCACTTATTTGTATGATTATCAAGCAAAAAAGGTTTTAGAATCCGACCCGCTGCCGGTTCCCCAGGCATTGCAGTTAATTGATCTGCTGGATGAACATGCGATCCACGGCCTGATGTATGTCGATAATGCGATGGTCTATGAGCGCCCGACCGGCCACGTTATCCGCACCACCAACTGGGCTCAGTCTCTGCCAGAAGCGCAGCGTCCGGTCTTTACCCAGGTCTCTTCCCTGCGCCAGGCGGCTCAGGATGTTGAGGCTATCTGGAAATTCGCGTTAACCGATGAAGATACCACCAAACTGAATACCTTCGCGAAACACGTTGAACAGGCGCTGGGTCTGGAGTGCGAATGGTCCTGGCATGACCAGGTGGATATTGCCCGTAAAGGCAACAGCAAAGGTAAACGCCTGACACAGTTCGTGGAGTCTCAGGGGTGGTCAATGCAGGATGTAATCGCCTTTGGCGATAACTACAACGACATCAGCATGCTGGAAGCCGCCGGAACGGGCGTGGCAATGGGCAATGCCGATGACGCGGTGAAAGCGCGCGCTAACGTGGTGATTGGCGATAACACCACCGACAGCATCGCGCAGTATATTTATACCCACCTGCTGTAATCAGGTGGTAATGGAGACGCTCTTGATTTGCGCGTAAAGCCACAGGCCAGGTTTGATCCCTAACTCATCCCTGGCCCACGGACTGATCCGTGCCCAGAGCGTCCTGCTCCCCACCTCAAGCTGCACCTCTACCTGACCGTTATCATCAAAACACTCGGCGACCTTCGCGCGCAGGATATTACGGATACTGGTCTGCAGCGGAGGCTGTAAAACCAGAGAGACATCCGACGCCTGAATACGAATACGCAGCGCCGACTGCAGGGGCTTGTCGATTTTATTCACCCACAGGTGCTGGTCGCCCAATGCCAGGGCGGTCATAGCGTAATGCGGGTGGTGCTCCAGCACGCTCACCTTCAGGATACTGCTCTGCTGCTCCCGGGGCAGCCACGGGTGCATGACGCTACTGCCCCAGACCTCTTCAAGATTGCCAAACGCCTTTACGCTGCCGTTTTCCAGCACCAGTACGTTATCCGCCAGATGCAGAATTTCATCCAGGGAGTGGCTGACGTACAGCATCGGGATCTTGATTTCACGCGCCAGGCGCTGGAGATACGGCAGGAGTTCACGTTTACGCGGAATATCCAGCGAGGCCAGCGGCTCATCAAGCAGCAGGAGTTCGGGGGCGGTGAGCAACGCGCGCCCTATCGCCACCCGCTGTTTCTCACCGCCGGAGAGCGAGGAAGGCAACCGGTCAAGCAGTGGCTCAATGCCCAGCAGCGCCACCAGCTTGTCAAACTGCGCGGCCATGCTTTTGGCCATGCCGTAACGCAGATTCCCGCGCACGCTGTAGTGCGGGAATAACCGCGCATCCTGAAACACATAGCCAATACGCCGTTTATCCGGCGTCAGGTAAATCTTGTTTTCAACGTCATTCAGGACGCGATTATTCAGCACAATGCGCCCTGCCTGAGGACGTGTCAGGCCACCGATCGCATTAATGAGCGAGGTTTTCCCGGCGCCGGAGACCCCAAAGATGGCGGTGATGCCGGTGGCAGGCAGCGTCTCGTCCAGTGTAAGGGTGTGGTTTCCCAGCGTCTGGGTGAAATGGAGTTCCAGCATAACTATTTCCCCATCCGCTCGCGGCTGAGTCGCGCCAGCCATTCAGAGACCAGCAGCGATATCAGCGCCAGCACAATTGAGATAACGCACAGACGCGCCGCAGCACCTTCGCCACCCGGCGTCTGTATCAGCGTATACATGGCCGAAGGGATCGTCCGCGTTTCACCGGGGATGTTCGAAACAAAGGTAATGGTGGCACCGAATTCACCCAGCGAACGGGCAAAGGCCAGTACCGTACCGACAATAATGCCCGGCAGCGTGAGCGGTAGCGTAATGGTGAAAAAGACGCGCCAGCGCCCGGCACCCAGCGTGCGGGCGGCCTGTTCCAGTTTGATATCCACCCCTTCCAGCGCCAGGCGGATAGCCCTCACCATCAGCGGAAATGACATCACCGCCGCGGCCAGCACCGCACCGCGCCAGCTAAAGGCAAAGGTCAGCCCGAACCAGTCGTACAGCCATTGGCCGATAAACCCGCGTCGGCCCATGGATACAAGCAGCAGATATCCCACCACGACGGGCGGCAATACCAGCGGAAGATGGAGAACGCTGTCAAGTAGCGCTTTGCCGGGAAACTTACAGCGCACCAGCAACCAGGCAAAAAAGATCCCAAAGGGCAAACTTAGCGCAACCGCCAGGGAAGAGACTTTCAGGCTCAGCAGTACAGCCTGCCATTCAGGATCGGTCAATATCATTCGTGAGTCGTAAATCCATAACGTTTAAAGATTGCGGACGCTTCCGGCCCCTTCAGGTACGCCTGGAAGGCCGTCACGGTCGCATTTTTATGTCCATCAACAATCGCAACAGGATATTCCACTTTCTTGTGGGCGTCTTCCGGGAACGTGCCAACCACTTTGACCCCCTTGCTGGCAACGGCATCCGAGCCGTAGACAATGCCCAGCGGAGCCTCATTGCGTTCCACCAGCGCCAGCGCACCGCGTACATCTTCCGCCGGCGCCAGATCTGATGACAGTGTCTGCCACGCGCCCAGTTTCTGCAGGGCCTCTTTCGCGTAAATCCCAGCCGGTACATGGTCCGGATCGCCCACGGCCAGCCGGCCACCGTTCAGAAGACGCGTCCAGTGAGTCTCTTTGTTGATGGTGATGTCACCCTGCGGACTGGCTTTTGGCGCGACCACGACAAGGCTATTCCCCAGCAGCGTTTCGCGGGTTGTGGTATCCACGGCTTTCTTATCAACGGCGTAATCCATCCATTTCTGATCGGCAGAGATGAACAGATCGGCCGGTGCCCCCGCTTCTATCTGGCGCGCCAGTGTAGAAGAAGACGCGAAAGAGGAGACGACGTCGACGTTCTTCTCTTTTTTATACGCAGCAGCAATATCCTGCATCGCATTCGTCAGCGACGCCGCCGCAAAAACCGTAATTTTACCTTCGTCGGCCAGCGCGTGTCCGGTCAGCGAAAGTGCCAGCGTTGCCCCTGCGAAAAAGCGTAACCCTGTACGTGCCATCTGTAGCTCCTGTGAGTTTCGTTATATACGCAATAATATAACGACAACGCCGGAGATATCCCAGCGTTAAATCGTACCGATCAAGAGGTACAATTACCGGATGCTTTAAATCATATCGGCGTTGACGAAAAATACTTGAGAGCAA
Organism: Enterobacter sp. A8; assembly: GCF_004296595.1. Taxonomy (NCBI): domain Bacteria; kingdom Pseudomonadati; phylum Pseudomonadota; class Gammaproteobacteria; order Enterobacterales; family Enterobacteriaceae; genus Enterobacter; species Enterobacter sp. A8. Next base: position 270,379 of record NZ_SCMF01000002.1, read on the forward strand.
AACGCCCGGGCAAGCCGGGCGTTTTGTGGGGAATCAGTGCTGCTTTTTAGCGCGGTCTCTGTGACCAATGTTCGAAAAGACGTTGAACACTTCACCCAGGCCGTAGATGGCACCGAGGATGATGGCCATCACTACTGGTACCATGATCACGGCGAATACCAGACTTTTCAACAACTCTAACATGGTTTTCTCCAGATATTGTGGACGGCTTATTCTACCCTGAAAAGTAAGAAAAACATCCCCTTTTGTGCGGTCCCCTTTGCGCCCTGTGCCATTTGGTTCACAATAGCCCTTTTGTCAGGACACTCCGTTATGCAGGCTGAAATTCTCCTTACCCTACGACTTCAGCAGAAGCTTTTCGCCGATCCGCGACGTATCGCCCTGCTTAAACAAATAGAACAAACGGGTTCAATAAGCCAGGGGGCAAAGAACGCGGGCATTAGTTATAAAAGCGCCTGGGACGCGATCAACGACATGAATACCCTGAGCGAGCAGATGCTGGTTGAGCGAGCCACGGGCGGCAAAGGGGGCGGTGGCGCCGTGCTGACCCGCTACGGCCAGCGTCTGATTCAGCTTTATGACCTGCTGGCCCAGATCCAGCAGAAAGCGTTCGATGTGCTAAGTGACGATGATAACCTCCCGCTGGACAGCCTGTTAGCCGCCATTTCTCGCTTCTCACTCCAGACCAGCGCCCGCAACCAGTGGTTTGGCACGGTCACCGCGCGCGATAACGGGCAGGTCCAGCAACATATCGAGATCCTGCTTGCCGACGGTACGACCCGCCTGAAAGCCGCGATTACCGCCCAAAGCGGAGAGCGTCTGGGGCTGGATGAAGGCAAGGAGGTGCTGGTGTTGCTGAAAGCGCCGTGGGTCGCAGTGACGCGCGATGCCGAACGCGCCAAAGCGGCAGACAACCAGCTGCAGGGCACCATCCAGCGCATTGAACGTGGTGAAGCGCAGTGTGAGGTCCTGATGACCCTGCCGGACGGCCAGGTGCTGTGCGCGACGGTTGCCCTGAGCGAGGCGCACGAATTAGAAGAAGGTGCTGTAGTCACCGCATATTTCAACGCAGACCGGGTAATTATCGCCACATTGTGCTGAGCGGATTGACAAGCGTGTCGACAGTGAGTATCCCTGACATCTGATGCTGCAAAAAATGGGATAAATCATGTCATCATTGCATATTTCGCAAGGTACGTTTCGTCTTGGCGATACCCGAACGCTGACGCTGCCAGATTTAACACTCCATGCGGGTGAAAGCTGGGCATTTGTGGGCACCAACGGAAGCGGCAAGTCCGCGCTGGCCCGGGCGCTGGCCGGAGAGCTCATCCTGCTTAAAGGAGAACGCCAGAGCCATTTTACGCGTACGACGCGCCTGTCGTTTGAACAGCTGCAGAAGCTGGTGAGCGATGAATGGCAGCGTAACAACACGGACCTCCTCAGCCCGGGCGAAGAAGACACGGGCCGCACAACGGCAGAAATTATTCAGGATGAAGTCAACAATCCCGCCCGTTGTCAGCAGCTGGCGGAGCAGTTTGGCATCACCGCCCTTCTCAACCGCCGCTTCAAATACCTTTCTACCGGCGAGACGCGTAAAACGCTGCTCTGCCAGGCGCTGATGAGTGAACCTGAGCTGTTAATCCTGGATGAGCCGTTCGACGGTCTGGACGTGCAGTCCCGCGCCCAGCTGGCGGACCTGCTGGCCTCGCTTAACCAGCAGGGCTACACCCTTGTGCTGGTGCTTAACCGTTTTGATGAAATCCCGGATTTTGTGCAGAACGCCGGGGTGCTGGCGGACTGCAGCCTTACCGAAACCGGCGAAAAATCGGTACTACTGAAGCAGGCGTTGATTGCCCAACTGGCGCACAGCGAAAAGCTCGACGGCATTACCCTGCCCGAACCCGACGCCCCTTCGGTACGTCTCGCTTTAGATCCTAATCAGCCGCGGATTGTGCTGCGTGACGGGGTGGTCTCTTATGACGATCGTCCGATCCTGAATCATCTCAGCTGGACGGTTAATCCGGGCGAACACTGGCAGATTGTCGGTCCCAACGGCGCGGGGAAATCGACGCTGCTGAGTCTGATCACCGGCGATCACCCGCAGGGCTACAGCAACGATCTGACCCTGTTTGGCCGCCGTCGCGGAAGCGGTGAAACCATCTGGGATATCAAAAAGCATATCGGCTATGTCAGCAGTAGCCTGCATCTGGATTACCGGGTCAGCACCACTGTACGCAATGTGATCCTCTCCGGGTACTTTGATTCCATCGGTATTTATCAGGCGGTATCGGACAAACAGCACAAGCTGGCCCAGCAGTGGCTGGATATTCTGGGGATGGACAACCGGGTCGCTGACGCGCCGTTTCACAGTCTGTCCTGGGGGCAGCAGCGTCTGGCATTGATCGTCCGGGCGCTGGTGAAACACCCGACCCTGCTGATCCTCGATGAGCCGCTTCAGGGGCTGGATCCGCTGAACCGCCAGCTGATCCGTCGCTTTGTGGATGTGCTGATTGGCGAAGGTGAGACCCAGTTACTGTTTGTCTCACATCATGCTGAAGACGCACCGGCCTGCATCACGCACCGTCTGGAGTTTATCCCGGACGGTGAGCACTATCGTTACCTGCTGAGCAAAATCGATTAACTTCCGGAGGGCGCCGCCCTCCGCTTTTCAGATAACCTGCAGTGATACTCTTTTATCTCTTTGATCTACAATGCGAGTGGATCAAAAAAAAGCGGGTTTGAAAAACAGTGTAAACGATTCCACTAATTTATCCCATGTCACACTTTTCACGTCTCTGTTATGCTATGGTTATTACATACCATAAGCCTAATGGAGCGAAATATGCGAGTTCTGGTAACAGGTGGTAGCGGTTACATAGGAAGTCATACCTGTGTGCAACTGCTGCAAAACGGTCATGATGTCATCATCCTCGACAACCTGTGCAATAGTAAGCGCAGCGTGCTGCCTGTGATTGAACGTCTTGGCGGAAAACAGCCGACTTTCGTCGAAGGTGACATCCGCAATGAAGCGTTGATGACCGAGATCCTCCACGACCACGCCATTGAAACGGTGATCCACTTCGCTGGCCTGAAAGCGGTCGGTGAGTCGGTCGCGAAGCCGCTTGAGTATTACGACAACAACGTCAACGGTACCCTGCGTCTTATCTCCGCCATGCGCGCGGCGAACGTCAAAAACTTCATCTTTAGCTCATCCGCCACCGTCTACGGCGACCAGCCCAAAATTCCTTACGTTGAAAGCTTCCCCACCGGTACGCCACAAAGCCCGTACGGCAAAAGCAAACTAATGGTGGAACAGATCCTGACCGACCTGCAAAAAGCACAGCCGGAGTGGAGCATCGCCCTGCTGCGCTACTTCAACCCGGTCGGCGCCCATCCGTCAGGCGATATGGGTGAAGATCCGCAGGGTATTCCAAATAACCTGATGCCGTATATCGCACAGGTGGCGGTGGGCCGCCGCGAGTCGCTGGCGGTGTTCGGCAATGACTATCCAACTGAAGATGGCACCGGCGTGCGTGATTACATCCACGTTATGGATCTGGCCGACGGCCACGTGGCAGCAATGCAGCAATTGGCCGACAAACCGGGCGTGCATATTTACAACCTCGGCGCCGGTATTGGCAGCAGCGTGCTGGATGTGGTTAACGCCTTCAGCAAAGCCTGCGGTAAGCCGGTCAACTATCACTTCGCCCCCCGCCGCGAAGGAGACCTCCCGGCATACTGGGCTGATGCAACCAAAGCCGATAAAGAGCTTAACTGGCGTGTTACCCGCACGCTGGATGAAATGGCACAGGATACCTGGCACTGGCAGTCTCGCCACCCACAAGGTTATCCGGACTAAGGATCCGTCATGACTTCATTCAATCCCGTCGATCATCCGCATCGTCGTTTTAACCCGCTTAGCGGGCAATGGATTTTGGTGTCTCCGCATCGCGCCAAGCGCCCCTGGCAGGGGGCGCAAGAGACGCCTGCAAAACAGACGCTGCCACAGCACGACCCGGACTGCTTCCTGTGCCCGGGCAACACCCGCGTAACGGGAGATAAAAACCCGGACTACAAAGGCACCTTCGTTTTCACCAACGATTTTGCCGCGCTCATGACCGACACGCCGGACGCGCCGCAGAGCGATGATCCGCTGATGCGTTGTGAAAGCGCCCGGGGAACCAGCCGCGTGATCTGCTTCTCGCCCGATCACAGCAAAACGCTACCGGAGCTTAGCGTTGATGCGCTGAAAGAAGTGGTGAGCACCTGGCAGGCACAAACTGCGGAGCTGGGCCAGACTTATCCGTGGGTGCAGGTATTCGAAAATAAAGGCGCCGCGATGGGCTGCTCTAACCCGCATCCACACGGGCAGATCTGGGCGAACAGTTTCCTGCCCAACGAAGCCGAACGAGAAGATCGCCTGCAAAAAGCCTATTACGCGGAAAACGGCTCCCCGATGCTGGTGGACTACACCCGGCGTGAACTGGCCGACGGTAGCCGTACTGTGGTCGAAACGGAACACTGGCTGGCCGTTGTACCGTACTGGGCGGCGTGGCCCTTTGAAACGCTGCTGCTGCCTAAAGCACATGTTCAGCGCATTACGGATCTCAGCGACGCACAGCGTGACGATCTTGCGCTGGCGCTGAAAAAGCTGACCAGCCGTTACGACAATCTGTTCCAGTGCTCCTTCCCGTACTCAATGGGCTGGCACGGCGCACCGTTTAACGGCGAAGAGAATCAACACTGGCAGTTGCATGCCCATTTCTATCCGCCGCTGCTGCGTTCTGCGACGGTGCGTAAATTTATGGTGGGCTATGAAATGCTGGCGGAAACCCAGCGTGACCTGACGGCAGAACAGGCCGCAGAACGCCTGCGTGCCGTTAGCGATGTCCATTATCGCGAATCAGGAGTCTAATAAATGAGTCTGAAAGATAAAACACAATCCCTGTTTGCTGAAAAATTTGGCTACCCTGCCACCCACGTTATCCAGGCACCTGGCCGCGTAAACCTGATTGGTGAACACACCGACTACAACGACGGTTTTGTTCTGCCCTGTGCCATTGATTACCAGACGGTGATCGCCTGCGCAAAGCGCGATGACCACAAAGTGCGCGTGATTGCGGCGGATTACGGTAATGAGATGGACGAGTTTTCCCTCGATGCCCCGATTGTTATCCACGACAGCCAGCAGTGGTCCAACTATGTGCGCGGCGTGGTGAAACATCTGCAAAAGCGTAATAAGAATTTTGGCGGTGCGGATCTCGTCATCAGCGGCAACGTGCCACAAGGGGCCGGTTTAAGCTCGTCGGCATCCCTGGAAGTGGCGGTAGGAACCGTCTTCCAGCAGCTGTACCATCTGCCGCTGGACGGGGCGCAAATCGCACTGAACGGCCAGGAAGCGGAGAATCAGTTTGTGGGCTGCAACTGCGGCATCATGGACCAGCTTATCTCCGCGCTGGGCAAAAAAGAGCATGCGTTACTGATTGACTGCCGAACGCTTGGAACCAAAGCCGTTCCCCTGCCAAAGGGTGCCGCGGTCGTGATTATCAACAGCAACTTTAAACGTACGCTGGTGGGCAGCGAGTACAACACCCGCCGCGAGCAGTGCGAAACCGGCGCACGCTTCTTCCAGCAGCCGGCCCTGCGCGACGTGACGCTTGATGAATTCAACAAAGTGGCGCACGAGCTGGATCCGGTAGTGGCAAAACGCGTTCGTCATGTGTTGACCGAAAACGCCCGAACCGTTGAAGCCGCTTCCGCGCTGGCAAAAGGAGACCTGAAACGTATGGGGGAACTGATGGCAGAGTCCCACGCCTCCATGCGCGATGACTTCGAAATCACCGTTCCGCAAATCGACACCCTGGTGGAGATTGTCAAAGCGGTCATCGGCGATAAAGGCGGTGTACGCATGACGGGCGGTGGTTTTGGTGGCTGCATCGTCGCTCTGGTGCCGGAAGATCTCGTCCCGGCCGTCCAGTCGGCGGTGGAGAAACAGTACGAAGCCAAAACGGGCATTAAAGAAACGTTCTATGTTTGTAAAGCATCACAAGGAGCCGGACAGTGCTAAACGAAACGCCAACCCTCGCACCGGATGGTCTGCCGTATCGCCTGTTAACCCTGCGCAACAGCGCGGGGATGGTTGTTACGCTCATGGACTGGGGTGCCACCCTACTTTCCGCCCGCGTACCAATGCCAGACGGCAGCGTGCGCGAAACCCTTCTCGGCTGCGCCTCGCCTGAGCAGTATATCAACCAGGCCGCCTATCTTGGCGCGTCCGTCGGGCGCTATGCGAACCGCATTGCGAAAAGCCGTTTTGAGCTCGACGGTGTTCGCTACACGTTGCTGCCAAGCCAGGGTGAGAACCAGCTGCATGGTGGACCGGAAGGATTTGACAAACGCCGCTGGAAAATTGTCCAGCAAAACGACCGGGAAGTGCTGTTTTCACTTGACTCGCTGGATGGCGACCAGGGATTCCCGGGTAACCTTACCGCGTTTGCACGCTTTACGCTGACCGACGACAACCGTATCGCCATTGAATACCGTGCGACGGTCGATAAGCCGTGTCCGGTCAACCTGACCAACCACGCCTACTTCAATCTGGACGGTAACCAGTGCGATGTGCGTAACCATAAGCTGCAGATCCTTGCGGATGCCTATTTGCCGGTGGACGAGATGGGCATTCCGTATCAGGGGCTGAAGCCCGTGGAAGGTACCAGCTTTGACTTCCGCAACGCAAAATCTATCGCCCAGGATTTCCTGAGCGATGACGATCAGCGCAAGGTGAAAGGTTACGACCACGCGTTCCTGCTGCAGGCACAAGGCAATGTGAAACAGCCTGCTGCACAGGTCTGGTCTGCGGATGAAAAACTGCAGATGACGGTCTACACCAGCGCCCCTGCCCTGCAATTCTACTCAGGTAACTATCTTGGCGGGACAACCGCACGAGAGCACGGCGAGTACAGCGACTGGCAAGGTCTGGCGCTGGAGAGTGAGTTCCTGCCGGACAGCCCGAACCATCCCGAATGGCCACAGCCGGACTGTGTGCTGCGCCCGGGTGAAGAGTACGTCAGCGTCACCGAGTATCATTTTACTCCGCACGGTTAACCTCCGGCCGCAACATCGTCAGCCCTCCCCCGGAGGGCTTTTTTCTGCACGCCTTGCTGAAAATAGCGCCAATCGCAGACAAAATCATAACCCTGGATTCACAAGCACCTTACACTCAGAGACTATTTTCGCTATGGTTAGGGTTAAGCGTTGCTGCTGGCACGGCCACGGCAATATAATGAGAATTGTTATCATTCTAAAAATGCTTGAGGAGTAAGAGATGGCTATTACTAAGCTGGTTCTGGTGCGCCACGGCGAAAGCCAGTGGAACAACGAAAACCGCTTCACCGGTTGGTACGACGTTGATCTGTCTGAGAAAGGCGTAAGCGAAGCAAAAGCAGCAGGTAAACTGCTGAAAGAAGAAGGCTTCAGCTTTGATTTTGCTTACACCTCTGTGCTGAAACGTGCCATCCACACCCTGTGGAACGTGCTGGACGAGCTGGATCAGGCCTGGCTGCCGGTTGAGAAATCCTGGAAACTGAACGAGCGTCACTACGGTGCGCTGCAGGGTCTTAACAAAGCCGAAACCGCTGAGAAGTACGGTGACGAGCAGGTTAAACAGTGGCGTCGCGGCTTCGCGGTAACCCCACCAGAGCTGACCAAAGATGACGAGCGCTATCCGGGCCACGACCCGCGTTACGCGAAACTGACCGACGCTGAGCTGCCAACCACCGAGAGCCTGGCGCTGACCATTGACCGCGTTGTTCCTTACTGGAACGAAACCATTCTGCCACGCCTGAAAAGCGGTGAGCGCGTGATCATCGCCGCTCACGGTAACTCCCTGCGCGCGCTGGTGAAATACCTGGACAACATGGGTGAAGACGAGATCCTCGAACTGAACATCCCGACTGGCGTACCGCTGGTGTATGAGTTCGACGAAAACTTCAAGCCAATCAAACACTACTATCTGGGTAACGCGGATGAGATCGCAGCGAAAGCCGCGGCTGTTGCGAACCAGGGTAAAGCGAAGTAATTTTCGCCGGACATAAAAAAAGCGCGGAGCCTTCCGCGCTTTTTTATTTGAGTCGGAAGAATCAACCGCGACGGGCTTTTACCGCATTCGCCAGCTGACGCAGGATGGCGTCGGTATCTTCCCAGCCAATGCAGGCATCCGTCACGCTCTTGCCATAGACCAGCGGCTCGCTGCCTTCGAGGTTCTGGTTACCCTCAACCAGATGGCTTTCAATCATCACCCCAATCACCGCTTTCTCGCCGCCAGCAATCTGCTGACAAACATCTGCGCCAACTTCCATCTGCTTTTTAAACTGCTTGCTGGAGTTAGCGTGGCTGAAGTCGATCATCACCTGAGGCGGCAGCCCCGCTTTTTCCAGCCCGACCTTCACCTCTGCGACATGTTTTGCGCTGTAGTTAGGCTCTTTACCGCCGCGCAGAATGATATGGCAGTCACCGTTACCGCTGGTGTTAACAATGGCAGAGTGACCCCATTTGGTCACGGACAGGAAGCAGTGTGGTGCCCCTGCCGCATTGATGGCATCAATAGCGACTTTGATGGTGCCATCGGTACCGTTTTTAAAACCCACCGGGCAAGAGAGGCCGGACGCCAGTTCACGATGAACCTGAGATTCAGTGGTACGCGCGCCAATGGCGCCCCAGCTCATCAGGTCTGCCAGATATTGTGGCGTAATCATATCCAGGAACTCACCGGCGGCTGGCAGGCCACTGTCGTTAATCTCCAGCAGCAGCTTGCGCGCAATACGCAGGCCGTCGTTAATCTGGAAGCTGTTGTCCATATGCGGATCGTTAATCAGCCCTTTCCAGCCAACGGTGGTGCGCGGCTTTTCAAAGTACACGCGCATCACAATTTCCAGCTCATCTTTAAGCTCTTCGCGCAGCTTAAGCAGTCTCGCGGCATACTCTTTTGCCGCGGCAGGATCGTGGATTGAGCACGGGCCAATCACCACCAGAAGACGATCGTCATTACCTTTCAGGATCTTGTGGATCGCTTTACGAGCATGAGAAACCGTGTTTGCGGCATTTTCAGTGGCGGGGAATTTCTCAAGGAGTGCTACAGGAGGTAATAACTCATTGATCTCTTTAATGCGTAAATCGTCGTTCTGATAATTCATCTTCTTTCCAGCTCTGCCATATCTTTTGTAATGAAAGCAATCCTTTCAATCTATCTTGTCGACCAGGAAGTGTAAACACGGTTTTACACTTCACGCAGATAATTCCTGGAATTCGCCTAAAAATCGCCACAAAATAGCGAAAAACGAGATCTAACCTAAGCTTTTTAACTGTAACAACCATTTTTGCTTTATTAAACGCGATTCCCTACTGACGTAAGTCCGTCTGGCGGGATCTTTCGCCTCTGAAAAAGATGCACTGTTGGAGAATGTTATCCAGCGTAACGACAAGAACAGGAGCACCATGATGAAAATGACGAAACTGGCAACTCTCTTCCTGACGGCAACCCTCACCCTGGCAAGCGGCAGCGTTCTTGCGGCTGAAACGAGCTCATCGGGTAACGGCGATGCTAACGCGGCTGCGTCAGCAGGCCAGGTGGCCCCTGATGCCAAACAGAATGTCGCCCCGAACAATGTCGATAACAGCCAAATTAATAACGGGAACACGAATACCGGCGGCACGATGCTGCACCCTGATGGTACCGACTCCGGCACCATGAATCATGACAATATGAGCAAGGATGAGGTTCACAAAAACACAATGTGTAAAGACGGCCGTTGCCCGGACGCGAATGACAAAGTGGGCGATGATGCCAATACCAAAACGGATGGTACAACCCAGTAACCGGTTAGGGATTTAACTGCGAAAGGAGAGCTCAGGCTCTCCTTTCTTTTTGAGTAACTTATTAAAAACGCTACACTAATAACAATAACGAATCAGGAAAGATAACATGGCACACACGCATTCCCACGCCTCCGGCGACGACAACGCTAAACGCCTGCTGCTGGCCTTCGGCGTTACCGCCACCTTCATGATTATTGAGGTGATCGGCGGTTTGATCTCCGGCTCCCTGGCGCTGCTGGCTGACGCCGGACATATGCTTACCGATGCAGCAGCGCTGCTTTTTGCCCTCCTGGCCGTACAGTTTGCCCGTCGTCCTCCTAATGCACGCCATACGTTCGGCTGGCTGAGGCTGACGACGCTTGCCGCGTTTGTTAATGCGATTGCGCTGGTGGTCATTACCCTTCTTATCGTCTGGGAGGCCATTCAGCGCTTCAGACACCCTCAGCCGGTCGCCGGGATGACAATGATGGCGATCGCCGTGGCGGGGCTGCTTGCCAATCTTCTGGCCTTCTGGATTTTGCATAGCGGCAGTGGCGAAAAGAACCTTAACGTACGCGCCGCCGCTCTGCATGTGATGGGAGATTTACTGGGCTCGGTGGGAGCCATTGTTGCCGCACTGGTGATCCTCTACACTGGCTGGACGCCTGTCGACCCTATTCTTTCTGTACTGGTCTCGTGTCTGGTGTTACGCAGCGCCTGGCGGCTATTGAAGGAGAGCGTCAATGAGTTGCTGGAGGGGGCGCCCGCCTCTGTGGATATCGCCGAGTTAAAGCGTAATCTGCATCGTTCAGTTCCTGAAGTACGTAACGTCCACCACGTGCACGTCTGGCTGGTGGGCGAGAAACCGGTTATGACGTTGCACGTCCAGGTGATCCCGCCGCACGACCACGATGCGCTGCTCGAACGCATCCAGCACTTTCTTGAACATCACTATGAAATTGGTCACGCGACCATCCAGATGGAGTACCAGCCCTGTAACGGGCCGGATTGCCACCTGAATGAGGCGCAGTCCGACCATTCACATCATCACCACCATTAACTGGAGAGCGCGTGTGAGCCTCGCTCACGCGCGCTGTTAATCCACATCCGGCTTCCGTTCAGGGCAATGAAGGTCAACAGCAGATATTCCAGAGACATCGCGTAGACGCCCTGCAGGGCGAAAATCACCACGCTGATGACATTGATGATGACCCACAGCAGCCAGTTCTCAACGTATTTACGGGTCATCAGGATCATCGCCGCAATGGACAACACCATCATGCAGGAATCCCAGAACGGGAAAGCATCCGGCTGAAGCACAGGCATTGTCACCTGTAACCCGATGCCGGACATGGCCGCCACAGCAATGCGGGTCAGGAAAGCAAATACCGGGTTGATGTAGACCGTCATTAAACCAATGGCGACCACACACGCGACAAACCAGGCGATGGCTTTCGGCAAGGGTAACCAGCGGATCTGCAGCTCGGCCTCCTGCTGGCTGTTCTGCCGCGACCACGCGTACCACCCGTAGATATTGGCCGCAAAAAAGAACAGCTGCAAAAGCAAGCTTGCGTAGAGCTGGATCTGGAAGAAGATAATCGCAAACAGCGTAACGTTAATGAGCCCGAACGCGTAATTGCTGATCTTCTCCAGGCTTGCGAGCCAGATACAGAGTAATCCCGCCAGCGTGCCAACGGCCTCAATCCATGACAGGTCATAGCCACCTGCACCAATCGGTATATGAACCAGAATGTTTTGTGTGCTAAAAAAATCCATCTTTTCCCCGGGACGTAGTGAATTAAGTACGTAGTGAATTAAGTACGTAGTGTAGCCGCAAAATCCAGCATGCGGTTAAGTGGAACTAACGCGCCTTCACGCAGAGCGGCATCCACATGGATTTCATGCGACGCACCGCCGGTTTCTAACCCTTCGGCAATCGCTTTCAGGCCGTTCATCGCCATCCACGGGCAGTGCGCACAGCTGCGGCACGTGGCCCCCTCGCCTGCGGTTGGCGCTTCGAGGAGCTCTTTCTCCGGCACGGCCTTCTGCATCTTGTAGAAGATACCGCGATCGGTCGCCACGATAAGCTGCTTATGCGGCAACGTTCTGGCAGCATTAATAAGCTGGCTGGTTGAACCCACGGCATTGGCCATGTCGACAATCGACTGCGGTGATTCAGGATGAACAAGAATAGCGGCATCAGGGTAAAGCGCCTTCATGCGGGACAGTGCCTGCGTCTTGAACTCGTCATGAACGATGCAGGCGCCCTGCCAGCAGAGCACGTCTGCCCCGGTCTGCTTCTGGACGTAGCTTCCCAGATGGCGGTCGGGTGCCCAGATAATCTTCTCACCCAGGCTGTCCAGGTGCTCAATCAGTTCAACGGCGATGCTCGACGTAACAACCCAGTCTGCGCGCGCTTTCACTGCAGCGGACGTATTGGCGTACACCACCACGGTCCGGTCAGGATGGGCATCGCAGAAGGCCGAGAATTCGTCAATCGGACAGCCGAGATCCAGTGAACACTCCGCGTTCAGCGTTGGCATCAGGATGGTTTTTTCAGGGCTAAGGATTTTTGCCGTTTCCCCCATAAAACGCACCCCCGCAACCAGTAGCGTGGAAGCAGGATGTTTTGCACCAAAGCGCGCCATCTCCAGAGAGTCAGAAATACAGCCTCCGGTCTCTTCCGCCAACTGCTGGATTTCCGGGTCGGTGTAGTAATGTGCCACCATCACGGCATCTCGCTCTTTGAGAAGACGCTTGATTTTCTCACGGTAGAACTGCTTTTCATCCATGCTCAGCGGAACAGGCTTCGGCGGGAAGGGATAGATTGCGGCTTCAGGATCAAACATCACGCTCATTATGGCTTCTCGTTTTACTGGCTTAACAATATTGCCTTTCTTTTGCCTGACATAGCAAAACGCAGGACAATTGTGTTTTGTATACTAAACAAGATAGCGAATCTGGAGTGAAAAGTCACCGGGAATAGATGTGCGGAGCATTTGTTGTATCGCAGATAGCAAAAAAGCGCCTTTAGGGCGCTTTTTAACATTGGTGGGTCGTGCAGGATTCGAACCTGCGACCAATTGATTAAAAGTCAACTGCTCTACCAACTGAGCTAACGACCCCTTGCGGGATTTTTCTTCGAAGTGGTGGGTCGTGCAGGATTCGAACCTGCGACCAATTGATTAAAAGTCAACTGCTCTACCAACTGAGCTAACGACCCATTCGGGTGCTGACTTCGAAGATTTTACTCGGTTCCACGTTTGAAGTGGTGGGTCGTGCAGGATTCGAACCTGCGACCAATTGATTAAAAGTCAACTGCTCTACCAACTGAGCTAACGACCCGAGTGGTGGGTGATGACGGGCTCGAACCGCCGACCCCCTCCGTGTAAAGGAGATGCTCTACCAACTGAGCTAATCACCCACTCTGTACTGCCGGAACTGCTATAAGTGGTGGGTCGTGCAGGATTCGAACCTGCGACCAATTGATTAAAAGTCAACTGCTCTACCAACTGAGCTAACGACCCACTTTTACGCTGCTTTCACGTTGTTTGATATCCCGTGGCAACGGCGGCATATATTACTGATTTAAGAATTCTGCGCAACAAAAATTTCGATGAAGATCACTTAACTGCTTAGTAATCATGCTGCACGACCAGAAATAACGCGATTTCTGGTCATGCGATAATCATCCCATCGAACTCAGACGTTTTTGCGCCTGTTTGGCCCCTTCCGTGCCCGGGAATTTTGCAACCACCTGCTGATAAACCGCTTTGGCTTTCGCAGTGTCACCTTTGTCCTGCATGATCACGCCGACCTTAAACATCGCATCAGGCGCTTTTGGCGATTTGGGGTAATTTTTCACCACAGAAGCGAAATAAAACGCCGCATCGTCTTTTTTACCCTTGTTGTAATTCAACTGACCCAGCCAGTAATTTGCGTTTGGCTGGTAAGTGGAATCCGGGTACTTCTTAACGAAGTTCTGAAACGCAACGATAGCATCATCCTGGCGCGATTTATCCTGTACCAGTGCAATGGCCGCGTTGTAATCCGTGTTCGCGTCACCACTCTGCACAGGCGCCCCTGTCGCAGCAGAGGCATCGGCTGAAGGCGCTGGCGCGTCTGTGGCCGCTCCGCTTTGATCGCCCGCTGCTGGTTGCGCTGCTGCCCCCCCGCTGCTCAGGCTATCAATCTGCAGCAAGATCTGCTTTTGACGTTCCACAACCTGGTTAAGCTGATACTGGCTCTCCTGAATCTGACCACGGAGGGAGTCGATATCAGTTTGGTTATCGGAAAGTTGTTGCTGGAGTTGGGTTAAAAGCTGACTGTGAGCGTTAGAGATACGCTCGAGTTGAGTGACCCGGTCTTCCACCGAGCCTGAGCCGACACTACTGATTGGTGCCTGAGCAAAAGCGGCCCAGGGGGCCGCTATTCCAACCAGTAACGACAGACTCAACAGATGATGTCTGAAGTTACTGCTCATGCAATTCTCTTAGTAAACCAGTACGGCACGACGGTTTTTGGCGTACGCCGCTTCGTCATGACCCAGTACTGCAGGTTTTTCTTTACCGTAAGAAACGATGGAGATCTGGTCAGCAGAAACGCCTTTACCCTGCAGGTACATTTTAACAGCGTTAGCACGACGTTCACCCAGGGAGATGTTGTACTCTGGAGTACCACGTTCGTCCGCGTGACCTTCTACGGTGACTTTGTAAGACGGGTTGCTACGCAGGAAGTTAGCGTGAGCATCCAGCATCGCAGCGAAGTCAGAACGGATGTCGTATTTATCCAGATCGAAGTAAACGATGTTGTTCTGCTGCAGCTGCTGCATCTGAAGACGCGCTTGCTCTTCAGAGGACATGTTGCCATTGCCGTTCGCGTCCATACCGGTGCCGGCACCCATCATGCCTTCGCCGCTCTGGTCATTGCTGGCGTTCTTGTTAGAAGAACACGCTGCGATTGCCATTACAGGCAGAGCGATCATCAGCCCCTTCAGCACTTTGTTCAGTTGCATTTCTATGATTCCTTTAGTAATCAATTAATTATTATTTACAGATACGGCGACCAGGCAGGGGATTTTACCTGTCCATCAGTTGCCGGAATACGCGCTTTGAAACGCCCATCTGTAGAAACCAGATTCAGCACAGATCCCATCCCCTGAGAAGAGCTGTAGATTACCATAGTGCCGTTAGGTGCCAGACTTGGCGTTTCATCCAGGAACGTTGACGACAGAACTTGGACGCCACCCGCTACCAGATCTTGTTTGGCAATGTGCTGCTGCCCACCGTTGGAGCTGACCATTACCATAAATTTACCGTCGCTGCTCACATCTGCGTTCTGGTTCTGAGAGCCTTCCCAGGTGATACGCTGCGGAGCCCCGCCGTTGATGTTCACTTTATAGATTTGTGGACGGCCTGCCTGGTCAGAGGTAAACGCCAGGTTCTGGCTGTCCGGGAACCATGATGGTTCCGTGTTGTTGCTGCGACCATCCGTCACCTGACGGATCTGACCAGAACCAATGTCCATCACGTACAGGTTCAGGCTACCGGTTTTGGACAGCGCAAAGGCCAGCTTAGAGCCGTCCGGCGAGAACGAAGGCGCACCGTTGTGACGTGGGAACGACGCCACCTGACGAACAGCACCGTTAGCCAGCGTCTGAATAACCAGCGCAGAACGACCGCTTTCGAAGGTCACGTAAGCCAGTTTAGACCCGTCCGGAGACCAGGCTGGAGACATCAGCGGCTGAGAAGAGCGTTTCACCAGGAACTGGTTGTAACCGTCGTAGTCAGAGACGCGCAGCTCATACGGGAACTGGCCGCCGTTAGTCTGTACCACATAGGCGATACGGGTACGGAACGCACCTTTAATACCGGTCAGTTTTTCGAATACCGCATCGCTGGCAGCGTGAGCCGCATAGCGCAGGTACTGTTTAGTGACCTTGTAAGAGTTCTGAGCCAGAACGGTACCCGGTGCACCGCCGGTATCCACCAGCTGCCAGGCCACGTTGTAAGAGCCGTCCGGGTTAGGGGTAACCTGACCCACAACCACGGCATCAATGCCCAGTGCAGACCATGCGGCAGGTTGAACTTCCTGCGCGCTACCCGGCTGCTGAGGCAGACGAGAACGATCTAACGGGTTGAATTTACCGCTGTTACGCAGGTCAGCTGCCACGATGCCGCCGGCATCTTCAGGCGCCGCACCAGGGCCAGCCCACTGGAATGGAACTACACCGATTGGGCGTGCCGAGTCCACCCCCTGGGTGATCTCGATACGTACTTCTGCGTGCAGTACAGCTGCCCACAGCATTAAGAAACTAAATGCTACACGTAATGCCTGCTTCATCATATCTCCCTTATCTGGGTAACCTTACCCACGATAATTTAGCAGAATGTTAACAAACCCAAATAGACAAAACTACTAAACCCTGTGACTAAACCTGGTCTATTTTTCCCCGTTTGCACGGGGAAAATGTAACTTAAGGTTTGAAGTCCAGCGGTGCATTTTTAAAGACTTCGTAGACTGCCTGAGACGGTGGTTTAGGCATCTTCGCCTGACGTGCGGCAGCCTGAGCTGCAGTACACAAAGCGGGATCCCCACCTTCAGACTTAATATCAAGAAGCATGCCGTCCGGCGCCAGTTTTATACGCAGCGTACACGTTTTACCGGTATAGGAAGACGCATCATAGAATCGGCTTTCGATAGCGGATTTAATCTGCGCAGCATAGCCATTGATTTCAGCCCCTGTCGCACCGTTGCTCTTAGTGTTACCACTTCCTGTCGGTGCTGCGTTGTTTCCTTTCGCCCCACCGCCTGTTTTCGGCGCATTCTTACCGGAACTGAGATCGCCCAGCAGATCGTCAACGCCCGCAGCGGCAGCGGCTTTTTCTGCAGCAGCCTTTTTCGCTGCAGCTTTTTCAGCAGCCGCTTTTTTATCGGCAGCAGCCTTCTCAGCTGCAGCTTTTTTGTCGGCAGCTTTCTTCTCCGCAGCCGCTTTTTCAGCAGCGGCGGCTTTTTCTGCGGCAGCTTTCTCGGCAGCGGCGGCTTTCTTCGCAGCCTCGGCAGCCGCTTTCTTCTCGGCTTCCTGAGCAGCTTTTTTTGCAGCTTCGGCTTCAGCTTTCTTCTGAGCATCAGCAGCGGCTTTTTTCGCGGCTTCTGCTTCCGCTTTCTTCTGAGCATCAGCGGCGGCTTTCTTCGCGGCTTCCGCTTCCGCTTTCTTCTGGGCGTCGGCAGCGGCTTTCTTCGCCGCTTCTGCCGCTAATTTCGCCTGGGCATCAGCCTGTGCTTTGGCATCCGCTGCGGCTTTAGCTGCCGCCTCTTCCGCCTGCTTTTGCTGTTCCTGGGCTTTCTTCGCGGCCTCTTCGGCTTGCTTCTGCTGTTCTGCCTGCTCTTTCGCGGCTTCCTGCGCCTGCAAACGTTCTTTCTCAAGCTGCTTCAGACGTTCCTGCTCGGCGGCCTGCTTTTCACGCAGTTCCTCCGCTTGCTGTTGCGCCTGTTTTTCTCGCTGCTCTTCAGCCCGTTTTGCACTCGCCTGCTGCTGTTGCTGACGGTTATAGTTCTGCACGACCGCACCGGGATCCACCATGACGGCGTCGATAGAAGAACCGCCACCGCCGCCCGCTGATGCATCAATATGCTCGTCGAACGAACTCCAGATCAGCCCTGCAAAAAGGATCACATGCAGCACTGCGGAGACGATTATCGCTCGCTTAAGCTTGTCGTTCTGTTCGGTTGCCTTTGACACTATCGGTTCCCAAAAACTACGCGGATGATCAAATAGGCTGAGTCATTAAGCCGACAGACTTAACACCCGCACTATGTAGCAAGTTCAGCGCTTTAATAATTTCATCGTAAGGCACGTCTTTCGCACCACCGATTAAGAAGACCGTTTTCGGATTTGACTCCAGGCGTCGTTGCGCTTCAGCAATCACCTGCTCCGGCGGTAGCTGATCCATACGATCTTTCTCTACCACGACGCTGTATTGCCCTACGCCGGAAACCTCAATGATGACCGGAGGATCGTCATTGGTGCTTACCGCCTGTGATTCTGTCGCATCCGGCAGATCAACTTCCACGCTCTGGGTAATGATGGGCGCTGTCGCCATAAAGATCAGCAGCAACACCAGCAGTACGTCCAGCAGCGGAACGATATTGATTTCGGACTTGAGCTCGCGACGACCTCGTCCACGCGATCTGGCCATGGTTTACCCCTTGTTGCTCTCGGTGCTGGTAAACGCCTGACGGTGCAGAATCGCGGTGAACTCTTCCATGAAGTTGTCGTAGTTCAGTTCCAGTTTATTCACGCGCTGGTTCAGACGGTTGTAAGCCATAACCGCCGGGATTGCCGCAAACAGACCGATAGCGGTTGCAATCAGTGCTTCTGCAATACCCGGTGCAACCATCTGCAACGTCGCCTGCTTCACTGCGCCCAGCGCGATAAAGGCGTGCATAATCCCCCACACCGTACCAAACAGGCCGATATACGGGCTAATGGAACCCACCGTTCCCAGGAAAGGAATGTGCGTTTCGAGATTTTCCAGCTCGCGGTTCATGGAGATACGCATCGCACGCGAGGCTCCTTCCACCACCGCTTCAGGTGCATGGCTGTTCGCGCGATGCAGACGGGCAAACTCTTTGAATCCGCTGTAGAAAATTTGTTCGGAGCCAGCGAGACTATCGCGACGACCCTGACTTTCCTGATACAGACGGGACAGTTCGATACCCGACCAGAACTTATCTTCAAACGCTTCCGCTTCACGGCCAGCCGCATTGAGAATACGCGTTCTCTGGATGATGATGGCCCAGGATGCGATTGAAAAACCAATCAAAATCAGCATGATAAGTTTAACCAGAAGGCTTGCCTTCAGGAACAAATCAAGGATATTCATGTCAGTCACTGCTTAAACTCCGCGACAATAGACTTAGGAAGCGCACGAGGCTTCATTATGGTTGGATCAACACAGACAATCAGTACTTCAGCTGAGTTCAGTACGGTGTTCTCTGCATTGACTATCCGCTGCGTGAAAACCAGCGAGGTTCCGCGCATTGATGTAATTTCAGTTTGGACTTCGAGCATATCGTCGAGTCTGGCAGGCGCAAAATACTCAAGCGTCATCTTGCGTACCACAAAGGCAACTCGCTCAGCCAACAGTACCTGTTGACTAAAGTGATGATGGCGCAGCATCTCTGTGCGTGCCCGTTCATAAAAAGCAACGTAGCTGGCGTGGTAAACCACACCACCGGCATCGGTATCTTCGTAATAGACACGAACCGGCCATCGAAACAGCGTTGTATTCACTTTACATCCCGGTAATGCAACAAAAGTTTATGCTTTAAACTTCGCTACTATACGCGCGGGAATGATGGTTTGGAATGGGAGAAAGTAAACGGAGAGTAAATTTTTATGGGCTCGGGTAAGCCCATATGGTTAACGGACATTTCTTATTCAGAAGAAGAAGAAAATCAATCCAGCAAGCAGCACGATATCGGCGATAAGCGGGCAGAAAATGCCCTGCCAGTGAATCGCTTTCGGACGAAAGCCTACGCCGTGGATCACACCTGCGCACACCGCCCACATAATGAGAAAGCCGTGCCAGATCTCAAGCTCGCTGGTCTTCGCTGCAAAACGCGAAGGGTCCCAGAAGATACACCCTGCCAGCAGTAATGCCATCACTAAAGAAAGCGCCCGTAACGGGCGCTTATCCATTACCGCATATAACGTTGCGATAATCTTCATTAGTGTTTTTCTTCACCCGCTTTGGTCGCTTCAACGTGCTCAAGCGCCAGGGCAGTGATGACACCAAAAGCACAGGCAAGAAGCGTCCCTAAAATCCATGCGAAATACCACATATTCAGCTCCTTACTTAGTACATAGAGTGGGTGTTGCTTTCGATATGTTCTTTAGTGATACGACCGAACATTTTCCAGTAACACCAGATGGTGTAGGCCAGAACAATCGGAACGAACACGCAAGCAACATAAGTCATTAAGTTCAGCGTCATATGGCTGGAGGTTGCATCCCACATGGTCAGGCTAGCATTCAGCATGGTGCTGGATGGCATCACGAATGGGAACATAGCGATACCTGCAGTCAGGATGATGCACGCCAGCGTCAGTGATGAGAACACGAACGCCAGAGCGCCTTTTTCCAGACGAGACGTCAGAACCGTCAGCAGCGGCAGCAACACACCCAACGCCGGAATAGCCCACAGCACAGGCATCGCGTTGAAGTTCACCAGCCATGCACCGGCCTCACGCGCCACTTCTTTGGTCAGCGGGTTAGACGGCGCGACGTGGTTAATCGCAGACGTCACCACGTAACCATCAATACCGTAGACCACCCAAACACCTGCCAGCGCGAAGCAGACCAGTGTGATCAGGGCAGCAACCTGAGCCGTTGCACGAGAACGCAGATGCAGCTCACCAACAGTACGCATCTGCAGATAGGTTGCGCCCTGGGTGATGATCATCGCCACACTGACTACGCCTGCCAGCAGACCAAACGGATTCAGCAGCTGGAAGAAGTTACCGGTGTAGTAAAGACGCATGTACTCGTCCATGTGGAACGGTACACCCTGCAGCAGGTTACCGAATGCCACACCAATCACCAGCGGTGGAACGAAGCTACCAATGAAGATGCCCCAGTCCCACATGTTACGCCAGCGGGTGTCTTCAATCTTGGAACGGTAGTCGAAACCGACCGGACGGAAGAATAAAGACGCCAGAACCAGAATCATCGCCACGTAGAAACCGGAGAACGCAGCCGCGTAAACCATCGGCCAGGCAGCGAACAGCGCGCCGCCTGCGGTGATCAGCCACACCTGGTTACCGTCCCAGTGCGGGGCGATGGAGTTGATCATGATTCGACGCTCGGTGTCATTACGACCGAGGAAACGGGTGAGCATCCCCACCCCCATGTCGAAACCATCCGTGACAGCAAAACCGATCAGCAGAACACCGATCAACAGCCACCAGATAAAACGCAATACTTCATAATCGATCATTTGATGACTCCTGTCTTAGCGTGCCGGCTGAGTAGTCACACCGGACTGCTCGTAGTGATAGCGACCGGTTTTCAGGCTGCTTGGGCCAAGGCGCGCGAACTTGAACATCAGGAACAGTTCAGCCACCAGGAACAGGGTGTAGAGACCACAGATCAGCAGCATTGAGAAGATCAGATCGCCTGCTGTCAGCGAGGAGTTGGCCACCGCCGTTGGCAGCACCTCACCAATCGCCCATGGCTGACGTCCATACTCCGCAACAAACCAGCCGGACTCAATTGCGATCCACGGCAGCGGGATAGCATACAACGCCGTACGCAGCAGCCATTTTTTCTCGCCGATGCGGTTACGAATCACAGACCAGAAGGACGCCGCAATGATCAGCAGCATGATGATGCCGCAGCCTACCATGATACGGAATGCAAAGTAGAGTGGCGCTACGCGTGGAATAGAGTCTTTGGTTGCCATCTGGATCTGCGCTTCCGTCGCGTCGGAGACGTTCGGGGTATAGCGTTTCAGCAGCAGACCGTAGCCCAGATCTTTCTTCACGTCGTTGAACTGGTCACGAACGGCCTGGTCGGTAGAACCGGCACGCAGCTGTTCCAGCAGAGCGTAGGCTTTCATACCGTTACGGATACGGCCTTCGTGCTGCTCCATCAGCTCTTTCAGACCCGTCACCTGTTTGTCAACAGAACGGGTGGCGATGATACCCAGCGCATAAGGAATTTGAATGGCGAAGCGGTTTTCCTGGGCGTCCTGGTCCGGAATACCGAACAGGGTAAAGGCAGCCGGGGCCGGTTGGGTTTCCCATTCAGCTTCGATTGCGGCGAGCTTGGTTTTCTGTACGTCACCCATTTCATAACCGGATTCATCACCCAGCACGATAACGGAGAGGATGGCAGCCATACCGAAGCTTGCAGCGATAGCAAAGGAACGTTTAGCGAAGGCGAAGTCACGACCACGCAGCATATAGTAGGAGCTGATGCCCAGAATGAACATCGCGCCGCACACATAGCCAGAGGCCACGGTGTGGACGAATTTAACCTGAGCAACCGGGTTCAGGACCAGTTCGGCAAAGCTGACCATCTCCATACGCATGGTTTCGAAGTTGAAATCAGACGCAATCGGGTTCTGCATCCAGCCGTTTGCCACCAGGATCCACAGCGCGGACAGGTTAGACCCTAATGCCACCAGCCAGGTCACCGCCATATGCTGGACTTTGCCCAGACGGTCCCAGCCGAAGAAGAACAGACCTACAAAGGTGGATTCGAGGAAGAAGGCCATCAGACCTTCAATGGCCAGCGGCGCACCGAAGATATCCCCTACATAGTGGGAATAATATGACCAGTTAGTCCCGAACTGGAACTCCATGGTCAAACCGGTAGCCACGCCCAGTGCAAAGTTGATACCAAACAACTTGCCCCAGAACTTGGTCATATCTTTATAAATCTGTTTGCCGGACAGAACGTATACCGTTTCCATGATGGCCAGCAGGAACGCCATACCGAGCGTCAGCGGCACAAACAGGAAGTGGTACATCGCGGTCAAGGCAAACTGTAAGCGCGACAGTTCGACTACGTCTAACATTATGACTCCTTGCTCATCGCATGAAGACTCCGAGAGTGAACCCCAGGAAAAGGATCCACACGCATGCCCCAATACAAAGTTATCTGCTCCCCTTCTTCGTTGCCTATTCTCTACAGAATGAAAAAGCAGTGATGAAAGGTTACAAATACGTTAATAAAAAACTCAAATTGGTCCCGCAAATATAATACGCTGCAAAACCCTTACAATAAACAGGTTTTTATTGAATCATATTTACGTTTTTCGACGGCGATCAATTTATAGCAAAATTACCACTTTTCGACCATTTTGATCGGGGACAATTTAGCGCTTTTAAGCACCTTTTTCCAAGGATTAAACTTTGATTTAAATCAAAAACAACGACCGATGTTAACCATGTTTAAACGCGGTAAGAATGGTGAAAACCATGTTAACGATATGTGCATACAAAGCTGTGATTGGTTATCGAAGAAGGGAAAAAATATAAACAGAAGTGATTTTAATTAACGCAAAAGAAAAACACCTTTTCGACGCGGGGCAATCCTTAAAGCGTAGTCGGGCCAGGTTATTTTTCCAGAGTTTGACTGCAACCCTTCGAAATTACATTTAATTTACTTTTCGCGCTCTATAAGTTAACACCGTAGCGTGACTATTTAATGAAAAAAGGCTGCACTTGGCAGCCTTTTTTCGTTTTTCAGGCAAGAAGAATGCTAAAGGTTCGTGACTGCCCCGGTCTGAACGTGCCGGTAATCCCCTGCTCTTCACGATCATCCAGTAACCGTTCATTCAGGTCCGTTTCGCCGCACCGTTTCAACGCCGGGTTAACGGATAACGTCGTCTCGCAGACGCTGGACTCCGAAGGGTTGAACAGGCGAAGAATAAGTTCATCCCGATCTTCCGCTTTTTTGAGCGCGCTGAGCACGCATCCCGTCGGGGAAAGCGCCAGCAGACTGTAACTTTCCGGCGTGGTGAACGACGCACGGTTTAATTTCATCGCATCCCAGGGGATCTTGTTATAGCACTGCACCGGCGTTAACCACGCCTTAGCCTGCTGCGTGACGCCCGAGCTTTCAGGGGTGCCACTGAAACTGAACAGGCTAAAACGGCAGGTTAACGGACCACGCATCTGGGAATCCGGGACGGGCATCTTAATCCCCGAAGGTCTGCCAGGGCGCAACAGCAAATCTTCTTTTCCGAGTAACCCCACGCCGCGCAGCAGAGTCAGCGCAAAGGCTTTTTTGGTATCGCCCACCACTTCAAATTCACGTAGTCCTTCTGTAAACAGCGCAAGCCCGTTTCGCTTTTCCTGCAGCACGGCATAGTTGAGCAAATTCCAGACAGGAACGGGCGCTTCTTTCCAGCCCTCTTCCTGCCAGCGTTGCATCGCAGCGTCCTGCACGGGGCGAGTAATGGTGCCAAACTGCGTATCCGCGAGCACGTGCTGAGTCGTAAACGGTGTGGGGATCAGCACCCGAACGCGGTGGTCATCCGCCTGGTTATCCAGACGCACCGCCACATCAATACGTCTGCTGTTGTGGCTGAGCGTAATGTCAAATGCCACCTCAAGAGAACCCTTTCGCTGACGTGCTGCGCGTTCAGAGAGGTTTGCCGGTACAGCAATACGGTGGCGGATCACCGCCCTGCTCTGCCAGGCTTCGTGTATGACGTCAACCTGATGCTCGCCCTGTGCTGAAGTGAGTCTCCACTCTTCCCGTGAAGGCGAGTAGTCGTACTCATCGCCATCATCCGAACTCTCTTCAATCTCCAGTACCCGGTCGTAAATCAGGCCGGTTTCTTTGTCGCGCAGACGCAGCGTACCGTCGTCGTTTATATCAATCTGCCAGAAAGCATTTTCGAGTAAAGCACCGGTGTTTTGCGCCGGAGAGAGCACCTTTCCGGCTACGTGCGGTTCTATAAACAGCGTACGGTAGCCCATCGACGGCAGGATCTGGCTGAGCTGGATATCAAACTCCATAAACGGTTCGTAGTTGCCGTAATGGACAATCTGCCGGTCAATGAGACCAGGGTCGAGCTCGCGCGCGCTGCGAATGAAATACGGGATCTCGTTGCCTTTCTCATCACGCAGACGAAACTGGCTGGCGCGCAGCCGAATCGTGGTGTTCATCACCTCTTCACGCGGCCAGGGCATCAGGTTGAACATCACCAGCTTATCGGCGTCGGATTGCGGCATGTTGTCGACAATCTTGCGCATATAGAAGCGCACCAGGTTGTCTGCCATGTCCTCCGCCAGCTCAAAGCGGGAAACAATCTCGCGATGCACCTTGTCGCTGCAGCAGCAGCCGATGCTGTCGTGGGCGTGATTCTTGAGGATCTCTTTCCACATTTTCTCCAGCAGACCGTGGTGATAGTCGAAGCCGAGAGTCCAGGCAAGCGTCGCCAGCGGCTCAAGCACGTTGACGATTTTATTCTCGATACGCGCATGGGCGATTTTAATGTCCATGCGCGTGGAGCCGATTGTCCGGTGCACGCGCATGTATTTCCCGTCGATAAACTCCCCTTTCAGCGTCGCCAGTTCATCGCGCCGCGCCTCAATATGGTCAAACACCTCCTCGAAGCGGCTCATCACAAACTGACGTTGCGGATAGATTTCACGAAGCTTCTCCATCACCGCAAAAAGGTTCTGCTGCAGCGGCATCTGGTCGTGTCCGTTGGGCAGCAAAATCTCTTTGGTGACAGAGGCGTTTTCCAGGACCTCGAAATAACTGTCGAGCCGTTTTCGTAGCCCGGCCTCATCCTCAGGTAAGTACTTACCAATCGCATAGCCCAGCGGCAGCACCTGTGCCGTCACTTCACTGCCGTCCTGGCTCTGCCAGAGAAATTCGGTTTTATCGGTACCGTGTCGTTCAGAACAGCCGCGCCAGAACATCGTGCGGGTAATGCCAAAGCCGTTATAAATATGCGGAAGCTGGCCTGACATCCCAAACGAATCCGGCAGATAACCGATCATCATCGGCTCGCCGAACGCCATACAGTCGCGAATACCGTACATCAGGTTGCGGACAATCGACTCGCCGCTGACGATCGTGGTATCGGTCTGGGTATACCACGGGCCGATAATCAGTTTTCCGCGCTCGACAAGCACCTTCACCCGCGAGCGGTTTTCGGGCTTGACGGCAAAGTAATCCTCCAGCACTGCCGTCTGTCCGTCGAGAACGTAATATTTATAGGCCTCGTCCTGCTCCAGACGGGTCAGGATCTCTTCCATATTATTGACCAGAAGAATACGCGACTCTTCGGTGGTGAAGTACCACTCACGGTCCCAGTGCATATGCGGCGTGATATGAACGCGAGATACAGCTTTCATCTTCGTTTCCTGTGTTGTGCGTTTTACGGTATGGCGTCTTCAGTGATGTATTTGCCCGTTTTGACCGCCTGACGTCGCCAGAGCAGCAGAATAAATGTGGAGATAGCGGTCCCCACCAGCGCCGCACCAAACCAGCCTGCCGCTGCAACCACACCGCTCAGCCCTGCATCATGAAGTAAAAAGAGCGAGAAAATGCCTGCGCCCGGCGTGGACAGGCCGATCCCCATCGCGCCAACAATCGCCCCTGTCACCATGGAGCCCAGCACAAATGAGCCAATGACGCGGAGGGGATCTTCAATCGCCATCGGTATCGCCCCTTCGGTAATGCCCGCGAGGCCAAGCAGCCACGTTGATTTGCCGGTTTCAATTTCAAACGGTTTAAACAATCTCGGCGCCAGCATCGTTGACGCCGTCACGGTAAAGGCCGAGACCATCTTGACGGAGGCGAAAATCGCATAGGGGCCATACACCCCGTTGGCCATCGCCCCGAGGCAGAACGCGTAGGAGGCTTTGTTGACCGGCCCGCCCAAATCGAACGAACACATAAAGCCAAGGATCGCGCCCAGGAGCAGCGCATTCGCGCCAGAAAGACCATTAAGCCAGGCGGTGAGCGCGTTGTTTATCCAGGCCACCGGTTCGCCGATCACAAACAGCATCAGGCTGCCTGCGCCCAGCACGCCAATAACCGGATAAAGATAAAAGGTTAAGAAGCCGTTGAAGCGGCTACTGAGGCGAATGTGATTTTTCACCCAGCGCATCAGGTAGCCCGCAATCAGCCCGCCTGCGATGGCCCCCAGAAAACCGGAACCAATCATATTGGCAGCCAGACCGGCAGCGAAACCCGGCGTCAGCGCCGGTTTATCCGCCAGTGAATAAGCGGTATACGCCGCCAGAACGGGAACCATCAGCATGCCAAGCATGCCGCCGCCAAGCTTGCGGTACATCCACAGCCACGAGTTTTCCTGATCGAATAAGTGCTGCAGCCCCAGAATTTGCGCCAGCAATACCGACACGGCCAGCACCGTACCACCGGCGACAATCAACGGCACCGCAAAGGAGATGCCGCTCAGGAGCGCCTGCTTGAGCTCGGTTTTGACACTCTTTTTTGTTTCGGTATCGACGGGCGCATGACGCGCAGCGTCGGCAGGCTTTAACGCCAGCGCGCGTTCTATTAACGCTTCAGCATGGCGTAGTGGTTCCGCAACGGGTACGGAAACGGTGGGGATCCCCGCAAAGCGTTCACTCTCTTTGATCGCCACTTCTGCGGCAAAGATACATGCTCTGGCCTCCTGCAGTTGCTGCGACGTGAGGCGCCCCTCAATGCCGTTCGCCCCCTGCTTTTCCACCACCACGTTGACGCCCATCCTGCGTCCCGCTTTTTCCAGATATTCCGCCGCCATATAGGTGTGGGCAATCCCGGCCGGGCAGGCGGTAACGCAGACAATAGTCGGGGCACTCTCCTGGATGGCGTCGGCCTGCTCCCCGGGCGCGGCGTCCAGCGCGGTCAGCACACCTTCGGCCGTGGTCGCAGCCATTACGCGGGCCCTGAGATCGTCATCCGCCAGGCGAGACGTGAGCGCCGTTAACACCTCAATATGCGTTGATCCGGCTTCCGCCGGAGGGATCGCGAGCAGGAAAATGAGCGTGACCTCTTCCGGCCCGTCCACCCCTTCCCATTCCAGCGGCTCGCACAGCGTTGCGACGGCAAATGCCGCCTCTTTTACCGTGGCCGATTTGCCATGGGGGACAGCCAGCCCCTCACCCAGCGCGGTTGGGCCAAGCGATTCCCGTTGAAAAACGTCCACCAGAAAAGCCTCGGCGTCAGTGATTTTGCCCAGCGCCTCCAGCCGCATCGCGAGCTGACGTATTGCCTCATCACGGCGGGTAAACTGCGCCTGAACGCAGACAGCACGCGGATCGGTCAGGGTCGTCAGGTTCATAGAGATCCTCACAGTTGCATCGTTATAGTCTGCGAAGGATTGTGGCAGAGCGGATAATACATTTATGTGATCATTTTCACTAACATCAAAATTTGTATTTAAGTTGTATTATTTACAAATCATTAGTTGAATGCATAATTCTCAGAAAAGGTATTAATCAGGCGCGATAAAATGGGCAACAAACCGCGATACCGGCAGATAGCGGATGTCTTCCGCGAAAAAATTAACGCCGGAGAATTAAAACCGGGTGACGCGCTACCAACGGAATCCAGCCTTCAGGAGGCGTTTAGCGTCAGCCGCGTCACCGTCCGGCAGGCCCTGAAACTCCTTGCCGACGAACAGATCATCGAAAGCATCCAGGGCAGTGGTTCCTATGTAAAAGAGGAGCGGGTGAATTACGACATTTACCAGCTCACCGGCTTTTACGAAAAACTGGCGGATCGCAACGTTGATACGCACAGCGACGTCAAAATTTTTGAAGTGGTAAAAGCCGATACAAGACTCGCGGCTACGCTGGCAATTGGCGAGGATGATAAGGTCTGGCACGTCAAGCGCGTACGCTTCATCAAGCAGAAGCCGGTAAACCTGGAAGAAACCTGGATGCCGCTGGCGATGTTCCCCGACCTCACCTGGGAAGTGATGGAAAAGTCGAAATACCACTACGTTGAACAGATCAAAAAGCTGGTCATCGATCGCAGTGAACAGGAGCTGGTGCCGGTCATGCCCTCAGAAGAGGCGATTGCTGCGCTGGCGCTCGATCCGGCAAAACCGATCCTGGAAAAAGTCTCCCGCGGTTTCCTGAAAGATGGCCGGGTTTTCGAATACAGCCGCAACGTGTTCAATACCGACGATTACAAATTCACCCTCGTGGCGAAACGCAGGCAATAAAAAAGGCCGCTTTACAGCGGCCAACCATGTCGAAACGGACATTTTTTATTTCAACGCGCCCCTTTCAGGGCGCAGAGAGGACTTACTTAATGATGGATTTCAGTGCTTCGCCGATATCCGCCAGGCTGCGAACGGTCTTCACGCCTGCGGCTTCCAGCGCTGCGAATTTCTCATCAGCCGTACCTTTACCACCGGCGATAATCGCGCCTGCGTGACCCATACGCTTACCTTTCGGCGCCGTCACACCCGCGATGTAACCGACTACTGGCTTGGTTACGTGTTCTTTGATGTAAGCAGCCGCTTCTTCTTCCGCGCTACCACCGATCTCACCGATCATGACGATCGCTTCGGTCTGTGGATCTTCCTGGAATAGCTTCAGGATGTCGATGAAGTTAGAGCCTGGGATTGGGTCACCGCCGATGCCCACACAGGTGGACTGGCCGAAGCCGTAGTCGGTGGTCTGCTTAACCGCTTCATAGGTCAGCGTACCGGAACGGGAAACGATACCCACTTTGCCCGGCTTGTGAATGTGACCTGGCATGATGCCGATTTTGCATTCGCCTGGGGTGATCACGCCTGGGCAGTTCGGGCCGATCATGCGCACGCCCGCTTCGTCCAGCTTCACTTTCACGGTGAGCATATCCAGCGTCGGGATACCTTCAGTGATGGTGATGATCAGTTTGATGCCAGCGTCGATCGCTTCCAGAATGGAGTCTTTGCAGAACGGTGCCGGAACGTAGATAACGGTCGCGGTTGCGCCCGTCGCTTCTACGGCTTCACGCACGGTGTTGAACACCGGCAGGCCCAGGTGCGTGGTGCCACCTTTACCTGGTGTTACACCGCCAACCATCTGCGTACCGTAGGCAATCGCCTGCTCGGAGTGGAAAGTCCCCTGGCTACCGGTGAAGCCCTGGCAGATAACCTTGGTATCTTTATTGATTAAAACTGACATTATTTCCCCTCCACTGCGGCAACAACCTGCTGAGCTGCATCCGTCAGACTTTTCGCTGCAATAATATTCAGGCCGCTGTCAGCCAGTTTTTTCGCGCCGAGTTCAGCGTTGTTACCTTCCAGACGCACAACAACCGGAACGTTAACGCCCACTTCTTCTACCGCGCCGATGATGCCGTCTGCGATCAGGTCGCAACGTACGATACCGCCGAAGATGTTCACCAGAACGGCTTTCACGTTGTCGTCAGAGAGAATGATTTTGAACGCTTCGGTTACGCGCTCTTTGGTTGCGCCCCCCCCTACGTCGAGGAAGTTCGCTGGCTCGCCGCCGTGCAGCTTAACGATGTCCATGGTGCCCATCGCCAGGCCCGCACCGTTAACCATGCAGCCGATGTTGCCATCCAGCGCCACGTAGTTCAGCTCCCACTGAGCAGCCTGTGCTTCACGCGGGTCTTCCTGAGACTGGTCACGCATTTCGCGCAGATCTGGCTGGCGGAACAGGGCATTGCCGTCAGCACCCAGTTTGCCATCGAGGCAGATCAGATCGCCCTGAGTGGTGATCACCAGCGGGTTGATCTCGATCAGCGCCAGATCGCGCTCCAGGAAGATGGTCGCCAGCCCCATGAAGATCTTGGTGAACTGCTGAACCAGCTTGCCTTCCAGACCCAGTTTGAACGCCAGCTCACGGCCCTGGTAAGGCATTGGACCTGCCAGTGGATCGATAGCCACTTTATGGATCAGGTGTGGCGTCTCTTCTGCCACTTTTTCGATTTCCACGCCGCCTTCGGTAGACGCCATGAACACCACGCGACGCGAGCTACGGTCTACCACCGCGCCCAGATACAGCTCTTTCGCGATGTCGGTTGCCGCTTCAACCAGGATCTGGTTGACTGGCTGGCCGTTCGCATCTGTCTGGTAAGTGACCAGACGCTTGCCGAGCCAATGTTCAGCAAATGCACGAATTTCTTCTTTGCTCTTAACAACCTTCACACCGCCCGCTTTACCACGGCCACCAGCGTGAACCTGACATTTAACTACCCACGGGCCGGAACCGATTTTAGATGCGGCTTCTTCTGCTTCACGCGGGGTAGTACAGGCATAACCCACCGGAGCCGGTAAGCCATACCGGGCAAACAGCTGTTTGGCCTGATATTCATGTAAGTTCATGTGTTCTATCCATCCTTCAGGGTAATCGTTATCTTCAAACCTGCAGGCCGGTGCAAGGCGTATCCGGCCTACAGGGCAGGTGATGCTAAAAGGGACTAGACGTCCAGCAGCAGACGCGTTGGATCTTCCAGCAGCTCTTTAATCGCTACCAGGAAGCCCACGGACTCGCGGCCGTCGATCAGACGGTGATCGTAAGAGAGCGCCAGATACATCATTGGCAGGATCTCCACTTTACCGTCTACCGCCATCGGACGATCTTTAATGGCGTGCATACCCAGGATCGCGCTCTGCGGCGGGTTGATGATCGGGGTAGACATCAGCGAGCCAAACACGCCGCCGTTGGTAATGGTGAAGTTACCGCCGGTCAGGTCGTCTACGGTCAGCTTGCCGTCGCGGCCTTTCACGGCCAGCTCTTTAATATTTTTCTCGATGTCGGCCATACCCAGGGTATCCACATCACGCAGAACCGGAGTCACCAGACCACGTGGCGTAGACACCGCCATGCTGACGTCGAAATAGTTGTGGTAAACCACGTCATCACCATCGATGGACGCGTTCACTTCCGGGTAGCGTTTCAGCGCTTCAACAACCGCTTTCACGTAGAAGGACATAAAGCCCAGACGGATACCGTGACGTTTTTCAAACGCGTCACCGTACTGCTTACGCAGGTCCATGATTGGCTTCATGTTCACTTCGTTGAAGGTGGTCAGCATCGCGGTGGAGTTTTTCGCTTCCAGCAGACGCTCTGCCACACGCTTACGCAGGCGAGTCATTGGCACGCGTTTTTCACTGCGCGCACCCAGAGCAGGCTGTGCTGCTGGGGCTGCCACAGGGGCTTTCGCTTCTGCCTGAGCAGGCGCTTTCGCCAGGTGTTTGTCGATGTCTTCACGGGTCAGACGACCGCCTACACCGGTACCTTTGATGGCTGCCGGGTCAAGGCTGTGTTCAGCCAGCAGGCGACGGATCGCCGGGCTGAGCGCGTCGTTGGTCTGTTCTTCCAGAGAAGCCTGCTGGCGCTGAGCCGGCGTAGAGGCTTTCTCTTCAGACTTCGCGCTGGACTCTTTGCCCGCGCTGTTGCCTTCACGCAGGCGACCCAGGATCTGGCGAGAGGTTACGGTGGTGCCTTCGTCTTCCAGCACCGCGTCCAGAACGCCATCCGCCGAAGCCGGTACTTCCAGTACCACTTTGTCAGTTTCGATTTCTACCAGCACTTCATCGCGCTTAACGGCATCGCCTGGTTTTTTATGCCAGGTAGCGACGGTCGCATCTGCTACAGATTCAGGCAGGTCGGGAACAAGAATATCTACGCTACTCATTATGTATCCTTTAATTAATCGACGTTCAGCGCGTCATTGACCAGATCTTGTTGCTGCTTCTGGTGAACGGACATATACCCTACCGCCGGAGAGGCGGAGGCCGGGCGACCTGCATAACGCAGGGCAGACCCAAATGGAATCACTTCACGGAAATGATGCTGGCTGCAGTACCATGCGCCCTGGTTGAGCGGCTCTTCCTGGCACCAGACAAAATCATGCACGTGAGCGTACGGTTTCAGCGCTTCCTGCACCGCCTGGTGCGGGAATGGATAAAGCTGTTCGATACGCACGATGGCGACATCTTTCTGATCGTTCTTACGGCGCTGTTCCAGCAGGTCGTAATAAACCTTACCAGAACACATCACCACACGCTTCACAGCCTGCGGATCCAGTTCATCAATCTCACCGATGGCAGGCAGGAAGGTGCCATTCGCCAGCTCATCCAGGCTGGACACCGCCAGTGGGTGACGCAGCAGGGATTTTGGTGACATGACCACCAGCGGACGGCGCATACCGCGCAGCGCCTGACGACGCAGCATGTGGTAAACCTGAGCCGGGGTGGACGGTACGCAAACCTGCATGTTCTGCTCAGCGCAGAGCTGCAGATAACGTTCCAGGCGCGCGGAGGAGTGCTCAGGACCCTGGCCTTCATAACCATGTGGCAGGAGCATCACCAGGCCACACATACGGCCCCATTTCTGTTCGCCAGAAGAGATGAACTGGTCGATAACCACCTGAGCACCGTTGGCGAAGTCACCGAACTGCGCTTCCCAGATGGTCAGCGTACGCGGCTCTGCGGTAGCGTAACCGTATTCGAAGGCCAGCACCGCTTCTTCAGAGAGCACGGAGTCCCAGACCTTGAACTGGCCCTGACCGTTATGCACGTGCTGCAGCGGGGTGTAGGTTGAACCGTTAGACTGGTTGTGAACTACCGCGTGACGGTGGAAGAAGGTGCCACGGCCCGCATCTTCACCGGACAGACGAACAGGAATACCTTCGTCAACCAGCGTCGCGTAAGCCAGCGTTTCTGCACCGCCCCAGTCGAACAGCTTCTCACCTGCCGCCATAGACTGACGGTCAGCATAAATTTTTGCCACGCGAGACTGCATCTCGATGGCGTCTGGCACGGTGCTGATGCGTTTAGCCAGCTCCTGCAGGCGCTTCATCTCGACCTTGTTCGGGTAGCTCTCATCCCACTCGTGGTTGAGGTACGGCGACCAGGTAAAGGAGTGCATGTTCATCGGACGCAGCTCTTTCACCACGCACTCACCCGCATCCAGCGCGTCGCGGTAGAGGTTGACCATTTCGGTCGCATCTTCCAGCGTCGCCACTTTTTCGCTTTCCAGCTTGTCAGCGTAGATTTTGCGCGGCGTCGGGTGTTTTTTGATTTTCTGGTACATCAACGGCTGGGTTGCACTTGGCTCGTCGGCTTCGTTGTGGCCGTGACGGCGGTAGCAGAACAGATCGATGAACACATCGCGTTTGAAGGTGTTACGGAAGTCCAGCGCCAGACGGGTCACGAAGGCGACCGCTTCCGGGTCATCCGCGTTCACGTGGAAGATTGGCGCCTGTACCATCTTGCCGATGTCGGTGCAGTAAGGGGTTGAACGCGCATCCAGTGGGTTAGACGTTGTGAAGCCCACCTGGTTGTTGATGACGATACGAACGGTACCGCCCACTTCATAACCACGCGCTTTGGACATGTTCAGGGTTTCCTGAACCACGCCCTGCCCTGTGACCGCCGCATCACCGTGAATGGTGATTGGCAGCACTTTGTTGCTGCTTGGCTCGTCCAGACGATCCAGACGCGCGCGCACGGAACCGATAACTACCGGGCTGACGATCTCCAGGTGCGACGGGTTAAACGCCAGCGCCAGGTGAACCAGACCGCCTTCGGTTTCGATATCAGACGAGAAGCCCATGTGGTACTTCACGTCACCGGTGCCGAGATGTTCTTTATGTTTGCCCGCGAATTCGTCGAACAGGTCCTGCGGTTTTTTACCCAGCACGTTGACCAGCACGTTCAGACGACCACGGTGCGCCATGCCCAGTACCACTTCACGGGTACCGCTCTTGCCTGCATGACGAATCAGCTCTTTCAGCATTGGCACTAACGCATCGCCGCCTTCCAGCGAGAAGCGTTTTGCGCCCGGGAACTTCGCGCCCAGATAGCGCTCAAGCCCTTCCGCTGCGGTCAGTTCGTTCAGGAAGCGTTTTTTCTCGTCAGCCGAGAAGGTCGCGTGGCCCGCTACGGATTCGATACGCTGCTGGATCCAGCGTTTCTCTTCGGTAGAAGTGATATGCATGTATTCCGCGCCGATGGAGCCGCAGTAGGTTTGCTTGAGGGCGTCGATCAGATCGCCCAGCTTCATCGTGTCTTTACCGATGGCAAAAGAACCTACGTTAAAGCTTTCCTGGAAATCGGCCTCGGTCAGATCGTGATACGCCGGATCGAGATCCGCCACACGGTCTTGTTTCCACAGTCCCAGCGGATCGAGATTCGCATGCTGGTGACCGCGGAAGCGATAAGCGTTAATAAGCTGCAGGACTTTAACCTGCTTCGCGTTGGTGTCAGGGTCGGAAATCGCAGAAGAGTAACGTGAGGCATCCTTCGCCAGACGACGGAAATAATCACGTGTTTTGGAATGGAATTGATCCGGTTTGACTCCCGTGCCAGGCAACTGCTGGAACATGGAACGCCAGTTTGCGTCCACTGAGTCAGGATCGGTTAAGAAGTCTTCATAGAGCTGTTCTATCCAGCTCTGGTTGGCACCAGAGAGGTAAGAAGAGTCCAGCCAGGCTTTCATTGCGCCGTTCTGCATCGTGATCCCTTAAGCATTTTTATGCTTACTTTCGCCGTAGAAACTACCACGCACACCGCGTGTACGTGCCGGGGTTCACCTGCGAGCTCTTTTCATTTGGCCCGCGAAGGAACCTTTAGAAACTGTCTAGACTTCAGGGCAGTTTTTAAAGGTTTCTGCAATCTATCCCCTCTCCCTTTGGGAGAGGGTTAGGGTGAGGGGGAACAGCGCCCCCTCTCACTACTTACTTACGCACTGCGCTGCAGCAGCATCGACTTAATATGGCCGATGGCGCGCGTCGGGTTCAGCCCCTTCGGACACACACTGACGCAGTTCATGATGCTATGGCAGCGGAATACGCTGAAAGCGTCACTTAAACCTTCCAGACGACTATCGGTTTCGGTGTCGCGGCTATCGATCAGGAAGCGATAGGCAGCCAGCAGACCGGCCGGGCCGATGAACTTGTCCGGGTTCCACCAGAACGACGGGCACGACGTTGAACAACATGCACAGAGAATACACTCATACAAGCCGTCGAGTTTTTCACGCTGCTCGGGAGACTGTAAATGCTCACGAGCGGGTGGATTTTGCCCATTATTCAATAAGTAAGGTTTAATCTTCTCATATTGTGCATAGAATTGCCCCATGTCTACCACCAAATCACGCACGACCGGCAGGCCTGGCAGAGGACGGATAACAATTTTCTGGCCCGGGCGCTGCAACGCGGAAATTGGCGTGATGCAGGCCAGACCATTTTTGCCGTTCATGTTGACGCCGTCAGAGCCACACACCCCTTCACGGCAGGAGCGACGGAACGACAGTGTCGGATCTTTTTCTTTCAGCTGGATTAACGCATCCAGCAGCATCATGTCACGACCTTCTTCCGCTTCCAGCGTGTAATCCTGCATGCGCGGAGCGTCATCTACATCCGGGTTATAACGATAAACTGAGAATTCGAGTTTCATTGTCCTGTCTCCGCATTAGTAAGTACGAATCTTCGGCGGGAACGCCGGACGCAGTTTCGGTTCCATGTTCACCTGACGGCGCGTCATGGTTTCCGACTCTGGCAGATACAGGGAATGGCACAGCCAGTTTTCATCGTCACGATCCGGGAAGTCGAAGCGGCTATGCGCGCCACGGCTTTCGGTACGGAAGTTGGCCGACATCGCGGTTGCGAACGCGGTTTCCATCAGGTTATCCAGCTCAAGACACTCAACGCGCTGGGTGTTGAACTCGCTGGAAGTATCATCCAGACGGGCGTTTTTCAGGCGCTCGCGGATCGCTTTCAGTTGCTCAAGACCTTTCGCCATCGCGTCACCTTCACGGAATACCGAGAAGTTGTGCTGCATACATTCCTGCAGCGCTTTGCGGATTTCCACCGGATCTTCACCGTTACGGTTACCGTTCCAGCGGTTCAGACGCTCAAGCGATGCATCAATTTCGTCGTCAGTGGCGTCACGCAGCGCGCCCTGTTCGGCAATGGATTCCTGCAGGTGCAGACCCACCGCACGACCAAACACCACCAGGTCCAGCAGGGAGTTCCCCCCCAGACGGTTGGCACCGTGTACGGATACGCAGGCAATTTCGCCTACCGCGAACAGGCCTGGGATGACCACATCTTCGCCCTGCTCGTTCACGGTCAATGCCTGACCGGTCACTTTGGTCGGAATACCGCCCATCATGTAGTGGCAGGTAGGAATAACCGGAATTGGCTCTTTCACCGGGTCGACGTGGGCGAAGGTACGGGACAGCTCCAGAATACCCGGCAGACGGGATTCCAGTACCTCTTTACCCAGGTGGTCGAGTTTCAGCTTGGCGTGTGGACCCCATGGGCCATCACAGCCGCGACCTTCACGGATTTCGATCATGATTGAACGCGCCACCACGTCACGACCCGCCAGGTCTTTCGCATTCGGGGCATAACGTTCCATGAAACGTTCGCCGTGTTTGTTCAGCAGGTAACCGCCTTCACCACGGCAGCCTTCGGTCACCAGAACACCCGCACCGGCGATACCGGTTGGGTGGAACTGCCACATCTCCATATCCTGCACCGGCACGCCAGCGCGGATAGCCATCCCTACGCCGTCACCGGTATTGATGTGGGCGTTAGTGGTGGACTGGTAAATACGCCCTGCACCGCCGGTCGCCAGCACGGTTGCGCGCGCTTTGAAGTAGACCACTTCACCGGTTTCAATGCACAGCGCGGTACAACCGACAATCGCGCCATCGGCATTTTTCACCAGATCCAGCGCATACCACTCGGAGAAGATGGTGGTGTGGTTTTTCAGGTTCTGCTGATACAGAGTATGCAGCAGCGCGTGACCGGTACGGTCAGCCGCTGCCGCGGTACGTGCCGCCTGCTCGCCGCCGAAGTTTTTCGACTGGCCGCCAAACGGACGTTGATAGATGGTGCCATTTTCCAGACGGGAGAACGGCAGACCCATATGATCCAGCTCCAGAATCGCTTCCGGGCCAGTCTTACACATATATTCGATGGCATCCTGGTCGCCGATGTAGTCGGACCCTTTTACCGTGTCGTACATGTGCCATTCCCAGTTATCTTCATGGGAGTTACCCAGCGCAACGGTAATACCGCCCTGCGCAGATACCGTGTGGGAACGGGTCGGGAATACTTTAGAGAGCAGCGCACAGGTCTGGCCGCTCTGGGAAATTTGCAGCGCGGCGCGCATACCTGCGCCACCCGCACCAATCACAACAGCATCAAATTCTCTGACTGGCAGTTTCATTACACACCCCACACCACAACGAATCCATAAATAACGTAAACCACCAGTGCAACGACAATGGCCAGCTGCAGAGGAAGGCGAATCGCCAGCGGTTTAACGTAATCGGTCAACACCTGCCACATGCCAATCCAGGCATGAATAAGAATGGAGAACAGCGCCAGCAGGGTGAACACTTTGGTGAAGGCAGATCCGAAGAACCCACTCCAGATTTCCCACGTCAGCGTGCCGCTGGTCGCGAAGAAACCGATCATATAGATGATGTAGAGGGTGAGAACGATGGCGGTAGCACGGACCAGAATGAAGTCATGTACGCCGTTGCGTCCTAATGCGGAGGCGTTGCTTACCATACGAGAACTCCTGCGAGAAGTGAAAGCACGACTGTAATCACAAATGAAATGTTAGCGGAACGTTTCCCGGCTTCGAAAGTCTCTTCCAGGTAACCAAAGTCCATCAGCATATGGCGAACACCCACCACAACGTGGTACGCCAGTGCGGTCAGAATGCCCCACATGATGAATTTCACGAAGAAGCTGTTCATGATGGCAGAGGCCTGGAGGAATCCTTCAGGAGAAGAGAGGCTGGTGCCCAGTAACCACAGCAGAATGCCTACCGCCACAAACGTAATCACACCCGATACACGGTGCAGAATGGACGCTATTGCTGTTACGGGGAACCGGATCGTTTTGAGATCCAGATTGACAGGTCTTTGTTTTTTCACATTTCTTATCATGAATAACGCCCACATGCTGTTCTTATTGTTTCCTTCCTCCGGACTGCGATGCGGGTCAGACAGCGTTCCTTTTCTATAACTGCGCGTCATGCAAAACATTGCTTCCAAATGCTAAAACGACACGTTACAACGCTGGGTGGCTCGGGATTGCAGGGTGTTCCGGAGACCTGGCGGCAGTATAGGCCGTTCACAAAATCATTACAATTAACCTACATACAGTTTGTCGGGTTTTCTCTGGAACAGTGATCAGGGTCACGATAACAACATCTTTTTAATTTTTAATCATCTGATTTGACAAATGTTAAACAATATTGTTACAAACGTCATCAGAAAAGGCATATAATGCGCAAAAGTTATGAGGTCTCTCTTTCACCTGACAAATAGTTATGTAACAGTGTGATGGTATTGACCGAAGTTATCAGGACAGTTATTAGTGATATACAGGTTTGAAAAATTCGGACTGCAAAAACGCTGATTTGCTGTTGTTTCACTGATATTTCATTCGTTTACCTGCAAGGCGCCATAGCTCTGTACCCTGGTTTGTCCTCGTGAGCTGAGCGGTAAGCCAAATAACAATCTGGTAACGGTGATTAACAGCTGAAAGCAAATCCGGTAAAGCGCAGTCTTAAGCATAAGGCGCTAAGGAGACCGTAAATGGCTGATACAAAGGCAAAACTCACCCTCAACGGTGGTGATGCTATTGAACTGGATGTGCTAAAAGGCACGCTCGGTCAGGATGTTATTGATATCCGTACGCTGGGTTCCAAAGGAGTGTTCACCTTTGACCCTGGATTTACCTCTACCGCATCTTGCGAATCCAAAATCACCTACATTGACGGTGACGAAGGTATCCTGCTCCATCGCGGCTTCCCCATCGATCAGTTAGCCACCGAATCCAACTATCTGGAAGTGTGCTACATCCTGCTGAACGGCGAAAAGCCGACGCAGGCTCAGTATGATGAATTCAAAACCACCGTCACCCGTCACACCATGATCCATGAGCAGATTACCCGTCTGTTCCATGCGTTCCGTCGTGACTCTCACCCGATGGCGGTGATGTGCGGGATTACCGGTGCGCTGGCGGCGTTCTACCACGACTCCCTTGACGTGAATAACCCACGCCACCGCGATATCGCAGCGTTCCGCCTGCTGTCCAAAATGCCAACCATGGCAGCGATGTGCTACAAATACTCCATCGGTCAGCCGTTCGTGTATCCACGTAACGACCTCTCCTATGCCGGTAACTTCCTGCGCATGATGTTCTCCACTCCGTGCGAAGAGTACGAAGTGAACCCGGTGCTGGAACGCGCGATGGACCGTATTCTGATCCTGCACGCTGACCACGAACAGAACGCCTCTACCTCCACCGTCCGTACCGCAGGCTCTTCAGGTGCGAACCCGTTCGCCTGTATCGCTGCGGGCATCGCCTCCCTGTGGGGACCGGCGCACGGCGGCGCGAACGAAGCTGCACTGAAGATGCTGGAAGAGATCAGCACCGTTGAGCACATTCCTGAATTCGTGCGCCGCGCGAAAGACAAGAATGACTCCTTCCGTCTGATGGGCTTCGGTCACCGTGTGTACAAAAACTACGACCCACGTGCAACCGTGATGCGTGAAACCTGCCACGAAGTGCTGAAAGAGCTGGGCACCAAAGACGATCTGCTGGAAGTGGCGATGG
The DNA here is from genome assembly GCF_004296595.1 of Enterobacter sp. A8. Taxonomy (NCBI): domain Bacteria; kingdom Pseudomonadati; phylum Pseudomonadota; class Gammaproteobacteria; order Enterobacterales; family Enterobacteriaceae; genus Enterobacter; species Enterobacter sp. A8. The sequence goes on from NZ_SCMF01000002.1 coordinate 310,334, forward strand.
AGCTGGAACACATCGCGCTGAACGACCCGTACTTCATCGAGAAGAAACTCTACCCGAACGTAGACTTCTACTCTGGCATTATTCTGAAAGCGATGGGCATTCCGTCATCCATGTTCACCGTGATCTTCGCCATGGCACGTACCGTGGGCTGGATTGCGCACTGGAACGAAATGCACAGCGAAGGCATGAAAATCGCCCGTCCTCGTCAGCTGTATACCGGCTACGAGCAGCGTGATTTTAAGTCTGATCTTAAGCGCTAAACACGTGGGTGCGGCCTGATGCCCTCACCCCGACCCTCTCCCACCGGGAGAGGGTGAACACATTAAAAACGGTAACCTGAGGGTTACCGTTTTACTTTTTACCTCTGGCACCCGGGACACCAGTAAAACGGTCGTGAAGAGAGCGTTGTCTTCTCAATCACCCCACCGCACCGTTCGCACCTCTTCCCCGCCCGATGAAACACCTTAAAGCGGAACAGCGCCCCGTGATGCTTGTTGTCATCTACCACGCCGCGGGTGTTATACGATAGCCGCGGAATATCCAGCAGCGCGTGAGAGAGCACTTCCAGCTGATCATCCCTCAACTGCGACGCTTTATGCTGTGGTGCCAGCCCGACCTCCCAGAGAATTTCGACGCGAAGGTAATTGCCTAATCCGGCCAGGAACGCCTGATCGAGCAGTAGCCCGGAAAATTGCCGGTTGCGGAATTTAGGGGATAACAGGCGGGCTTTGACATCATTCGCCGTCAGACGCATATCCAGCACGTCCGGCCCGACCCGCTGTAAGAACGGGTGCGTAAGCAGTTGCTCCGGCGTTAACATTTCGATATCAGACGCGCTATAGAGCAAAATCGCTTTATCCGCGGTTTGCAGCCTGACGCGCAGCACACGTGTGGTTTGCGGCTGCTCGTTGGCGTTAACCACCCGCCAGACGCCATAAAGCTGGTTGTGGCTGTATAACGTCAGGTTATGAGAAAAATGCGTGAGTAACGCCTTTCCCCGCGTTTCGATGTGGGTCACCGTTTGTCCCACCAGCGGTGCTTCAAACGGCTTCAGTTGAGGAAAAGCAAACCAGACGTCCGTCAAGGGTTTGCCTTTTATCGCCGCCTCGAGGCTATCCGCAGCGCGGCGGATCTCCGGGCCTTCTGGCATCTCTTTATCCTTATGATTTTCAGGCGCTGACGAGGATCCCCTGCTCTGCAAACGCCGCCCGTAAGCGGCGGGCAAACTGCAGCGCGTGCTCGCCATCACCGTGTAAGCATACTGTGTCAGCCTGAACGCTGGCCGTATTACCTTCAACCGTTGTTACTGTTCCCTCGCGCACCATCTGAAGGGTCTGCGCCAGCGCCAGAGACTCATCGGTGATCAGCGCGTTGGGCCGGGAACGGGGAACCAGGGTTCCGTCGGGCTGATAGCCTCGGTCGGCAAACACTTCCTGGCGGGTGGTTAACCCCAGACGCTGACCGGCGCGAATCAGCTCGCTCCCCGCCAGGCCAACCAGGATCAGTTGTGGGTTGCAATCGAACACCGCCCGGGCGATGGCCTCAGCCAGCGCGGGGTCGTTCGCCGCCTGATTATAGAGCATGCCGTGCGGCTTCACGTGGCGCAGCGCGCCCTGCTGCGAACGCACAATCGCCTCGAGCGCGCCAATCTGGTAAAGCGTCTGGGCGTAGACCGTCTCGGGCGGGAGATCCATCGCCGTGCGACCAAAATTCTCCCGGTCAGGGAAGCTCGGATGCGCCCCTATCGCTACGCCGTTTTTGATGGCATTGCGCACGCTAGCCAGCATCGTTTGGGCATCACCCGCGTGAAAACCGCAGGCGATATTCACCGAGGTGACCAGGGTCATCAGTTCAGCGTCGGCGCTGCCGCCCTCGCCCAGATCGGCGTTTAAATCAATCTTTACCATCAAGCCTCCACGCCAGTTGTTCCAGATAACGCTGCTGGTCCTGCCGCGCCTTCAGCGCCTCCTCCAGGGAGCATTGCACGAAGTGAATCGGCTGTCCGAGCGGGATTTGCGCCAGATGGTAGCGATCGGCCTCAATAATGCAGGCGATGCGCGGGTAACCGCCCGTGGTCTGTGCATCGTTCATCAACACAATCGGTTGACCGTTACCCGGTACCTGAATGACGCCGGGCAACAGACCGTGTGAAAGCAGCTCGCGGTCCGTCGTACGGGTCAGCGGCTGCCCCTGAAGACGATACCCCATGCGGTTACTCTGCGGGCTAATCTTCCACGGCGAGCGCCAGAAAGACTCCTGAGACACCTCATCAAATTCCTGATACTCCGGCCCCGGCAGGGCGCGGATCTGGTTTCCCCACAGGAGCTGTTTTACACCCTGCGCGGTTGAAAAGTGCCGCGTTGACGGTTTTATCGCCAGACGATCGCCATCGCGCAACAAACGTCCTTCGTGGCCGCCAATTCCGGCTTTCTGATCGGTACTGGATGAGCCCAGCACCTCCGGCACGTCAATCCCCCCGGCAACGGCAAGATAACTGCGAACCCCATGCTGAGGACGCTTAAGCGTTAAACGCTGTCCGGCTTTTGCCCGCAGCCGCCAGCCGGTCCAGACCGCTTTGCCATCAAGCGTGGCATCGCACCCGGCGCCAGTTAACGCAAACCAGGTCTCCTGACTAAATTCAATGACACACTGCCCCAGCGTAATTTCGAGCGCAGCCGTATTGCCGGGATTGCCCACCAGCACGTTGGCAATCTCCAGTGCTGGTCTGTCCAGCGCGCCACAATAGCTCACGCCAGACTGGCGCATGCCAAAGCGACCCGCATCCTGAACAGAGGTGTAAAGCCCGGCGCGAATAAGCGTTAACATACCCCCTCCTTCTGCGGGATAAAGCGAAGGGTGTCGCCAGGACGCAGGAGGACCGGCGAGTCCAGGCCCGGTTCAAATAACGGCATAGACGTGTGTCCGATAAGCTGCCAGCCCCCCGGCGACGCCAGCGGATAAATGCCCGTCTGTTCGCCGCCAATCGCGACGGTACCCGCCGGCACGCTCAGACGCGGCTCAGCGCGACGTGGCGTATGCAGTGCCGAAGGGAGTCCGCCCAGATACGGGAAGCCCGGCTGGAATCCCAAAAACCAGACCACATAATCAACAGAGGCGTGCAGCTCAACGACCTGTTTTTCGGTTAGCCCACTGTGTTCAGCCACCACGCCAAGATCGGGTCCCCCTGTGCCCCCATACACCACCGGGATCTCAATCGTGCGGGATTCCGGCTCCAGCGCTTCGCTCTCCTCCCACCAGCGCTGTAAACGTTCAATGGCATCCAGTGCCAGCGTATGCGGATTACGCAGCACCACGGTGATGTTATTCATCCCCGGGATCGCTTCAACCACCTCCGGCACATCCACCAGACGCTGCGTTAACCGCCAGATACGCTTTTGGGTAGCAAGGGTGACGGGCGGCTCCAGCTCCAGCACCACCGCCGTTTCCCCCAGAAGATAACAACGCGCTCGCTGCACTCAGGTACCTCTCATCAGGCCGGGTTAGGGATATCAATAAAGGTGACATCCAGATCGGTATTTTCGGTCAGCCATTCGCTCAGGGCGCGAATGCCGCCGCGCTCGGTGGCGTGGTGACCTGCCGCGTAAAAATGCAGCCCCTGTTCACGGGCTGAATGGATGGTCTGCTCTGAGACTTCCCCGGTAATAAAGGCATCCACACCAAAACGCGCGGCGCTATCGATAAAGCCCTGACCGCCACCGGTGCACCAGGCGACACGCTTCACCGTATCCGGGCCGGTATCGCCGCTCCACAGCGGACGGCGGCCCAGACGTGCTTCAATCCAGGAGGCCAGCTCAAGACCCGGTACCGGCATCGACAGCTCGCCCCACGGTACCAGCGGCTCAATTTCACCCATCACGGTGATCCCTAACAGCTGCGCGAGCTGGACGTTGTTGCCAAGCTCGGGATGAGCGTCCAGCGGCAGGTGATAGCCATAGAGGTTGATATCATTCGCCAGCAACGTTTTCAGTCGGTTGCGCTTCATGCCGCGAACGATCGGTGATTCGTTCTTCCAGAAATAGCCGTGATGGACGATGACCGCATCGGCCTCCTGACGCACGGCTTCATCCAGCAACGCCTGACTGGCGGTCACACCGGTGATAATTTTTTGCACCGTGTCGCGCCCTTCAACCTGTAACCCGTTCGGGCCGTAGTCGCTGAAGGCACTGCTGTTCAGTTTTTCGTTGATCAGACTTTCCAGTTCGGTATTTTTCATCATGACTCTCTTACGCTTTGCGGGCCGCTTCGTACGCCGCCAGCGTGGCGACGCGCGCCTGTTTATGTTCAACAATCGGACGAGGATAATCGAGCGTTACGCCCTGTTTGTCCGCCCATGCCCACGGGTCGTGGATCGCCTTAGCGGGAACCGCTTTCAGCGCAGGCAACCAGTGGCGGATAAACGTCCCGTCCGCATCAAATTTTTGTCCCTGCGTGGTGGGATTAAAAATCCGGAAGTAAGGTGCCGCATCGGTTCCGGTCGAGGCCGCCCATTGCCAGCCGCCGTTATTCGCCGCGAGATCGCCATCGATCAGCTGAGAAATAAAATACCGCTCCCCGACACGCCAGTCGATAAGCAGATCTTTCACCAGGAAGCTGGCGGTAATCATCCGCAGGCGGTTATGCATCCATCCGGTTTCATTCAGCTGGCGCATCGCGGCGTCCACAATCGGGTAGCCGGTTTCACCCTTTTGCCAGGCCTGCAGCAGCGTCTCGTTTTGCTGCCACTGCACATTTTCGGTCCAGCGAATGAAAGGACGATGTTTACATAATTCAGGGTGATACGTCATCAGATGACGGTAGAATTCGCGCCAGATAAGCTCGTTAAGCCATACCGAGCCAGCGCCCCCCTCCAGCGCCTGGGGCTGCTCTGCCAGAAGACGGTGTAAACACTGGCGCGGAGAAAGCACGCCCAGCGCTAAACAGGCCGACAACCGGCTGGTACCTTCAATGGCGGGGAAATCCCGGCGTGCCTCGTAAGCGGCCGCCCCCGTTTTGCAGAACTGGCGCAGCTGCGCGATTGCCGCTTTTTCATCAGCCGGGAATAAAGAGTGCTCATACGCCTGTTGCGGATAGTCAAACGTCAGTTCAGGCAGGTCGTTTACACACTCCCCTCGCGCAGATGGCGCGGCAACACACTCCGGCAACGCCTCTTTCAGCCGTTTGATAAATGCATTTTTAAACGGCGTAAAGACCTTATACATCTCGCGATTGCCGGTCATTACGCTGCCCGGCGCCAGCATGACGCTGTCATCAAATCCCTGACACTCTACATCCCCGAGGATGCGCTCAAGCTCGCGATCGCGCTGCTGTTCATTGAATTCGTACTGGTAGTTGTAAAAAAGATGCGTGACGTCGTTCTGCTGACATACCTCCTGTACCGCGCTGAGCTGAGCGGTAAAATCGCTGACCTCTTTGTAAATCAACGGAATGCCTTTTTCCGCCAGCGAACGTTGCAGGGCATTCAGATGCGAACAGAGATAAGCGGCTTGTCGGGGGGCCATATCATGCTGCTGCCACTGTCCGGGAGTAGCGATAAACAGCGCCAGCACGCGGGCGTGTTCAGAGCGACAGGCTGCCGCCAGGGCGATGTTGTCATGCAGGCGCAGATCCGCGCGAAACCAAACCAGATGGGTGGGCATAAAACTCCAGGCAATTGTCCATTATGTCCGTAAGGGCATGCCGTAAAACGAAAAAGGCACGCATTGAACTACTTTGCCATGAAGTGTAGACAGGATGAAATAAGGTAGTGGCAGTTGATGACTCAGAATAAGAAGATATGCCTGAAAACCACCCAACGGACCGCAAATCAGGAGAGACAAAAAAACCGCCACATTGCTGTAGGCGGTTTGTTTATTGCTGTGTGTAGTCTTTTTATTAGTAGAAATCACAGGTCGCTTTTTCGGCCTGATCCATCCATACCGGCTTCTCGCTGGTTTTTGCCCAGACGCGGTGCAGATAGCTGTAAAAACGTGCGCGATCTTTCCAGAACAACATCACCGGCAGGGCCAGCACGCCAGCCACTACGGCGAAAGCACGACGCATGAACACGATATGAGCCGGATACTCTTTATAAAGATCCATATTTTTCTCCCCTGTAGTTGGCCGGAAACTGACTCCGGAAAATTCAAAAACTGTGACCTGGCTAAAATAATATCGCTTTGTTTGTAATTTTACTACTCATCCGACCACTTATTTTTAGCCGTTTAGCCAAAATTTACATTCACACCGTAATTAAGTTACAAAAAAGTTAACGATTTACTTATCAATAGTTAAATTGTGGGCTTTGCCATTTTTATACTTTTTTTACACCCCTCGTCCTGATTTTTGCGAAATCTTTGCGCCATAAATCCTACCGTTAGCACAAATACAAATGTCACCCGGAGGTGGATTGTGAGTGCAGGCCTTATTGCCGGCATCGTGCTGGTATTCCTGTTATTGGGTTATCTGGTTTATGCCCTGATTAATGCGGAGGCATTCTGATGGCTGCTCAGGCGTTTTTGCTTATTGCCAGTTTTTTAGGGGTGTTGTTCCTGCTGGCAAGACCGCTGGGAACAGTGCTGGCAAGGATGATTAACAACGTGGCGCTGCCGGTGGCAGGTCGCGTTGAAAAAGGGATCTGGCGCGTTCTGGGCATTCGGGAGGGGGAAATGAACTGGCGCCAGTATCTGATGGCGCTCCTGCTGCTGAATATTGTCGGCCTCATCGTCCTCTTCAGCATGCTGATGCTGCAGGGGAGCTTACCGCTCAACCCGCAGCAGTTACCGGGTCTGTCCTGGCATCTGGCGCTGAACACGGCAGTCAGCTTTGTCACTAACACCAACTGGCAGTCCTATGCCGGGGAAACCACGCTGAGCTACTTTAGCCAGATGGCCGGGTTAACCGTGCAAAACTTCCTCTCTGCTGCCACCGGTATTGCGGTGATCTTCGCGCTCACGCGTGCCTTTGCGCGTCAAAATATCAGCACGCTGGGCAACGCATGGGTCGATCTGACACGCATCACGCTGTGGATACTGCTCCCTGCTGCCCTCATTATCGCGCTGTTCTTTATTCAGCAAGGTACCCTGCAAAACCTGCTGCCTTACGCGCCGTATACCTCTCTGGAAGGGGCAAAACAGCTTTTGCCTATGGGGCCGGTGGCCTCGCAGGAAGCCATTAAGATGCTCGGGACTAACGGCGGTGGCTTCTTCAACGCCAACTCGTCGCATCCGTTTGAAAACCCAACAGCGCTGACCAACTTTGTCGAAATGCTGGCGATCTTCCTGATCCCCGCCGCGCTCTGTTTTGCCTTTGGCGATGTGGTCAACGACCGCCGTCAGGGACGCACCCTTCTGTGGACCATGTCTCTGATCTTCGTGGTCTGCGTCGCGCTGGTGATGTGGGCGGAATGGAAAGGTAATCCGCATTTCCTGACGCTGGGCGCTGACAGCGCGATCAACATGGAAGGGAAAGAGAGTCGCTTTGGCATCCTGTCCAGCAGTTTGTTTGCCGTGGTTACCACCGCAGCCTCGTGCGGGGCGGTTAACGCCATGCATGACTCCTTTACGGCACTGGGTGGCATGATCCCAATGTGGCTGATGCAGATTGGCGAAGTGGTGTTTGGCGGCGTGGGCTCTGGTCTTTACGGCATGCTGCTGTTTGTGCTGCTGGCGGTGTTTATCGCCGGTCTGATGATTGGCCGTACCCCGGAATACCTGGGCAAAAAAATCGACGTCCGGGAGATGAAATTAACCGCGCTGGCCATTCTGGTCACGCCTGCTCTCGTGCTGCTCGGCACCGCGCTGGCACTGATGACCGAAGCCGGGCGCAGCGGCATCTTTAACCCGGGTATCCATGGCTTTAGTGAAGTGCTCTACGCCGTCTCGTCTGCGGCGAACAACAACGGCAGCGCCTTTGCAGGCTTAAGTGCCAACTCGCCTTTCTGGAACTGTCTGCTGGCTTTCTGCATGTTTGTCGGCCGCTTCGGCGTGATTGTGCCGGTGATGGCCATCGCCGGATCGCTGGTGAATAAAAAAATCCAACCGACCACCACCGGTACATTACCGACACACGGTGCGCTGTTTATTGGCCTGCTGACCGGCACCGTGTTGCTGGTAGGCGCCCTGACCTTTATCCCCGCCCTCGCGTTAGGCCCGGTCGCGGAAACCCTCTCTTTACGCTGATTTTGCGGAGAATTGTCATGAGTCGTAAACAACTGGCCCTGTTCGAACCGTCGTTAGTTCGTCAGGCCCTCATGGATGCGGTGAAAAAGCTGAGCCCGCGCGTACAGTGGCACAACCCGGTGATGTTTATCGTCTGGGCAGGCAGCGTGCTGACTACCGTCCTGGCGATTGCCATGGGAACGGGTCACCTCCCGGGCAACGCGATGTTCACCGGAGCCATCAGCCTGTGGCTGTGGTTTACCGTGCTGTTTGCCAACTTTGCCGAGGCGCTGGCGGAAGGCCGCAGTAAAGCGCAGGCCAACAGCCTGAAAGGGGTAAAAAAGACCGCCTTCGCACGCAAATTACGTGAGCCAAAATACGGCGCGCAGATGGACCACGTGCCGGCAGATGAGCTGCGTAAAGGCGATGTGGTGCTGGTGGAAGCCGGTGACATCATCCCCTGTGATGGCGAAGTCATTGAAGGGGGCGCCTCGATAGACGAGAGCGCTATTACCGGGGAATCCGCGCCGGTCATTCGTGAATCTGGCGGTGACTTCGCCTCGGTCACGGGCGGGACGCGTATTCTCTCCGACTGGCTGGTGATCCAGTGCAGCGTCAACCCGGGTGAAACCTTCCTCGACCGGATGATCGCCATGGTTGAGGGCGCGCAGCGTCGTAAAACACCCAACGAAATTGCCCTCACCATTCTGCTGGTGGCGCTGACCATCGTCTTCCTGTTGGCTACCGCCACGCTGTGGCCCTTCTCCAGCTACGCGGGCACCGCGGTCAGCATCACCGTGCTGGTGGCGCTGCTGGTCTGCCTGATCCCAACCACCATCGGCGGCCTGCTCTCCGCTATTGGCGTGGCGGGTATGAGCCGCATGCTGGGCGCGAACGTTATCGCCACCAGCGGACGCGCCGTAGAGGCCGCCGGTGACGTGGATGTGCTGCTGCTGGATAAAACCGGGACCATCACCCTCGGCAACCGCCAGGCCTCCGAGTTTTTACCTGCCCCGGGCGTGGATGAAAAAACGCTGGCCGATGCCGCCCAGCTCTCGTCTCTTGCCGATGAAACGCCGGAAGGCCGCAGCATCGTTATTCTGGCGAAACAGCGCTTTAATCTGCGCCAGCGTGATGTGCAGAGCCTGCACGCCACTTTTGTCCCCTTCACGGCACAAACCCGAATGAGCGGTATCAACATTCAGGAGCGCATGATCCGTAAAGGTTCCGTTGATGCCATTCGTCGCCACATTGAAGCCAACAACGGCCATTTTCCACCGGAAGTGGACAATCTGGTTGAGAGCGTTGCCCGCCAGGGGGCCACACCGCTGGTCGTAGCCGAAGGGGCGAATGTGCTGGGGGTGATTGCGCTGAAGGACATCGTCAAAGGCGGCATTAAAGAGCGTTTCGCCCAGTTGCGTAAAATGGGGATCAAAACGGTGATGATCACCGGGGATAACCGGTTGACTGCCGCCGCGATTGCCGCAGAAGCGGGCGTGGATGATTTCCTCTCGGAAGCCACACCGGAAGCCAAGCTGGCGTTGATCCGTCAGTACCAGGCGGAAGGTCGTCTGGTCGCGATGACCGGTGACGGCACCAACGACGCCCCTGCCCTCGCACAGGCCGACGTGGCGGTGGCGATGAACTCCGGTACCCAGGCAGCAAAAGAGGCGGGCAACATGGTCGACCTTGACTCTAACCCGACCAAGCTGATTGAAGTGGTGCATATCGGTAAACAGATGCTGATGACGCGCGGGTCATTGACCACGTTCAGTATCGCCAATGACGTGGCGAAGTATTTCGCCATTATTCCCGCAGCGTTCGCGGCCACCTATCCGCAGCTAAACGCGCTGAACGTGATGCATCTGCACTCCCCGTCTTCGGCCATTCTCAGTGCGGTGATTTTCAACGCCCTGATTATTGTCTTCCTGATCCCGCTGGCGCTGAAAGGGGTGAGCTATAAACCGCTGACGGCTGCTGCCATGCTGCGCCGTAACCTGTGGATTTACGGGCTGGGCGGGCTGCTGGTGCCCTTTATCGGGATTAAAGCTATCGACCTGCTGTTAACGCTGTTCGGGCTGGTTTAAAAGGTGAATCAAATGACGATGTTACGTCCCGCTATACTTCTGTTTATTCTGCTGTCTCTCATTACAGGTGGGCTTTACCCGCTGCTGACCACCGCGCTGGGCCAGTGGTGGTTCAAGGATCAGGCCAATGGCTCGCTGATCATACAGCAGGGTGAAAACCGCGGCTCCCGCCTGATTGGTCAAAACTTTACGGACGCCCGGTACTTTCAGGGACGCCCTTCCGCTACCGCCGATAGCCCGTATAATCCGATGGCATCCGGCGGGAGCAACCTGGCGGGCAGTAATCCTGAACTGGATAAAGCCATCGCTGAGCGTGTGGCGGCCCTGCGCAGCGCCAACCCGCAGGCCAGCCGGGAGATTCCAGTGGAACTGGTGACCGCCTCCGCCAGTGGGCTGGACTACAGCCTGACGCCTGAAGCGGTGGCCTGGCAGATACCGCGCGTCGCCGCGGCCCGTCATCTTAGCGTCGAGCAGGTCAGCCAGCTGGTGGCAGCGCACACGCAAAACCCGCTGGTCAGTTTCATTGGCATGCCGGTAGTGAATATTGTTGAGCTGAATCTGGCGCTGGACGCGCTAAGGAATAACTAAATGACCGACGAGCCCTTGCGCCCGGATCCTGACAGGCTGCTGGAACAGACAGCTGAAGCCCATCGCGGCAAGCTGAAAATTTTCTTCGGCGCCTGCGCGGGCGTCGGGAAAACCTTCGCCATGCTGACAGAAGCTCAGCGGCTTCGGGCTCAGGGGCTCGATATTCTGATCGGCGTGGTGGAAACCCACGGCCGTAAAGAGACCGCGGCGTTGTTAAAGGGGCTGGCCACGCAGCCTCCTCGCCGTATCAGCCATCGTGGCAGGCTGGTGACGGAGTTTGATCTCGACGCCGCCCTCGCCCGCCGCCCCGCCCTTATTCTGATGGACGAACTGGCGCACAGCAATGCGCCAGGCTCGCGCCACCCCAAACGCTGGCAGGACGTAGAAGAGTTACTTGAAGCCGGGATTGACGTCTTCACTACGGTGAATGTTCAGCATCTTGAAAGCCTGAACGACGTGGTCAGCGGCGTGACCGGCATTCAGGTGCGCGAAACGGTGCCGGATCCGTTCTTTGACTCCGCCGATGAAGTAGTGCTGGTGGACCTGCCGCCAGACGATCTGCGCCAGCGCCTGCATGAAGGGAAAGTCTATATTGCAGGCCAGGCCGAACGCGCCATCGAACACTTCTTTCGTAAAGGCAACCTGATCGCCCTGCGCGAACTGGCCCTGCGCCGCACCGCCGATCGCGTGGATGACCAGATGCGTGCCTGGCGCGATCTGCAAGGACAGGAACGCGTCTGGCATACGCGGGATGCCATCCTGCTGTGCATTGGTCACGGTAGCGGCAATGAAAAGCTTGTCCGTACCGCCGCCCGGCTGGCTGCGAAATTTGGCAGCGTCTGGCACGCGGTGTATGTCGAAACGCCGCAGCTTCACGCCCTGCCAGAAAACCAGCGTCGCGCGATCCTGAGTGCGCTGCGCCTGGCGCAGGAGCTGGGGGCGGAAACCGCGACCCTCTCCGATCCGCAGGAAGATAAAGCCATTCTGCGCTACGCGCGTGAGCACAACCTGGGCAAAATTGTCATTGGCCGTCGCCAGCACCGGCGCTGGTTTAGCCGCGAATCGTTTGCCGACAAACTGGCCCGGCGTGCACCCGACCTGGATCTGGTGGTCGTGGCGCTGGATGACAAACCCACGCCGTTACCCAACCGCGCGCCAGACAGCCGCACGTTCACCGATAAATGGCGCATCCAGCTTCGCGGTTGCCTTATCGCCGTCGTGCTTTGCGCCCTGATTACCTTTATTGCCAGCCAGTGGCTGATTGCGTTTGATGCCGCCAACCTGGTGATGATCTACCTGCTCGGCGTGGTGGTGGTGGCGCTCTTCTACGGGCGCTGGCCGTCAGTCCTGGCGACGGTGATTAACGTCATCAGCTTCGATCTCTTCTTTATCGACCCGCGCGGAACGCTTGCCGTCTCGGACGTACAGTACGTCCTCACGTTTGCCGTCATGCTCACCGTCGGGCTGGTGATCGGGAATCTGACGGCAGGCGTTCGCTATCAGGCGCGTATCGCCCGCTATCGCGAACAGCGCACCCGACATTTATACGAGATGTCTAAATCGCTGGCGGTAGGCCGCACGCCGCTGGATATCGTCCAGACCAGCGAGCAGTTTATCCGCTCGACATTTAACGCCAGCAACCTGATTTTACTCCCGGATGAGCACGGTAAGCTGCGCCCGCTGACGTCGGCCACGGGCATGACGCCGTGGGATGAGGCCATTGCACGCTGGAGCTTCGATAAAGGGTTACCGGCAGGCGCAGGGACAGACACCCTCCCCGGCGTGCCGTATCAGATCCTGCCGCTGCGCAGCGCGGATAAAAATCAGGGGCTGGTCATCGTCGAGCCTTCTAATCTGCGCCAGCTGATGATCCCCGAGCAGCAGAGGCTGCTCGAGACCTTTACGTTGCTGGTTGCCAGCGCCCTGGAGCGGCTGGCGCTGACTGCCAGCGAAGAACAGGCCCGGCTGGCAAGCGAGCGCGAAAGCATTCGCAACTCGCTGCTGGCAGCGCTCTCACACGATCTTCGCACGCCTCTCACCGTGCTGTTTGGCCAGTCGGAAATTCTGACCCTGGATCTGGCGGCTGAAGGTTCAAAACACGCCCTGCAGGCCAGCGAGATCCGCCAGCACGTGCTGAACACCACGCGGCTGGTGAATAACCTGCTCGATATGGCGCGGATACAGTCTGGCGGGTTCAACCTCAAAAAAGAGTGGCTCACGCTTGAGGAAGTGGTAGGAAGCGCGCTGAAAATGCTGGAGCCCGGTCTCGGCGGACGGCATATCGCCCTGAACATGCCCGATCCCCTGACATTAATTCACGTTGATGGCCCGCTGTTTGAGCGGGTGTTAATTAATCTGCTGGAAAATGCGGGTAAATATGCCGGAGCACACGCGCAAATTGGGGTGAATGCTTCGGTGGAAGATCACACCCTGCGGCTCGATGTCTGGGACACCGGGCCCGGTATTCCTGCCGGGCAGGAAAAAGCGATATTCGAAAAATTCTCACGGGGCAATAAAGAGTCTGCCATTCCGGGGGTTGGGCTGGGTCTGGCGATCTGCCAGGCCATTATTGACGTCCATGGCGGCACCATTTCGGCGGAGAACCGCCCGGAAGGAGGTGCACGTTTTTGTGTTACACTTCCTCTGGACACCCCGCCAGAACTTGATGAATTACCAGAGGATTTGTGATCAACGTCCTGATTGTAGAAGATGAACTCGCCATTAGCCGGTTTCTGCGCGCTGCGCTGGAAGGTGACGGTCTGCGCGTTCATGATGCCGGTACGCTCCAGCGCGGGTTGATTGAAGCCGCTACCCGCAAGCCGGACCTGGTGATCCTCGATCTCGGTTTGCCGGATGGCGACGGTATCGATTTTATTCGCGAGGTGCGCCAGTGGAGCCAGATGCCCATTCTGGTGCTCTCCGCACGCACCGAAGAGTCGGATAAAATCGCCGCGCTGGATGCCGGGGCGGACGACTATCTTATTAAACCTTTTGGGATTGGTGAGTTACAGGCTCGCCTTCGTGTGGCGCTGCGTCGCCACGGTGCCGCCACGCCTGCCGACCCAACGTACACTTTCGGTGATGTGCAGGTCGATCTCGCTTCGCGACGTATTGTGCGCGGTGAAGAGGAGATCCATCTCACGCCGATAGAGTTCCGCCTGCTTGCGGTTTTGCTCAACAACCACGGTAAGGTGCTGACCCAACGTCAGCTGCTGGCTCAGGTGTGGGGACCCAACGCCGTGGAACATAGTCACTATTTACGCATATATATGGGTCACCTGCGCCAGAAACTTGAAACCGACCCCGCACGTCCTCGCCATTTATTAACTGAAACCGGTATCGGTTATCGGTTTATGCTTTGAATAACTATTCAATTTTATTTCCAATAAAAACAAACCCACCCACATAATTCCGTTTAAATAAGCCATAAGCGATAATTTTGGCTTATTTTCGCTCATTCAAAACAGAAACAATACAATCCGTTAACGCATTATCAACAAACCAGTGTTTTGATCTGCGATATTCATCGAAAACGAATAATTATTTCTGATTTGATCAGTTAAGGGTGATCTGATTCACAGTTAATCGCTTTTTCCTGGATAAAATGACCATGCTTTCAATTACTGAAAGGAAAATGAAACATGGAAAACAATAATCGCTTGATGCCCCATATAAGGCGGACAACACATATCATGATGTTTGCCCACCGAAACTGCTTTGACTTCCATCTCTTTAATGCCCGGTAGTCCTTCGACTTCTGGCGCACCCGCTTGCAGGTTAACCTGAAAAAACTCTATTTTACAGGCCGTTGCCTGTGAAGGCGTGCGTTCATTCAATTTAATTCAGACTTATCCGCAGCCGGGCGGACTGAATCTCATTCATTAAAAAGCAACTTACTGATTTTTTATCAGCGGCCACACTTTGCTTTTTTTTCCGGACATTATCGATTTCTTTCTTGCGAGAAATCGAGGGACGAATATTGCCTTAAATAAAGAGAGAAAGATGAAAAGTTTAAAAATTGCAACCAGCCGTGCATGCCCTGATTGCTTTACCACTCACCGTGAACTGGTAGATGTCAGCACCTCTGATTATATTGACGTGGCCGCCATTGTTCTGGCCGTGAGCGATATTTCCAGTGGCACTCTGGAAGAAATAGAAGCTACCGGGTTTGGTATTCCCGTATTCATTGCGACACATAAAGAAGAGTTCATTCCGGCTGAATATTTATCGCGCATCCACGGTGTGTTTGAGTGTTCAGAGACCAGTAACGACTTTTACGGACGTCAACTGGAAGCGGCCGCGCAGAAGTACGAAACCCAGCTACGCCCCCCGTTTTTCCGCGCACTGGTCGACTACGTGAATCAGGGCAACAGCGCATTCGATTGTCCGGGGCATCAGGGTGGGCAATTTTTCCGCCGTCATCCTGCCGGTAATCAATTTGTCGATTTCTTCGGCGAAACGCTTTTCCGCTCCGATCTGTGCAACGCCGACGTGGCCATGGGGGATCTGCTGATTCATGAAGGCGCGCCGTGCATTGCCCAGCAACACGCGGCGAAAGTGTTTAATGCGGATAAAACCTACTTTGTGCTGAACGGTACCTCATCATCTAACAAAGTGGTGCTAAACGCCCTGCTCACCCCCGGCGACCTGGTGCTGTTCGATCGTAATAACCATAAATCCAACCACCACGGAGCCCTGCTTCAGGCGGGTGCCACGCCGGTCTATCTGGAAACGGCGCGCAACCCGTACGGCTTTATTGGTGGCATTGATGCCCACTGCTTTGAGGAGAGCTACCTGCGCGAGCTGGTATCGGAAGTGGCGCCGGGTCGTGCGCGTGACGAACGTCCGTTCCGTCTGGCGGTGATCCAGCTGGGCACCTACGATGGCACCATTTATAACGCCCGCCAGGTCGTCGATAAAATTGGTCACCTGTGCGACTACATCCTGTTCGATTCTGCCTGGGTGGGCTACGAGCAATTTATTCCGATGATGGCCGACTGCTCTCCGCTGCTGCTGGAGCTGAACGAAAACGATCCGGGGATCCTGGTTACCCAGTCAGTCCATAAACAGCAGGCGGGTTTTTCGCAGACCTCGCAAATTCACAAGAAAGACCGCCATATTAAAGGCCAACCGCGCTATGTCCCGCACAAGCGCCTGAATAACGCCTTTATGATGCACGCCTCCACCAGCCCGTTCTACCCCCTGTTTGCCGCACTGGATATCAACGCCCGCATGCACGAGGGGCAGAGTGGCCGCAATATGTGGATGGACTGCGTGGTTACCGGCATTGAAGCACGCAAGCTGATCCTGGAGAACTGCCAGTTTATTCGCCCGTTCGTGCCGGAGCTGGTAGATGGCCGTCCGTGGGAAAGCTGGGACACGGCTGAAATTGCCACCGACCTGCGCTTCTTCCACTTTGTGCCGGGTGAAAACTGGCACGCTTTTGAAGGGTATGCCGAGCATCAATACCTTATCGACCCGTGCAAACTGCTGTTGACCACGCCGGGCATCAACGCCCGTACCGGCGAGTATGAGGGTTTCGGCGTGCCCGCCACCATCCTGGCTAACTTCCTGCGTGAAAACAGCATCGTGCCGGAGAAATGCGATCTCAACTCGATCCTGTTCCTGCTGACCCCTGCGGAAGATATGGGCAAGCTGCAGCAGCTGGTGGCACAGTTGGTGCGTTTCGAAAAACTGCTTCAGACCGATGCGCCATTAAAAGAGGTGCTTCCGTCTATCTGTAAGCAATACCCGGAACGCTACGCCGGTTATACCCTGCGCCAGATATGCCAGGAGATGCATGAACTGTACGCCCGCCATAACGTGAAACAGCTGCAAAAAGAGATGTTCCGCAAGTCTCACTTCCCTCGCGTGATGATGAACCCGCAGGACGCAAACTATGCGTATCTGCGTGGTGAGGTTGAACTGGTCTCCCTGCGTGATGCGGAAGGCCGCATTGCCGCCGAAGGCGCCCTGCCTTACCCACCAGGCGTGCTGTGCGTGGTTCCGGGTGAAGTCTGGGGAGGCTCCGTCCTGCGCTACTTTGCCGCGCTGGAAGAGGGTATCAACCTTTTACCGGGCTTCGCACCGGAACTACAGGGTGTGTACGTTGAGGAGTGTGACGGACGCAAACAGGTTCGCTGTAACGTCATCAAACAACCCGCCGCTCAGCCCGCGCTGCTGAAAGGAGAAAAATTATGAGTAAGTCCAACAAGATGGGCGTGATGCAGCTGACCATCCTCACCATGGTCAACATGATGGGGTCAGGGATTATTATGCTGCCCACCAAACTTGCCGAGGTGGGTACCATTTCGATTATCTCCTGGCTGGTAACCGCGGTCGGCTCCATGGCGCTGGCATGGGCATTTGCCAAATGCGGAATGTTCAGCCGCAAGTCAGGCGGGATGGGCGGCTACGCCGAATACGCCTTCGGCAAATCTGGCAACTTTATGGCTAACTACACCTATGGCGTGTCGCTGCTGATCGCCAACGTGGCGATTGCCATCTCCGCCGTGGGTTACGGTACGGAGCTGTTTGGTGCCACGCTCAGCCCGGTGCAAATTGGTTTGGCCACCATCGGCGTATTGTGGATCTGCACCGTGGCCAACTTTGGCGGCGCGCGCATCACGGGTCAGTTAAGTAGCATCACCGTCTGGGGCGTGATTATCCCGGTTGTCGGGCTGTGCATCATCGGCTGGTTCTGGTTCAGTCCGACCCTGTACGCGAACTCCTGGAACCCGCACCATGTGCCGTTCTTTTCCGCTGTGGGGTCCTCTATCGCCATGACGCTGTGGGCCTTCCTCGGTCTGGAATCCGCCTGCGCAAACGCGGAAGTGGTAGAGAACCCGGAAAAGAACGTCCCGATTGCCGTTCTTGGCGGAACGCTGGGCGCGGCGGTGATCTATATCGTCTCCACTAACGTTATTGCCGGTATCGTACCGAACATGGATTTGGCTAACTCCACGGCGCCGTTTGGGCTGGCCTTCGCGCAGATGTTCACCCCGGAAGTCGGGAAAGTGATCATGGGGCTGATGGTCATGTCCTGCTGCGGTTCACTCCTCGGCTGGCAGTTCACCATCGCGCAGGTGTTTAAATCTTCGGCTGACGAAGGTTACTTCCCGAAAATCTTCTCCCGCGTGACCAAAGCCGATGCGCCGGTGCAGGGCATGCTGGCCATTGTCATCTTCCAGAGCGGGTTATCGCTGATGACCATTAGCCCATCCCTGAACAGCCAGTTCAACGTGCTGGTCAACCTGGCGGTGGTGACAAATATCATTCCATATATTCTGTCGATGGCGGCGCTGGTGATCATTCAGAAGGTGGCGAAAGTCGATCCCCGTAAAGCACGGGCGGCCAATATTGTGGCGCTGATTGGGGCGATTTACAGCTTCTATGCGCTCTACTCATCCGGCCAGGAGGCGATGCTTTATGGTGCGATGGTGACCTTTATGGGATGGACGCTGTACGGGCTGGTCTCACCGCGGTTTGAATTGAAGAATAAACATAGTTAGGTAAAAGCAAAACGGCAACCCAGGGGTTGCCGTTTTTAGTGTTTTCACCCTCTCCCTGTGGGAGAGGGCCGGGGTGAGGGCATCAGCCCGCACCGAACACCACTTACGCGTTTTTCAGCACTTCGCTGACAATCTCTACCGCTTCTTTCTCAATCTGCTGGCGATGCTCAGCGCCGAGGAAGCTTTCACAATAGATTTTGTACGCATCTTCCGTACCGGATGGACGCGCGGCGAACCAGCCATTTTCGGTCATCACTTTCAGACCACCAATAGAGGCACCGTTACCCGGCGCAGCCGTCAGACGTGCCGTAATCGGATCACCGGCCAGCGTGCTGGCACTGACCATCTCCGGAGAGAGTTTAGACAGGGCAGCTTTCTGTGCGGAGGTCGCGCTTGCCTGGATACGGTTGTAGCTCGGAGCACCAAAGCGCGCCGCCAGCTCGTCGTAGTGTTCCTGCGGGTTCTTGCCGGTGACCGCGGTGATCTCCGCCGCCAGCAGACACATGATGATACCGTCTTTGTCGGTTGACCATGGTGTGCCGTCGAAACGCAGGAAGGATGCCCCCGCGCTCTCTTCACCACCAAAGCCGAAGCTGCCGTCATGCAGACCGTCAACAAACCATTTAAAGCCCACCGGCACTTCCACCAGCTTGCGACCCAGCGCATCGACCACGCGGTCGATCATGGCTGAAGAAACCAGCGTTTTACCTACAGCCACCTCTTTGCCCCACTGTGGACGATGCTGGAACAGGTAGTTGATTGCCACAGCCAGGTAGTGGTTTGGGTTCATCAGCCCGGCCGGGGTAACGATACCGTGGCGGTCATAATCCGGGTCGTTGGCGAAGGCCAGATCGAATTTGTCACGCAGTGCCAGCAGGCCTGCCATCGCGCACTCGGAGGAGCAGTCCATACGGATCGCGCCGTCTTTATCAAGGTGCATAAAGCGGAAGGTCTGATCGACGTGATCGTTAACGATGGTCAGATCCAGCTTGTAATGCTCTGCAATGCGTTTCCAGTATTCAATACCGGAGCCGCCCAGCGGATCCACACCCAGCTTCAGGCCGGCTTTCTGGATAGCCGCCATATCGACGATATCCGCCAGCCCTTCCACGAACGGCTGCACCAGATCCTGCTCTTTCACGTGGCCGGACGCCATGGCCGCATCCAGAGAAATACGCTTAATGCCTTTCAGACCATCGGCCATTAAGGCGTTGGCGCGGTCTTCCACCACTTTGGTGACGTTGGTATCTGCCGGGCCACCGTTAGGTGGGTTGTATTTGATACCACCGTCTTCCGGCGGGTTGTGAGAAGGCGTGATAACGATACCGTCAGCCTGTGGGCCACCTTTTTTGTTGTGCACAAGGATAGCGTTAGAGACGGCAGGCGTTGGGGTGAAACCGTTATTTTCCTGCACAATTACATCAACGCCGTTCGCCGCCAGAACTTCCAGCACGGAAATGAATGCCGGTTCAGACAGGGCGTGAGTATCTTTCCCCACGTAGCACGGACCGGTAACACCGTTTTTGGCGCGCTCTTCCGCGATGGCCTGAGCAATGGCCAGAATGTGCGGTTCGTTAAAGCTATGGCGTGCCGCGCTACCGCGATGGCCTGATGTCCCAAACTTCACTGCGTGTTCTGCGTTGCCCACGACCGGTTTCAGCACATAATACTGCGCGGTCAGCTGAGCGACGTTAATCAAATCGCTTTGTTGTGCAGGTTGGCCTGCACGGCTGTGATTTGCCATTACCGGGTCCTTCTGATGCAAGGGTTAAATTGTACCGCAAACCTTTTCAATCAATTCCGCCGGGAACTGCATGGACTGCATGATGTGTTCAACCATGCTGCACTTGCGGCCCGTATTGGTATTGGTGATGACCCAGTACGGTGTGCCAGGGACATGTTTAGGTTTGGTCTGGTTGCCATTTTGCAGCAGCGTCTGCTCGTCGCCCGCGAAATAGACGCGCGTGCGACCGTGCAGCGACTCAGTCGCTTCAGCAAACGCCTTGTTATCCAGTGAATAAAGTGTAGACAGCACCAGCATGAAGCGGTTGACCGCTTTTTTCTGCTCTGCATATTCATCAGACAGCAGCAGCTCGCGCATCGCACGTACTTTGTCTTTCACCTGCACGGCGGCAGGTTTTGCTTGTGCAACAACACTCGGCTGAGACACGACATCTTTAGTGGCTGGGGTAGCAGACGGTGAGGCGGCGGAAATTTTAAGCATGCGCCGTAAAATGTCGGACGCGCTCTCCCCGATATGCCGCGTTTGGCTGGCAATAAACTGATAGAGTTCGTCATCAACTTCGATTGTTTTCATCTTAATCCAGTGCGATATCTTATCTGAATACAAGTCGTTGAGATTATAAAGTCAAATCCCAACAGCGGATAGCGTCAAACCAGGTTGGCGGCAAAAGTCAGATTAAACTGGAACCTTGCAGCCGGGCGGCAGAATGGTCAACATAATACCCTAACCTGTCACACCTAAAAAAAGAACTTTGCCATGAAATTGAATACCCGAGCGCAATCTGCACAATCGCCGAACACGAATCCTCCCATCGTACTGGTTCACGGGCTGTTTGGCAGCCTGGATAACCTGGGCGTGCTGGCGCGCGATCTGGTTACCGATCACGATATTTTGCAGGTGGATATGCGAAATCATGGCCTTTCCGGGCGTTCAGAAGAGATGACCTATGCGGCCATGGCGCAGGATCTGCTGGATACGCTGGATGCCAACACTCTCGAGAAAGTGACATTGATCGGGCATTCAATGGGCGGCAAAGCGGTCATGGCCCTGACGGCTCTGGCACCAGAAAGAATAAGTGGCCTGGTGGTCATAGATGTCGCCCCGGTGGATTACAATGTCCGTCGCCATGATGAGATTTTCGCCGCCATCAACGCGGTGACCAACGCTGGCGCCTCGACGCGCCAACAGGCAGCTGTCGTTATGCGTGAGCATCTGGATGAAGAAGGGGTTATCCAGTTTCTGCTGAAATCGTTCGTTGACGGCCAGTGGCGGTTCAACGTGCCGGTGCTGTGGGAGCAGTACGATAACATCGTTGGTTGGGAAACCGTACCGGCATGGCCGCACCCTACCCTCTTCATTCGTGGCGGCAATTCGCCCTACGTTACCGACGCCTGTCGCGATACCTTGCTGGCGCAATTCCCGCAGGCACGCGCTCATGTCATAGCTGGCGCCGGACATTGGGTTCATGCGGAAAAACCAGATGCCGTCTTACGCGCCATTCGCCGCTATCTGACTGATACGGCAAATTGATTAAAAAGAGAGCGACTGGAAGGCTGCGGGCTTCCAGTCGTTGGCGTGCCGTTTTTGGTGATGTATGATGGCGCGCTTATCGCCCAGGCATTAGCAGGGCGGCGTGTTTCCCCCGAAGTCTCAGAATCATGGCCAAAGAACAAACGGACCGTACGACACTAGATCTGTTCGCGAATGAGCGTCGACCGGGACGACCAAAAACGAATCCGCTTTCGCGCGACGAACAGCTGCGTATTAATAAACGCAACCAGCTTAAACGCGATAAAAATCGTGGGCTTAAGCGTGTCGAACTGAAGCTCAACGCCGACGCTGTCGATGCGCTAAACGAACTGGCTGACGCGCGTAATATCAGCCGCAGCGAGCTGATCGAAGAGATGTTACTCACCCAACTCGAGACCATGCGCAGTAAGGCATAAGTCCGAAAAATCCCTTCATTACCCTTTTCATGTAGCACAGAGTGCAGTCCTGCGCGATAGCTGTTTCCGCAGGGTTGCCTGTTCTGCTATTATTGCCTTTATCCGTGGACAAATTGCGCCACCATACCATTAAGTATCAAGAGGTTATTTTACTCATGGCAATTATCGGCATTTTCTTCGGCAGTGATACCGGCAATACCGAAAATATCGCAAAAAACATTCAGAAACAGCTCGGTAAAGACGTTGCCGATGTGCACGACATCGCCAAGAGCAGCAAAGAAGATCTCGAAGGCTATGACATCCTGCTGCTGGGTATTCCGACCTGGTATTACGGTGAAGCCCAGTGTGACTGGGATGATTTCTTCCCAACGCTGGAAGAGGTGGATTTCAACGGCAAGCTGGTTGCCCTGTTTGGCTGCGGCGACCAGGAAGACTATGCAGAGTACTTCTGTGATGCGCTGGGCACCATCCGCGACATTATTGAGCCAAACGGTGCCGTTATTGTAGGTCACTGGCCTACCGCTGGTTACCACTTCGAAGCGTCTAAAGGTCTGGCAGACGACGATCACTTCGTGGGTCTGGCGATTGACGAAGACCGTCAGCCAGAACTGACCGCCGAGCGCGTTGAAAAATGGGTTAAGCAGATCCGTGAAGAGCTGCACCTGGACGATATTCTCAACGCCTGATGATTCTTGCGGCGCAACGGTGGTTGCGCCCATAAACCAGGTCAAACCGATTAAATTAATTGCTACAATCTTTTAACTTTTTCGCCCAGACCTGTACAATGACCCCCTGATAAAACGTGGCTTTCACAATGCAAGTTTGTTGGTGATACCACGTTTTTATAAGCATACTTTACCTGAGACTTGCAGTTTTCATTTAGCCATGGCAGTTCTATAATGAGACGCATTATCCCGGGTGCAATTTCTGTCACTTCCTACAGAAGTGAATCGTTTAGCAACAGGACAGATTCCGCATGACTGACAACAATACCGCATTAAAGAAGGCTGGCCTGAAAGTTACGCTTCCTCGGTTAAAAATCCTTGAAGTGCTTCAGGGTCCAGACAATCACCATGTCAGTGCGGAAGACCTTTATAAGCGTCTTATCGACATGGGCGAAGAGATTGGGCTGGCAACCGTCTATCGTGTGCTGAACCAGTTTGATGACGCGGGCATTGTCACCCGTCATAATTTCGAAGGCGGTAAATCTGTATTCGAACTGACTCAACAGCATCACCACGATCACCTGATCTGCCTGGATTGCGGCAAGGTCATTGAATTCAGCGATGATTCCATTGAATCTCGCCAGCGTGAAATCGCCGCACGTCACGGTATCCGCCTGACGAACCACAGCCTGTACCTGTATGGTCATTGCGCTGAAGGCGATTGCCGCGAAGACGATCACGCGCACGACGCGAAATAAACACGTTTCATACTCTGAGCCAGCCGCAAGGTTGGCTTTTTTTTTGCCTGCGGTCTGGCAAAAAAAAGCCCGGCAGCGCAGCGCTACCGGGCATGATAACAGCGGGTTAATGGCTGTTGTTGCTGCGAATCTCTTTCCAGATCTGATCGCAACGCTTCGCGACTTCCTGATCGTTACCGGTTTTACGCGCCTGGATACAGGCCTGGTAATCCATTACGCGAATATTCTCCTGGGTTGCGAACTGTTCATGCGCTTTCTCTTTTTTCAGCACATTCAGCACGCTCTGACAGGCTTCGATCTTCTCCGGCGAACCTTCCGCCGTATTGATACACGCGCTGTAGGCTTCTTTCAGACGGGAGTCCTCTTTCGGGGCCTGATTCTGCGCACAAGCCACCAGTCCCGATGCCAGCAACGCGACGATTACAATTTTTTTCATATGTAGTCTCCGGTCCGGCGGGAATTATCCCGCCGGACGAGTCATCAGAAGATGGTGAACGGTGCGATAACCATGAATTTCACGTCGCGTTCATCCTGGAAGATGTTGCCGTAACCGCCCGCGTAGCTCGGGATATCGGAGTGGTTGTCGTATTGTGTAAAGTGCAGTTTGAACATAGTACCTTTGGCGCGACCATCCTGCAGGGTGTAGATCGCATCCAGGCTGTAAGCGGATTCTTTGAGACGATAGTTTGGATCGTAGTATGCGTCTGGCGTTGCCATATCAGCAGGCTTCGCATCCCATGCGTAGGCGTAAGATACCCCCACCGCCCAGCCTGGCAGGTTCCAGTTTTTCAGATCATACATTGCGCCGAAGAAGACTGCTTTTTCGCCATCGGCGTTGAAGTCGGAACGGTTATCCCACCAGATATCCAGACGACCGTTTGAAGATGCATAGGTTGGGGTCATACGCTGCAGGAAGTAGCCCTGCTGCCCTTCCGCTTTTACCCACGTTCCTTCAAGACGCAAATCTACCTGACCGACTTTGTAGCCGAAGGTCAGCGCCTGCAACCACGCCGTGCCGTCATAAATATCATTCACGCCACCATCACTGACTTTATCTCGCGTACCGTAGAACTGGTAGCTGGTACTCAGCGGGCTACCCGCGATGTCAAATTTATAACTGGCCTTAGCAAAATACTGATCGATATAACCTTCCGCCTGACCAAATGCCGCTTCAAGCACTAAATCATTTTTAAAGTCGTACTTCGCGCCCAGCGAGTGAAGATAATCCACTTTGGTTTTTTTATCGTTCTGGTAGAACTTGTCCATTTCGATATGCCACGGCGCTTTATACTCGTTGGTCCACATATACGAGAAGCTCAACGCACCTGCGTCACCGTAATCAAAATTGGCGCCCGCTTCTGCCCCCTGATAGGTACCTGGCATAAAGCTCCAGTGCGGTGCTAACAGGGTTTGACCGGTTGGCTGAATATAACCACCGCGCGCCCATACCGGGCCGTATTTAAATTTCGCGGCAGCTTTATACAGGCTGATACCGCTTTTATCTCCGGACCAGTCTTCTTTATACGCTTTATTACTGGAGGAGAAGGCTATTTCGTTCGGGTGGCCGCTGTCACCATTTTCCGCCATTTCAATTGCCGTGAAGGCGGCAATATCCAGACCGAACATATCGGCAGCGTAACCAGACTGGAAATCCAGATTGGCGTTCCAGGTAGAGTGAGAAAGGTTCGTTTTATATTTATCTTCCGTGACATCTTTACGGTCACGTTCACGCTGCCAGTAATAAATACCGCCCGTGAGGGTTGAATCATCGATGAAGCCTGCTGCTTTAGCGTCTGGCGTCACCACCAGGCCTGACATTGCTGTCACACCGGCAATAGCCAGCGCCAGCGCACTACGTTTGCCACTGAACGTACGCATAGATTATTCCTCTTTGACGAATTAAAACGCCTAAAACGGCGAAAAATATAAAAGACCTGATGGTCAGGGGTAGTCGGAAATACCCTCGAATAACTACCGTCTTTAGGTTATTTTTCGCGACGCGAATTATCAATGCTTTTCGGTGGCTAAAACTCAGGATTATGACGAAGAGCACATAATTGGTAGTGCTTTGTAACATTTAACGGGATGCCAGTACTGGCAGGGGAAAAGGCCGATTTTCAATAAGTAACGCGTTAAATGATATTCTTTTTACGGTGCGTCAGACTTTTGAAAGGGGATAAACTTTTTTAAAAAAAATAAGTAGCACCACATTGACCTGTTATTTTTATAAACGCTATTTAGCTACTGCTTTAAAGGCATGATCACTCTATAAAAAAACGCCGCATTACGCGGCGTTTGTTTCTCATTGACCAGCGCGGCGTTATTATTCGCCGATCTTCGTCCAGGTATCACGCAGACCAACCGTACGGTTAAATACCGGTTTTTCAGCGGTGCTGTGACGGCTGTCCAGGCAGAAGTAACCTTCACGTTCAAACTGGAAGGCTTTACCCGCCTCAGCCGCTTTCAGGGATGGCTCAGCGTAACCCTGTTTGATGACCAGCGATTCCGGGTTGATGGTCGCCAGGAAGTCTTCTGCTGCGCCTGGGTTAGGCACGCTGAACAGACGATCGTACAGACGAATCTCTACCGGCAGCGCGTGTGATGCACTGACCCAGTGGATCACGCCTTTCACCTTACGGCCGTCCGCTGGATCTTTGCTCAGGGTCTCGGCATCGTATGTGCAGAAGATCGTGGTGATGTTGCCTTCCGCATCTTTTTCTACGCGCTCAGCCTTGATCACATAGGCGTTACGCAGACGCACCTCTTTACCGAGCACCAGTCGCTTGTACTGCTTGTTCGCTTCTTCGCGGAAGTCAGCACGATCGATCCAGATTTCACCACTGAACGGTACGTCACGGCTGCCCATCTCCGGTTTGTTCGGATGGTTAGGCATCGAGACCATTTCGCTCGCACCCTGCGGATAGTTTTCGATAACCAGTTTTACCGGGTCGATAACGGCCATCGCGCGCGGCGCGTTTTCGTTCAGATCTTCACGAATGCAGGATTCCAGAGACGCCATCTCAATGGTGTTATCCTGCTTGGTCACGCCAATGCGTTTGCAGAACTCACGGATTGACGCCGCGGTATATCCGCGACGGCGCAGACCAGAGATGGTCGGCATACGTGGGTCGTCCCAGCCTTCAACGTGCTTATCGGTCACCAGCAGGTTCAGCTTACGCTTGGACATCACGGTGTATTCCAGATTCAGACGAGAGAACTCGTACTGACGCGGATGCACCGGAATTGTGATGTTATCCAGCACCCAGTCGTACAGACGACGGTTGTCCTGGAATTCCAGCGTACACAGCGAGTGGGTGATGCCTTCCAGCGCATCGCTGATGCAGTGGGTGAAGTCGTACATCGGGTAGATGCACCACTTGTTACCGGTCTGGTGATGTTCAGCGAATTTAATGCGGTAAAGCACCGGGTCGCGCATCACGATAAACGGTGATGCCATATCGATTTTGGCACGCAGGCACGCTTTACCTTCCTCGAAGCCACCAGCACGCATTTTTTCAAACAGCGCCAGGTTCTCTTCCACGCTGCGATCGCGGAACGGGCTGTTTTTACCCGGTGCCGTCAGCGTGCCGCGGTATTCACGGATTTCATCCGCAGAGAGCTCGTCAACATAGGCCAGACCTTTATTGATCAGCTCAACGGCATAGGCATACAGCTGATCGAAATAGTCAGAGGAGTAGCAGATATCGCCAGACCAGTTGAAGCCCAGCCATTGCACGTCGTTCTTAATGGACTCAACGTATTCGATGTCTTCTTTTACTGGGTTGGTGTCATCGAAACGCAGGTTGCACTGCCCCTGGTAATCCTGTGCGATACCAAAGTTCAGGCAGATCGATTTGGCGTGACCAATGTGCAGGTAGCCATTAGGCTCCGGCGGGAAACGCGTATGCACCGTGGTGTGCTTACCACTGGCCAGATCTTCATCGATGATCTGACGAATAAAGTTACTCGGGCGGGCTTCTGCCTCACTCATCGTGGATTCCTCAAAGCGTAAACAACGTATAACGGCATATGATCTTATAAGCCGGACGTAGTGACAACCCTTAAAACGTCCCGGAAGAAAATAATGGGGGCATTTGCTGCAAAAAAAAGCGGCGGAGGATCTCCCCCGCCGCTTAAGGCATGACTCTACTCAGGAGCGATTACTTGCCTTTAATCTCATACAGTGGCGTTTGCCCCGCAACCACCTGACCTTTTGCCCGAAGCACCAGGCCGCTGAAGTCGTCGATGTTGCTGCATACCACCGGGCTTATCATCGAACGGGCATTGGCGTTCAGGAAGTCCAGATCCATTTCCAGAATCGGCTGACCTGCAACCACTTCTGCGCCCTCTTCCACCAGGCGAGTAAAGCCCTGGCCGTTCAGCGCAACGGTATCAATACCCATATGAACCACGATCTCCGCGCCTTTTTCGGTTTCGAGGCAGAACGCGTGGTTGGTGTTGAAGATTTTCACGATGGTGCCCGCCGCAGGAGACACAACGGTTTTCTCCGTTGGTTTCACCGCAACACCGTCACCGACCGCTTTGCTGGCAAACGCTTCGTCAGGTACCTGCTCAAGCGCGACCACCTCACCCGTAACCGGTGAAACCAGCGCGGCGATAGTAGCGGCGTTTGGTACAGCCTGCGGTTTAGCAACCGGAGCATCAGCCACAGGCGCGCTATCCGTTGAGGCAGCAGCAACCGGTCCACGGGCAACCACTTTTTTCATTTCATCGCCGATAGATTCGGCTTTCGCACCCACAATAACCTGGATGGTTTGTTTGTTCAGTTTCACCACACCAGACGCGCCCAGGCGTTTGCACATGGCATCGCTTACGCGCGCAGAGTCGCCAACGGTCAGACGCAGACGGGTAATACAGGCATCAATGGCTTTCAGGTTATCGGTACCGCCTACCGCGGCGATATAGCTGGTTGCCAGCTGGGTCAACCCTTCTTCGGTATTGCTGTTTGCTTCACTGGTTACGACGTCATCTTTTGTATCCTCGCGGCCCGGCGTTTTGAGGTTAAACATACGAATAACCGCGCTGAACAGGAGGAAGTAGACGACGAAGAACACCAGGCCCATCACAACCAGCATCCAGACGTTTTTGCTGGCTGCCGGCAGGTTGTACATCAACACGTAGTCGATCGCACCGGCTGAGAAGGAGAAGCCCGCGTGAATGCCCAGCAGGGTGGCCACAAACAGGCTGATACCGGTAAGCACCGCATGCATGAGATACAGCAGCGGAGCCAGGAACATGAACAGGAATTCCAGTGGCTCAGTAACACCGGTCAGGAACGCCGTTACCGCAACGGAGAGCAGCATGCCGCCAACCATTGGGCGACGCGCTTTTGGCGCGGCCAGATACATTGCCAGTGCAGCGCCCGGCAGACCAAACATCATGATTGGGAAGAAACCGGACATGAACATGCCCGCGGTGCCGTCACCCGCGTAGAAGCGGTTGATATCACCGTGGAATACGGTACCTGCTGCGTTGGTGAACTCACCAATCTGGAACCATGCGATGGTGTTCAGAACCTGATGCAGGCCGGTTGGGATCAGCAGACGGTTGATGAAACCGAAGATACCTGCCCCCATTGCGCCCGCAGACACGATCCACTCACCGCCTGCATGAATGGCATGCTGTACCGGCGGCCAGACATAACCAAAGATAGCGGCCAGAATCAGACAGAAAAAGCCTGTCGCAATCGGGACAAAGCGTTTTCCGCCAAAGAAGCTCAGGAAATCTGGCAGTTTGATACCCGCCCAACGGTTGTACACTGCACCGCCGACCAGACCGGTAATAATACCCGCCAGAACACCCATGTTGATTTCAGGGTTGATGGTTACCATCGCTTTGGTCAGGATGAAATAACCGACTGCCCCTGCCAGCGCCGCGGCACCCGCGCTGTCTTTAGACCAGCTGGACGCCACGCCGATGGCGAAAATCAGCGCCAGGTTGTCAAATATCGCACCACCCGCTTGCGCGATAAACGGCACGTTAAGAAGATCGGGTTGCCCGAATCGCAACAGCAGTGCTGCAACCGGTAGCACGGCGATAGGGAGCTGCAAAGCCCTACCGAGGCGCTGGAAAAAACCTAAAATATTCATCCTATTCCCCCTACGAGACCCTTGTTAAGGCTCGTGCATTAACTATGTTTTTTATTGTGTCACGAACTAGAAATACAGTTGATGATTCACTGGCATTGTGAGTGTGTGAAAAATTAATTCGTATCGCAAATTAAAAGCGTACTTTTTGTGATTTTTGTCACCAAATATCGTTTATCATCCTCCCTTTCACTGGCTAACATCGAAAACT
Source organism: Enterobacter sp. A8 (assembly GCF_004296595.1). Classification (NCBI taxonomy): domain Bacteria; kingdom Pseudomonadati; phylum Pseudomonadota; class Gammaproteobacteria; order Enterobacterales; family Enterobacteriaceae; genus Enterobacter; species Enterobacter sp. A8. The sequence goes on from NZ_SCMF01000002.1 coordinate 340,107, forward strand.
TATTTTATCATTCGAAAAATCAAGACGGATTGATCCGGCCTGAAAGGTTCCAGGTTACGCTTAAGTATCAGGTCCCGATACCCATCCGCCCACTCTTCTACTTAAACTCTTGAGGTGAACAATGAGACTGATTCCCCTGGCAACTGCTGAACAAGTCGGTAAATGGGCCGCTCGCCATATCGTTAACCGTATCAACGCCTTCAAACCAACCGCCGATCGTCCTTTCGTACTTGGCCTCCCTACCGGCGGCACACCGCTGACCGCATATAAAGCACTGGTAGAGATGCACAAAGCAGGCCAGGTTAGCTTCAAACACGTTGTCACCTTCAACATGGATGAATATGTCGGCTTACCGAAGGATCACCCGGAAAGCTACCATAGCTTCATGCACCGTAATTTCTTTGATCACGTTGATATTCCAGCTGAAAACATTAACCTGCTGAATGGAAACGCGCCTGATATTGACGCAGAATGCCGTCAGTATGAAGAAAAAATCCGTTCTTACGGTAAAATCCACCTGTTTATGGGCGGTGTGGGTAACGATGGTCATATCGCATTTAACGAACCCGCGTCGTCGCTGGCGTCCCGTACCCGTATTAAAACGCTGACCCATGACACGCGCGTGGCAAACTCCCGCTTCTTTGATGGCGATGTGAACCAGGTTCCTAAATATGCCCTGACCGTCGGTGTCGGCACGCTGCTGGATGCCGAAGAAGTGATGATTCTGGTCCTGGGCAGCGTGAAAGCGCAGGCGCTCCAGGCTGCCGTTGAAGGCAACGTAAACCACATGTGGACCATCAGCTGCCTGCAGCTGCATCCAAAATCCGTCATCGTCTGTGACGAACCGTCCACGATGGAACTGAAGGTGAAGACGCTGAAATACTTCAACGAGTTAGAAGCTGAGAACATCAAAGGTCTGTAATTGAATAACCGCCTCTTCATGAAGAGGCGGCCGCTTTTTTTAACCGGGGGTCGTTATGTACGCTTTAACCCACGGTCGGATTTATACCGGCCATGAAATTCTGGATGACCATGCGATTGTTATCGCCAATGGCCTGATTGAACGTGTTTGTCCGCTGGCAGAGCTGCCGCCGGAGATTGAACAGCGCTCACTCAATGGAGCAGTAATCTCCCCCGGTTTTATCGACGTACAGCTGAACGGCTGCGGCGGTGTGCAGTTTAACGACACCGCAGACGCCGTCACCGTCGAAACGCTGGAAATCATGCAGAAAGCGAACGAGAAATCGGGCTGCACCAGCTATCTGCCAACCCTCATCACCAGCAGCGATGAGCTGATGAAACAGGGTATCCGCGTTATGCGTGAATACCTGGCGAAACACCCAAATCAGGCTCTGGGTCTGCACCTTGAAGGGCCATGGCTGAATATGGTGAAGAAAGGGACGCATAATCCGGATTACGTGCGTAAGCCTGATGCCGAACTGGTCGACTATATGTGTGCCAATGCGGATGTGATCACCAAAGTGACGCTGGCACCTGAAATGACCGGTACTGACGTGATCAGCAAACTGGCCGCCGCCGGGATTGTCGTGTCAGCGGGCCATTCAAACGCCACGCTGAAAGAGGCAAAAGCCGGTTTCCGTGCGGGTATTACCTTTGCGACACACCTGTATAACGCCATGCCGTATATCACGGGTCGCGAACCGGGGCTGGTTGGGGCGATTCTGGATGAGCCAGACGTTTACTGCGGCATCATCGCGGACGGTTTACACGTCGATTACACCAACATTCGCAACGCCAAGCGGCTGAAAGGTGACAAGCTTTGCCTGGTGACGGATGCCACCGCACCGGCAGGTGCAAATATTGAGCAGTTCATTTTTGCCGGTAAAACAATATACTACCGCAACGGACTGTGTGTGGATGAAAACGGTACGTTGAGCGGCTCCTCCCTGACCATGATTGAAGGCGTGCGTAACCTGGTCGAGCATTGCGGCATTGCGCTTGAAGAAGTGCTGCGCATGGCAACCCTTTATCCTGCGCGTGCCATCGGCGTGGATAAACAGCTCGGCAGAATTGCACCAGGCATGGTTGCAAACCTGACGGCATTCACACACGATTATAAAATTATTAAGACCATCGTTAATGGTAACGAGGTCGTCACTGAGTAAGTAAAAGTATGACACCAGGCGGACAAGCTCAAATCGGTAATGTCGATCTCGTTAAACAGCTTAACAGCGCGGCGGTATATCGCCTGATTGACCAACACGGGCCAATCTCACGTATTCAGATAGCCGAACAAAGCCAGCTTGCTCCCGCCAGCGTGACAAAAATTACACGTCAGCTTATTGAGCGCGGCCTGATCAAAGAAGTCGATCAGCAGGCCTCCACCGGAGGCCGCCGCGCAATTTCCATCATCACCGAAACCCGCAATTTTCAGGCCATTGGCGTTCGTCTTGGTCGCCATGACACCACCCTGACGCTTTACGATCTGAGCAGCAAAGCCATTGCCGAAGAGCACTACCCTCTTCCGGAGCGCACCCAGGAGACACTGGAGCACGCGCTGCTCAATACCATCGCGCACTTTATCGAAAGCTGTCAGCGCAAGATCCGCGAGCTCATCGCCATTTCGGTGATCCTGCCCGGGCTGGTTGATCCGGAAAGCGGTGTCATTCGTTATATGCCACATATCCCGGTCGAGAACTGGGCGCTGGTGGAGGCGCTGGAAAAGCGCTTTAAAGTGACCTGCTTTGTGGGTCACGACATCCGCTCGCTGGCGCTGGCCGAGCACTACTTTGGTGCGAGTCAGGACTGTGAAGACTCTATTCTGGTGCGTGTTCACCGCGGTACCGGGGCGGGCATTATCTCCAACGGACGTATCTTTATTGGCCGTAACGGCAATGTGGGCGAGATTGGTCATATCCAGGTGGAACCGCTTGGCGAGCGCTGCCACTGCGGTAATTTTGGCTGTCTTGAAACGGTTGCCGCCAACGCGGCCATTGAGCATCGCGTCCGTCATCTGCTGGAACAAGGCTACCAGAGCCGCGTGACGCTGGATGATTGTAAAATCGGCGCCATCTGCAAAGCCGCCAATAAAGGCGATGCGCTGGCCTGCGAAGTGATCGAACAGGTCGGGCGCCACCTCGGCAAAACCATTGCCATTGCCATCAACCTTTTTAATCCACAAAAAGTGGTGATTGCAGGTGAAATCGTCGAGGCGGAAAAAGTGTTACTGCCCGCGATTGAAGGCTGCATTAACACCCAGGCGTTGAAAGCGTTTCGTCAGAATTTACCGGTCGTGCGTTCGACGCTGGATCACCGCTCTGCGATTGGCGCGTTTGCGCTGGTCAAACGCGCCATGCTCAACGGGATCCTGTTGCAGCATTTGCTGGAAAGCTAATCGGGACTTATAGTAACGCCTTCTTTTTTTGATGTCGGATTGTTCATGACCATTAAGAATGTAATTTGTGATATTGACGGCGTGCTGATGCACGACAACGTCGCCGTGCCAGGTGCTGCGGAGTTTCTATACCGCATCATCGACAAAGGAATGCCGCTGGTTCTTCTCACGAACTACCCTTCCCAAACCGGTCAGGATCTGGCGAACCGTTTTGCCACTGCGGGCATCAACGTACCGGACAGCGTGTTTTATACCTCCGCAATGGCGACGGCAGATTTTTTGAAGCGTCAGGAAGGGAAAAAAGCCTACGTGGTCGGTGAAGGTGCGCTGATCCACGAGCTGTATAAAGCAGGCTTTACCATTACCGATGTGAACCCGGACTTTGTGATCGTCGGCGAAACGCGCTCGTTTAACTGGGAGATGATGCATAAGGCCGCCTACTTTGTCGCCAGCGGCGCGCGTTTTATCGCCACCAACCCCGATACGCACGGCCGTGGTTTCTATCCGGCCTGCGGCGCACTGTGCGCCGGTATCGAAAAAATCTCCGGTCGTAAGCCGTTTGTGGTCGGTAAACCGAGCCCGTGGATCATTCGTGCCGCGCTGAACACGATGCAGGCCCACTCTGAAGAGACGGTGATTGTCGGTGATAACCTGCGCACCGATATTCTGGCCGGTTTCCAGGCGGGTCTGGAGACCATTCTGGTGCTCTCCGGTGTCTCTCAACTTGATGACATTGATTCGATGCCGTTCCGGCCGAGCTGGATCTACCCCTCCGTCGACGAGATTGACATTATCTGATTCCCAACCACGCCTCAGGGCGTGGTTTTTCATTTATAGCCCCGTCCAATAAAATCATATCTAACAAAAACGCCAATTCATTGCATAATCATCAATAAAACTGTTCATGACATACTCTTTTTTCAACATTCCGCAATCACCATTGCACTATTTTCGTTTAACCCGGTAAAACCCTTGCGCGCTCTTCTCCTTTGCGGCATTTTCATAAGCAAGCAACATTACAAAGCAACAGGGTTAACGGAGAAGGTTATGTGTTCAATTTTTGGCGTACTGGATATTAAAACTGACGCGGGCGAACTGCGTAAAAAAGCACTCGAGCTGTCCCGCCTGATGCGCCATCGCGGCCCGGACTGGTCCGGTATTTACGCCAGTGACAAAGCAATTCTGGCTCACGAACGTCTGTCGATTGTAGACGTCAACGCCGGTGCACAGCCGCTGTATAACGAGAAAAAAACACACGCGCTGGCTGTAAACGGTGAAATTTATAACCATCAGGCGCTGCGTGCCGAATATGGCGATCGTTACGCCTTCCAGACCGGCTCTGACTGTGAAGTCATTCTGGCGCTGTATCAGGAGAAAGGCCCTGAGTTCCTGGACGACCTGCAGGGTATGTTTGCATTCGCCCTGTACGACAGCGAAAAAGACGCTTATCTGATCGGCCGCGACCACATTGGTATCATTCCGCTGTATATGGGCCATGATGAACACGGCAACTTCTATGTTGCGTCTGAAATGAAAGCGCTGGTGCCGGTATGCCGCACCATTAAAGAGTTCCCGGCAGGTAGTTACCTGTGGAGCAAAGATGGCGAAATCCGTCAGTACTACCAGCGCGACTGGTTTGACTATGATGCGGTAAAAGACAACGTGACTGACAAAGCCGAGCTGCGTCAGGCGCTGGAAGATTCCGTTAAAAGCCACCTGATGTCAGACGTGCCTTACGGTGTGCTGCTCTCCGGCGGGCTGGACTCCTCCGTTATTTCAGCCATCACCAAGAAATTTGCGGCGCGTCGTGTTGAAGATCAAGAGCGTTCAGAAGCCTGGTGGCCACAGCTGCACTCCTTTGCCGTCGGGCTGGAAGGTGCACCGGATCTGAAAGCCGCGCAGGACGTGGCGAACCACCTCGGCACCGTGCACCATGAAATTCATTTCACCGTGCAGGAAGGTCTGGATGCGATCCGCGACGTGATCTATCACATTGAAACCTATGATGTGACGACCATTCGTGCATCCACCCCTATGTATCTGATGTCCCGTAAGATTAAAGCAATGGGCATCAAGATGGTGTTGTCAGGTGAAGGTTCTGATGAAGTGTTTGGCGGTTACCTGTACTTCCATAAGGCGCCGAACGCGAAAGAGCTGCATGAAGAGACCGTACGTAAACTGCAGGCGCTGCACATGTTTGACTGCGCACGTGCTAACAAAGCGATGTCCGCATGGGGTGTTGAAGCGCGCGTTCCGTTCCTGGATAAAAAATTCCTCGACGTGGCCATGCGCATTAACCCGCAGGACAAAATGTGCGGCAACGGTAAAATGGAAAAACATATCCTGCGTGAATGTTTTGAATCCTACCTGCCGGCGAGCGTGGCATGGCGTCAGAAAGAGCAGTTCTCGGATGGCGTTGGCTACAGCTGGATCGACACCCTGAAAGAGGTGGCGGCGAAACAGGTTTCAGACCAACAACTGGAAACAGCAAGCTTCCGCTTCCCGTACAACACGCCAGGCTCTAAAGAAGCGTATCTGTACCGTGAGATCTTCGAAGAGTTGTTCCCGGTACCGAGTGCTGCTGAGTGTGTGCCAGGCGGTCCTTCAGTGGCCTGCTCTTCAGCGAAAGCCATTGAATGGGATGAATCTTTCAAAGCGATGAACGATCCATCAGGACGTGCGGTAGGCGTTCACCAGTCTGCCTATAAATAAACACGTATTTGAACATCAGGCCCTGCGGGGCCTGTTTTTATTTGCCTTACATTTCACCGTCTAAAATCGATTAATAACCAATAATTGCCGAATATTCGGTCACGCTGTTCGCAACCTAACCAAACAGTCACATTCCGGCCATTTTCGTTGAAAAAGGTGTTGACGCTGCAAGGGTCTATACGCATAATGCGCCCCGCAACGCCGATAAGGTAACGCGAAAAAAAGATGGCTACGTAGCTCAGTTGGTTAGAGCACATCACTCATAATGATGGGGTCACAGGTTCGAATCCCGTCGTAGCCACCATCTTTTTTGCGGGAGTGGCGAAATTGGTAGACGCACCAGATTTAGGTTCTGGCGCCGCAAGGTGTGCGAGTTCAAGTCTCGCCTCCCGCACCATTCCCAGGTAAGCGTTGCACGGATGGGGTATCGCCAAGCGGTAAGGCACCGGTTTTTGATACCGGCATTCCCTGGTTCGAATCCAGGTACCCCAGCCATATTTCTTCGATCATGCGGTTCTCCGCGGTATTGGGGTATCGCCAAGCGGTAAGGCACCGGTTTTTGATACCGGCATTCCCTGGTTCGAATCCAGGTACCCCAGCCATCGAAGAACGCAGTACTGGCTACGTAGCTCAGTTGGTTAGAGCACATCACTCATAATGATGGGGTCACAGGTTCGAATCCCGTCGTAGCCACCATATTAAGATTATCGATCTATTTCGGTAATAAAAAATTGTTGGGGTATCGCCAAGCGGTAAGGCACCGGATTCTGATTCCGGCATTCCGAGGTTCGAATCCTCGTACCCCAGCCAATTTAAAAGTCGTTAAGCAGTACGTTTAACGCAATTGGGGTGTCGCCAAGCGGTAAGGCTCTGGTTTCTGATACCAGCATTCCGGGGTTCGAATCCCTGCACCCCAGCCACTTAAAACAAATAAGCCCGCTCTGCGGGCTTTTTTGTTTTTGTACAGAATTGTGCGGCCTGATGCCCTCACCCTGGCCCTCTCCCACGGGGAGAGGGTAAAAGGATTAGAGTCCCAGGGCGTATTTAAGCGCCTGACGCTTCAAGCCGCCGGCGCGTTCCGCCGCCATCAATCCAATGTTTCGCAGAATACGCACCGGGGCCAGATCATTGCTGAAACCGGCATAGAACAGATCCATCCCCGACTGCATGATGAAGTTATCCGCCATACGTCGCGTCTGGTAGCGCTTGAGTACATGATGGCTTGACCAGGCTTCAGCATGCGCGCGTGCATTGCCCAGCACATCCAGTAAAGCGTCAACGTCACGATACCCGAGGTTCACGCCCTGCCCCGCCAGGGGATGAATGGTGTGCGCCGCATCGCCCACCAGCGCCAGCCCTTCACGGGCATACTGCAGCGCATGGCGACGTGTAAGAGGAAACGCCCCTGCGGCAACCGGCGTGATATGTCCCAGACGGACCGGGAAGTGTTGCAGAATTTCACGCTGCAACTGCTCCATTGACAGCCCCTGTAGCTGGCGAATGCGCGCCGGTTTGTCGTACCACACCAGCGATGCCCAGTTATCGAACAGCGGTAAAAAGGCATGCGGACCATTCGGGGTAAAGTGCTGCCAGGTACTCTCTCGCGGCGCATTTTCACACTGAACGGTGATCAGCATACAGGACTGCTCATACTGCCAGGCATGAACACCGATGCCCGCCATCTGTCTGACCTGCGAGTGAGCACCGTCAGCCCCAATGACCAGCTTCACGGCCAGTTCATCGCCGCTGTCGAGCGTCAGCGTGTAGCCGCTATTGTGAGGATGCAGCGCCTTCAGCGACGCAGGAACACGCAGCGTCACCTTCGGATGCGCCTCCAGCGCCTGCCAGAGCGCCCGCTGGAGGACGTTGTTTTCCACCATATAGCCCAGACGCGGCAGCTTCAGCTCGGCGGCATCAAACGCGACGTGGGCATTTTCCCATTCCCAGGTTTCAAGGCGACTGTAAGGGTGAGCCCGCATATCGAGCACCGCCTCCCAGACGCCCAGCCCGCGAAGCAAATCAACAGAGGCCGCGCTGATGGCGGAAATGCGGACATCCGGCTTTGCCGTCGGGTCAAACTCAGCAGGTGCCGCCTGCTCAATAACCGTTACCTCAAATCCCTGCTGCGCCAGCCCCAGCGCCAGCGCGCCGCCGACCATACCGCCGCCGACAACGGCAATTTCGGTGTGTTGGAGTGTCATGGTCACTTTTCCTTATTGGAGAATCCCTTAAGTTTACCGGATTTTTGCGGTCCTGAGACGCATAACCTTCATACTGGTCACAACCCCACCAAAGCATTACAATACACGGCTTGCAATCCTGAGCTGAGCAAGTCGATGACTAAAAAACTCCATATAAAAACCTGGGGCTGTCAGATGAACGAATACGATTCATCCAAGATGGCCGATCTGCTGGATACCACCCACGGATACCAGCTGACTGAAAATGCGAAAGAAGCCGATGTGCTGCTGCTGAATACCTGCTCAATTCGTGAAAAAGCGCAGGAAAAAGTTTTTCACGTTTTAGGTCGCTGGAAACTTCTCAAACGAAAAAATCCGGACCTGATCATCGGTGTGGGTGGATGCGTCGCGTCGCAGGAAGGTAAGCTGATTCGTCAGAGAGCCCCCTATGTGGATATTGTCTTTGGCCCCCAGACCCTGCACCGCCTGCCGGAAATGATCAACAAGGTGCGCGGCGATCGTAGCCCGGTCGTTGATGTCAGCTTCCCGGAGATCGAAAAATTTGACCGTCTGCCCGAGCCGCGTGCGGATGGCCCGACCGCGTTCGTCTCAATCATGGAAGGCTGCAACAAATACTGCACTTATTGCGTGGTGCCTTATACCCGTGGTGAGGAAGTGAGCCGCCCGGCAGACGATATTCTGTTTGAAATCGCACAGCTTGCCGCACAGGGCGTACGCGAGGTGAACCTGCTGGGTCAGAACGTGAACGCCTGGCGTGGTGAGAACTACGACGGCACCACCGGCAGCTTTGCTGAACTACTGCGCCTGGTGGCTGCGATTGACGGTATCGACCGTATTCGCTTTACCACCAGCCATCCAATGGAATTCACCGACGATATTATCGACGTTTACCGCGATACGCCGGAGCTGGTGAGCTTCCTGCATTTGCCGATTCAGTGCGGCTCTGACCGCGTGCTGAACCTGATGGGGCGTCCGCATACGGTGCTGGAGTACAAATCCACCATTCGTAAGCTGCGTGAAGCGCGTCCGGATATCCAGATAAGTTCCGACTTTATCGTTGGCTTCCCAGGTGAAACCGCTGACGACTTCGAACGCACCATGAAGCTCATCGGCGAAGTGAATTTTGACGTCAGCTACAGCTTCATCTTCTCTGCGCGCCCTGGCACACCGGCGGCCGATATGGTTGACGATGTCCCGGAAGAAGAGAAAAAACAGCGTCTGTATATTCTGCAGGAGCGTATCAACCAGCAGGCCAACGCCTGGAGCCGCCGCATGCTCGGCACCGTGCAGCGTATTCTGGTGGAAGGCACCTCCCGTAAGAGCATCATGGAACTCTCAGGCCGTACCGAAAACAACCGCGTGGTGAATTTCGAAGGCACCCCGGACATGATCGGTAAATTTGTGGACGTCGAGATTGTGGAAGTGCTGACCAACTCGCTGCGCGGAAAATTGGTGCGCACCGAAGATGAGATGGGGCTGCGCATTGCGCAATCTCCTGAATCCGTCATTTCCCGCACGCGTAAAGAAAACGATTCTGGCGTTCGGGTTTACCAGCCATAATCCTTCAGGCCTGCCTTCCCGGCAGGCCTTGTATTTCCTCTCAACGTCCCCAATATCTTCCGCAACGCTTGCGCCTTTTTTCCATGGCGTGAATAATTTCGGTAATGGCCGTTTTATTACGCCTGAGGGCGCCGGGCCAGTTAACCAATCAAAGAGGAACAGTTTGAACATAGACACGCTTGAAATTAGCCTAACGCCCGCAGACAACGCTCGCCTGCTGAGCCTGTGCGGGCCGTTTGATGACAACATCAAACAACTGGAGCGACGTCTGGGTATCGAAATCAATCGTCGCGATAATCATTTCAAACTCACCGGACGCCCTATCTGCGTCAATGCGGCTGCGGACATCCTGCGTAACCTGTATGTTGATACCGCCCCGATGCGTGGCGAAATTCAGGATATCGAACCGGAACAAATTCACCTCGCCATTAAAGAGGCGCGCGTGCTTGAGCAGAGCGCAGAAAGCGTGCCGGACTATGGCAAAGCCATCAATATCAAGACCAAACGTGGCGTCATTAAGCCGCGTACACCGAACCAGGCGCAGTACATTGCCAACATTCTCGACCATGACATCACCTTCGGCGTAGGTCCGGCGGGTACAGGTAAAACCTATCTGGCCGTCGCCGCTGCGGTTGATGCGCTGGAGCGCCAGGAGATCCGCCGTATTCTGCTGACCCGCCCGGCGGTTGAAGCGGGTGAAAAACTCGGCTTCCTGCCGGGGGACCTGAGTCAGAAGGTGGATCCTTATCTGCGCCCACTGTACGACGCGCTGTTCGAAATGCTGGGCTTTGAGAAAGTTGAGAAGCTTATTGAGCGTAACGTGATTGAAGTCGCCCCGCTGGCCTACATGCGTGGCCGTACCCTTAACGATGCGTTCATTATTCTGGATGAGAGCCAGAACACCACCATCGAACAGATGAAGATGTTCCTGACGCGTATCGGCTTCAATTCGAAAGCGGTTATCACCGGTGACGTCACCCAGATTGACCTGCCGCGCAGCACCAAATCGGGCCTGCGCCACGCCATCGAAGTGCTGGCTGAGGTGGACGAAATCAGCTTTAACTTCTTCCACAGTGAAGACGTGGTACGCCACCCGGTGGTCGCGCGTATCGTTAACGCCTATGAAGCCTGGGAAGAGGCCGATCAGAAGCGTAAGGCCGAACTGGCCGCAGAACGTAAGCGCGAAGCGCAGGAGCAAGAACAGAAATGAGTCAGGTGATCCTCGATTTACAGCTGGCCTGTGAAGATAATTCCGGCATGCCAGAAGAGGCGCAGTTTCAGAAATGGCTGGATGCTGTTATCCCCCAGTTTCAGGAAGAGTCAGAAGTCACGATTCGCCTGGTGGATGAAGCAGAAAGCCATGAGCTTAACCTGACCTACCGCGGGAAAGATAAGCCAACCAACGTGCTCTCTTTCCCGTTCGAAGCCCCACCGGGTATTGAAATGCCGCTGCTCGGCGATCTGATCATCTGCCGTCAGGTGGTGGAACAGGAAGCCAAAGAGCAGCAAAAGCCGCTCGAGGCCCACTGGGCGCATATGGTCGTCCATGGAAGCCTGCACCTGCTGGGCTACGATCATATTGAAGATGACGAAGCGGAAGAGATGGAGTCCCTTGAGACAGAGATAATGCTTGCTCTGGGCTATGAGGATCCGTACATTGCCGAGAAAGAATAGTCAGACAACCGACTGACTAACATGCCGCCGCGTAAGGAAATAGCGCGGCGGTAAACATTGAACTGACGAGAGAACCCTTAACAAACGCCATGAGCGACGACAATTCACACAGTAGCGACACGACAAACAGTAAAAAGGGATTTTTCTCCCTCATTCTGAGCCAGCTTTTCCATGGTGAGCCCAAAAACCGTGATGAACTGCTGGAGCTGATTCGTGATTCCGGGCAAAACGATCTTATCGACGAAGATACGCGCGAAATGCTCGAAGGGGTAATGGACATCGCCGACCAGCGCGTTCGCGATATCATGATCCCCCGCTCGCAAATGATTACCCTGAAACGTAACCAGAGCCTCGATGAATGCCTCGATGTGATTATCGAATCCGCTCACTCCCGTTTCCCGGTCATCAGCGAAGACAAAGATCACATCGAAGGGATTTTGATGGCCAAAGATCTGCTGCCGTTTATGCGCAGCGATGCCGAAGCCTTCAGCATGGAAAAAGTGTTACGCCAGGCCGTGGTTGTGCCGGAAAGTAAACGTGTGGATCGGATGCTGAAAGAGTTTCGCTCCCAGCGTTACCACATGGCGATTGTGATTGATGAATTTGGCGGCGTGTCAGGCCTTGTCACGATCGAGGATATTCTTGAGCTGATCGTGGGCGAGATCGAAGACGAGTATGACGAAGAAGAAGATATCGACTTCCGTCAGCTTAGCCGCCATACGTGGACCGTTCGCGCTCTGGCCTCCATTGAGGATTTCAACGACGCCTTCGGCACCCACTTCAGCGATGAAGAGGTGGATACCATTGGTGGGCTGGTGATGCAGGCCTTTGGTCATCTTCCTGCCCGCGGCGAAACCGTTGACATCGATGGTTACCAGTTCAAAGTGGCGATGGCCGACAGTCGACGTATTATACAGGTTCATGTCAGAACGCCGGACGACTCACCGGTGCCAAAACTGGAAGATTAATGTAAATGGCATTTGCCCCACTGCTTGAACGCCAGCGCGTCCGTTTGCTGCTGGCGCTGTTACTCGGAGCCAGCGGTACGCTGGCTTTTTCTCCTTACGATATCTGGCCTGCAGCCATTCTCTCCCTGATGGGGTTACAGGGGTTAACCCTGAATCGTCGTCCCGTTCAGGCTGCAGCCATTGGCTACTTCTGGGGGCTGGGGCTGTTTGGATCCGGCATCAACTGGGTCTACGTCAGCATCGCCCAGTTTGGGGGTATGCCGGGGCCGGTTAACGTCTTCCTTGTGGTTCTGCTGGCCGCCTATCTCTCGCTCTACACCGGTCTGTTTGCGGGCATTCTCTCCCGCCTGTGGCCTAAAACCAGCTGGCTGCGCGTTGCCATTGCGGCTCCCGTGGTCTGGCAGATCACCGAGTTTCTGCGCGGCTGGGTGCTGACCGGCTTCCCGTGGCTGCAGTTTGGCTACAGCCAGATTGACGGCCCGCTGAAAGGTCTGGCGCCAGTAATGGGCGTTGAAGCCATTAACTTCCTGCTGATGGTGGTGAGCGGCCTGCTGGTGCTGGCGCTGGTCACGCGTAACTGGAAACCACTGGTGGTGGCGCTGGTTCTTTTCGCTCTGCCCTTCCCGCTGCGTTATATCCAGTGGTATACCCTGGTGCCAGAGCGCGCCACACAGGTATCGATGGTGCAGGGAAATATTCCGCAGGCGATGAAGTGGGATGAAAAAGAGTTGCTGAACACGCTGAAAATTTACGCCAACGCCACTGAAGAGGTGATGGGTAAATCACAGCTGATCATCTGGCCTGAATCTGCCATTCCGGATCTGGAAATTAACCAGCAGCCGTTTCTCAACATGATGAACGATCTGCTGCGCGCGCGCGGCAGTACGCTGATCACCGGGATTGTGGATGCGCGTCTGAATCAGCAGAACCGCTACGATACCTACAACACCATCATTACGCTCGGCAAAGACAGCGACTACAGCTACACCTCGACTGACCGGTATAACAAGAATCACCTTGTTCCGTTTGGCGAGTTTGTTCCGCTGGAATCGATACTGCGTCCGCTGGCACCGTTCTTTGACCTGCCAATGTCCTCCTTCAGTCGGGGTCCGTATGTGCAGCCGCAGCTGCATGCACACGGCTTTGCCCTGACGGCGGCCATTTGCTACGAGATCATCCTCGGTGAACAGGTGCGCGACAACTTCCGTCCGGATACGGACTTCCTGCTGACTATCTCTAATGATGCCTGGTTCGGTAAGTCGATTGGTCCGTGGCAGCACTTCCAGATGGCGCGGATGCGTTCACTGGAGCTGGCGCGTCCGCTGTTGCGCAGCACCAACAATGGCATCACCGCCGTGATTGGACCGCGGGGAGAAATTCAGGCCATGATCCCGCAGTTTACGCGCGACGTGTTGACGGCTAAAGTCACGCCGACAAGCGGCCTGACGCCATATGCCCGCACCGGCAACTGGCCGCTGTGGATCCTGACCGCCCTGTTTGGCTTTGGGGCTGTGCTGATGAGCCTTCGTCAGCGTCGTCGCTAATCTTACCTTCTGTTGCCGGGTGGCGCTGACGCTTACCCGGCCTACATTTGCTTCGTCGGTCGGGTAAGGCGTAGCCGCCACCCGACAGTTCCCTCCCAAATTTCAATTCTGGCACGCCTATTGCTTTGTTTATTCAGGTAAACGCAGTTTGGCTTCGTGTGCAACCTTGTCGCACCAGCATAGATCGCCGGTAGCACCGAAACGGTGCAACGAGAGATTTCTGCCTCGGAATGGTGCGGCGCGCTTCGCAAAAATAAACAATAACGCAGCAAAATCTTTACATTAAGCCAGACTAAATGTTAACAAGCTTGCATAACACTGCACTCGCATAGCGCGAGATATAACAACATCACAATGGGTATCAATGCGTCACTGACGCTGATAAGAAAGGAGTTGGGTATGCAATTACGTAAACTGGCCACAGCAATGCTGGTAATGGGGATGTCCGCAGGCGTCGTTCACGCTGAAGACGCGCCGGCAGCCGGCAGCACTCTCGACAAGATTGCCAAAAACGGCGTGATCGTGGTCGGCCACCGTGAATCTTCTGTCCCGTTCTCTTACTACGACAACACGCAAAAAGTCGTGGGCTATTCACAGGACTACTCTAACGCCATCGTTGAGGCCGTGAAGAAAAAGCTGAACAAACCCGACCTGCAGGTAAAACTGATTCCAATCACCTCGCAGAACCGTATCCCACTGCTGCAAAACGGCACCTTCGATTTTGAGTGTGGCTCAACCACCAACAACCTGGAGCGTCAGAAACAGGCCGCCTTCTCCGACACCATCTTTGTGGTGGGGACCCGTCTGCTGACCAAAAAAGGCGGCGACATCAAAGATTTTGCTGACCTGAAAGGCAAAGCCGTTGTTGTGACCTCCGGGACAACCTCAGAAGTGCTGCTGCACAAGCTGAACGACGAGAAGAAAATGGATATGCGCATCATCAGCGCGAAAGACCATGGTGACTCCTTCCGTACGCTGGAAAGTGGCCGTGCCGTCGCGTTTATGATGGATGATGCTCTGCTGGCTGGCGAACGTGCAAAAGCGAAGAAACCGGACAACTGGGATATCGTTGGTACCCCCCAGTCGAAAGAAGCCTACGGCTGTATGCTGCGTAAAGACGATCCGCAGTTTAAGAAGCTGATCGATGACACCATCGCCCAGGTGCAAACGTCCGGGGAAGCGGAAAAATGGTTCGACAAATGGTTCAAGAACCCAATTCCACCCAAAAATCTCAACATGAACTTTGAACTGTCTGACGACATGAAAGCACTGTTCAAATCACCAAATGACAAGGCTCTTAACTAATTAGAACTACAGGGGCGGGATCTCCTGCCCTCTCGATTGTCGGGAAGCATGGACAGACTATACGTTGAGTGGTCGTTCCCCACTCAGCGCGAAAAATGAGCTTCTCACCAATCTTCGAGGGTAGCGCTGCTACCCTTTTTTTTCTGGAGTTTATTATGTCAATAGACTGGAACTGGGGCATATTTCTGCAACAAGCCCCGTTCGGCAACACAACCTATCTTGGCTGGCTGTGGAGCGGCTTTCAGGTTACCGTTGCGTTATCGATAACGGCGTGGATTATTGCGTTCCTTGTCGGTTCACTGTTCGGTATTCTGCGCACCGTCCCTAACCGTTTTCTCTCTTCTATCGGCACGCTGTATGTGGAACTGTTCCGTAACGTTCCGCTGATCGTGCAGTTCTTTACCTGGTATCTGGTCGTTCCTGAACTGCTGCCGGAAAATATTGGCATGTGGTTCAAGTCGGAACTGGATCCTAACGTACAGTTCTTTGTCTCCTCGATGATGTGTCTGGGGCTGTTTACCGCCGCACGCGTGTGCGAGCAGGTACGCGCCGCTATTCAGTCGCTGCCGCGTGGACAAAAGAACGCGGGTCTGGCGATGGGGTTAACGCTGCCGCAAACCTACCGCTACGTCCTGCTGCCTAACGCCTACCGCGTCATTGTTCCACCGATGACCTCAGAGATGATGAACCTGGTCAAAAACTCGGCCATCGCCTCCACGATCGGTCTGGTCGATATGGCGGCACAGGCGGGTAAACTGCTGGATTATTCCGCCCACGCGTGGGAATCCTTCACGGCAATTACGCTCGCGTATGTTCTGATTAACGCTTTCATCATGCTGGTGATGAACCTGGTTGAACGCAAAATTCGCCTGCCGGGCAATCTGGGGGGCAAATAATGTACGAATTTGACTGGAGTTCCATTGTTCCTTCCATGCCGTACTTGCTGGATGGCCTGGTGATCACCTTAAAAATCACGGCGATCGCCATCATCGTCGGTATCGTCTGGGGCACCCTGCTGGCGGTAATGCGCCTGTCGAGCTTCAAACCACTCGCCTGGTTTGCCACTGCCTACGTTAACGTTTTCCGTTCTATTCCGCTGGTAATGGTGCTGCTGTGGTTTTACCTGATTGTTCCCGGATTCCTGCAAAACGTTCTGGGACTGTCACCGAAAACCGATATCCGCCTGATTTCCGCGATGGTTGCGTTCTCCATGTTTGAGGCCGCTTACTATTCCGAGATCATCCGTGCGGGCATACAGAGTATCTCACGCGGGCAGTCCAGCGCGGCGCTGGCGCTGGGGATGACCCACTGGCAGTCCATGCAGCTCATTATTCTGCCTCAGGCGTTTCGCGCCATGGTTCCCCTCCTGCTGACCCAGGGCATCGTGCTGTTCCAGGATACCTCTCTGGTATATGTCCTGAGCCTGGCAGACTTCTTCCGTACCGCGTCCACCATCGGTGAGCGCGATGGTACGCAGGTTGAGATGGTGCTCTTCGCAGGTGCGGTCTATTTTGTGATTAGTTTAAGCGCGTCGCTGTTGGTCAGTTGGCTGAAGAAAAGGACGGTATAATGATTTCCCTGAAAAATGTTTCTAAATGGTATGGGCACTTTCAGGTGCTGACCGACTGCTCCACCGAAGTCAAAAAAGGTGATGTGGTGGTAGTGTGCGGGCCGTCCGGTTCCGGTAAATCGACGCTGATCAAAACGGTTAATGGTCTGGAGCCTGTGCAGCAGGGTGAAATTGTTGTTAACGGCACCAAAGTGAACGACAAGAAAACCAACCTTGCCCAGCTTCGCTCCCACGTGGGGATGGTGTTCCAGCATTTTGAACTGTTCCCTCACCTCTCCATCATCGAGAACCTGACGCTGGCGCAGGTGAAAGTGCTTAAGCGTGACAAAAAAGCGGCGCGTGAGAAAGGGCTGAAGCTTCTGGATCGCGTGGGGCTTTCTGCGCACGCCGATAAGTTCCCGGCACAGCTTTCCGGCGGCCAACAGCAGCGTGTGGCGATTGCTCGCGCACTGTGTATGGATCCGGTGGCAATGCTGTTCGACGAACCGACCTCCGCACTCGATCCCGAAATGATCAACGAAGTGCTGGACGTCATGGTTGAACTGGCCCACGAAGGGATGACCATGATGGTGGTGACCCACGAAATGGGCTTCGCCCGCAAAGTGGCAAACCGCGTGATCTTTATGGATGAAGGCAAGATCGTTGAAGACTCGCCGAAAGAAGAGTTCTTCGCCAACCCGAAATCCGAACGCGCTAAAGACTTCCTGGCTAAAATCCTGCATTAATCTTCTCAGTGCGCAATCTTCGGATTGCGCACTGTCTCACGCTTTCAATCTCTGCTTCTCGTCGGCGTCACATTGCAGCGTTAACCTTGTCACAAAATAACGCTACGTATGGAGAACGCTATGGCACAGCCTATTATTCTCGATTGCGATCCGGGTCATGATGACGCGATTGCCCTCGTCCTTGCACTTGCCTCCCCTGAACTTGAAGTCAAAGCTGTCACCTCATCTGCCGGCAACCAGACGCCGGATAAAACCCTGCGCAACGTCCTGCGTATGCTGACCTTGCTAAAGCGCCCCGATATTCCTGTGGCCGGTGGCGCGGTCAAACCGCTGATGCGTGAACTGATCATTGCCGACAACGTACACGGAGAAAGCGGCCTGGACGGCCCGGCGCTGCCGGAACCGGGTTTCGCCCGGCAATCCTGTACCGCCGTGGAGCTGATGGCAAAGGTACTACGCGAGAGTGCTGAACCCGTCACGCTGGTAGCAACGGGCCCGCAAACCAACGTTGCGCTGCTGCTGAACAGCCATCCTGAACTGCACAGTAAAATTGCCCGTATCGTGATTATGGGCGGAGCCATGGGGCTGGGTAACTGGACGCCTGCGGCGGAGTTCAACATCTTTGTTGACCCGGAAGCGGCGGAGATCGTCTTCCAGTCGGGCTTGCCGATTGTGATGGCCGGACTGGATGTTACCCACCGGGCGCAGATTATGGCGAATGACATCGAGCGTTTTCGTGCGATTGGCAACCCGGTTGCCACGACCGTGGCCGAGCTGCTCGACTTCTTTATGGAATATCACAAAGCCGAGAAATGGGGCTTCCATGGCGCGCCGCTGCATGACCCGTGCACCATTGCCTGGCTGCTGAAGCCTGAGATGTTTACCACGGTAGAGCGCTGGGTTGGTGTGGAGACCCAGGGGAAATACACCCAGGGGATGACGGTGGTGGATTACTATTCGCTGACGGGCAATAAACCGAATACCACGCTAATGGTGGATATCGATCGGCAGGCGTTTGTGGATTTGCTGGCGGAGAGGCTCGCATACTATAGTGCGGCCTGATGCCCTCACCCCAACCCTCTCCCACGGGGAGAGGGAGCAAACACTAAAAACGGCAACGTGGTTGCCGTTTTGCTTTTACCTTTTGCGGCTTGATGCCCTCACCCCAGCCCTCTCCCACAGGGAGAGGGCGCAAACAGTTTTGCTTTTACCTAGGGCTCAAACGGCCGACGCTGGAATTGATCGTGCCCGCACTTCGGACACAGGGACAGCACCTCCGGCGTATAAACGGCAATATGGTGATGGCATTTCTCACAGACCAGATTTCCCAGCCCCACCACTTCGCCGCTGTGATACACGCCGTGATGATTCAGATCCTGAAAGACTTCACGCCACTCCAGCTGTGTTTTATCGGTAATATCCGCCAGCTCCTGCCAGAGGCTCTCCTTGATCACCCGCATAAATACGCTGTCGGTCACCTCGTCCTGGCTCTCCTGGTAACTGCGCGCGAACTCTTCGAGGTCACGACGCACGGCGCGCGTCACCTCTTCCACTTCGGTTCGCGTTAACTCACCCGTTTGCGTCACGCGCGCACGCGCCTGTTCCACCAGCGCGTCGATATCTCGCTCGCCGTTACGCAGCCGTTCCGTCAGTGTTGCCACCAGTTCGCGGTAAAATTGAGCAACCTTGTTCATCATTTTGCCTCCCGGGTAAGTAACTATTTCTAATAATAGACCTTATTTCATCGCCGCTTTGTCAGGTGAACCACAGACCCGGTAAATTCCTGCAAAGCGCATTTGTGCGAAAGGCTGTTTTGACGCGGGCGTTTGGGCTATGCTATGCGGATCTGAAATACCACATCCATTGGCTACATTTGTAGCTGTATTGAAAACAGGACCACTGGCTGCCATGCAAGAGCAATACCGCCCGGAAGAGATAGAATCAAAAGTCCAGCAACACTGGGACGAGAAGCGTACCTTTGAAGTAACCGAAGACGAGAGCAAAGAGAAGTATTACTGCCTGTCGATGCTTCCCTATCCTTCTGGTCGACTACACATGGGCCACGTGCGTAACTACACCATCGGTGATGTGATTGCACGCTACCAGCGTATGCTGGGCAAAAACGTGCTGCAGCCAATCGGCTGGGATGCATTCGGTCTGCCAGCTGAAGGCGCGGCGGTCAAAAACAATACGGCGCCAGCGCCGTGGACGTACGACAACATCGCGTACATGAAAAACCAGCTCAAAATGCTGGGCTTTGGCTATGACTGGAGCCGCGAGCTGGCGACCTGTACCCCGGAATACTACCGCTGGGAACAGAAGTTCTTCACCGAGCTGTACAAAAAAGGCCTGGTCTATAAGAAGACGTCTGCAGTTAACTGGTGCCCGAACGACCAGACCGTTCTCGCGAACGAACAGGTTATCGACGGCTGCTGCTGGCGCTGCGACACAAAAGTTGAGCGTAAAGAGATCCCACAGTGGTTTATCAAAATCACCGCTTACGCTGACGAACTGCTGAACGATCTGGACACGCTGGACCACTGGCCGGATACCGTTAAGACCATGCAGCGCAACTGGATCGGCCGTTCTGAAGGCGTGGAGATCACCTTCAACGTTGAGAACTACGATCAGACTCTGACCGTCTACACCACCCGTCCTGATACCTTCATGGGCGCGACCTATCTGGCCGTGGCCGCAGGTCACCCGCTGGCGCAGAAAGCTGCCGAAAATAACCCGGAGCTGGCTACCTTCATCGACGAATGCCGCAACACGAAAGTGGCAGAAGCCGACATGGCGACCATGGAGAAGAAAGGCGTTGCCACGGGCTTCTATGCGAAGCACCCACTGACTGGCGAAGCGATTCCGGTCTGGGCAGCAAACTTCGTGCTGATGGAATACGGTACCGGTGCCGTGATGGCTGTTCCGGGTCACGACCAGCGCGACTATGAATTTGCCACCAAATACAACCTGCCGATCAAAGCCGTTATTCTGGCGGCTGACGGCTCTGAACCTGACCTGTCTGAGCAAGCGCTGACGGAAAAAGGCACGCTGTTTAACTCTGGTGAGTTCAGCGGTCTGAGCTTCGAAGAGGGTTTCAACGCCATCGCCGACAAACTGGCATCGCTGGGCGTGGGCGAGCGTAAAGTGAACTACCGCCTGCGCGACTGGGGCGTTTCCCGTCAGCGTTACTGGGGTGCGCCAATCCCGATGGTCACACTGGAAGACGGCACCGTGATGCCAACCCCTGAAGATCAACTCCCGGTGATCCTGCCGGAAGATGTGGTCATGGATGGCATCACCAGCCCGATCAAAGCCGATCCTGAGTGGGCAAAAACCACCGTTAACGGTCAGCCTGCGCTGCGTGAAACCGACACCTTTGACACCTTTATGGAGTCTTCCTGGTACTACGCCCGCTACACCTGCCCGCAGTATCAGGAAGGGATGCTGGATTCCGACGCGGCAAACTACTGGCTGCCGGTAGACATCTACATCGGTGGTATTGAACATGCCATCATGCACCTGCTCTACTTCCGCTTCTTCCACAAGCTGATGCGTGACGCAGGCATGGTGAACTCTGACGAGCCAGCGAAACAGCTGCTGTGTCAGGGCATGGTACTGGCAGATGCGTTCTACTATGTGGGTGCGAACGGCGAACGTAACTGGGTCTCTCCGGTTGATGCGATTGTTGAGCGCGACGAGAAAGGCCGTATCGTGAAGGCGAAAGACGCCGAAGGTCATGAACTGGTGTATACCGGCATGAGCAAGATGTCCAAGTCCAAAAACAACGGCATCGACCCGCAGGTGATGGTTGAGCGCTACGGCGCGGATACCGTGCGTCTGTTCATGATGTTTGCCTCTCCGGCAGACATGACCCTGGAGTGGCAGGAGTCCGGTGTTGAAGGGGCGAACCGCTTCCTGAAACGCGTCTGGAAACTGGTTTACGAACACACCGCTCAGGGCGACGCACCAGCACTGAACGTTGCTGCCCTGACTGAAGATCAGCAGGCGCTGCGTCGTGATGTTCATAAAACGATTGCAAAAGTGACCGATGATATTGGTCGTCGTCAGACCTTCAATACCGCAATTGCGGCTATTATGGAACTGATGAACAAGCTGGCGAAAGCACCGCAGGAAGGCGAGCAGGATCGTGCCTTAATGCGTGAAGCACTGTTGGCCGTCGTGCGCATGTTGAACCCGTTCACCCCGCATGTCAGCTTCACCCTGTGGCAGGAGCTGAAAGGCGAAGGCGATATCGACAACGCGCCGTGGCCGGTTGCTGATGAATCCGCCATGGTGGAAAACACCACGCTGGTGGTGGTACAGGTCAACGGTAAAGTACGCGGTAAAATTACCGTCGCCGTTGATGCAACCGAAGAACAGGTTCGTGAGCGTGCTGGCCAGGAACATCTGGTGGCGAAATATCTTGAGGGCGTTACCGTACGTAAAGTGATCTACGTACCAGGTAAACTGCTGAATCTGGTCGTTGGCTAAGCGCGGGAGGAAACGTGCGACAACTGGCAACAATACTCTTATCTCTGGCGGTGCTGGTCACCGCGGGGTGTGGCTGGCATCTGCGCAATACCACGGCGGTGCCCGCTGAGATGAAAACGATGATTTTCGACTCAGGGGATCCGAATGGTCCACTCAGCCGGGCAGTGCGTAACCAGCTGCGTTTGAACGATGTTCAACTGATCGAAAAAGGCACCCTGCGCCAGGATGTACCGTCATTACGTATCTTAAGTTCATCGCTGGCTAAAGATACCGCGTCGATCTTCCAGGATGGACGTACTGCGGAATATCAGATGGTGCTGACGGTGAACGCGGCAGTATTGATCCCGGGTAAAGACATTTTCCCTATCAATACCAAAGTGTACCGCTCGTTCTTTGATAACCCGCAAACGGCGCTGGCAAAAGATGCTGAGCAGCAGATTATCATTAACGAAATGTACGACAAGGCCGCAGAACAGCTGATCCGTAAGCTGCCAGGCATTGCCGCAACGACAAGACAGGGTTCTGACATCATCGACAAACCGGATGCCAACACGCCTCCTGTTTCTACCTCCATGGGTAACTGATGATCAGGCTGTATCCTGAACAACTCCGCGCGCAGCTCAATGAAGGGCTGCGCGCGGCGTATCTGTTACTGGGTAACGACCCGCTCTTGCTTCAGGAAAGCCTGGATGCCGTGCGACATGCCGCCGCCGCTCAGGGCTTTGATGAACACCACACCGTCCAGTTGGATAACAATACCGACTGGAATGCCCTCTTCTCCCTTTGCCAGGCGATGAGTCTCTTTGCATCACGCCAGACCATCCAGATCCTGCTGCCAGAGAATGGTCCGAACGCGGCCATCAATGAACAACTGGCGACGCTGGTCAGCCTGTTGCACAGCGATTTGCTGTTAATCGTACGTGGCAACAAGCTCACCAAAGCGCAGGAAAACGCCGCGTGGTTTACCCAACTCGCCACTCATGCCGTGCTGGTCACCTGCCAGACGCCTGAGCAGGCCCATCTGCCGAAATGGGTGGCGGCAAGAGCGAAGCAGAATAACCTGCAACTGGACGACGCAGCGAATCAGCTGCTGTGCTACTGCTATGAAGGCAACCTGCTGGCGTTGGCTCAGGCGCTGGACCGGCTCGCCCTCCTCTGGCCCGATGGCAAGCTGACTCTGCCGCGCGTGGAGCAGGCGGTTAACGACGCTGCACACTTCACGCCATTCCACTGGGTTGATGCGCTGCTGATGGCAAAGAGCAAGCGCGCCCTGCATATTTTGCAGCAGCTACGCCTTGAGGGTAGCGAACCGGTTATATTGCTGCGTACGCTGCAGCGTGAACTGCTGATGCTCATCACGCTCAAGCGCCAGTCTGCTCATACGCCATTGCGTTCGTTGTTCGACAAACACCGTATCTGGCAAAACCGTCGGGCGATGACCACCGAGGCCATTAATCGTCTGAGCCATGAACAGCTGCGCCAGGCGGTACAGCTTTTGATGCGCGCGGAGCTCACGTTAAAACAAGATTACGGCCAGTCCGTCTGGGCGGAGCTGGAAAGCCTTTCTCTGCTGCTCTGCCACAAGGCGCTGGCAGATGTATTTATCGATGGATAGCATGCACTCTCTACAGGCCCTGTACGGTGGCACCTTTGACCCGGTCCATTACGGTCATCTGAAACCGGTTGAAATTCTGGCGAATCTGATTGGTCTTCAGCGCGTGATTATCATGCCCAATAACGTTCCGCCACATCGGCCTCAGCCTGAGGCCACCAGCGAGCAGCGAAAAGAGATGCTCGCCCTGGCCATTGCGGATAAACCGCTCTTCAGCCTGGACGAGCGTGAACTCCGTCGCGACACCCCGTCCTGGACCTCGCAAACGCTACAGGAGTGGCGGGCCGAACAGGGGCCGGACAAACCGCTGGCCTTTATCATCGGCCAGGATTCTCTGCTCAACTTCCCCACCTGGCACCAGTATGAAACCATTCTGGAGAACAGCCATCTCCTCGTCTGCCGCCGTCCGGGCTATCCGCTGACCATGCGTGAAGAGCAGTATCAGCAGTGGCTGGAGGCTCATCTGACCGACAATGTGGAAGATCTGCATAATCTACCTGCCGGGAAGATCTATCTGGCGGAGACGCCGTGGTTTGATATTTCTGCGACAATCATTCGCGACCGGCTTCAGCACGGTTTAGCCTGTGACGATCTCCTGCCATCGTCAGTGCTGGACTATATCCACGCGCACGGGTTGTATCAGAAAAGCGCAGACGCATAATCCGGGCGCACAAAAAGCGCCTTATTGATTATCCTGCCTTGACAGAGTAAGCCATACTGTTATCCTCCGCTGCCAGACTTTCCCGCCGCTCATTGCTTTACAGAAATTGTTTTACAAAAATGGCGATGCAATCTCCGGCGGAGGGTGGGATGATACCCGCCTTCAAAAGCCCGGCCGGTGACATTTGTCCCGACAGGGGCGTCAGTTCAGGTATACTGTCTGGCTACGAATTCATAGTTGCACAATCTCATTCACCCAGGGGGAAAACTTGCAGGGTAAAGCACTCCAGGATTTTGTTATCGACAAAATTGATGACCTGAAAGGTCAGGACATCATCGCTATCGACGTTAAGGGTAAATCCAGCATCACCGACTGCATGATCATCTGCACCGGTACGTCTACTCGCCATGTGGTTTCAATTGCCGATCATGTTGTGCAGGAATCACGTGCAGCAGGGCTGTTACCGCTCGGTGTTGAAGGTGAAGCAACCGCTGACTGGGTGGTTGTCGATCTTGGCGATGTGATTGTCCACGTCATGCAGGAAGAGAGCCGTCGCCTGTATGAGCTGGAAAAACTCTGGGGTTAATGCGTGAAGTTGCAGCTGGTCGCCGTCGGCACCAAAATGCCGGACTGGGTACAAACCGGTTTTACTGAATATCTGCGTCGTTTCCCTAAAGATATGCCGTTCGAGCTGGTGGAGATCCCCGCCGGAAAGCGCGGCAAGAACGCGGATATTAAACGCATTCTTGATAAAGAGGGAGAACTGATGCTGGCTGCCGCAGGCAAAAACCGCATCGTGACCCTCGATATTCCAGGCAAGCCCTGGGATACGCCGCAGCTGGCGCACGAACTGGAGCGCTGGAAGCAGGATGGTCGTGACGTCAGTCTGTTGATTGGCGGGCCTGAAGGGTTGTCTCCTGCCTGTAAAGCGGCGGCAGAACAAAGTTGGTCTCTCTCCGCGCTGACGCTTCCCCACCCGCTCGTTCGGGTACTGGTGGCAGAAAGCCTGTACCGCGCGTGGAGCATTACTACCAACCACCCCTATCACCGCGAGTAATGACTGACCAGGGTAGATTAAGCAGCGGATGAAACTACAGAATTCTTTTCGCGACTATACGGCTGAGTCCGCGCTGTTTGTGCGCCGGGCGCTGGTCGCCTTTACGGGGATTTTGCTGCTTACCGGCGTGCTGATCGCCAACCTTTATAATCTGCAAATTGTCCGCTATACCGATTACCAGACGCGCTCAAACGAAAACCGCATCAAGCTGGTGCCTATCGCCCCCAGCCGCGGCATTATTTACGACCGAAACGGCACCCCGCTGGCCTTAAACCGCACCATCTACCAGATTGAGATGATGCCGGAAAAAGTCGACAACGTGCAGGATACGCTGGAAGCATTGCGAAGCGTTGTCGATCTTAACGATGACGATATTGCTGCCTTCAAGAAAGAACGCGCCCGTTCTCACCGTTTTACCTCCATTCCGGTTAAAACCAACCTGACGGAAGTCCAGGTCGCCCGCTTTGCGGTCAACCAGTACCGTTTCCCCGGTGTGGAAGTGAAAGGCTACAAGCGTCGCTACTACCCTTACGGTTCCGCGCTGACGCACGTGATCGGCTACGTCTCCAAGATCAACGACAAAGACGTTGAGCGTCTCGATAAAGACGGCAAGCTGGCAAACTACGCCGCGACGCACGATATCGGTAAGCTGGGAATTGAACGCTATTACGAAGATGTCCTGCACGGGCAGACCGGCTATGAAGAGGTGGAAGTTAACAACCGTGGCCGCGTTATTCGTCAGCTGAAAGAGGTGCCGCCGCAGGCAGGGCATGACGTCTACCTGACGCTCGACCTGAAACTCCAGCAGTATATTGAAACCTTACTGGCGGGCAGCCGTGCGGCAGTTGTCGTGACCGATCCGCGTACCGGCGGCATACTGGCGATGGTCTCCATGCCAAGCTACGACCCTAACCTCTTTGTCGATGGAATTTCCAGTAAGGACTACTCCGGCCTGCTTAATGACCCGAACACGCCGCTGGTCAACCGCGCCACGCAGGGGGTCTATCCGCCGGCGTCCACGGTGAAACCTTACGTCGCCGTCTCGGCGTTGAGCGCGGGTGTCATCAACCGCAACACCAGCCTGTTTGACCCGGGCTGGTGGCAGTTACCGGGTTCAGAGAAACGCTATCGCGACTGGAAAAAATGGGGCCACGGTCATCTGAACGTGACGAAATCGCTAGAGGAGTCTGCGGATACCTTCTTCTATCAGGTGGCGTACGACATGGGTATTGATCGCCTGTCAGATTGGATGAGCAAATTTGGCTACGGCCATTACACCGGGGTCGATCTCGCCGAAGAACGCTCCGGCAACATGCCAACCCGCGAGTGGAAGCTAAAGCGCTTTAAGAAGCCGTGGTATCAGGGTGATACCATTCCGGTGGGTATCGGCCAGGGTTACTGGACCGCAACCCCGCTGCAGATGAACAAAGCGATGATGATCCTCATCAACGATGGCGTGGTGAAAGTCCCGCACCTGCTGCAAAGTACCGTTGAAGAGGGCAAAAAAGTGCCGTGGATCCAGCCGCATGAACCGCCAGTGGGGGATATTCACTCCGGCTTCTGGGAGATCGCCAAAGACGGGATGTACGGGGTGGCAAACCGCCCGAACGGTACCGCGCATAAGTATTTCGCCGGTGCGCCGTATAAAGTGGCCGCCAAATCCGGTACGGCGCAGGTCTTCGGCCTGAAGGCCAACGAAACCTATAACGCGCACCGCATTGCCGAACGACTGCGTGACCATAAGCTCATGACGGCATTTGCACCTTATGATAACCCGCAGGTGGCGGTGGCAATGATTCTGGAAAACGGTGGCGCAGGGCCAGCCGTGGGCACCATCATGCGCCAAATCCTCGACCACATCATGCTGGGTGATAACAACACCGAACTGCCGGCTGAAAACCCGGCGGCCGCTGCGGCGGAGGACCAATAATCATGACGGATAATCCAAATAAAAAATCGCTGTGGGATAAAATCCACATCGACCCAGCCATGCTGCTGATCCTGCTGGCTCTGCTGGTCTACAGCGCTCTGGTTATCTGGAGCGCCAGCGGCCAGGACATCGGCATGATGGAGCGCAAGATTGGCCAGATCGCGATGGGGCTGGTCATTATGGTCGTCATGGCGCAGATCCCACCACGCGTCTACGAAGGCTGGGCCCCCTATCTCTACATCTTCTGTATTATTTTGCTGGTTGCGGTAGATGCCTTTGGGGCCATCTCCAAAGGCGCACAGCGCTGGCTGGATCTGGGTGTAGTTCGTTTCCAGCCCTCGGAAATTGCCAAAATCGCCGTTCCACTGATGGTGGCACGCTTTATCAACCGCGACGTCTGTCCGCCATCACTGAAAAACACGGCCATCGCGCTGGTATTGATTTTCCTGCCAACGTTACTGGTGGCGGCGCAGCCTGACCTTGGTACCTCGATCCTCATCGCCCTCTCCGGCCTGTTTGTTCTCTTCTTGTCGGGCCTGAGCTGGCGTCTGATTGGTATTGCGGTGGTGCTGGTTGCCGCGTTCATCCCTATTCTCTGGTTCTTCCTGATGCATGATTATCAGCGCCAGCGCGTGATGATGCTGCTCGATCCGGAAACCGATCCGCTGGGTGCGGGCTATCACATTATTCAGTCCAAGATCGCGATTGGCTCCGGAGGCCTGCGCGGTAAAGGATGGCTGCACGGCACCCAGTCGCAGCTGGAGTTCTTACCAGAGCGCCATACCGACTTTATCTTTGCGGTCCTGGCGGAAGAGCTTGGGCTGGTCGGCATCTTGATCTTACTCGCGCTGTATGTACTGTTAATCATGCGCGGGTTGTGGATTGCCGCGCGCGCGCAAACCACCTTTGGCCGCGTCATGGCGGGCGGGTTAATGTTGATTTTATTCGTTTATGTCTTCGTAAATATTGGTATGGTGAGTGGTATTCTGCCGGTTGTAGGCGTTCCGCTTCCGCTGGTGAGTTACGGAGGCTCGGCACTGATCGTGTTGATGGCCGGGTTTGGTATCGTGATGTCGATCCATACCCACAGAAAAATGTTGTCAAAAAGCGTATAAAAATAAGGGGTTCGGAATGCGTAAGCAGTGGCTGGGGATCTGCATTGCGGCAAGTTTACTTGCGGCGTGCACAAGTGATGATGGTCAGCAACAGGCAACCGTCGCGCCGCCGCAGCCTGCGGTGTGTAATGGCCCAATCGTTGAAATCAGCGGCGCCGATCCCGTTTATGAACCGCTCAACGCCAGCGCGAATCAGGATTATGAGCGCGACGGCAAAAGCTACAAAATCGTTCAGGACCCTTCCCGTTTCAGCCAGGCGGGTTTCGCCGCCATTTATGATGCGGAACCCGGGAGCAACCTGACGGCATCAGGAGAAGCGTTCGACCCGACGCAACTTACTGCGGCACACCCGACGCTGCCTATCCCAAGCTACGCGCGTATCACCAACCTGGCGAATGGCCGTATGATCGTGGTCCGCATTAACGATCGCGGTCCGTACGGTAACGACCGTGTGATTTCGCTGTCGCGCGCCTCCGCCGACCGCCTGAACACCTCGAACAATACCAAGGTTCGTATCGACCCCATTATCGTGGCACCGGATGGCTCGCTCTCCGGGCCGGGTACCGCGTGTACGACAGTGGCGAAACAGACCTACGCCCTTCCCGATCGTCCGAATCTTGACGGTGGCATGGGGAGCGTCTCATCGCCGGCCGAGCCTTCTCAGCCAGCAGGCGAAGTGCGTCCTATCAGCAACGACACGTTGCAAAGCGATGACAGCACTGGCGCACCGGTAAAGAGTAGCGGTTTCCTGGGGGCTCCAACGACCCTGGCCTCCGGCGTGCTCGAAGGCAGTGAGCCTACCCCAGCGCCTGTTGCCGCCCCCGTCGCGCAGCAGCCAGCCCCCGTCACCGCTCCGGCAACGACCCAGAGCGCAGCGGTAGCAGCGCCTGCTGCCGCTTCCAGCGGCGGCTTTGTCGTTCAGGTGGGCGCCGTCAGCGATCAGGCCCGCGCGCAGCAATATCAACAGCGCCTGAGCCAGCAGTTTGGCGTTCCAGGTCGCGTTGAGCAAAACGGGGCGGTGTGGCGTATTCAGATGGGACCGTTTGCCAGCAAATCGCAGGCAGCGATCCTGCAGCAGCGTCTGCAAAATGAAGCGCAACTCCAGTCATTTATCGCTGTAGCGAAGTAATGTATCGGCGGCATCCGAATTGTCAGTTTGTGTAAAAGTCATTCACAAACTCATGCTTAAAGTCGGATGCCTGCCTGAATAGCATTTGCTATAGTAAGGCACTTTTTTTAATTCCATCACGGATGTCGTAGTTCTGACCATGAAGACCACTTTTTCTGCTCGTTTTGTGCAGCGCATGGCGCTGACCACGGCCCTTTGCGCTGCTGCGCTCTCCGCAGCTCACGCCGATGACCTGAACATCAAGACCATGATCCCTGGCGTTCCGCAAATCGATGCGGAATCCTACATCCTGATCGATTACAACTCTGGCAAAGTTCTGGCAGAACAGAATGCCGATGCCCGCCGCGATCCGGCCAGCCTGACGAAAATGATGACCAGCTACGTTATCGGCCAGGCGATGAAGGCAGGTAAATTTAAAGAAACAGACCTGGTCACCATCGGTAACGATGCGTGGGCAACCGGGAACCCGGTCTTTAAAGGCTCCTCTTTAATGTTCCTGAAACCGGGTATGCAGGTTCCTGTCTCTCAACTGATTCGTGGTATCAACCTGCAGTCCGGTAATGACGCCTGTGTCGCCATGGCCGATTTCGCTGCGGGCAGCCAGGATGCGTTTGTGGGCCTGATGAACAGCTACGTTTCTGCGCTGGGCCTGAAAAACAGCCACTTCCAGACCGTTCACGGCCTGGATGCGGAGGGTCAGTACAGCTCTGCGCGCGATATGGCGCTGATTGGCCAGGCGCTGATCCGCGATGTACCGAACGAATACGCCATCTATAAAGAGAAAGAGTTTACCTTCAACGGTATTCGCCAGACCAACCGTAACGGCCTGCTGTGGGATAACAGCCTGAACGTTGACGGCATCAAAACCGGTCATACCGACAAAGCGGGTTACAACCTGGTCGCCTCTGCTACCGAAGGTCAGATGCGCCTGATCTCTGCCGTGATGGGCGGTCGTACCTTTAAAGGCCGTGAGACAGAAAGCAAAAAACTGCTGACCTGGGGCTTCCGTTTCTTCGAAACCGTGAACCCGCTGAAAGCAGGCAAAGAGTTTGCCTCTGAGCCGGTCTGGTTCGGTGATAACGATCGCGCCTCCCTGGGCGTGGACAAAGATCTGTACCTGACCATTCCACGCGGACGCATGAAAGACCTGAAAGCCAGCTACGTGCTGAACACCACCGAGCTGCATGCACCGCTGCAGAAAAACCAGGTTGTAGGCACCATTAACTTCCAGCTGGATGGCAAAACTATCGATCAGCGCCCGCTGGTTGTCCTGCAGGAAATTCCTGAAGGCAATTTCTTCGGCAAAATCATTGATTACATTAAATTGATGTTCCATCACTGGTTTGGCTAAAAATCGAACACTTGAAAGTGTGATTTTGATCCCCATATACTAAGTATCCTGATAACTCCCACCTGACGTGGGAGTTATTCTTTTTGACGTTACGCCGGAGCTGACATGAAAACCAAACTTAACGAACTGCTTGAATTCCCTACCCCATTTACTTACAAAGTAATGGGTCTGGCGAAACCTGAGCTGGTTGATCAGGTGGTTGAAGTGGTACAGCGCCATGCGCCGGGTGACTACTCTCCGTCAGTAAAACCAAGCAGCAAGGGCAACTACCACTCGGTATCCATTACCATTACCGCAACACACATTGAACAGGTTGAGACGCTGTACGAAGAGCTCGGCAATATCGAAATTGTTCGTATGGTGCTGTAGTCCCTCTGCGGTTACCCGGTTTGCCGGGTAACCCCTCTCCCCGCTGTGATATACTCCCCCTCATCTTTTGTCCCTCGTCTTCGGAGACGTCGTTTTGTATCAGGATAAAATTCTTGTCCGTCATCTCGGGCTGCAACCTTATGAGCCTGTCTCCCAGGCTATGCATGACTTCACCGACTCACGCGATGACACCACCCCTGATGAAATCTGGCTGGTAGAACACCTGCCGGTGTTTACGCAGGGGCAAGCGGGAAAAGCGGAACATTTATTGATGACGGGCGATATCCCGGTGATTCAGAGCGACCGCGGCGGGCAGGTTACGTACCATGGCCCAGGGCAACAGGTGATGTACGTTCTCCTGAACCTCAAACGCAGAAAGCTGGGCGTACGTGAACTGGTCACTCTGCTTGAGCAAACGGTCGTCAACACGCTGGCGGAATACGGTATTGATGCGCATCCGCGGGCCGACGCACCGGGAGTCTACGTGGGCGAGATGAAGATCTGCTCGCTGGGGCTGCGTATCCGTAAAGGCTGCTCGTTTCACGGGCTGGCTTTGAACATTAATATGGATTTGAAGCCCTTCCAGCGCATCAACCCCTGCGGCTATGCCGGGATGGAAATGACGCAAATGTGCCAGTGGGTTGATACGGCAACAACAGAAAATATCCGTCCTGTGCTTTTAGCTAATATGTTAGCACTACTTAACAATCCCCCACACGAATATATCACTGCTTAATATATTATACATTGTGGCTCGATAATTTGACGGGCCACGATTTAATTGCCGCTTTTACACTTTACAATAATCCGCAGATTCTATATTTTCGAAGCGCTCGAATATTACCGATCCATATTATTTAGCCTCCCGTCAGCGCTGCGTGCAGGACCTAAGTAACTTGCGTGATAATCACTCAACTGGTTGTTTTTGATAAACAAGTGAAACAAAACCAACACTTTACGAATCTCTACAAGCATAATAAATAAATTCAACTATCATTCATGTTGTGAATGTGTACGGAGTAAAAGCGTGGAGTATAATAATTTACCAGCCAAACGCCTGAATGAACCCGGTGGCGAAGACAAGCCGCAAATTTTTCGGACTTTACGTAATATTGATCTCAATTTATTGACTATTTTTGAGGCGGTATATGTCCATAAGGGTATCGTTAACGCTGCGAAAATTCTTAATCTCACGCCCTCTGCAATAAGCCAGTCAATTCAAAAGCTGCGCGCTATATTTCCGGACCCGTTATTTATTCGTAAGGGACAGGGTGTTACCCCCACGGCTTACGCCACGCATCTGCATGAGTACATCAGCCAGGGGCTGGAGTCGATTCTGGGCGCGCTGGATTTAACCGGAAGCTACGACAAACAGCGAACCATCACCATCGGCTGCTCTCCCTCTGTGGGGGTGTTGGTTATGCCTGCCATTTACCAGGCCGTAAAAGAGCATGCGCCGCAGCTGCTGCTGCGTAATGTACCGATCAGCGAACCTGACGTGCAGCTTGCCCAGTTCCAGACCGATTTAATTATCGACAGCGGCAGCTTCAGCGCCCGCGCGTTGGGGCAAAATGTCCTCTATGCCGACAACCTGGTGCTGGTCTGTCGCCAGCAGCATCCGGTGCTCAGCGAGCCGCTCACCATAGAAAATCTGCGTAACTACGATCACTCGTCATTTATGACGGAAGGACAGTCACATCATGCGCTGCGCCAGCGTATCGATGACATTTTCCCGGAGCGCCAGATAAGCTTCAGCAGTTACAATATGTTCACTACCGCGTCCCTGATTGGCAGCAGTGACATGCTCTGCATCATGCCTTCGCGCCTGTATCATCTGCTGCGGAAATGCTGGCCGCTGGAGAGCATTCCGCTCAGCCAGTTGAATGCAGAATCTATCGAGATTTCACTGCATTACAATAAGCTCAGTCTGCGCGATCCGGTACTTGAAAATGTGATCCGCATCATCCGCCAGGCCTTCTGACAGGTTGACACAGCACAAGCCCCTGCCGCACGCAGGGCAAAAGGCACAAAACAACAACTATTTTACAAATTGGCGACCTGGCAGGCTGCTTTAACGACCGTTTCAATGATATACTGCCTGTCGTTCGTTCAAAAATAGTTGATAAATACAACATTCCCTTGAATTGAAACGCTTTCCTTCGATATTCGCAACTGGAACACGCACGCTATGAGTAAACCCATTGTGATGGAACGCGGTGTTAAATACCGCGATGCCGATAAAATGGCCCTTATCCCGGTTAAAAACGTGGCTACAGAGCGCGAGGCGCTGTTAAGAAAACCGGAATGGATGAAAATCAAACTTCCGGCCGACTCTTCGCGTATCCAGGGGATCAAAGCGGCGATGCGTAAGAATGGCCTTCACTCTGTATGTGAAGAAGCCTCTTGCCCGAACCTTGCTGAGTGTTTCAACCACGGCACCGCGACGTTTATGATTCTGGGTGCTATCTGTACCCGCCGTTGCCCGTTCTGCGATGTTGCTCATGGCCGCCCGGTGGCGCCGGATGCAAACGAACCTCAAAAACTGGCGCAGACCATTGCTGATATGGCGCTGCGTTATGTGGTCATTACCTCCGTTGACCGTGATGACCTGCGTGATGGGGGTGCTCAGCACTTTGCTGACTGCATTACTGCCATTCGCGAGAAAAGCCCAAACATTAAGATTGAGACGCTGGTGCCGGATTTCCGTGGTCGTATGGACCGCGCGCTGGATATCCTGACCGCAACGCCACCAGACGTCTTTAACCACAACCTGGAGAACGTACCGCGTCTCTACCGTCAGGTGCGTCCAGGTGCTGACTACAACTGGTCCCTGAAGCTGCTGGAGCGTTTTAAAGAAGCGCATCCACATATTCCTACCAAGTCAGGTCTGATGGTTGGTCTTGGTGAGACCAATGACGAAATCATCGAAGTGATGCGCGATCTGCGTCGCCACGGCGTGACCATGCTGACGCTGGGCCAGTATCTGCAGCCAAGCCGTCATCACCTGCCGGTGCAGCGCTACGTTAGCCCGGATGAATTTGATGAGATGAAAGCGGAAGCGATGGCGATGGGCTTCACCCATGCTGCCTGCGGTCCGTTTGTGCGCTCCTCTTACCATGCCGATATGCAGGCAAAAGGCGAAGAAGTTAAATAACCCTGTAATATTCACTTACAGGAATACAAAAAACCGGCCTGTTGAGCCGGTTTTTTTTCGCAAGCCTTAAGGCATTGCCGTTACTCTTTGTGAGAGAGCTTTTCAGCCGGAACGGTATCGTCGGCGCTTTTCTTCGCTGCCGCGTCATCGTCGTTCATCGCTTTCTTAAAGCCTTTGATGGCGGCACCCAGGTCACCACCCAGCGTGCGTAACTTCTTGGTACCAAACAGCAGGACGACCAGTGCGGCAACCACCAGCAGTTTGGTAATACTAATCTCACCCATAGATACCTTCTTTACTTAAAACAGGCTGCATTCAGCGTCAAAACCGGATCATATTAACGGTCATTTGGCGCGTGCACACAATAGCAACCTGTAACAAGGTGAATCAAGCATTGTTGAAAAAAACATCACAATAATTGCGGTGGCGCAAAACGTCGGTTGCGAAGAACAGGTAATTGCTGCCGTGCAAGCGCTATCCTTTCTGAAATTATCTCCGCCATCAGTAAAACCGGACCTTCCGCTGCGGCGGCAATCGTGACGCCCAGCGGGTCAATCACTCTGCTCTGCCCGATATTTTTATTGCCGCACTCCCCTGCCGCGACCACATAACAGGTGGTATCCAGCGCGCGCGCCGTAAGCAACGTGGCCCAGTGATGCTCTTTCAGCGGCCCTTTAACCCACGCGGCAGGCAGAACAAGCACATCCGCTCCCTGTAGTGCCAGGCTCAACGCCAGCTCAGGAAAACGCAAATCGTAGCAGGTCATCAGCCCAATGTTTAAACCATCAACCGCGATCAGGGGCGGAACGCACTCCCCCGGGTCAACCAGGCGCGACTCCTGGATACTGAACGCATCATAGAGATGAAGCTTGGCATAGCTGGCGATGATGACGCCGCCACGGATGGCTACCAGTGTGTTAACTGCCCGGCCAGGCGTTGACGGCACATGGACCGTCAACATTGTGGTCATGTCATTACCCGCACTCTCGGCCAGTAATTGCTGTAAAAACGCGCCATCCAGCGGCTGCGCGGATTTCACCGATAAATCCGGGTCGTTATCATCGCGTGCCAGCAAGGCTTCCGGCAGCACCAGCAACGACGCCCCCTTCTGTTGTGCCTGCATCATCAGTGAAACACACTGCGCCGCATTCTCATGCCAGCGAGGCTTGACCGCAAACTGACCTACCGCAACATACATATTTGTCCCCTGATTATAAACAGCGTTAAACTCGCCACTCTTACACATCAAATAGCAGGTATTTACAGTGTTACAACTCCTTTTAGCTGTTTTTATTGGTGGGGGGACGGGGAGCGTTGCGCGGTGGTTCCTGAGTATGCGGTTTAATCCACTGCATCAGGCGATTCCAATGGGAACACTGGCCGCAAACCTGATTGGTGCGTTTATCATTGGCATGGGTCTGGCCTGGTTTAACCGTATGACGCACATCGATCCCATGTGGAAAGTATTGATTACCACCGGGTTCTGCGGCGGTTTAACCACCTTCTCCACCTTTTCTGCGGAAACGGTGTTTTTGTTTCAGGAAGGCCGTATCGGCTGGGCGTTGCTGAACGTTGCGATAAATATGCTCGGCTCTTTTGCGATGACCGGGATCGCATTCTGGCTATTTTCTTCCGCCAGCCCCCACTAACTGCCGAAGCGTTAATGTTGGCTTAATTTTTCTCTGTCACTCTGGTGCCAATACAGAACGAGGGTGACAGAATGAAAGAGAGTTTGATGAGCGCAGGCGTGGTGTTGTTGAGCGTGCTGATCGTTGCCAGCTTCCTGAAGATGTATCTGCTTGGCTGATGCAAAACGAAAAAAACCCGCTCAGTGAGCGGGTTTTGAAATTCTTGCTGACGCGTCTGAATTACAGAGCGATTACGTTAGCAGCAGAAGGGCCTTTGGCACCGTTAGTGATTTCGAACTCTACACGCTGACCTTCAGCCAGAGTTTTGAAACCATTAGACTGGATTGCAGAGAAGTGTACG
The DNA here is from genome assembly GCF_004296595.1 of Enterobacter sp. A8. Taxonomy (NCBI): domain Bacteria; kingdom Pseudomonadati; phylum Pseudomonadota; class Gammaproteobacteria; order Enterobacterales; family Enterobacteriaceae; genus Enterobacter; species Enterobacter sp. A8. Next base: position 376,579 of record NZ_SCMF01000002.1, read on the forward strand.
AACACGTCTTTGCTGCCATCTTCAGGAGTAATGAAACCGAATCCTTTGGACTCATTAAACCACTTAACGTTACCTTTAATCTTAGACATCAAAATTACCTTTACATTAAAAAACGACACAAATGCTGTGTCGGTTACCAGTACAACAATTGTGGGACCTTTTGTCCAGCGGATCTTTGATAAAAAGTGACTAAAGTCGCGTTAATTTTCGCTGGCGGATTTTTATCCCATATGAATCAACGACTGCGCATTTTTTCACCGCTTTGTCAGCTTTTTTCAGTTAAAACTGAAAACGCATCCAGGCGAAGTAAACGTTACCGTTGTTGTACGTACCGGGAATGTAGGTCATCTGGAACGTTGCAGGACCATAACCAATTGAGGCCAGCGGCAGCAGAACCGGAATGGGGATATAGTTCCAGTTGTCGCGTGCAGTCACCCCGGCGGTATAGCCCAGGCCAACGTGGAAGTTGTCGTCAGCTAACGGACGCCAGGTTTTCTCCCAGCCATAGCCACCGATCGGTTCCCATTTGTTAAAGGAGTCTTTAAAGGCCATCAGATAAATACCGTGCCAGTTGCCCTTTTCGTCCCAGCGCGACTGACCAAAACCTGCCCCCCACGGGCGCTCGTTATATTTATCGGTCTTTTCTTTGTCGTAGGCAAAGCGTGCATGCCAGGTGATGGCCGGCACGTAGAGATCATAGTGCTCTGGCGCATTCCAGGTCTGCGAAACATTATCCGTAAAGGTGGAGAACCAGCCCTTATCCGTCGCGTTCTCTTCAGCCTGTGCCACAGAAGAGAGCGTTAACTGTGCAAAAATAAACAGAAAAATGAAGAAAAATTTATTACGTACGATCACAATGCAATTACCATTCTTAGTATACGAGGCAAAGTTTACCATACAATAGTTGAATGGAGCCTTAACGGCATCGGCATTACTCCTAATTAATCAGCCACTTTGCGAGAATATTCTGAGAGCGGCACGGTGGCCTGTTGAATAATCATCTCACGGGCGCGTTCAAACCTTTTTTAATAATGCCTACCGGTAAAAATAACCCTTCAGTTAATATGGCTTTCAGGACAAACATAACGCCCTGTCTGCAAGGTATAAAGATTATCATTAGCCTCTACAGCCAGTGTTTTCGTGCTGCTCAGCCCCTTTCCCGCGAAACGCTGTACGGACCCACTCACCAACGCGCACCGGCAGGAAAAGTCTTTTCCCCTATTATTCAGGAACGTGTTAATATAAAACCAATTAATTAACAACTCATTAGCATTTAAATGACATACTCCACTGTTGTCACCGGTCAATACCCATATGTCATTATTGCCATCACCATGGCAAAAATATCGCTAACATCTGCTTTAGTAGTATATTTATTGATTTTAATCAGCAAGGACTGGCCATTAATTCGGCACATTCTCATCCTTCTTTTTTATTGATTATTTGTGCTCTCGGGCAGCAAGGATACAGGGGAAATCATGCTTACGTTTTTCGAGCTCCTTATCGGAGTCGTCGTCATTGTCGGTGTAGCACGCTACATCATTAAGGGGTATTCCGCCACGGGCGTGTTATTTGTCGGCGGCCTGGCCTTGCTGATCGTTAGCGCCCTGATGGGTCACCAGGTCTTACCCGCCAGCGCAGCCAGCACCGGGTATACCGCCACAGACATTGTTGAATACATTAAAATTCTGCTCATGAGCCGCGGTGGCGATCTGGGCATGATGATCATGATGCTGTGCGGTTTTGCCGCATACATGACCCATATTGGTGCCAACGATATGGTCGTGAAGCTGGCCTCCAGACCGCTGCAGTACATCAACTCCCCGTATCTGCTGATGGTGGCAGCCTACTTCCTCGCCTGTCTGATGTCGCTGGCCGTGTCGTCCGCGACTGGCCTTGGGGTGTTGTTAATGGCTACCCTGTTCCCGGTGATGGTTAACGTCGGCATTAGCCGTGGTGCAGCGGCGGCTATCTGCGCCTCTCCGGCGGCCATTATTCTCTCCCCTACCTCTGGCGACGTCGTACTGGCGGCGAAAGCCGCGGAAATGTCACTCATCGATTTCGCCTTTAAAACCACGCTGCCGATTTCCATTGTGGCTATCGTGGGCATGGGCATCGCGCATTTCTTCTGGCAGCGTTATCTCGATAAAAAAGAGCACATCAGCCACGAAATGATGGACGTGAATGAAATCACCACCACCGCCCCGGCGTTCTATTCCATTCTGCCGTTCACGCCTATCATCGGCGTGCTGATTTTTGACGGCAAATGGGGACCACAGCTGCACATCATTACCATTCTGGTTATCTGTATGCTGCTGGCCGCCATGCTGGAATTTATTCGCGGTTTCAACACTCAGAAGGTATTTTCTGGCCTGGAAGTGGCGTATCGCGGTATGGCCGATGCGTTTGCAGGCGTCGTGATGCTGTTGGTGGCGGCAGGCGTCTTCGCGCAGGGTCTGAGCACTATCGGCTTTATTCAGAGCCTCATCTCCATCGCCACGTCGTTCGGCTCTGCCAGCATTATCCTGATGCTGGTACTGGTGGTGCTGACCATGCTGGCGGCAATGACCACCGGTTCAGGTAACGCGCCGTTCTACGCCTTCGTTGAGATGATCCCAAAACTGGCTCACTCCTCCGGTATTAACCCGGCTTACCTCTCCATTCCCATGCTTCAGGCGTCTAACCTCGGTCGTACCATTTCGCCGGTATCAGGTGTCGTAGTCGCGGTCGCCGGGATGGCAAAAATCTCGCCATTCGAAGTGGTAAAACGCACGTCGGTCCCGGTGCTTGTGGGCCTGATCATCGTGATTATCGCAACCGAAGTGCTGGTTCCTGGCGCAGCCTGAGTAAAATGACCGATATCCAAAAAGCGCCTGCGGGCGCTTTTTGTGCTTTAATAACTTCCAGAAATCTATCGCGTTAACCCATCAGGAAATCACATGTTCAGGAAGGATATCGTTATCCCGTCTGGCGCCATGGCGCTTGCACTCTGTGTCTTCTCCGCGCAGGCGGATCCGCTCAAAGCCACGCAGTATGGCGATTTCGATCGCTACGTTCTGGCGCTTTCCTGGCAAACCGGGTTCTGCCAGAGCATGGCTGAACGTAACCGTAACGAACCCGAAGAGTGCCGTCTGCAAAAAGAGAGCAATAACAAGACCGATTATCTGACCGTACACGGATTATGGCCTGGCCTGCCAAAATCCATCGCCGCACGCGGCGTGGATGAACGCCGCTGGATGCGTTTTGGCTGCGCGACCCGCCCAATCCCGAACATGCCGGAAGCCAAAGCCAGCCGCAAATGCTCAGCCGCCGAAACCGGGCTATCACTGTCGGGTGCCGCAAAGCTGAACAGCGTCATGCCCGGTGCTGGCGGTAACTCCTGCCTGGAACGCTATGAGTACGCCAAACACGGCGTCTGCTTCGGCTTTGATCCTGACGCCTATTTCGGCACCATGGTGCGGATGAATCAGGAGATAAAAAGCAGCGCGGTGGGTAAATTCCTGGCGGATAACTACGGTAAAACGGTAAGCCGTAAAGATTTTGATAACGCCGTGGCGAGAAGCTGGAGCAAAGACAACGTCAAAGCATTCAAACTGACTTGCAATGGTAATCCGGCCTATCTGACCGAAATGCAGATCTCGCTTAAGGCCAGCACCATTAATAACCCGCTGTCTGCCGGCTCTTTTGCGCCACAGCCACATCCGGGTAACTGTGGCAAACAGTTTGTTATCGATAAAGTGGGTTACTGATCCACAATCGGGCGCACCATATCGAAGCGGTGTTCATCACTGATGCCATAATAGGCCGTCGGCCCACCCGCACGCAGGATGGGCTGCGCTTTCGCCGTCTGATAGATCCCCTCTTCCAGCAGCGATTCGGCAATATGAATCCCCACCACTTCGCCCAGCACCAGCCATGTGTCAACCAGCGTGCCGTCGGCGCCGGTCAGCTGAATACACTGCGACAGGCGGCACTCAAAGTTCACCGGACTCTCGGCCACGCGTGGCGCCTTTACAAGCTGGCTTGCCGCTGGCGTCAATCCGGAAAAAGAGAACTCGTCTTGATCGTGAGGCAGCGTAGCGGAGGTGAGATTCATCGCCTCAGCCAGATCGCGCGTGGCAAGGTTCCAGACAAACTCACCCGTTTCGTTAATATTACGCACGCTGTCTTTCCAGCCGTTGCTGGAAAAGCCAATAATCGGCGGGCGGTAGTTAAAGCAGTTAAAGAAGCTATACGGTGCCAGGTTGATCTGTCCTGCCTGGTCGCAGGAGGAGATCCAGCCAATCGGACGCGGACCAATAATGGCATTCAGCGGGTCATGCGGCAGGCCATGCCCCTGTGACGGTTGATAAAAGTACATAGCGCTCTCTTATAAGGGGCAGACGCGAACTGCGTTTACCCACTATCCTGATTCAGAACGTTCAGCGTAACGCAATCCGCCAGAAATGCAGACTGAATAAATTTCAGCGAAAATTCATATGGCCCATGAATGTGACCTCTATCACTTCAAAGTTGCGTGCGCAGACAGTATCATCGGGAGAGTTAAACCCTCGCTGCCAGACGGCGAGGGTTTTCTTTTGGATTGGTTTCTGCGTTACACGCAGCATTAACGACATGGAGTAAAAAATGTCCAGACCCACCATCATTATCAATGAACTTGACGCAGAACGTATTGACCGACTTCTGGAGAAACCAGAATTCGCCTCGCTCCCGGTAGCCGATGCCCTGAATGAAGAGCTCGACCGGGCGCAGATGTGTACCCCGGAGTCCATGCCGCATGACGTGGTCACCATGAACAGCCAGGTCAAATTCCGCAACCTGACAACGGGCGAAGAGTTAACCCGCACGCTGGTCTACCCGGCGCAAATGACCGACAGCAGCGCTCAGCTTTCCGTGCTGGCACCGGTCGGCGCGGCCCTGCTGGGCCTGCGTACGGGGGATACCATTCACTGGGAATTGCCGGGCGGTGCCTCGACCCATCTGGAAGTGCTGGCGTTGCTCTACCAGCCAGAAGCGGCAGGCGATTACCTGCGTTAATCCCATCTGAACAAGCGCGACCCGCGTTGCACAGAGGATGCCTGCGCATCCTCTTTCCGCAGATTCACCGGGACGTCCTATATCGTGCCGCAGGTAAGGGAACCGTCTTAAACCACCCCACCCGGAAACGCATTCACCAGCCCTTTAACCTGCTGTTCCGCCGCTTCCGGCGTTTCTGCACCGGGCACCAGAATCACCTTCCGGCACGCCTCCTCCCGTTTTTCAAAGATCCGGTAGGCGCGTTCGGCATCGTCCAGCGGCAGATAGTGGGTGACAATCTCCTCCGGCGTCAGCAGCCCTTTTTCGATCAGCGGTAACAACTCGCCAAGCCAGGCGTGGACGTGGGTCTGGCCCATCTTAAAACTGAGCCCCTTATCGAAGGCATCACCAAACAGGAAGCCATGGATAAAGCCCGCATACACGCCGGGCACGCTCACCACCCCGCCCCTTCGCACAGCAGCAATACACTGACGCAGCGCTTTACCGCTGCTGCCCTCAATTTTAAGGTTGCTGAGGATGGTTTCCGTGGTGCTGCCTTTGGCTTCAAACCCCACGGCATCAATGACGGCATCCACGCCGCGCTGGCCTGCGGTTTGCTCAATGATTTTTTCCGCTGCGTCGTTGTCTTCATCAAAGTTGATGGGGATAGCGCCGTAGCGCTCTGCGGCAAAACGCAGACGATACGGGTGATGGTCAACCACAAAGATCTGTTCGGCACCTAACAGCCGCGCGCAGGCGATGGTCAGTAACCCCACCGGCCCTGCACCAAAAACGGCGACGCTGGAGCCTTTTTCAATCTGGGCATTTTTCGCCGCCTGCCACGCGGTAGGCAAGATATCGGAGAGGAACAGCGCTTTATCATCGGAGAGCAGCTGAGGCACTTTGAACGGCCCGACGTTACCTTTGGGCACCCGAACGTATTCCGCTTGTCCACCGGGCACGCCGCCATAAAGATGGCTGTAGCCAAACAGCGCGGCGGGCGCGGGAATTTGCTTTTTATTCAGCGCGGCGCCCTGCCCGGCGTTGGTGCTCTCGCAGGCCGCGTACTGCTGCAGGCGGCAAAAGAAGCAGTCACCGCAGGCGATGACAAACGGGATCACCACCCGGTCGCCTTTTTGCAGCGTCTTCACTTCCCTGCCCGTCTCCACCACTTCGCCCATGAACTCGTGGCCAAAAATATCGCCGTGCTCAACTTTGGGGATCTTCCCGCGGTAGAGATGCAGATCCGATCCGCAGATCGCCGTGGCCGTTACGCGCAGGATAATATCGTCAGGTTGTTCAATAACAGGATCGGGGACATTCTCGACACGAACATGATGTGGACCGTGGTACGTGAGTGCTTTCATGCGACCTCCGAAAGGATCCGGGTAAGTATTTAAGGGTAGCGTTCCCTGACGACCTGCCCGGGATTAGCGGGCTTTTGAGATTTATCCTGGGAAAAACAGAAAAGTGCCGCAGCGCTTACAAAAACCATATTTATTTTATGGTTGAATGATTCCAGCGTTTATAAACAAGGAGAAACGGGTATGTATCAAAGAATTATTATGCCGGTTGATGTTTTTGAGATGGAGCTGAGCGACAAGGCCGTACGCCATGCGGAATTTCTGGCGCAGCAGGACGGGATTATTCATCTTCTACACGTGCTGCCGGGTTCTGCCAGCCTGAGTCTGCATCGCTTTGCCGCCGATGTACGCCGCTTTGAAGAGCATCTGCAGCACGAGGCGGAAAATCGCCTGCAAACGATGGTCGGGCACTTCACCATCGATCCTTCCCGCATTAAAACGCATGTCCGGTTTGGCAGCGTGCGCGATGCCGTTAACGAGCTGGCGAGCGAGCTGAACGCCGACGTGGTGGTTATCGGTTCACGCAATCCGTCCATTACCACGCATCTGCTGGGTTCAAACGCCTCCAGCGTTATCCGTCACACCCACATTCCGGTGATGGTCGTGAGATAAAAAAAAGAGGCCACCTTCTGGTGGCCTCTCCTGGTGCAGGTGCAGTCTTACTGACTTTTATTATGCTGTTTTGGTGCGAATCAGGTAGTCGAACGCGCTCAGAGACGCTTTCGCCCCTTCACCGGTCGCGATGATGATCTGCTTGTACGGCACGGTAGTACAGTCGCCCGCCGCAAATACGCCCTTCACGCTGGTTTCACATTTGGCATCGATGATAATCTCGCCCATGCGGTTACGCTCAATGGCGCCTTCCAGCCAGGTGGTGTTTGGCAGCAGACCAATCTGCACGAAGATCCCCGAAAGCGGAACGCTGTGCACATCGCCACTGACGCGGTCGCGGTACTCCAGACCGGTGACTTTACTGCCGTCGCCCTTCACTTCCGTGGTCTGCGCATTCAGCACGATGTCGACGTTTTTCAGGCTGCGTACTTTATCCTGCAGTACCTGGTCTGCCTTCATCTCTGGTGCAAATTCCAGCAGGGTAACGTGTTCAACAATGCCCGCCAGGTCGATAGCCGCTTCGACACCGGAGTTACCGCCGCCAATCACCGCCACGCGTTTGCCTTTAAACAGCGGACCATCGCAGTGTGGGCAGTAGGTCACGCCTTTGGTGCGATACTGATCTTCACCCGGCACGTTCATGTTGCGCCATTTGGCACCGGTGGCAATGATAATACTGCGGGCTTTCAGCACCGCGCCGGAAGCGGTTTCAATCTGGTGTAAGCCACCTTCGACTGCGGCAGGAACCAGCTTGCTGGCACTCTGGCTGTCGATTACATCCACTGCGTAATCATTGACGTGCGCTTTAAGTGCGCCAGCCAGTTTCTGGCCTTCGGTCTTCGGCACAGAGATGTAGTTTTCGATATCCACGGTATCCAGCACCTGGCCGCCAAAGCGTTCGCCCATCAGACCGGTACGAATACCTTTACGTGCGGAATAGACCGCTGCCGCGGCGCCCGCCGGGCCAGAGCCGACAATCAGTACATCATACGCATCGCGCTTGTTCAGCTCTTCTGCGGCACGTTTTTCGGCGCCGGTATCCACTTTGGCCACAATCTCGGACAAGGTCATACGGCCCTGGCCAAACTCCTGACCATTCAGGAACACTGCCGGAACCCCCATCACGTTGCGATCGGTGATTTCGTTCTGGAAAGTGCCGCCATCAATTGCGGTGTGTTTAATACGCGGGTTCAGGACTGACATCAGGTTCAGCGCCTGCACCACGTCCGGGCAGTTGTGGCAGGAGAGCGAATAGTAAGTTTCAAAGGTGAAATCCCCGTCGATATCGCGGATCTGCTCCAGCAGCGCCTGCGCCTCTTTCGACGGATGCCCACCGGTCCACAGCAGAGCCAGCACCAGTGAGGTAAATTCGTGGCCCAGCGGTGAGCCGGCAAAACGCGGCCCCTGATCAGAGCCCGGGTTGGTGATCAGGAAAGATGGCTTACGCACCGCCAGATCGTTCGCTTCTTTGAAGGTCACTTTCGGTGACAGTTCGGCGATCTCCGCCAGCAGTTCCTTGATTTCTGCCGATTTAGCGCTGTCGTCCAGCGTGGCAATCAGCTCAACAGGTTTGGTCAGTTTCTCAAGGTATGCCTTGAGCTGGGTTTTCATTGTAGTGTCGAGCATTGTTCTTCCCTCTCTAAAAACGTCATCATGCAAGCTGCCTTATACGGGCGGCCTGAATGCAACTTGCATCATGGTGCTGGAATGAAATGGGCGCGGGGGGCGCCCATGGGTTGCCGGGTGGCACGTCGTTTACCCGGCCTACGATACTGTAGGCCTGTGCAAGCGCAGCGCCGCCAGCTTTACAGACTTAGATCTTGCCGACCAGGTCCAGAGATGGAGCCAGCGTCGCTTCGCCTTCTTTCCATTTCGCCGGGCACACTTCGCCTGGGTGAGACGCCACGTACTGAGCTGCTTTCACTTTACGCAGCAGGTCAGATGCATCACGGCCGATACCTTCAGCGGTAACTTCGATAGCCTGGATAATGCCCTGCGGGTCAACAACGAAGGTCGCACGGTCTGCCAGGCCTTCATCTTCACGCATGTTGTCGAAGTTACGGGTCAGGGCGCCAGTCGGGTCACCGATCATCGCGTATTTGATTTTCGCGATGGTTTCAGAGCTGCTGTGCCACGCTTTGTGGGTGAAGTGGGTGTCGGTAGAGACAGAGTACACGTCTACGCCCAGCTTCTGCAGTTCATCGTAGTGATCGGCTACGTCACCCAGTTCGGTCGGGCAAACGAAAGTGAAGTCAGCCGGATAGAAGAAGAACACGCTCCAGCGGCCTTCGGTATCTTTCTCAGTGACTTCAATGAATTCGCCGTTTTTGAACGCCTGGTTTTTGAAAGGTTTAATTTTGGTGTTAATCAAAGACATCTGTACTTCCTCCGTGTTTTCGTTGAGATGTAAGGTAACGAACTTTCGCTACATGGGCTAATGCGTTTGCTTTATCAAATCAATCAGCCATACCTAACAACCCGAACAAGACAACGTTGTGAACCCAATGAATAAAAGCCCGAAAGTAAAAAGGCCGCCCTGGTGGGCGGCCCTGATACCTGAACTTTCCACAGGAACTTTCAGTGCCAGTGAGACTGGCGTTGCGTTGCGCTCTACATACCTTTATATCAAGGTCGTTACAGCCCCCCGATTACAGCACTCGTGTCGGGACAGGGCAATGGATTGAAGGGATAATCATATCTATGGCTGTGATAGGTTTTACCAAACTAAGCATTCCCCATCGCCGCTAATGCTCACGCCAGTAAAAATAAAAATGAGTGATAATTACTTGTCCATATATAAATCTGACTATTTTTATTCAGTTCCGTTTTCTATTTTAAAGGTAAAAATATCTTAACCATTATTGAAGTTCTATTTCATTAATCTACGTTCGTGATATATTAAGTTGGTTTTCAATCATAATTAAGCGAGCTAACCATCAAGGATGGTAAATGGTTACGTTCCTTCTATAGTTATCAGTGATGTGATAACGCAACGCAGCACACTCAGGATGAAACATGGCAAATCTTTACGACTTAAAAAAATTCGATCTCAATCTGCTGGTCATTTTCGAATGCATCTACCAACACCTGAGCATCAGCAAGGCAGCAGAAACGCTCTACATAACGCCTTCCGCGGTCAGTCAATCCCTGCAGCGGCTGCGTAACCAGCTGAACGATCCGCTGTTTATCCGTTCGGGAAAAGGGATCACTCCCACCACCGTCGGGGCAAATTTGCATCATCATCTTGAGCAAAACCTCAATCAGCTTGAGCAGACCATCAACATCATGCATGGCTCATCGCTCAAAAAGAATTTTGTCATCTACTGCCCGCAGGTTCTGACAACCGACAATCTGCTCAGCCCCATGAAGCTATTGATGCGAGAGCACAATTATGAAATAGAGCTTCATGACATGCTGCTGTCCGCGGATTCTGCAGAAGACCTGCTTGCCTACCGTAAAGCAGACTTAATTTTCTCCATTGCGCCTATCAACAATCGCTCAATGGTGTGCGTTCCCTATGTTAATTACCGAATGATTCTGGTGTGCAGCCAGGATCATCCCCGTCTGCAGGAGACCGCTACCCTGGAAGAGCTGCAGAAAGAGAAGTTTTCGATCTTCCTGAGCGATGAAGCGGGTGTGAAACACTATCAGTCAAAGACTGAGGAAGTGCATGCCGACAGGACAATCGGTTTTCGCTGTGACTCTCTCTTTTCAATCATGGCCATGATCAGCGCATCGCATTTAGTGGGATATATCCCGGAAGTCCTGTATGAAAAATACCGAGACGTACTGCGACTGAAAAAAGTGGACGCCCCCTTTACGCTGCCTCAAATGGAAGTCTTCATGGTTTATAACCGCTCAGCGCTTAACAGCTCGGTTTTCTCGAGGTTTGTTGAGCAGATTACGCAAAAATAAATCCGAATGGCTGTGATATTTACAGCCATTTCTCTCTTCAAAATATAACCCTCATTTATAGATAATAAAAAATCTGCCTTTTTTGATTTACCTGCCTTTATTTTCACTACTATTATTCTCTCTCCTGCATTGACATGAACGTCCGGTATTTATTTCCAGGAGGAGTTGCCTTTGTCAATTTATAAGCATCCACTTAATCAAAATGTCCTTGACGCTGCCACAGAGCGCATAACATGGACGCTTGAGAATCTGCCAAGGGTCTGTGTTTCATTTTCTGGCGGAAAAGATTCCACCATTATGTTCCATTTAACGGCCCAACAAGCCCGAAAAATGGGAAAAAAAATCTGTCTGTTATTTATCGACTGGGAAGCACAGTTCACCTGTACCATTCAGCATGTGAATAACATGATCGCACAATACGCCGATGTGATTGAAAAATGCTGGTGGGTAGCGCTCCCGTTGACCACGCAAAATTCACTTTCACAATTCCAGCCCGAATGGCAGTGCTGGGAGCCGGGTAAAAACTGGGTACGCACGCCCCAGGAAGAGGCGGTAACCGATCCAGATTACTTCTCGTTCTACCAGCCCGGCATGACCTTCGAGTCCTTTGTTCGCGAATTTTCCGACTGGTTTGCCAAAAGGCGCCCGGCAGCAATGATGATCGGTATTCGTGCCGATGAATCCTACAATCGCTTTTTGACTATCGCCAACGCACGAAAGCAGCGCTTTGCCGATGACAAACCCTGGACCACCGTCGCCCCCGGCGGGCACGCCTGGTATGTCTATCCGCTTTATGACTGGAAAACCGCCGATATCTGGACCTGGTTTGCGAAAACAGGCGGGTGCTATAACCCGCTTTACGACCTGATGTTTCAGGCTGGCGTGCCGCCGCGCTATATGCGCATCTGTGAACCCTTTGGCCCGGAGCAGCGTCAGGGATTGTGGCTCTATCATGTTGTGGAGCCCGAACGCTGGGCGGCGATGTGTGAGCGGGTAAACGGCGTGCACAGTGGCGGGGTCTACGCGGGGCAGGACAATCATTTCTATGGCCACCGCAAAATTCTGAAACCCGACGCGCTCAGTTGGCGGGAATACGCCATGCTGCTTCTCGACAGCATGCCGCACACCACCGCGGAACATTACCGCAATAAAATCGCGATCTATTTGCACTGGTATCAGAAGAGAGGCATGGCCGATATTCCCGACACCCAGGAGGGCGATATCGGCGCCAAAGATATCCCGTCCTGGCGACGCGTGTGCAAGGTATTACTCAACAATGACTACTGGTGCCGGGCGCTGTCATTCAGTCCGAACAAACCCAGGCATTACCAGCGTTACAGCGAACGGATAAAATCAAAACGCAAGGAGTGGGGGATCTTATGCAGCAGCAATTAATTAACGAGATGAAAAATTATCTTCAGTCTCTTCCCGAAGATAAACGCATTGAAGCCATTAACGCCTTTCGCCAGGCTATCCATGAAAATAGCCCTTTTCGCGAACAGCCTGTCGACTGCGTACTGTGGATCAAACAGGACGAGATTACCGCGAACGATTACAACCCCAACAACGTTGCCCCGCCGGAAAAACGGCTGCTCTGTAAATCCCTGGAGATGGACGGTTTTACCCAACCGATTGTGGTGACAGAAAGTGAGGCCCGGCATTATGAAATTGTCGACGGCTTCCATCGCCATGAAATTGGGTCCAACCGGGCGGTATTGAAACGCCAGCTTAAAGGCTATCTGCCTGTTACCTGTCTGCGTAAAGAGCGGCAGAAAAAGTTCGACCGGATAGCGGCCACCATTCGTCACAATCGGGCGCGCGGCCGCCATCAAATTAATGCGATGTCCGATATCGTCCGCGAGCTGGTGCAGCTTGGCTGGGACGACGAGAGAATCAGTCAGGAACTGGGAATGGATAGCGACGAGGTATTACGCCTCAAGCAAATCAACGGTCTGCTGGAACTCTTTGCAGACCGCCGTTATTCAGAAGCCTGGACGGTCAAATAATCAGATCGCGTTAAGACGCTCTGCCGCCGCCAGCAGCGTCGATTCCTGTTTCGCAAAGCAGAGACGAATCAGCTTATGCGGGAAGGGATCGGCGCAAAAGACGGATAACGGGATCGCCGCCACGCCCACCTCTTTGGTCAGCCACTGGCAAAAACTGACGTCGTCCAGATCGGAGATGGCGCTGTAATCGGCCAGCAGAAAATAGGTGCCTTCACACGGCAGGATCTCCAGACGGCTCTGACTCAGGGCACTCACAAACCGATCCCGGCGTGCGCGGTAAAATTCGGGCAGCTCACGGTAATGCTCAGGCTCAGCGCGCAGCATATCGGCCAGCGCCAGCTGGGCAGGCGTGTTCACCGCAAACGTCAGGTACTGGTGCACTTTACGCAACTCCGCGCTGATGGCCGCCGGTGCCACGCAGTACCCCACCTTCCAGCCGGTCATATGATAGGTTTTACCGAATGACGACACCGCCACAGCGCGCTCGCGAAGCTGCGGATGGGCCAGCACGCTGACGTGCCCTTCCCCGGCAAAGCAGATGTGCTCATACACTTCGTCGCTCAGGACATAAATTTCATGTTCCGCAATGGCCTGCCACAGCGCGGCGAAATCGCTCTTCTGCCACACGGTCGCCGACGGGTTGTGTGGTGTATTCAGAATGACCAGCCGGGTGTTGTCGCTCAGCAGCGCAGCAAACGCATGCCAGTCGGGGCGAAAATGCGGCGGCTGTAATGCCACGCGCTTCACCACGCCGCCGGACAGTTCGATGGCAGGCGCATAGCTGTCGTAGCTTGGGTCAAAGCAGATAACCTCATCGCCCGCGCGAACCAGCGCGGTGATGGCCGCATACAGCGCTTCAGTCGCACCTGCCGTCACCGTAATGTCGCTGTTGGCATCCGGTTGATAGCCATAGCATTCCGCCGTTTTATCCGAAATGGCGTCACGCAATGCCTGCACACCGGTCATCGGCGCATACTGATTCGCCCCCTGGGCAACGTGCCAGGCCAGACGCTCCTGCAAATAGCCTGGACCATCAAAATCCGGGAACCCCTGCGAGAGGTTAATGGCGTTGTGCTTCTGGGCCAGAGCGCTCATCTGCGTAAAGATAGTGGTGCCCAGGTTGGGAAGTTTGCTTTGCGGAATCAATGCGTTATTGCTCATTGTGGGGTGCCTGCTTGTAATACTTATGTTGCTGCCACTATAACACGATGTTAGTCTTTGGCAATCAAGACGCTTAGACGTCTAAACAATATGAATATTCCTGACCGAGAGGGTAAAAGGAAATGACAGACAACCTGCAACTCACGCAACTGGTCGAAGCCTGCCGCTGGATTGGTGCCAAAGGCTGGGCCCCCGCCACCGGCGGCAACATGTCGGTACGTCAGGATGAAAACCTGTGCTGGCTCAGTGAATCCGGCAAAGACAAAGGCAGCCTCACGCCGGATGATTTTCTGCAGGTGGAGATCGCCACCAATCGCGCCCCCTCTGGCCGTAAACCTTCGGCCGAAACCGGGTTACACACGCTCATCTATCGCCTGTTCCCGGAGGCCAATGCCGTACTGCACGTCCACACGGTGAACGCCACGGTGCTCTCGCGGCTGGTGAAAGAGGCGGAGTTGCACATCAGCGGCTTTGAGATGCAAAAATCCCTCACCGGGCAGACCACGCATCTGGCTACGGTTGCCATTCCGGTATTCGATAACGACCAGGATATAGACGCCCTCGCTTCGCGAATCGCCCATTACGCCCAGGAGCGCCCGCTTAATTATGGTTTTCTTCTGCGCGGCCATGGCTTAACCTGCTGGGGACGTGATGTGGCCGAAGCCCGCCGTCATCTGGAAGGATTAGAATTCTTATTTGAATGCGAAATGCGTTTACGACAACTGGAGAAGATATGATTCGCGCGATTGTGACGGATATTGAGGGAACCACCAGCGATATCCGTTTTGTCCATGATGTTTTGTTCCCTTATGCGCGTGAGCGTCTGGCGGCCTTCGTCACCGCCCAGCAGTACGCCGAGCCGGTCAAATCGATTCTGGACAACCTGCGCGATGAAATCGACACTCCGCACGCCAGCGTCAGCGATCTTATCGAGACCCTCTTCACCTTTATGGATGAAGACCGTAAATCGACGGCGCTGAAGGCCCTGCAGGGAATTATCTGGCACGACGGTTACGTCAACGGCGACTTTACCGGCCATCTCTACCCGGACGTGCTACCCGCGCTGGAAAAGTGGAAAGCGCAAGGTATTGATCTCTATGTTTATTCCTCTGGCTCCGTCGCTGCGCAGAAACTGTTATTTGGCTACAGCGATGAAGGTGATATTACTCATCTGTTCAGCGGCTACTTTGATACCCATATTGGTGCCAAGCGTGAGGTGCAGTCTTATCAGAATATTGCGGCGCAGACGGGCATCGCCCCGTCGCAGATCCTGTTCCTGTCGGATATCCATCAGGAGCTGGACGCTGCTGAACAGGCCGGTTTTCGCACCCTGCAGCTGATTCGCGGTGATGATGACGGCGCAAGCCACCATCATCAGGTTCACCAGTTCGACGAGATTAACCCGGAGCAGATCCCTTCATGAGCGCATTAACCATTTATTCCGATAAAGACGCCAGTAAGCACCTGTGGCACAGCACCGACGCCGCCGAGATCGCCCAACAGCTCAACGCCAAAGGCGTGCGTTTTGAACGCTGGGCGGCTGACCGTGATTTAGGGCGCGACCCTGCCCCAGAAGTGGTCATTGACGCTTACCAGCATGCCATCGACAAGCTGGTCGCGGAGAAAGGCTATCAGAGCTGGGATGTGATCAGCCTGCGCGCCGACAATCCGCAAAAAGAAGCGCTGCGCGCGAAATTCCTCAACGAGCACACCCACGGCGAAGATGAAGTGCGCTTTTTCGTGGAAGGCGCGGGATTGTTCTGCCTGCACATTGGCGATGAGGTGTATCAGGTGCTGTGCGAAAAAAACGACCTGATTTCGGTGCCAGCGGGCACACCGCACTGGTTTGATATGGGCTCAGAGCCAAACTTTACGGCCATCCGTATATTCGATAATCCGGAGGGCTGGGTGGCGCAGTTTACCGGTGATGCGATTGCGGAAGCGTATCCGCGTCTGGCATAGGTGAATATTGCTCCCTCTCCCTGTAGGCTGAGGGATCCCCATAAAATAATGCCTGCACGGAGGCCCCCCTCTCCCTTGAGGGAGAGGGTTGGGGTGAGGGGGAACATATGGCTGTAGAGGTAATTCCGTTCACTTTATGTTCCTTGCTACTCTGTAACGGCATGACTTGTGAACGTGCCAGGGCGGCTCAATCGCCGCCGCCCTGGCGACCCGGGCTCCCGGCGGTAAATCGCCGCTTCGCGGTGCCTTCGGCTTATTCCTTCCGGCTTATCGGGGACGGGCGGATGTAACGTCCCTGTAAAGCCGCCCTCTCGGCGCATCCATGCGCCTCGCCCCGGCCTGCAGGAAACGCCTCAGCGATTTATAACCGGACCAGGGCGTCGCTGTAAGTCATTTATTTTCCTGAAACAACTTTCGTCGCTTTCGGTAAAAAAATTACCGGGGAACCCTCTCCCTGTGGAAGAGGGCTGGGGTGAGGGCATCAGGCCGCTTTATCTTCAATGCTTCAATCCCTTCACATACCCCACCAGCTGATCCAGCACGATCCCCCAGCCTTCATGGAAGCCCATCTGTTCATGCTGCTCACGGATTTCTTTCGTGGGATGGCGCGCAATCGCCGTATAGCGGGTTTTGCCCTCCCCGAGATCTTCCAGCAACAAAATCGCCGTCATAAACGGCTTTTCGGCCGGTTTCCACCCTTCGGTATAGCCGTCGGTAAAGACCAGCTTTTTACCGGGATCGATTTCCAGGAAAACACCTTTATTGTCCATTTTTTGCCCGTCCACGTCGAAAACGGTATTGAACCGTCCACCCACGCGCAGGTCGAGGTCGCATTCGGTCACTTTATGGGGGGCAGGAATAAAGAAGTTTTTGATGTGCTCTGGCGTCGTCCAGCAAAGCCACAGCAGGTCGCGCGGTGCATCCACCACGCGTTCCAGTTTTAAGTCTGTTTCGGGATCGAGCGTCACGATGTTGTCCTCTCAGGGGAACCCCTTACAAGGATAGCCGGACTCAGGCGAATTTCCCGTTTGCTACCGCTTCCGGCGTGACCACGCCCGTATCCAGTACCCAGCCGCTTATCAGCGAGGCTGGGGTGACGTCAAACGCCGGGTTGTAAACCTGCGCATTTTCCGGTGCCCACTGTACCGCGCCGAAGCTTCCCGCCACGCCCGTCACTTCACTGGCCGCGCGCTGCTCAATCGGGATCGCCTCACCGTTCGGGCAGGCCGGGTCGAGGGTGGTTTGCGGGGCGGCGACATAAAACGGAATGCCGTGAAATTTCGCCAGCACCGCCAGGGAATAGGTGCCGATTTTGTTCGCCACATCGCCGTTGGCGGCAATACGATCTGCCCCCACCCACACGGCATCCACCTCCCCTTTTGCCATCAGACTGGCGGCCATGGAGTCGGTAATCAGCTGATACGGCACGCCCAGCTCGCCGAGCTCCCACGCGGTCAGCCTGCCGCCCTGCAGCAGCGGACGGGTTTCATCCACCCAGACGTTGCTGACGTTGCCCTCCTCATGTGCGCGAGCAATAACACCCAGCGCAGTGCCGACGCCTGCGGTCGCCAGACCGCCAGTGTTACAGTGGGTCAGCAGGCGGCTACCGGGCTTCACCAGCGCGCTGCCCGCTGTCGCAATGGCGTCACAAAGCTGCCTGTCTTCGTCAATCAGTCGCAGAGCTTCCGTCACCAGCGCCGGAACGAAATCTTCCTGCCAGAGCGCCTGCTTCATGCGGTCGAGATTGTTCATCAGGTTGACCGCCGTTGGGCGGGCAGCGCGCAGCGTTTCCAGCGCCAGCGCCAGCTCGTCGCGGCTTTTCCCCTTTTCCGCCAGCAGCGCCAGCAGCAGACTTGCAGAGAGACCAATCAGCGGCGCACCGCGCACCCTAAGGGCGTGAATATGCCCCACCAGCGCCTCAACCGTTGAGGCGTCAAGCCAGCGTTTCTCCTGCGGAAGGGCCTGTTGGTCGAGAATAAAGAGCTGATTATCCGCCACCCGCAGGCTGGTCGTCTGTAATGTCTGCATGTCGTTAATTCCCTGTTGCGTTGTTGTAGCACATTGTGTCAGGATGAAATCCAGATGTATAGACGTCTAAATGTCTTTATTCGCAAATCAGTGAGGAGCAGGCAATGTCGCAATACCGTACCTTTACCGCCCAGGACGCCTTGGAGTATGCCAGGCAGTTTGGCGGCCTTGATAATCCATCATCACTGGTAGAGGCGCAGGAAGTAGGCGACGGCAACCTCAATCTGGTCTTCAAAATTTTCGATGCTCAGGGCGTGAGCCGCATCATCGTAAAACAGGCGCTGCCATACGTTCGCTGCGTCGGTGAGTCCTGGCCGCTGACGCTGGACCGCGCCCGTCTTGAGGCGCAAACGCTGGTGGAGCATTACAAGCACAGCCCGCAGCATACCGTGAAAATTCATCATTTTGACCCGGAACTGGCGATCATGGTGATGGAAGATCTCTCCGACCATCGCATCTGGCGCGGGGAGCTGATTAAGAATAACGCCTACCCGCAGGCTGCGCGTCAACTGGGTGAGTACCTGGCGCACACGCTGTTCCACACCAGCGATTTTTACCTGCACCCGCACGAGAAAAAAGCGCAGGTTGCCCAGTTCATTAACCCGGAGATGTGCGAGATCACTGAAGATCTGTTCTTTAACGATCCGTACCAGATCCACGAGCGCAACAACTATCCGGCTGAGCTGGAAAACGATGTCGCCGCCCTGCGCGATGACGCCCAGTTGAAAATTGCCGTGGCCTCCCTGAAGCATCGCTTCTTCTCCCACGCCGAAGCGCTATTGCACGGGGATATCCACAGCGGATCGATTTTCGTGGCCGAGGGTAGCCTGAAAGCGATCGACGCCGAATTCGGTTACTTTGGCCCGATTGGGTTTGACGTGGGTACCGCCATCGGCAACCTGCTGCTGAATTTCTGTGGCCTGCCGGGGCATTTAGGCATCCGCGATGCCGCGGCCGCCCGGGAACAGCGTCTGATCGACATTCAGGCGTTATGGAATACCTTTGCGGAGCGCTTCCAGGCGCTGGCGCACGAGAAAACCCGGGATGCCGCGCTGAGTGCGCCGGGCTATGCCTCTGAATTTTTGAAAAAGGTCTGGCGAGATACCATTGGTTTCTGCGGAACGGAGCTGATCCGCCGCAGTGTGGGGCTGTCTCACGTCGCGGACATCGATACCATTCAGGACGACGCGATGCGCCACGAATGTCTGCGCCACGCCATCACGCTGGGTAAAGCGCTGATTGTGATTGCCGATCGCATCGACAGCGTGGAAGAGCTGGTGGCAAGAGTGCGCCAGTACAGTTAAAAAAAACCTCCCTTTCGGGAGGTTTTTGCATCAGTTTTTGGTGAGCGTGGTGGTCACGGTGTAATCGAGAGACCACGATGAATGCCAGTCTTTACCGGCAAACTTGATATCCCCACGGTAAACCCCGCTCGGGAGATCCGGGTTATCGGCCTCAACATACTTAAGGCTGGCGCTATAGCCTGTGGTTTCCCAACTGCTACACAGAACCGCCACATTGAACGGACGGGTGGAGCAATCCGATCTGCGCTGCGCGCGAATCTTCACGTCCCGGGTATTGCCTTGTTCGTCCTTCATCGGCACGACAAGCGTGCTGTAACCTTCGGCGGTCCATACCAGGGACGTCGGCCCCTGCGTACTTCCCGTTGCCACAAACCCAAGCGAAGGGAAGCCAAATATTGCGCCCGTACTGAATGCGCTTGTCGAACCGGTAACGCTCCACATGGCTGAATAGCTGGCAATAAACACAACCGTTTGATCGGTTTTAGTGGTGTTATTACTCTCTGCACTCACCTTTGCCGTACCGGTATCCGGGCCACTCAGCTTCACGGTCGCCACGCCGCTGCCATTGGTCACACTGGTTTGCGCTGAAAGGGTATTAAGCGTGGTGTTCCAGTTGACCGTCGCATTTTTGACGGCATTACCGTTTACGTCTTTCACCACTGCGGTGTAGGTAATGCGGTCGGTGTTGACTACCGCGTGGTCAGAACTGGCCTTGAGGCTCTCAACCCTGGCGGTAGTCGCATCGCCAATAAATGTTACCGGCTCCGCGTTTATCGCCGCCGTTGAACCGACAACTGTTGCGCTAACCGTTGCCGTTCCGGCCGTTGTCGTTGACGCCGTTACAACCGCCTGACCCGCTTCGTTGGTTTTTGTGCTGGCGCTGGCAAGCTTCACGCTGCTGTTATCTACACGCCACGCCACATCCACACCGCTAAGCGGGTTATGGTTGGCGTCTTCGACGGTGGCGGTCCAGCGTATGGTCGCGTTCCCGTCAGCCACCGCCTCTTTTTTATCCGCACTCAGGCTCGTAAATTGCGCTGTCGCCGGATTACCGGTCACGGAGAGAGTAAGCGTCTGACCGCTACCATTCACCGTCGCGGTAACCGTCATGTTGCCCGCTTTGCGCGATGAGAAGCGCGTTTCAGTCTGCCCTTGCGCATTAGTCATTGCTGAAACGGGTGTCAGGGTCACATCAGCCGCATCACTGCTGCTCCAGTTAACGGCAACGCCTGGTACAGGGTTCTGATGGCTATCCACCACGGTTGCGGTTAACAGTACGGTATCGCTGTCAGCCACAATGCCGGTCGTTTTATCCGCCGTGAGGGTAGCCAGCTTTGCCGTGGTGGTGTCACCGGTGAAGGTCAGTTTTGTCACGCGTAACGTGTTACTGCCGAACGTGGCCTGAAGAGAATATTCCCCCGCGGTTTCAGAACGTAAGGTCACGCTCGCCTCACCCGATGCATTCGTCACGCTGCTCGTATCGGACAACGTCGCGCCGGAAGGGCTCACCGCCCAGCCAACCTTCGCTCCGTCAACCGGGTTGTCATTGGCATCCACAACGGTAGTGCGCACGGTGATACCGTCGGTGCCATTGGCTACCGCCGTTACGCTATCGGCGGCCATCTCCGTCATTTTCGCGGTCGTGAGATCGGCCGTGAAGGTTGCGCTGTCAGCACGAACGGGTGCGCTTTCAGCGGTCTGAGCCGTGATTACAACGTTGCCTGATTTCAGCGAGGTAACCACCAGCGAGGCATTGCCCTGCGAATCCGTCCGCGTACTGCTGGCGGCGAGCTTAACGTCTGGGTTATCTGCCGACCAGTTAACCTCTACGCCCGAAATGGCGTTACCCTGTAGATCGCGCACCTGCGCCGTCCAGGTAATACTGTCGCTGCCGTTGGCCACGGCCTGTTGCTTATCGGCCACTACGGCGGCGATACGCTGCGTGCTGGTGTCAGCGACAAACGTTACGGCTTCTGCTTTCACCGCATTCTGCTGATTTACATCGGCATAAACCCAGGCAACGCCCGTTTTTGCTGACGACAGCGACAGCGTTGCGTTTCCGGCAGCGTCGGTAACCGAGGTTTTGCTTCCTGCGGTCGTGCCATCTTCCCGCTTCACCGTCCAGTTAACCGTCACGCCTTCAAGCGGATGATTGCTGTTATCTGCGACCTGCGCGGTATACGTTACGCTGTCGCTGTTATTGGCAACAATGCGGGTTTTATCGACATTGACCGATCTCACCTGTGCGCTGGCGCTGTCCGCAACGAATTTTAGCGTCGGGGTAGAGAGCGGGTTACCGTCCGCCAGTTGCGCACTCACTGTCGTCGCAACCACGTCACGGCTAATGAGTTGAATGCTGGCCTGCCCTTGCTCATTGGTGAGGGTGCGTTCAGCAGACAGCTGAACCGCAGCGTTATCCGCTGTCCATTTCACCTCTTGCCCCGAAACGGGATTGCCGGACCGATCGACAACGCTTGCTACTACGACAATTGGCGTTACGCCGTCTGCCGGTGCGCTTACGGTCGACGGACTGAGTGATGCAAGTTCCACAACCTCGGACACCGCCTCTTCAGTCACAGAGGCGGTAGCAAGCTTAATATTGCCGTCGATGAACGTCTGAATGGTGAGGGTGGCAGGCGCGGTTCCGCTGATAAGCGTTGCGCTGTATACGCCGCTGCTCGTTTCGCGAAACGCGCTTATTTGCGGTGCGACAGGCGCCGCGGTGCCTGTAACGGCATTTTTCAGGGTGATCGATGCGCCAAGACGCTCCGATAGCCCGGTTGCAGCCTCGCCGGATGCGGTTTTTAGCGCCAATGTTAATACCGACTGACTGGTGCCATCCGCCGGTAAGCGGGACGGAGACGCCGTCAGGCTGGGCTGCAGCGTGGTCACGTCCATGCCGTTTACGTTCACCGTCATCCTCGCGGTATCAGAAGCGTTACCGTGCTTATCCCAGGCCGTTGCGGTTAACGTATACGCGTTGGAACCGCCATTTTTCCAGGCTGGAAGCGTAATTACCACCTGGGCCGGATCGGCACCCGGTGTGATTTTGCCGCCGTTACGTATCAAATTGTCACCCTGCCAGTCGATGCGTTCGAGCCCGTATTTCGTTTTAACCTTCGCGGTTACGGTCTGGCGGGCATTTTCATTCCCGGCAATGTTTTCTGGCAGTGCGAGCGAAATCAGCTCCTGCTTACGGTAATCCAGGACAATATTGTTATTACGATCGACCAGCTCCTGACGTGACCCCAGCAGCGTACGGCGTGCCCCCACCTGGTCCGCATCAAGCTGCGTGCGCAGCGGCACGCCCGGCGCCCAGTTGACCGCAAGGTTAAACTGCGTATCCGATGCCTCGCCCTTACCCATTTTTTGGTTTACACCCAGGGTAACCAGCGGAACGGGCGTATAGCTCAGTCCAACGGTTACGGCGTAAGGATCTTTCTGACGATCGTCCTCATCGTCACCGAAAAGCCCGACGTGCTGACCATAGTATTGTTCGTAGACGAGGTTCGCCCCAAGCTGCGGATAGGCGGGAAGATACCCGGTTGCACGCAGGTCAAAGCCGTTCGCCACGCGCTCGTCATAATCGCGATAGCGGGACGAAGACATCCAGTCGCTTAAACGGTAGTAGCCGTTGGCTGAAAGACGCAGATAGTCCCAGCCTAGCTCGGCTCCAACACCAAGGCGCTGATGCTGATTCGCCGAAACCTGGCGATCGTAAAAGGTATTCACGCCCCACATCCATGCGGTATTAAATTCACGGTAGCCAAACCCGACATTAACGATATTTCTGTCGTCGTGACGACGGCCACCCAATTGGGTGAACACCAGCGACGTTTTTTGCTCGTATAAAGGGATAAGCAGATCTAACTCCGCGTCCTGAATGGAAAAATGCTCATCAGTACCGATATTCAGACGCGTGGTACCAAATTGATTTAACCAGGACTCAATTTCCTGCGTGGCGGTATTTGTTGCCTGGGACGTAATTGCGCTGGCGACAGAACGGCCACTACCGCTCTCCAGCAGTGACCCCGCCTGCACGGCGGTTTGTGCCACTACCCGCTCGGTGGTTTGCGGCTCGGCTACCTTATCCTGCGCGGCGACGGGCGTCGCGCCCAGCGAAAATAACGACGGCGGAAGGAGTTGCAGTGCTATTTGCAACCAGGCTGCACATTTTTTCAGGCTCATTAAATTCATCCTTGAATAAAAAAGAGCCATAGTACGTATCAGGACTTAAAGATAAAGTCGGCGCGTTTATTTTAAGAATCTATAAATATAAGCATTCACCTTATAAATATATTACAGCCCCCCTTTCCCCTTCAGCCCAAATATTCAATCACCGACAAACCGCCGTTATAATCCGTGCTGTAAATAATTCCCTGCGCATCCACAAAAACATCACACGACTGGATCACCTGCGGGCGATTCGGGCGTGTATCCATCATCCTTTCAGGTGCAGCAGGTACCAGCGCCCCCATTTCCACCGGGCGGTAGGGATTCGAAATGTCATACGCACGCACCCCTGCATTCTGAAAGGTGGCGAAGATCAGCGTGGAACTGACAAAGCTTCCCGGCCGGTTTTCGTGCAGATTATGCGGGCCGAAATGCGCGCCTTTCGCCACGTAGTCTCTTTCATTTGGCTGCGGGAAGGTGGAGATACTTACCGGGTTCGACGGCTCGCGGATATCAAACAGCCAGATGAACTTCTCGCCGTCCTCCTGGTTGTCGAGCACCGCTTCGTCGAGCACCACCAGCAGATCGCGGTCCGGCAGCGGCAGCGCGGTATGCGTCCCGCCACCAAACGGCGGGCTCCAGTTGCGGTGGCTAATCAGCTTCGGCTGAGTGCGATCTTTCACATCCAGCAGCGTTAAACCACCGTCACGCCAGCTGCCGTATGCCGTATCCCCGGCGATAATGGCATGATGCAGCGCGTAGCGTTTGCCTTCCGGCCAATCTGGCCGTTCACCTGCGGCCTGATTCATGCCCGGCAACCACCAACGCCCTGCCACTTCGGGCTTACGCGGATCGGCCAGGTCGATGGTCAGGAAGATATAGTCGGTAAAGCCGTCGATCAGCGCCGATACGTAGGCCCAGCGACCGCCAACGTACCAGATGCGGTGAATGCCAATGCCATTTAACGACAGAAAACCGATTTCACGCGGCCTGTCCGGCGTGGAGATATCAAACACGCGCAGCCCGGCGCTCCAGCCTTTGTCCTGCACGTCGCTGACGGTCTCCCCCACCTGACGGGTGTAGTAGACCTTTTCATCGGCGAAACGGGCATCGGCAAACAGATCCCGGGCGTTAATCACCAGCAGTAAATCGTCGTGTGCCTGCAAATGCACATTCCAGGTGCCGGGCGGCGCAGGTATATAACCCGCCGCTTTCGGGTTTTTCGGGTCGCGCACGTCAACAATCGAAAAGCCCTGCGACACCATATGGCCAATATACGCATAACCGCGGTGCACCATCAGCTGCACGCCGTCCGGGCGACCGCCCTGGTCGCTATGGCCAATCAGCCGCATATTGCGGCTGTATTCAGGGGTGGGTAATGTTGTCACCTTTAGCTCCTTTCGCCGGGTGGCGGCAGCGCCTTACCGGGCACTATTTTGACTTCGCTTCCAGCGTCGCAAACCACGGCGCAATAAAGTCTTCGGTCTGTCCCCAGCCCGGAATGATTTTCCCCAGCGACGCCACGTTCACCGCACCCGGCTGAGCGGTCAGCAGCGCCTGCGGGATCGCCGCTGCTTTAAAATCATAGGTCGCAGGCGTCGGCTCTCCGGCAATCTTGTTAGCGATCAGACGCACGTTAGTTGCCCCAATCAGCTTTGGATCCACCGCCACGCTCACTGCCCACGGGCTTCCCGGCTCGCGCATCAGCTGTAAATCCTGGTTGGAGATGTCGATGCTGTAGAGCTTGATTTCAGTGCGGCCATTCTCCTTCAGGGCTTTATACGCCCCCTGGCTGAAGGCGTCCCAGGTGCCCCAGATAGCGTCGATTTTACCTTTCGGGTATTTCGCCAGAATTGCCCCGACCTTGTTGGCGGTATCGCCCTGCACGTCCGACGACACCGCGCCAATAGACTCCAGCTCTTTGATATTCGGGTACTGTTTTTGCAGTTCCTTATACGCCGCCTGACGACGCTCCATCGGCGGGAAACCGGCGACCCACAGCTTGACGATATTGGCCTTGCCGTTGAAATCTTTCGCCAGCTGGCCGAAGGAGAGATTCGTCAGGGAGGCATCGTCCTGCTGGGTGACCGTCACACCTGGGATCTCGCCGTTGACGGCGGTATCAAACACCGAAACCTTAATCCCGGCATCCACCGCCTTCTTCACCAGCGCGGTCGCATACGGATCACGCCCCTGAGAGAGAATAATCCCGTCATATTTCTGGCTGATCGCCTGATTCACAAAGTCCTGGAATTTTGCGTCGTCACCGTTGCTTAAAAAGGTGCTGACCTTAAAGCCAAGTTTTTTCCCTTCCTGAATCGCCCCGGCGACAAACTGCGTGGTGTTGTCATCCGAGCCAAGGTTGCGGATCACCGCAATGCGAATGGGGCCGTCGTGGTTGGCAATGGCCGCCGGAACCGGTGCAGGCGTGGCCGCAAAGCCCGGCAGAGAGGTGAGTAACCCAAGAGCCACCAAAGAGAGTGCAATCTTTTTCATTTTTTATCCCGTTGTGTTGTCAGCGTTTTTGTATGTAAGTAATCGCCAGCGCCACGGCAAGCACCAGCCCTTTTATAATGTCCATGGCGTAATACGGTACGGAGAGCATCACCAGCCCGTTCGACAGCACGCCCAGAATGACCGCCCCCACCAGCGTTCCCAGTGCGTTCGGCTTGCCGGAACCGGCCAGCGAAAAGCCGATCCACGCTGCCGCCACCGCGTCCATCAGATACCCGCCGCCCGCATTCACCTGCGACGACCCAATGCGCGAGGCCAGCAAAATCCCGCCCAGACCGGCCAGCAGCGAGGCAAGCACGTAGGCCGCGACCTTGTAGCGCGTGGTGCGAATGCCTGAAAGGCGCGCCGCCTCCGGGTTGCCGCCGATGGCATACATGCGCCGGCCGTGGGTGGTCAGTGACAATCCCAGCTGTGCCAGTAGGGTCACCGCCAGCATGATGATGACGATGGTCGGCACCTGCCCCAGCAGGCCGAACGCCGCCGGAATGGTTCCTTCCGCCATATCACCGCTCGGCAGCACCATGTTCTCGGTAATCGACCCGCCGTAGCTGTAGGTCATCGCCACGCCCTGTATCACGAACAGGCTGGCAAGCGTCGCGAGCATGTCCGGAATACGCAGAATGACGATCAGAAAGGCGTTAAACAGCCCGACCAGGGTACAGAGCGCGAGGGTGATCAGGATCGACTCGGTGGTGCCGAAGCCGTGCCAGACGAAGAGCGAGATCACCAGCGCATTCGCCAGCGACGCCGTTGAGCCGACGGAGAGATCAAACCCGCCCACGGTGAGTGAAATCGATACGCCGATGGCGATCACCGTGACGATGGCAATCGAGCGCAGAATGTTGATGATGTTGTTCGGGTCGAGGAAGCTGTCTGAGGCCAGGCCAAAAACCACCACCAGCGCCACCACGGTGAGCAACATGCCCCACCGGTAGAGAAAATCGAAAATCTGTTGACGGCCAGACGCCGCCGCAGTCACTGAAAGGGCCTTGCTCACGACGCCGTTCCTCCGGTTGAATAATAAAGTAGTGTCTCTTCCCGCGCCTCGGCCCCGGGGATTTCCGCCACGATGCGTCCGTCCCAGAGCACGCAGATGCGGTCGCATAGCCCTACCAGTTCGGCAAACTCGCCCGAAGCGTAAATCACCCCTTTGCCCTCGCGGGCCAGGCCGTCAATCAGTTGAAACAGATCGGTCTTCGCTTTGACGTCAACGCCCTTGGTCGGCTCGTCAAATATCAGCACGCTGGCGTCATTGCGCAGCCATTTGCCAATAGCAACCTTCTGCTGGTTACCGCCAGAAAGCCGATGTAAAACCTGCCCCGGCCCGCGTGTTCGCACGCCGACGCGGGCAATCACCTCTTCCGCCCAGCGCCACGCCTGACGATGACCAAAGAGACTCCAGCGCGAAAAGCTGTTATCTGCCGTCACGGCCAGGTTCATGCTCACCGGCTCGTCGATGAAAATCCCCTCCTTGCGCCGCTCCTCCGGTACCAGCGCCAGCCCCCGCAGCACAGAATCGGCCGGATCGCGCGGTTTCCAGGGCTGATGATTGAGCTCGCCACGCTCCACCCGGCTTTTGCTGGCACCAAACAGCGCCTTGCAGAGTTCGGTTTTGCCTGCGCCCGCCAGCCCGGCAATGCCGAGGATTTCGCCTTTACGCAGATGCAGGGAGATATCTTTCAGCAACGCGTCGTCGTGCAGCCCCTCCACCCGCAGCAGCGTCTCGTCGCTATGCACAGGACGTGCTGGCGGGTAGATATCGCTCAGTTCGTGGCCGAGCATCTTCTCGACGATCGCTTCGCCGCTGAGATCCGCCATCGGGCCGGTCTCAATCAGCTTGCCATCACGCAGCACCGTTAAGGTGTCACAGATGGCTTTCAGCTCATGAATGCGGTGCGAGATAAACACCACGCCAATGCCCTGCTGCTTTAAACGTCGCACCACCGCGAACAGGCGTTCACTGTCGTGGGCATCCAGCGGTGCGGTAGGTTCATCGAGGATCAAAAAACGGCAGTGATGCGACAGCGCCCGCGCCAGCAGGATCTGCTGTTTTTCAGCCAACGAACAGCTGTCGATGGAACGGCGAACGTCCAGCGCAACGTCGAGCTGCGCCAGCGCCTGCTTCGCCTGTTGACGAATAGCACGCCAGCGGTAGCGATGTCCCGGCTGCGCCAGCTGGTCGAGCATGATGTTTTCAGCGATGCTCAGCCCCGGAACCAGCGCCACGTCCACTTCCTGCTGCACAAGGTGGATCCCCAGCCGTTTGGCATCGAGCGGTTCGCGGATCGTCACCGGCTGGTTATTAATGCAGATCTCCCCCTCATAGCGATCGTGCGTTCCGCACAGCACCGCCATCAGCGTCGATTTCCCTGCGCCGTTAGCCCCGGTCAATGCATGCACCGATCCGCCGTTCAGGGTAAAGTCCACGCGCGACAGCGCCTGAAAGCCGGAAAAGGCCAGGCTGATACCGCGCATCTCAAGGCGACTGGAAACCATCCGCGTAGGATCCTCATTAATAGTTTGATTTATTGAATTTTTCACAGCTCCGGTTGACTGACAACGACAGAAAAGGCATAAGATAAAGCCAAATATTATTAGCCATCCGGATGTCCAGACATAACATCGGGTTAGCGCTTGCTAAAAAAGGACAACACCATGAGCAACACCGATATCCGCGTCGTTCCCGGCCCGGCGAACTACTTTTCTCATCCCGGAAGCCTTGCGCATCTGCATGACTTCTTCACCCCGGAGCAGCTTTCCCGCGCGGTGTGGATCTACGGCGAACGCGCGCTTGAAGGCGCACGTCCCTACCTGCCGGAGAGCTTTGCGGCCCCCGGCGCAAAACACCTGTTGTTCAAAGGCCACTGCAGCGAGCGTGACGTCACCCATCTGGTGAATGAATCCGGCAGCGAGGCGGTCGTGGTGATTGGCGTTGGCGGCGGAGCGGTGATGGATACGGTTAAAGCCGTGGCGCGTCGTTTGGGCGTTCCGTTCGTGGGTATCCCGACTATCGCCGCTACCTGTGCGGCATGGACGCCGCTCTCCGTCTGGTACAACGATGCCGGGCAGGCGCTGCAGTTTGAAATTTTCGACGATGCCAATTTCCTGGTGCTGGTGGAGCCGCAAATCATCCTTAACGCCCCGGCGGAATACCTGCTGGCTGGTATCGGCGATACCCTGGCGAAGTGGTATGAAGCGGTTGTACTCGCACCGCAGCCTGAACACCTGCCGCTGACCGTACGTCTGGGGATTAACGGCGCGCTGGCTATCCGCGACGTGCTGCTGGAACGCAGCGAGGACGCGCTGGCTGACCAGCAGCGCGGCGAAGCAACGCAGGCATTCAGGGATGTGGTGGATGCCATTATTGCCGGTGGCGGCATGGTCGGTGGGCTCGGCGAACGTTATACACGCGTGGCGGCGGCACATGCGGTGCATAACGGCTTAACCATCCTGCCGCAGACGGAAAAATACCTGCACGGCACCAAAGTGGCCTACGGCATTCTGGTGCAAAGCGCCCTGCTCGGTCAGGACGACGTGCTGGCGCAGCTTATCACCGCGTATCAGCGCTTTAACCTGCCGACCCGGCTTCGCGAGCTGGAGGTGGATATCAACAACCGTGACGAACTGGACAAGGTCATCAATCACACCCTGCGCCCGGTGGAGTCGATTCACTATTTGCCCGTGGCGCTCACGCCTGACGTTCTGCGCGCGGCATTCGAGAAAGTGGAATCCTTCAGCCGTTAAACGCGCCGAGCGACTATACCTAATGATGATTCTCACCACTCTCGCAACGAGGTCATCATGCAGATCGATTTAACAGGTAAGAAAGCGCTGGTTACCGGTGCCAGCCGGGGATTGGGCCGTGCTATCGCGCTGTCGCTGGCACGCGCCGGTGCCGATGTGGTTATCACGTATGAAAAGTCCGTCGATAAAGCCCAGGCCGTGGTCGATGAGATAAGCGCGCTGGGGCGGCACAGTGAGGCGGTTCAGGCCGACAGCGCCAGTGCAGAGGCTATTCAGGACGCGGTCACCCATGCGGCGCGCACCCTCGGCGGGCTGGACATTCTGGTCAATAACGCCGGTATCGCCCGCGGCGGCCCGCTGGAGTCCATGACGCTGGCGGATATCGATGCCCTGATTAACGTCAACATTCGCGGCGTGGTGATCGCCACTCAGGAAGCGCTGGTACACATGTCTGACGGCGGACGCATTATCAATATCGGTAGCTGTCTGGCAAACCGCGTGGCGATGCCGGGTATCTCCGTCTACTCCATGACCAAATCCGCGCTTAACTCCTTCACGCGCGGTCTGGCGCGGGATCTGGGGCCCCGCGGTATTACCGTGAACCTGGTGCATCCCGGCCCAACCAACAGCGATATGAATCCGGAGGACGGCGAACAGGCAGAAGCCCAGCGTCGGATGATTGCCGTCGGTCATTACGGGCAACCGGAAGATATCGCGGCGGCGGTCACCTTCCTCGCCAGCCCGGCCGCCGGACAGATCTCCGGTACGGGGCTGGATGTGGACGGCGGTTTGAACGCCTGATCGCACATTTTCTGCAAGCCTCTGTCGCCCGGCAGAGGCGTTTTCGCACCGCCTCGACGGTTTGCGTTTTGCCTCTTACCTGCATTTGTTCTCCGCTCTACAGTAGCCCATAAGAAATTCGGAATTTATCTAATAGTCTTATTATTTCCTTATACTTTGTGTGGGCGTACAGTGGAGGTACGGATGAAGATTGTCTGGTCCAATGGGGCAAAGAAGGCATTTTTAAAGATTGACGAGCGATATCAGCGTCGCATTGAGTTGAAGCTTGTTGAGCTGGATGACCGCTCGGCTCCCCGGCCCGATATCAAAAAAATATCGGCGACAGAAGATCACTACCGGCTACGCGTTGGCGATTACCGCATCGTCTATACGCTTCGGGACGAACCCGATAACCATTGTTATGTTTTGGCCGTTAAGCGCAGAACATCAACAACTTACCTGCACGAGGAGAAAGCCACCTATGGCTGTTCAGCTAATTAAGGACGATAACGGAAAAACGCAGTACGTGGTTATTCCCTATGATGAATATTTTCGTATGTGCCTGCAGATGGCGGAAATCGACGACGAAACCGACGACGATCTGGAGGATATTGAAGTCGAACACGATGAGCTGGATGACGTTGAACTTCCAGGTGAGGTTTGCAGCATCATGACCTGGCAGAACGTCAGCCTGCAGGCCGCCTGGCGCATCCTGCGCGGCATGTCCCAGCAGGAGGTGGCAGAGAAACTCGGCATCAGCCAGTCTGCCGTATCACAGCTGGAAGCGCTGGACTCCCGTCCGCAAAAGCGCACCCGTGAAAAGCTGGCGGCGATCTACGGCTGTAAACAGGAACAGATCAGCCTCTATTTACCGAAAGAGGGTTAACAGCACTTCGCCCCGCCCTTGCCGCCGTAACGGGCGTCCTGGCGATCGCGGAAAAATTCGTCGTAGGTCATTGGCGTCTGGTCCGGATGGTTGACGCGCATATGCTCGACGTAGTTGTCGTAGTCCGGCACGCCAATCATCATTTTGGCGGCCTGGCCCAGGTATTTACCTGCTTTGGAAAGGGTGTCGAACATAAGTCATTTCTCGTTTGTTTCCCTCACCCCGGCCCTCTCCCAAAGGGAGAGGGAGGATAAGAAATGTAGGCCGGGTAAGCGCTAGCGCCACCCGGCACACAGGTTAATGCGCCCCTTTCGCCTGGGTCACAATCTCGTCCAGGTTCTCAGGCATCGGTTCATACGGTGTCTCTTTCGCTGTCGGCTTGTCTTCTTTCAGCGCCGCCAGCGCGGTCTTCAGAGAATACAACGCCAGTACCACGACCACCACCATAAAGAAGATGGTCAGCCCGGCATCCAGACGGTTGTTAAACACCAGCTGCGACAGCTGTGATTCCGTATACTGCGCCGGGATTTTACCGCTGTCGATCATCGCCTGGAACTTATTGGCAATCGCCAGGAAGCCCACTTTATTGTCCGGGCTGAAGGCTTTCTGCCAGCCCGCCGTCAGGGTACAAATCAGCAGCCAGGCGGTAGGCAGCAGCGCCACCCAGGCATAACGCTGGCGCTTCATCTTGAACAGCACCACCGCACACAGCATCAGCGCCATCCCTGCCAGCATCTGGTTAGCGATACCGAACAGCGGCCACAGCGTGTTAATACCGC
The DNA here is from genome assembly GCF_004296595.1 of Enterobacter sp. A8. Taxonomy (NCBI): domain Bacteria; kingdom Pseudomonadati; phylum Pseudomonadota; class Gammaproteobacteria; order Enterobacterales; family Enterobacteriaceae; genus Enterobacter; species Enterobacter sp. A8. The sequence goes on from NZ_SCMF01000002.1 coordinate 408,823, forward strand.
CAAGCGGATCCACCACGCCCTGATGCAGGAAGTACCCCCACGCCAGCACGCACAAGGCCGTTGCCAGCAGGTTCGCCGGGAGCGAATCGGTACGCTTCAGATTCGGGGAGATCACACCCAGCAGATCCTGCAGCATAAAGCGCGCCGCACGCGTCCCCGCATCCACCGCCGTCAGAATAAACAGCGCTTCAAAGAGAATGGCGAAGTGATACCAGAACGAGACATCCATCAGCCCGCCCAGCGCACCGTGAAGTATGTAGGCCATGCCCACCGCCAGCGTAGGTGCGCCACCCGCGCGGGAGATAATCGACTGCTCGCCCACTTCACTGGCGATACTCGTCAACGTATCCGGGGTAATGGCAAAGCCCCAGCCGCTTACCACCTGTGCTGCGGACGCCACCACGTCGGCGGTGCCCGCCGGAGCCAGAACCGCCATCGGGCTGTTCATCGCGAAGTAGACGCCCGGGTCGATAATGCAGGCAGAGACCAGCGCCATGATCGCCACGAAGGACTCCATCAGCATGCCGCCGTAGCCAATCAGGCAGGCCTGATTTTCATTCGCCAGCATCTTCGGCGTGGTCCCGGAGGCAATCAGCGCGTGGAAGCCAGACACCGCACCACAGGCGATGGTGATAAACAGGAACGGGAACAGGTTACCGGTCCAGACCGGGCCCGTACCGTCAACGAATTTGGTTAACGCTGGCATGGTCAGCGTCGGGCGCATGATCAAAATACCAATAGCCAGCCCGACGATGGTGCCAATTTTCAGGAACGTGGAAAGGTAATCACGCGGGGCCAGCAGCAGCCATACCGGCAGCACTGCCGCCACAAACCCGTACCCCACCAGCATCCAGGTTAGCTGTACGCCGGTAAAGTCGAAGAACGGTGCCCAGGTTGGGCTCTCTGCCACCCAGCCGCCGGAGATAATGGCGAACACCAGCAGCACCAGACCAATCACCGACACCTCACCAATGCGTCCCGGACGCAGGTAGCGAATGTAGATCCCCATAAAAATGGCCAGCGGAATGGTGAACGCGACGGTGTAAGTCCCCCACGGACTGTGGGTCAGCGCTTTCACCACAATCATCGCCAGCACCGCAAGGATGATCACCATGATCATAAAGGTCGCCACCAGCGCAATCACCCCGGCCGTCGCGCCCATCTCCTCTTTCACCAGCTCGCCAAGCGAACGGCCGTCGCGACGGGTGGAGACGAACAGCACCATAAAGTCCTGTACGGCCCCCGCCAGCACCACGCCGGCAAGGATCCAGATCATCCCCGGCAGATAGCCCATCTGCGCCGCCAGCACCGGCCCCACCAGCGGGCCTGCCCCGGCAATCGCCGCAAAGTGGTGACCGAACAGCACTTTCTTATCGGTCGGAACGTAGTCCAGCCCGTCGTTATGACGAACGGCGGGCGTCATGCGCGTGCCGTCAACCGCCAGCACCGTTTTGGCGATATAGCGACCATAAAAACGATATGCGATCAGATAAATGCAGACGGAGGCAACGACAATCCAGAGCGCATTGATCTGTTCCCCCCGGTTGAGGGCGATATAGCCCAGGGCAAAAGCTCCCACAACGGAAAGCAGTGCCCATGTAAGGTATTTCCCTGAGTTGTTCATAGTTGTTGTCCGTTGTTGTGGAACAGTGAGATGTTACATTTTGTTTCTAGAACAACGCGTAAAATTTAACAACTTTGAAACGCAATAATGCGTGGTCAAACCAGAGATTTACACCACAGTGTTAAGTCGATCACTTTCAGGCTGAAACAACCCCGTCGCTGTCATCGGTCACACTTCTGCGTTTTTCGTCCTGGCTCAACCTTACGGGATGATTTGTATCATTTTTTTTACGCTCAACCTCGCCAGAATGACCCTGCGCGATCGCGCGCTTACCGCTTACAAGGAAAAGGAAATGAATCTGGATCGCTACATTGAAGAGCTGAAAAGCCTGGTGAACGTGGACTGCGGTACCCAGACCATCGCGGGCGTTGCCGCCGTGGCTGGCATTTTAGAATCACTCTGGCAACGCGAAGGCTGGCATACCGGGCAGGTAAACCTGGGCGAGAAGGTTGGCCCGGGCCTCTTCGTCAGCAACAAGCCGCAGGCAGAGCAGTTCGACGTGCTGCTGGTCGGCCATCTTGATACCGTTTTTGCCCCCGGCACCGTGGCCGAACGCCCGTTGAGCGAGGACGATACACGTCTCTACGGCCCCGGCGTGTCTGATATGAAAAGCGGACTGCTCAATATTCTGTGGGCAATGCGCGAGCTAGATCCTGCAGATAAAGATCGCCTGGCAATCGCGGTCGCGATGAACCCGGACGAAGAAACGGGCTCGGTATACTCCCACGAATGGATCGGTGCGCTGGCACAACGCTCCCGCTGTGTGCTGGTGTGCGAAGCTGCCCGTGCTGATGGCTCTCTGGTGAAAGCCCGTAAAGGTATGGCGGGCTATCACCTCACCTTCAAGGGCGTGGCGGCACATGCGGGTAACGACCCGGAAAAAGGCCGTTCGGCAATCACAGCGCTGGCAAACAGCATCGTTGCCCTGAATGCGCTGAGCGACGGGTCGCGCGGCACCACGCTCAACGTAGGGGTGATTAGCGGCGGCAGCGCGGCAAACGTGGTGGCGGACCACGCCGTGGCCGAGCTCGACGTTCGCTTCTGGGAAAACGACGAGTACGACCGGGTGAATCAGGCGCTGGAAGCCTTATGTGAAAAAGGCTTTTTAGACGGCGTGACGACGACGCTGACGCGGGTCAATCACAAACCGGCGATGGCAGCAAGCGTTGCGACTCAGGCACTGATGCAGCAGGTTGAAGCGGCAGGTAAAGCGGAAGGCATCGCCATTACCTGGCAGGCGGTCGGCGGCGGCAGCGATGCCAACCACACCGCTGCGCTGGGTATCCCCACGCTTGACGGCTTAGGGCCGATTGGCGCGGGCTTCCACAGCCCGGCGGAGTGGCTGGACAAAGCGTCCATTGCGCCGCGAATTCGGTTACTTAAACGCGTCGTCTCAATGCTCTAATTTTGTACTACACCGTCCCCTCTCCCTGTGGGAGAGGGTTAGGGTGAGGGCAACAGGCCGCACAACATTACCCCAGCACCATCGTACTCAACCGGCAGGTACAGCACCGCCGTCCCTGCTCGTCGAACACCACAATCTCCCAGCTCTGGCTGGATCGACCCAGATGCAGCGGCTGACACACGCCGCGCACGGTCCCCTGCGCTACCGCACGATGATGGGTGGCATTCAGCTCCGTTCCCACCACGTTCTGCCCGTCGCGGGTCATCAGAAAACCGGCCATCGAGCCCAGCGTTTCCGCCAGCGCCGCCGACGCGCCACCGTGCAGCAGGCCAAACGGCTGATGGGTGCGCGCATCCACCGGCATTTCCGCTTCCAGCATATCGTCGCCAAGGCGGGTATAAACGATGCCCAGATGCGCCACCAGCGTGTTCTGGCTGGTGGCATTGAGCGCATCTAACGATAAATGGCGTTTCCAGATCATTACGCCCCCAGCGTGGAGCCGCCGTCCACCACGATATCCTGCAGGGTGATATGGCTGGCAGCATCGGAGGCCAGGAACAGGATCGTGCTGGCAATCTCCTGAGGACGGGCAATTTTCCCGAGCGGGATCCCCAGCTTAAACTGCTCGCCAAAACCGCGAATGCGCTGCTGCTCCGCATCGTCGCAGGTCCACAGGGTGCGCTGCATATCGGTATCCGTTGACCCCGGCGACACCAGATTACAGCGCACGCCGCTGCCCGCCAGCTCCAGCCCGACGGTGAGGGCCAGGCTTTTCAGCGCCGCTTTCGAGGCGCCATAGGCACTCATCCCGATGCGCGGCGTGTGGGCCGCGTCGGACGCCACGGTGACAATCGCCCCACTCTGCTGACGACGGAACTGGCCCATCGTCTGTTGAAAGAGGTTAAACGCCCCGCCAACGTTGACCGCAAACGTCTGCTGCCAGTCCTCCTGCGAAAGCTGGTCCGTGGCGCCCATGCGCAGAATGCCGGCGGCGTTGACCAGTATATCCAGACGTTCCTCTACGGCGAGCAAGCGCCCGCAGACATCGCTCACCTGCGCCGCGTCAGATACGTCCAGCGTTTGGGTAGCAAACGGATAATTCTCCTGCGGGAAAGCCAGATCGAATCCGGTCACCTTCGCGCCCGCGTCGGCAAAGGCCAGCGCCGTCGCATAACCAATCCCTTTACCCGCCCCTGTCACCCAGACGGTTTTGCCGGTGAAATCAAAAACCATTACTGCACCTCGCGGGAGAGTAGCGCCCACCAGGCGTCGAGGGTCGGATTTTTTGCCAGCATCACGAAATCGATATCGCCGTGGACTTTACGCCAGCGTGCGGCGAGCGCCATCATGCGCACCGAATCCAGGCCGTAGTCGATCAGGTTTTCATCATCCATCGGTTCGTCGGTTTCATCGAGTAATGGCAGGATGAGCTCACGCAGCGCCGCTTTTGAGGCCGGAACCGACGGCAACAGATCATCGGTCATCACCACGCGGCCGGAACGCCCCGCCACATAGTTGAGCGACATCAGATGCTCTTCGCGGGTGAAATCTGCCAGCGCGTCGGCAATAAAGAAGGGTTTGATGTCGCGCATAAACGCATCGGTGGCGGTGGTCATGCAGCCGATGTGGGCATACACGCCGGTGATCAGCAGCTGATTGCGGCCTGTCTCTTTCAGCATCAGCTCCAGCGGCGAGCGATGAAACGCGCTGTAGCGCCACTTCACCAGCACGGTGTCCGCTTCGTCCGGGGTCAGTTCAGCGACGATGCGCTGCTGCTCCGGGGAGCGGGTCAGGCCCGGGCCCCACATGTCATTCAGCAGGGCGCGGTCTTCGTCGCTCTGCTCTTTCGGCTGGGCGGTGTAGTAAACCGGAATGTTGTGTGCTTTACAGTACGTGCGCAGCCTGGCGATGTTCGCCACCACCTGCTGCATCATCGCGCTGTTTTCGCCCCAGAAGTTCAGGAAATACTCCTGCATATCGTGGATCAGCAGCGCGGCACGTTCAGGCTCAAACGCCCAGTTCACTTTACTTGTCGGCAACTCTGCGGCAGTTGGCAGCGCGTAAGCGGTTAATTTTGGAATAGCCATACTCTGTTCCTCAGGCCCGGGCGCGTTCAGCGATCCACAGGCGCAACTGTTTCTTATCGACTTTGCCGACCGGCGTTAACGGCAGCGCATCCACGCTCTCCACGCGATCCGGCAGTTTGAATTCGGCAACGCCCTGCTCGCGCAGGAAGCGACGCACCTCAACCGCGCGCAGCGGCTGTTTCACCACCAGAAACGCGCAGCTTTTCTCGCCCAACAGGCTGTCCTCCATGCTCACCAGCGCGGCGTGGATCACCGCCTCATGGCGCAGCAGCAGGTTTTCGATCTCTTCAGCGGCGATCTTCTCCCCGCCGCGGTTGATCTGATCTTTCTCGCGCCCCTGCACGGTGATGTACCCCTGCTCGTCGATGGCAATCAGATCGCCGGAGCAGTAAAACCCGTTGGCATCAAAGGCGCTGGCGTTGTGTTCCGGGCTGTTGAAATAGCCGCGGAAGGTGTACGGCCCACGGGTCATCAGACGCCCTGTTTCGCCACGCGGCAGCGGGTTGCCTTGCTCGTCCGCCACCCATACTTCGTCATCCGGGCACATCGGACGGCCCTGGGTGTGGATGATGCGCTCCGGGGTATCGTCGAGAGCGGTGTAATTCACCAGCCCTTCCGCCATGCCGAACACCTGCTGTAGCTGGCAGCCAATTTCCGCCGGAATACGCGCGGCAAGCGTGGCGGAGAGGCGTGCGCCCCCCACCTGCAGCAGCTTCAGCGATTTAAGCTGCGCATTGCCCGCGCCGTCGGCAATCGCCTGCAACCACAGGCTGACCGCCGGGGGTACCAACGAGGTGACGTTAATTTGATGGCGTTCAATCAGCGGGAAGCAGATCGTGGCGCTCGGATCGTGCGCCAGCACCACGCAGCCACCAGCCATGAATACCCCTAACGAACCCGGGGAACTCATGGCGTAGTTATGGGCCGCCGGTAGCGCATTCAGATAGCGGGTATCCGCGGTAATGCCGCAAATTTCGTTGCTGCGACGAATGCTGTAGTCGTAATCGTTATGCGTACGCGGGATCAGCTTTGGCGTGCCGGTACTGCCGCCTGAAAGCTGAAAGAACGCCACTTCGTCGGCGGGCGTGGGGTTGGGGATGAAATGATCCGCCGGGTGGGCGATGGCCGCCTCCAGGGCATGTGCGCCGTTATCGCCACGCAGCAGGACAACACGCACAGAGCGATGTTCATCCACAAAACGGTTCAGGAAATCATCGCCCGCAAACAGGGCATGCTCGCGGTCGGCAATCAGCAGCGCGGGTTTGATCTGTGCGGCGTAGGCGTTCAGCTCGTTACGTTGGTGGCTGAAAAGCGCGTTCACCGGAGCCACACCCACCTGCAGAAGCGCGAAAAAGGTGATGTAAAACTCAGCCACGTTGCCGAGCTGAACCAGCGCGGTCTCGCCACGACGCACGCCCTGCCCCTGCAGGACGGAGGCCAGGTTATTCACCGCCTGGTTGAACGCGCGCCAGGTCAGGTGACGTTCACCGTCAATAATGGCGACGGTATCTTTCTCCGCGTGGTCGGTCAGAATGTGAGTCAGCGGCAGATCCTGCCAGTAGCCTTTTTCACGGTAGCGCCGGGCAAACTCCTCAGGCCAACGGGTAAAGGGGATGGTCATGATGATTCCTCAGTGCAAACCAAAAACGTTGAGCATGGTGGAGAGCTTCACCCCGGTTTCGCGCCACTCGCCCACCGGGGAGGAGGCTGGCACAATGCCCGCACCGGCAAACAGGCGAACGCGATTTTTAAGCAAACGCGCGCAGCGGATGGTCACCACCCACTCGCCGTTGCCTTCGCTGTCACACCAGCCAACGATGCCGCCAAACAGTTCGCGGTCGAACGGCTCCAGCCCGGCAATCAGCTCTTTTGCCGCCTGATGCGGGAAACCGCTCAGCGCAGGCGTCGGGTGCAGCAGACAGGCCAGAGTCAGGGCGTTCTCATTTTCACGGGCCTCCCCTTCCACCGGCGTCGCCAGATGCCAGAGCGTTGGGGTGGTGATCAGCTGCGGGGAAGCTGGCATGCTGAGATGATGGCTGCGCGGTGCCAGAATGGCTTTCATCGCCTGGGTCACCAGATCGTGCTCGTGGCGATCCTTCTCGGAGGCCAGCAGCTTATTACCCGCCTCGCGATCCAGCACGTCATCCGGCTGACGACGCGCAGAGCCCGCCAGCGGCAGAGAGCTAAAGTGTGTCCCCTCTTTACGCAGCAGCAGTTCCGGGCTCGCGCCCAGCAGCACGCCGCCATCTTCCAGCGGCACATGGAAGTTGAAGCTGGCCGGATTCTGGGCGATCAGTCGCTCCATCAGCGCGCCGCTATCAATCTTTTTATCCGTCGCAATATCAATCAGCCTCGACAGCACCACTTTGTTCACCTGTGGCGTGGCGGTGAGCGCTGCCGCACGGGCAACCATCTCTTCAAACACGGGCTGCGGCGGGATCTCAGTGCGGGTTTCCACGCTCAACGCCTGGGAAGCGGAAAAATAGCGCGCGGACTGCTGACGCGCCGGGCGCGAAAAGGTCTGCCAGTGCTGCGGAATAAACAGGGATGAGGGCTTGCGGGTATCGAACGGGATGGCTCCCACCATCACGGGATGGGCAATGCCGCTGGCCTTCGCGTTGCGGAAAGCCTGAGCCAGTTTCTGCTGGAAGGCCCCCGACGGGTTATCACCGCCCTCGGCGGGTTCAGAGAAACGGGAAAAACAGCCTGACGTGGTAAAACTGCGGTAAGGCGACATAAAGAAAAAGCTGTCTGATGGCAGCGTGGTCGCGGTGTGCTGAACTTCCTCAGCCAGGGACGTATCCATATCATCCTCCATAAAATGATAAAAGAAGCAATAATGATTATCATTTATATTTTCGTTGGCTAACCTAATCCCACATCGCGCCGGTGTCAACCGCAGAGCGAACATCTTGTGCGAGTATCGCTTGCATCCCCTCGCCGCAATCATGAAAATGAGAAGCATTAACTTCAAAGAGAACAGGATGCCGCGTTGTGAAATTCCCCGCCGTTTGCCGTAATGCCCTTCTTTTAACGGGATGTTTTGTTTTAGGACTAACCTCAGCCATCGCCGCCGACTGGCCGCGTCAGGTAACCGACAGCCGCGGCGTGCATACCCTGGAGAGCAAACCCACGCGCATTGTCTCCACCAGCGTGACCCTGACCGGCTCATTGCTGGCGATTGACGCTCCGGTAGTGGCCAGCGGGGCGACCACGCCCAATAACCGCGTGGCGGATGCGCAGGGCTTTTTACGTCAGTGGGGTGATATTGCGAAACAGCGCAACGTGGCGCGCCTGTACATTGGCGAGCCGAGTGCGGAAGCGGTGGCGGCGCAGATGCCGGATCTGATTCTGATTAGCGCGACCGGCGGAGATTCGGCCCTGGCGTTGTACGATCAGCTCTCCGCCATCGCGCCGACGCTCATCATCAACTACGACGACAAAAGCTGGCAGGAACTGCTGAAGCAGTTAGGCACGATAACCGGACAGGAAAAACAGGCCGCCGAACGCATTGCAGCATTCGATAAACAACTCGCGCAGGTGAAACAGCAGATGACGCTGCCGCCGCAGCCGGTGAACGCCATTGTTTACACCGCTGCCGCGCACAGCGCTAACCTGTGGACCGCGGAGTCTGCCCAGGGCCAGCTGTTGCACCAGTTAGGCTTTACCCTGGCCGAACTGCCTGCCGGGCTGCACACATCAAAAAGTCAGGGCAAACGTCACGACATCATCCAGTTAGGCGGTGAAAATCTGGCTACCGGGCTGAACGGTGAAGGCCTGTTCCTGTTTGCCGGCGATCAAAAAGACGTCGAGGCGATTTACGCCAACCCGCTGCTGGCTCACCTGCCTGCGGTGAAGAATAAACGCGTGTGGGCACTGGGAACGGAGACGTTCCGCCTGGATTATTACAGCGCGATGCTGGTGTTAGAGAGATTAAATGCATTGTTTAAGTAGGCATTTTCCCTCCCTCTCCCCGTGGGAGAGGGGCGGGGTGAGGGCATCAGGCCGCACCGTCGTTCAATACAACCTCCTGCCTGAACCGGCGCAATTCTGCTAATACCATTAACAGGATCCCACCTACAACGGCTAACGCAAACCCGCTGGTGCTCGCCGAAGCCACCGGCGTCATGACGGCCCCCAGCCCACCGAGGATCGCCGCGCCAATGGCATCGCCCGTCACGTTTTGCGCGGTCCACAGGCCGTTGATGCGCCCGAGCATCCCCTCCGGCGTCTGAGTCTGGATCAGGGTGTACTGCAACAGAGAACTGATGGCGCTCAGCCAGCCGAAGAGCACCAGACACAGCACACCCAGCGCCCAGACCGGCATCAGGCTGAAGAACCCCATCGCGATAAACGATGCCAGTGTCGTCAACAGCATAATCAACCCTGGACGCGCGCTCTGCGCCAGCCTGCCGCTGGTTAGCGCACCACACGCCGCGCCGAGCGGAATGGCGGCGTACAGCACGCCAATCTCTGAGGCGCTTATCTGCCACACCCCCGCCAGCGCCGGGTACAGCACGCGTACGGCGCTCGCCATCGTCAGCAGGCCACCGAGCAGCGCAATACCACCAATCAGCGGGTTGCTGAACAGAAACCGGATCGCCGCCATCAGCGATTTCAGCGGATGCTCACGCGGCTGCGGTGGCGGTGGCAGAAGCGGCAGACGCAGCAGGGTTAAGGTGGTGATAAACGTCCCCGCCGCCGCGAGGCCGTAGTTCCACGCCACGTTACCGGTGGCCAGCAGCAGGCCGCCCACCATCGGCGATATCACCGAGCCAAGACGGACGGTAAGCATGGTAATTGCCCCCGCCTGCATCAGATTCTCGCGCCCTACCAGCGCGGGTGTGGCGGCCAGCAGCGCCGTCACGCCTAACGAAGCAAAGAAACCATCCCACAGCCCGAGGGCGTAAATGGCGAGTAAGGAGGGTTCCGGCAGCATCGCGTTCAGGCACAATCCGACAAACCCCACCCCGCAGGTGCCGCGTGCCAGCAGGATCAGCTTCTTGCGTTCGTACCTGTCGGCCAGCACGCCGCCGATCATCAGACCGATAAACATCGCCCCGCCGGTTAAGGTGACCGACAGCCCGACCAGCCAGCTGGAGTGCGTCAACGTCTGGATCTGTACCGGGACGGCAACGCCGAGCAGGCCGAGGGACAAAATGGAGATAAAACGCGCGATAAACACGGCGCGATACGCCGGGTGCGTCTTCAGCAGGCTGAGGTTAATCAGCCAGGATTTTTGATTCATGACAAGACCTTGAGTCTATTTCTACCCATTCCATGGGCGCACATGCTAACATAGCCAAATAAGATAGATAACGATAATCACTATCATTATCAAATCATGGATGTTGCTATGTCGTTTTCCTCTTCTTCTGCGGTGCGCGCCGTTGCCGTGCCCGTGTTATTGCTGCTGTTAATCCTTGCGATGGCGCTCAGTCTGCTGGTTGGTGCGAAACCGCTGCCCGCCTCCGTGATTGTTGATGCGCTCTTTGGTACCTGTCAGAGCGCCGACTGCACCATCGTGCTGGATGCCCGCCTGCCCCGTACCCTGGCCGGATTACTTGCCGGTGGCGCACTGGGGCTTGCGGGGGCACTTATGCAAACCCTCACCCGCAACCCGCTAGCTGACCCCGGCATTCTTGGCGTGAATAGCGGTGCCAGCTTTGCCATTGTGCTTGGTGCGGCGCTGTTCGGGTTTACCTCTCCCTCAGAACAACTGGTAATGGCCTTTTGCGGCGCGCTGGCGGCCTCGCTGATTGTCGCCTTTACCGGCAGCCAGGGCGGCGGGCAGCTTAGCCCGGTACGTCTGACGCTGGCGGGCGTGGCGCTTGCCGCCGTGCTGGAAGGGTTATCTAACGGCATCGCCCTGCTTAACCCGGATGTTTACGACCAGCTCCGCTTCTGGCAGGCCGGTTCGCTGGATATCCGCACGCTGGAGACGCTTAAGGTGGTGGTCATCCCGGTGATGATTGCCGCCGCCGTGGCACTCGGTTTAAGCCGGGCGCTGAACAGCCTGAGCCTTGGCAGCGACACCGCCACCGCGCTCGGCAACCGCGTGGCGCGAACCCAGTTGACGGGATTAGTGGTCATCACCGTGCTGTGCGGCAGTGCGACGGCAGTGGTCGGCCCGATTGCCTTTATCGGGCTGATGATGCCGCATCTGTCGCGCTGGCTGGTGGGGGCCGATCACCGCTGGTCGCTGCCGGTGACGCTGCTGGCCACCCCGGCCCTGCTCTTGTTCGCTGATGTTGTCGGGCGTCTTCTGGTTCCCGGCGAACTGCGCGTTTCGGTGGTAAGCGCCTTTATCGGCGCGCCGGTCCTGATCTTCCTGGTACGACGTAAACGCGGAGGTGACGCATGATGGCCCCCTCTCGTCGTTTGATCCTCAGCGTTTCGCTGCTGGTTATCGCCATTCTGATGCTGGCGATCGCAAGCCTGTGCAGCGGCGCGGTGACGCTCGATCTCGCCCAGGTGTTTAACGCGCTCACCGGCAGCGCCCCGCGCGCTGTCACGATGGTGGTGACGGAGTGGCGACTGCCGCGCGTGGCAATGGCGATGCTGGTGGGTGCCGCGCTTGGCGTCAGCGGCGCGATTTTCCAGTCGCTGATGCGCAATCCGCTCGGCAGCCCGGATGTAATGGGTCTCAACACCGGTGCCTGGAGCGGCGTGCTGGTCGCGATGGTGCTGTTTGGTCAGCATCTGACGGCCATCACCGTGACGGCGATGACCGGCGGGATACTGACCGCGCTGGTGATCTGGCTGCTCGCCTGGCGCAACGGTATCGACACTTTCCGCCTGATCATTATCGGTATCGGCGTGCGTGCCATGCTGATGGCGTTCAATACCTGGCTGCTCTTGCAGGCTTCGCTGGAAACGGCGCTGTCGGCCGGGCTGTGGTATGCCGGTTCCCTCAACGGCCTGACCTGGGGCAAAGTCTGGCCTGCCGCGCCATTGATTCTGCTGATGTTTATCGCCGCGCTGCTGCTGGTGCGGCGCATGCGGCTGCTGGAGATGGGTGACGACAGCGCCTGTGCGCTGGGGGTCGGCGTTGAGCGTTCGCGCCTGATGCTGATGCTGGTCGCCGTGTTGCTCACCGCGGCCTCCACTGCGATTGCCGGCCCCATCTCCTTTATCGCCCTTGTTGCCCCTCACATTGCGCGTCGTCTTAGCGGTACGGCCCGCTGGGGCTTAACCCAGGCGGCGCTGTGCGGCTCAATGTTACTGTTGGCCGCCGATCTCTGCGCCCAGCGGCTGTTTATGCCTTATCAACTTCCGGTGGGCGTTGTCACCGTCAGCCTTGGCGGGATTTACCTCATCGTCTTGCTCGTTCAGGAGTCACGCAAGAAATGACCGATTCAACCCCCCGCTTGCGCGGCGAAAGCCTTACTCTCGGTTACGGCAAAAAAATCGTTGCCCATGACTTAACCGTCAACATTCCTGACGGCCATTTCACGGCGATTATCGGCCCGAACGGCTGCGGCAAGTCGACCCTGTTGCGCACCCTCAGTCGCCTGATGACACCGGTCGAAGGCCACGTATTCCTCGACGGCGAGCAGATCCAGCGCTTTGCCAGTAAAGAGGTGGCCAGGCGCATCGGGCTGCTGGCGCAAAACGCCACCACGCCGGGAGACATCACGGTGCAGGAGCTGGTCTCACGCGGACGCTATCCACACCAGCCGCTGTTTACCCGCTGGCGCAAGGAAGATGAAGACGCGGTAAACCGCGCGATGCAGGCTACGGGCATTACGGACCTCGCCCGGCAGAGCGTGGACACGCTTTCCGGCGGCCAGCGTCAACGGGCGTGGATCGCGATGGTGCTGGCGCAGGAGACCTCCATTATGCTGCTGGATGAACCGACGACCTGGCTTGATATCAGCCATCAGATCGATCTGCTCGAGTTGCTGAGCGAGCTCAACCGCACGCAGGGTTACACCCTGGCGGCGGTGCTGCATGATTTGAATCAGGCCTGCCGCTATGCCACGCATTTAATTGCACTGCGCGACGGCGAAATTGTGGCGCAGGGCGCGCCGAAGGAGATTGTGACGCCAGCGCTTATCGAGCGGATCTACGGCATGCGCTGCATAATTATTGACGACCCGGTGGCGGGCACGCCGCTGGTGGTGCCGCTTGGAAAGCGTGCGCGCTGATGTCCTCACCCACAGGGAGAGGGAGCAAACCATCCCCTCTCCCCGTGGGAGAGGGTTAGGGTGAGGGGAAATCACTCCCCCAACATCTTCTGCAACACCGGCCCAATCTTCTCAAACGCCTGCGGCGAAATGATGTCCACGTGGGCGCAATCCTGGCTGTATACCTCCAGTTCATTTACCCACGGCGACCACGCCACCTGCGGATCCATCGTTCGCGTGCGCTCGGCAACAAACAGCGTTGCTTTCCCGTCAAACCGCGAGCTGTGCGCCGTGGTGAGCAGCCGCACCGCGTCGGCGTAGTTACCTTCAATGGCGTTGAATAGCGCGCTGGAGCCCTGCCCCTGCTGGGCGGCGATAAACGCCTGACGCTCGCGCTCAATTTCGGCCAACACCGCCGGGTCGAGTCCGTTGGCCTCTTTTTCCGCCCAGTTCTGGGTTTCCGGTGGCCAGGTATCCAGCAGACCCAGGAAGGCGACGGTTTCGCCCTGTTCACGCAGACGCGCAGCAATCCCCTGCGCCAGCGTACCGCCAAGCGAGTAGCCGAACAGGTAATACGGCCCGTGGGGCTGCCGGCCACGTAACGTAGTCAGATGATGTTCAATCACCCCATCCAGATCCGCACACTGCTGCATCGGCCCCTCCGGGCGCGGCGACTGAATTCCGGTAATGGACCAGCGCGGGCTAAGGTAGCGCGCCAGCACGCTGAACTGCCAGGCAAAACCGGAAGCCGGATGGAAGCAGAACAGCGTCGGGCCGTCGCTTACGCGCAGCGGCAGCAAGGTTTCATAACCCAGACGCTGTGCCTGCTCGTCGCTTATCGGCGAATCCAGCAGAGCACTCAGCCTGCTGACCGTAGAGGCGACCATTATCTGCCCCGGCGTCACCTTGCGGGCGAACGTACGGCTGAGTTGTGCGGCCAGGCGCATCGCCAGCAGCGAGTGGCCGCCGAGGGCAAAGAAATCGGCTTCGATGTCGTTTACCGCGCAGCCCAGCAAAGACGCAAACGCCTGCGAGACGGCAATTTCGGTTGCACTTTCCGGTGCGCGTCCGATGGTTTTGCTGGTCAGCTCCGGCAGCGGCAGCGCCTTGCGATCCAGTTTGCCGTTTGCGCTTAACGGCAGCGCGCTGATTTGCAGTAACACCACCGGCACCATATGCGGCGGCAGCTGCGATCTGAGTGAGGCAAGCAGCGCGTCGCGATCCAGCGGTAAACCGGATTCAGAAACCACATATCCCACCAGTTGACGGGCATCGCCGCCCGTGGCCGCCGCCTGGTTGAACACGCAGGCGTGCGCCACCGCCTGAGCCACGTCGGGCAGCGACAGCATAGCCCGGTCGATTTCGCCAAGCTCGATGCGCTGGCCGCGAATTTTCAGCTGGTCGTCGCTGCGGCCTAAATACTCCACCGCGCCGTTGTCCAGCCAGCGGGCGACGTCACCGGTACGGTACATCCGCTCGCCCGGCGCGAACGGATCGGCAATAAAGCGGCAGGCGGTGAGATCCGGACGCCCCAGATACCCCTGCGCCAGCTGAATACCGGTGAGATAGAGATCGCCCGCCACGCCAAACGGTACCGGGCGCATCATCGCATCCAGGATCCGCAACCCAGTGTTCCATACCGGGAAACCGATCGGCACGCTGTTACCTACAACTGCCGCCAGCTCTGGTCCAAATGCCGGATACCAGCTAACGTCCACCGCCGCTTCCGTCGGGCCATAGAGGTTATGCAGCGGCACGTGGGTGAGCTGCTCCCATTCGCGACAAAGTTCCGTCGGCAGTGCTTCCCCGCTGCAGAATACCTGCCTGAGGCTCTTACAGCAGTCGGCGTTTTCCGGCGTCAGCGAGGCGACAAACGCCGCCAGCATCGACGGCACAAAGTGGGTGGTGGTGACGCCATAGTGCGCAAAGAATTGCTGCATGGCCTGAGGATCACGGTGCGCGTCCGGCTCGGCCATCACCAGCTTCGCCCCGGCGATAAACGGCCACCAGAACTCCCAGACCGACACGTCAAAGCTGCACGGCGTTTTTTGTGCCACCACGTCGCACGCCGTCAGCGGGTAGTGATCCTGCATCCATTTAAGACGGTTAACGATGGCAGTATGCCCGACCATTACCCCCTTCGGACGCCCTGTCGAGCCCGACGTAAAGATGATGTACGCCGTCTGCTCCGGCTTCGCCAGCCGCAGCGGTTCAGCATCCGCAGCCGGTAATAGTGTGTTGTAACTAAACGTCCCAATGGACAGATCGCTAAAGCGCGGACGCTGTTCGTCGGTGGTGATAAGCAGCGACGGCTTCGCGTCCTCCAGCATCATCCGCAGACGATCGTCCGGGTAGCCGGTATCCAGCGGCAACCACGCGGCCCCCGCCTCCACAATGCCGTGCAGTGCTAACGTCAGGAATACCGAGCGCGGCAGCGCCACCGCCACGCTGTCGCCCGGTTTCACGCCGCGCTCACGCAACAGATGCGCCAGTGCCACCACCTGCTCGCGCATCTGGCGATAGCTGAGCTCGATGTGCGCATCCGCCAGTGCGGGCGCGTCCGGCGTTTTGCTCGCCTGTTCCGCCACCAGTTCCGCAAGCGTGGTGGACGGTAGCGCCAGCCCGGTATCGTTGATGCGTGTAAGCTGCTGGTATTCCTGCTCTGAGACCGTTTCAACCTCGCCGCAGCGCAGGTCCGGGTTAGCGGCAAATTGCGTCAACATCGCATTCAGGCGCGCCACGTGACGGGCCAGCGTGGTTTCATCGTAGCGCTGTTTATTGGCGAGGATCTCAATGCTCAGCCCCCCCTGCTCGTCCGGGAACAATGCCAGCTCCAGATCGTTCACCGGGCCGGTGGCCAGCGTGTGGGTGGTGGCCTCCACGCCGTCGATGTCCAGTTGATAATCGAATACCTTGACATTGAGCACCGGGCCGAACAGGGCTTCATCACCCGCGGCACGCCCGCTGTCGCGCACGATCTGCTCGGCGTCGTAGCGCTGGTGGCGACGCATTTTTTTCAGCTGGTTTGCCAGGCGCTGCGCCAGTTCCGGCAGGCTCTCGTGCGGATGAATGTTCACCGCCAGCGGCAGCACGTTGAGCACCGGGCCGGTCGCGGTCAGCGCAGCGGAGCCCATGCGGCGCATAAAGATAAACCCGGCGGCGTAGTCCAGCCGTCCGGTGAGACGGCCCAGCCACAGCGCCACCAGCGCAAGCGCCAGATCGGTGCGCTGTACCTGTCCTGCGGCCTGCGCAAGCTGGCTGAAGGCGCGGCCATCGGCGGCGATTTTCAGGCGCAGGATGTCGGTGGTGGCGGCACGCCCCGGCAGCGGCGCAGAGGAAAGCGAGACCGGAGAAGGAAGCTGTTTGCGCTGCTCAGCCCAGAAAGCACCGTCGCGCTGATACGCCTCGCTGTCGCGGTAGCGCTGATACTCCTCCACCACCCCGGCGAACGGCGTAAACGGGGAGTCAGGCGTGGGCTCGCCCCTCTTCCACGCGGCATAAATCGCGGCGATCTGGCGGGTAATCGCCGGGAAGCTGAAGCCATCGACCACTAAATGGTGATAGCGCTGATACCAGTACCAGTGTTGCGGACCGATCTGAATCAGCAGGTGAAACGCCAGGGGCTGACCGCTGTCGACACGAAGGTTCTGATTAAGGTCGGCGTCCATCAGCGCCACGGCGGCGTCATGGGAACCGGCATTCACGATTTCCGGTTCAGGCAGCGTCATTGATGCATCCACCCACTGCCACACCTCACCGTTATCCTCGGTGAAGCGCATGCGCAGCGTGTCGGCCTGCATCATGCCTTCGGCAATGGCTTTTGCCAGCAGCGGTGCGTCAATATCGCCTTTCAGTTCGGTGTAGTGTGCCACGCTCCAGGCGTTCGGCAGGCTGGAAAGCTGCTCCGCCATCCAGATGCCCGGCTGGGCGGCAACAAGCGGCAGACGGTTCATGCATGCTCCCCCGTATAATTAGAGGGGCTGAGCGTCTGCCAGTGTTCGGCCAGCCACTGCTGGCATGCGTCCTGCGATTGCGCTTCGCATACCACGCGCCAGCCTGCGGGCAATTCGCACTGCTGCGGCCACAGGCTGTACTGCCCCTGATCGTTACGCAAAATAGCAAACTGCCCCTGCGGATTATCGAAAGGATTGCTGAATTCCATACAGACTCCGTTAGTGAATAAGCGGCTGCCAGAGGGTCATCAGCCCCTGCGTCAGCCCACCGCGCCAGCAAAGCGCGTCGTGTCCGCCGTCAACCTGACGCCAGTAAACCTGCTGCTGTGTGTGCAGTTCGTCGTAAATGGCCTGATTCGCGCGGTAAATCAGCGGCTCGTTGCGCCCGGCCTCAAGGACGATGCGCAGGCCGCGTGCGGTTTTTTCACCCGCTTTCAGTTGCGCGATAAGCAGCCCTTCCTGCTGCCCGCCGCGATGCGGCCACCAGTAAGAGCCGGACTGGCTCAGCACGCAGCCAAAACGCTGCGGCCAGTTTAGTGCGGCATAAAGCGAGGAGAGACCGCCGAAGCTCTGGCCTGCGACCACCGTACGGTCTGCGCGGTCGCTGAATGGCGTGCGTTGTTTTACAAGAGGGAGAAGTTCTTCCTGCACCGCCAGCCAGAAATCGGGGTTACAGGGCAATTCGTTATTGCGATGCGCCATATCTATCACATCGATTAAAACGTAGACGGCAGGCGGCAGTTTACGTCCGAGGGTTAGCGCCGTCAGCGCTGGCCAGACGGGCATGCTCTCGGCCCAGAACTGGCCGTCGAGCAGCACCGCCAGCGGGCGTTCCGGCTCGTCATCGCCGGTGGTAAATATCCAGACGCGACGACGGTTACCCAGCCGCTTGCTCTGCCAGTCAATGCAGACCGGCTGCCGGTATGGCGTATTGGGGCGATCCCAGCCGGGCTGCACCGGAGCGTCGGGCATCTCCAGTGCAGAGACATCATGTCCCCTCCCGCCTCGCCAGCTCTGGGTATTAAGCGGGTCGGACATTGCCTGCGGCAGCAGCTTGCGCCAGCCTTCGCGCAGCGCCAGGCGATCCGGCTGCTCACCGTGAAACACATCGGGCGCAAAATCGTCTGTATTCTCTGAGGGGATAAAGCAGTAGCTGCCACGCCACTGGGGGCTGAACTCGCCCTGCCATTGCCAGACGTCGGTATCCGGGATGCGTTCGAGGGATTGTGGGCGGGCATTTTTATGGTGATCGGTTACGCCGGTGATATACAGCCAGACGCGTTTCACCGCCGACGTCTGTTGCGTTCCCGCCGGATCGCGCCACCAGAAGGTGACCCGATATTTCCCCTGTTCACGCACCCATTCCGGGCCGTTTTTCGACTGCCACCAGGCTTCACTTCCCGTTGTTAACACCGTCACCCTTCTAACCTCATGTTTAACAGTCTTTTTTGTTTCAGGAAAAATTTTATTGATAATATTATTGATAACTATTTGCATTTGCAATAGCGTAATGCCCGCGCTGTGGGAAGCGCGTTCATAAGAAACCATAAAAGCGGGACATCCAATGAATAAGAAGATTCACTCTCTGGCCTTGCTGGTCAATTTAGGGATTTATGGCGTCGCGCTGCCTGCCATGGCAGACGACAACACCGCCTCCGCGCAGCATGAAGACACCATGGTGATCACCGCCGCCGAGCAGAATTTGCAGGCGCCGGGGGTTTCCACCATTACCGCGGATGAGATCCGTAAAAATCCGCCCGCGCGTGACGTGTCTGAAATCATCCGCACCATGCCGGGCGTTAACCTGACCGGTAACTCCACCAGCGGCCAGCGCGGTAACAACCGCCAGATTGATATCCGCGGTATGGGCCCGGAAAACACCCTGATCCTGATCGACGGCAAGCCGGTCACCAGCCGTAACTCGATTCGTCTGGGCTGGCGCGGCGAGCGCGACACCCGCGGTGATACCGGCTGGGTGCCGCCTGAGATGATCGAGCGTATTGAAGTGATCCGTGGCCCGGCCGCCGCGCGTTACGGCAACGGTGCGGCAGGTGGCGTGGTGAATATCATCACCAAAAAATTCGATGACCA
This sequence comes from Enterobacter sp. A8, assembly GCF_004296595.1. NCBI lineage: Bacteria > Pseudomonadati > Pseudomonadota > Gammaproteobacteria > Enterobacterales > Enterobacteriaceae > Enterobacter > Enterobacter sp. A8. The sequence continues at coordinate 428,112 of NZ_SCMF01000002.1, forward strand.
GTGGCACGGCTCCTGGAACACCTATCTGAACGCGCCTGAACACAAGGATGAAGGTTCCACAAAACGCACCAACTTCAGCCTGAGCGGCCCGCTGGGCGGCGACTTCAGCTTCCGCATGTACGGTAACCTTGACAAAACCCAGGCCGATGCGTGGGACATCAACCAGGGCCATCAGTCCGAGCGTACCGGCGCCTATGCCAACACCCTGCCTGCAGGCCGTGAAGGGGTAGAAAACAAAGACATCAATGGCGTGGTGCGTTGGGACTTTGCGCCAATGCAGTCTCTGGAGTTTGAAGCGGGCTACAGTCGCCAGAACAACCTCTACGCCGGGGATACCCAGAACACCAACAACGACAATGCGCTGGTGAAGAAGAACTACGGTAAAGAGACCAACCGTATCTATCGTCAGAACTTCGCCGTCACGTGGAACGGCGGCTGGGATAACGGCATTACCACCAGCAACTGGGCGCAGTACGAACACACCCGCAACTCGCGTCTGGGTGAAGGGCTGGCCGGAGGAACCGAAGGGCTATTCAACAGCGATAAATTCACCGATACCGACCTGGCCGACGTCATGCTGCACAGTGAGATCAACCTGCCGATTGATTTCATCGTCAACCAGAACCTGACGCTGGGCACCGAGTGGAACCAGCAGCGCATGAAGGATTCCACTTCCTTCTCGCAAACCCTGCAGGGCGGGACCATTCCAGGGATGAGCGACGATCGCAGCCCCTATACCTCCGCAGAGATTTTCTCCCTGTTTGCGGAAAACAATATGGAGCTGACCGACAGCACCATGCTGACCCCGGCGCTGCGCTTCGACCATCACACCATCGTGGGTAACAACTGGAGCCCGTCCCTGAACCTGTCGCAGGGTCTGGGGGATGATTTCACCCTGAAGATGGGTATTGCGCGTGCCTACAAAGCACCGAGCCTGTACCAGACCAACCCGAACTACCTGTTATACAGCAAGGGCCAGGGCTGCTACGCCAGCTCTGACGGCGTGGGCTGCTACATGATGGGTAACGACGATTTGAAAGCCGAAACCAGCATCAACAAAGAGATTGGTCTGGAGTGGAAACGCGACGGCTGGCTGGCGGGCGTGACCTGGTTCCGCAACGACTATCGCAACAAGATTGAAGCGGGCTATGCGCCAATCGGCCAGACCTCCACCAGCAAAGTCACCACCGATATCTACCAGTGGGAGAACGTGCCGAAGGCAGTGGTTGAAGGCCTGGAAGGTTCCCTGAACGTGCCGGTCAGCGATACCATCAACTGGACCAACAACATTACCTACATGCTGCAGAGCAAGAACAAGGAGACCGGCGACCGTCTGTCGATCATCCCGGAGTACACACTGAACTCTACCCTGAGCTGGCAGGTGCATCAGGATGTGTCGCTCCAGTCGACCTTCACCTGGTACGGCAAGCAGCAGCCGAAGAAGTACAACTACAAAGGTCAGCCGGTGACCGGGTCAGAGAAAGACGAGGTCAGCCCGTATAGCATCCTTGGCCTGAGCGCGACGTGGGACGTGACCAAAAACGTCAGCCTGACCGGCGGCGTGGATAACGTCTTCGACAAACGCCAGTGGCGTGCGGGTAATGCCCAGACCACCGGGAATACCTCGACGGGTGCCTATATGTACGGCGCGGGGGCTTATACCTATAATGAGCCAGGCCGCACGTGGTATATGAGCGTGAATACCCGATTCTGATACAGGCAGTGACTTCCACCCTCTCCCTGTGGGAGAGGGCCGGGGTGAGGGCAACAGGCCGCACAATTCTGAAGGGAAAACCATGCACACAACCCACAGCACGTTCGTTCTCGCCAGCCTCACCGTTCACCGCATCACCTTCGACCCCACCACCTTCACCGACGCCGATCTCCTCTGGCTCCCCCATCACGCACAGCTGGCTGACGCCGGACGCAAACGCAAAGCCGAACATCTGGCGGGCCGCATCGCCGCCGCGCATGCCTTACCTGGCCACGCCGTTCCCGGCATCGGCCCCAGCGGCGAACCGCTCTGGCCGCACGGGGTTTCGGGTAGCATCACTCACAGCGGCACGCAGGCGATGGCGGTTGTGGTTCACCATCCTCATGCCCTTGTAGGTATCGATACAGAGGCGATCCTTTCCGACCGTGAAGCCCATGAAATCCAGGACGGTATCATCAATGCGCAGGAAGCGGCGTGTTTAACGCGTTCAGGCTACCCTTTTGCACAGGCGCTGACGCTCGCGTTTAGCGCGAAAGAAAGTTTGTTTAAAGCGCTGTTTCCGCAGGTAAAGATTTACATGGGTTTTGACTGTGCGAGAGTCGCAGCGTTAGATGATAAAACCCTTGTGCTGGTGCTTTCGCGCCCGGCTGGAGAATATGCGGAGGGCACACGTTTCACCCTCTTCTGGCACAAAAGGGATGACAGCGTGTTGACGCTGCTACAAGCCTAATGGCGCTTCGCTTATCAGGCCTACAAAGTTGGCTCGCGGTAGGCCGGGTAAGGCGAAGCCGCCACCCGGCATCAATTTAGAATGCGATTCGCTTACACATCCGGGAACATCACGCTATTCCCCGGCGCTTCCCGGTGCAGATGGATAAAGTTCAGGTGCCGTTCATACTGGTCCAGAATATCCGTAATCACCTGCTCCTTGCTGTAGTCCATCAAATCATTCCCCTGGCTGCCTTCCAGCAGGAAGGTCTCCAGCCGGTAGTAGGTCGATTTGCCGCTGCGCGCGCGGTAGGTAAACCCGGGCACCGAATACTGCTGCGGCCAGATCTGATAGACAAAGTTCTGCTCGTCGCCCATATGCACCAGCAGATCCAGGTGCCCCAGGGTCTCGCCCTCTTCCGGCGGCAGGTTTTTCAGCTCCACGTAGGCACCGCGTAATCGCAACTCCTGCGCCACCTCTTCCATTGCCGGGAAGCAGACCGTCTCCATCATCTGGCTGGTGTAGCGAGTGCCCGGGTAGTTCATCAGGCGCGAGAGACGCTTCTTCCAGCTCAGTCTGTCCTGGGCGCCCAACGGGCGCGGCGCGGTATCGCGGCTGGCGCTGACGCGACGGTAGTCTTCCACCTTGAGCGATTTATACAGCCCGGCCATCACAAAGAAGATCACAAAGCTGAACGGCAGACCCATGATTACCGTGGTGTTCTGCAGGGCGGAAATCCCGTTGGTCATCAGCATGCCGAGCGTCAGCAGGCCGATGGCGACGGACCAGAAGATACGCAGCCAGTTTGGCGCATCGCTGTTGATGTCCTTCAGCTTCGAGGTGAAGTTCCCCAGCACCAGCGCACCGGAATCCGCCGAGGTGACGTAAAACAGCAGACCGGTAATGGTGGCCACGGAGGCGCTAAAGGTGAACGCCGGATATTGCGCCAGCAGGCTGTAAAATCCGCGCTCCGGGTGCGCCATCGCCTCCTGCGCAAACCCCGCGTCGCCGTGGATGATCTCATGCAGCGCACTGTTGCCAAAGACCGACAGCCACAGCAGGGTAAAGGTGAACGGAATGATCAGCGTGCCCATCACAAACTGGCGGATGGTGCGACCACGTGAAATACGCGCCAGGAACAGGCCGACAAACGGCGACCACGCCACCCACCACGCCCAGAAGAACAGCGTCCAGTTGTTCATCCACTCCACCGGGCGGTCAAAGGCGAAGCTGTTCAGCGTCATGCCCATAAAGCGGTTCACGTAGTCACCCACGTTCAGCACTAAGGCATTGAGCAGGAACGAAGTGTCGCCCACAAACAGCACAAACAAAATCAGCCCCAGCGCCAGCGCGACGTTCAGCTCGGAGAGCACGCGGATCCCCTTATCCACGCCGGCAGTGACCGAGATGGTGGCGATAATCACCGACAGCGCGATCAGCGCGGCTTTCGCCGCAAGCGAATCCGGGATATCAAACAGCACGCTCAGCCCGTAGTTGAGCTGCACCACGCCAATGCCAAGCGTGGTGGCAATACCGAAGATGGTGCCGATCACCGCCGCAATATCGACGCTATGTCCTATCGGGCCGTTAATCTTTTTACCGAAAATGGGGTACAGCGCAGAGCGAATGGTGAGGGGTAAATTATAACGATAGCTAAAGTATCCGAGCGCCATGCCCATCAGGGCGTACATCGACCAGCCGGTCAGTCCGTAGTGGAACAGCGTCCAGACCATCGCCTGGCGCGCGGCCTCCATCGTCTGCCCTGCCCCTTCCGGCGGCTGCATATATTGCGTGACCGGTTCGGCCACGGAGAAGAACATCAGGTCGATGCCGATACCGGCGGCAAACAGCATCGCCGCCCAGCTTAACAGACTAAACTCGGGTTTTGACTGCTCGGGCCCGAGCTTCACCGAGCCAAAGCGCGAACAGGCAATGCAGACAACAAAGACAATATAGAGCGTCGCCGCCAGCAAATAGTACCAGCCGAAGGTCTTCGACACCCAGTTCAGGGTGCGCCCAATCCACTCGGCAGAGAAGTCGCTAAAGAAGATCGTCATCAGGGAAAACAACAAAATCAGTCCTGCGGATGTATAAAAAACAACCGGATTGATTTTGTCCTTTTCTCTGTCTTGCGAAAGATCTGTCATCCAGTATCCCCACTGTTTTTGTAACTATTAAAATCCAAATCCGCAACAATTAAGACACATTTTATATTGAACGTCCAATCAAAAACCGCTTTAATGGTTAACCAACGCTGATGAATGGAGTGGCAAAAATGCCCAAAGTGGGGATGCAGCCGATCCGGCGCAGGCAACTGATCGACGCCACGCTGGAAGCAATAAATGAAGTGGGAATGCATGACGCAACCATCGCGCAGATCGCCCGTCGGGCGGGAGTCTCAACCGGGATCATCAGTCACTACTTCAAAGATAAAAATGGCCTGCTGGAAGCGACCATGCGCGACATCACCGGCCAGCTGCGCGACGCGGTTCTGAGCCGCCTGCATGCCCTGCCGGATGGCAGCGCAGAGCAACGATTGCAGGCGATTGTCGGCGGCAACTTTGATGAAACCCAGATCAGCAGCGCGGCAATGAAAGCCTGGCTGGCCTTCTGGGCGAGCAGCATGCATCAGCCGATGCTCTACCGGTTGCAACAGGTAAGCAGCCGCCGTTTGCTTTCAAACCTGGTGTACGAATTCCGCCGCGAACTGCCGCGTGAACAGGCGCAGGAGGCGGGTTACGGGCTTGCAGCGCTGATCGACGGGCTGTGGCTGCGCGCCGCGCTAAGCGGCAAACCGCTGGATAAAAACGTAGCCCAGTCGCTCACCAGCCACTTTATCAGCCAGCATTTACCGACCGAATAACCGAGGAGAATTTATGTCCCGAATGGCAGAACAGCAGCTTTATATCAATGGTGGTTATACATCCGCCACCAGCGGTCGCACCTTCGAGACCATTAACCCGGCTAACGGCGACGTTCTGGCGACCGTACAGGCCGCCGGGCGCGAAGATGTCGATCGCGCCGTCCAGAGTGCCCGGCAAGGGCAAAAAATCTGGGCGGCAATGACCGCCATGGAGCGCTCGCGCATTCTGCGTCGCGCCGTCGATATCCTGCGCGAGCGGAACGACGAACTGGCGAAGCTGGAAACCCTCGACACCGGTAAAGCGTATTCGGAAACCTCAACCGTGGATATCGTCACCGGTGCGGACGTGCTGGAGTACTACGCGGGGCTGATCCCGGCGCTGGAAGGCAGCCAGATCCCACTGCGCGATACCTCTTTCGTCTACACCCGTCGCGAGCCGCTGGGCGTGGTGGCGGGTATTGGCGCGTGGAACTACCCGATCCAGATCGCCCTGTGGAAATCCGCCCCGGCGCTGGCGGCGGGCAACGCGATGATCTTCAAGCCGAGCGAAGTCACCCCCCTCACCGCCCTGAAGCTTGCGGAAATCTACACCGAAGCGGGCCTGCCGGACGGCGTATTTAACGTTCTGCCGGGCGTGGGCGCGGAGACCGGCCAGTACCTGACCGAACACCCGGGCATCGCGAAAGTCTCCTTCACCGGCGGCGTCGCCAGCGGCAAAAAGGTGATGGCGAACTCGGCGGCCTCGTCCCTGAAAGAGGTGACGATGGAGCTGGGCGGCAAATCCCCGCTGATTGTATTTGACGATGCGGATCTCGATCTCGCTGCCGACATCGCGATGATGGCCAACTTCTTCAGCTCCGGCCAGGTCTGCACCAACGGCACCCGCGTGTTCGTACCCGCGAAGTTCAAGGCCGCGTTTGAGCAGAAAATTGTTGAGCGCGTGGGCCGCATCCGCGCGGGCGATCTGTTCGATGAAAACACCAACTTTGGCCCGCTGGTCAGCTTCCCGCACCGCGACAATGTGCTGCGCTATATCGCCAAAGGCAAAGAGGAAGGCGCGCGCGTGCTGTGCGGCGGTGACGTGCTGAAGGGTGAAGGCTTTGACAACGGCGCGTGGGTCGCCCCGACCGTGTTCACCGACTGCACCGACGAGATGACCATTGTGCGCGAAGAGATCTTCGGGCCGGTGATGTCCATTCTCACCTACGAAACCGATGAAGAAGCCATTCGCCGCGCCAACGATACCGACTACGGGCTGGCGGCAGGCATCGTGACGGCCGATCTGAACCGGGCCCATCGCGCTATTCATCAGCTTGAGGCGGGTATTTGCTGGATCAACACCTGGGGTGAATCCCCGGCAGAGATGCCAGTTGGAGGCTACAAACACTCCGGTATCGGCCGCGAAAACGGCGTGATGACGCTCCAGAGTTACACCCAGGTGAAGTCCATCCAGGTTGAGATGGGTAAATTCCAGTCCATATTTTAACCGGGAGGTTTTTTTGCAATTTGACTACATCATTATTGGTGCCGGCTCTGCCGGCAACGTTCTGGCAACACGACTGACTGAAGATCCGAATACAACCGTTCTGCTGCTTGAAGCGGGCGGCCCGGATTACCGCTTTGACTTCCGCACCCAGATGCCTGCCGCACTGGCATTCCCGCTGCAGGGCAAGCGCTACAACTGGGCGTACGAAACCGAGCCAGAGCCCTATATGAATAACCGCCGCATGGAATGCGGACGCGGTAAAGGGCTGGGCGGGTCATCGCTCATCAACGGCATGTGCTACGTGCGCGGCAACGCGATGGATCTGGACAACTGGGCAAAAGAGCCAGGTCTGGACCACTGGAGCTACCTCAACTGCCTGCCCTACTACCGTAAGGCTGAAACCCGCGACGTGGGTCCAAACGACTACCACGGCGGCGACGGCCCGGTGAGCGTCACCACCTCCAAACCGGGCGTGAACCCGCTGTTTGAGGCAATGGTGGAAGCGGGCGTACAGGCGGGCTACCCGCGCACGGACGATCTCAACGGCTATCAGCAGGAAGGCTTCGGCCCGATGGACAGAACGGTTACGCCACAGGGCCGACGCGCCAGCACCGCGCGCGGCTATCTGGATCAGGCGAAGCAGCGCCCGAACCTGACCATCTGCACCCACGCCATGACCGATCGCATTCTCTTTGACGGCAAGCGCGCCGTGGGCGTTGAGTGGCTGGAAGGCGAAAGCACCATCCCGTCCAAAGCATCGGCAAACAAAGAGGTGCTGCTGTGCGCCGGGGCGATTGCCTCTCCGCAGATCCTGCAACGCTCCGGCGTGGGCAACGCGGAACTGCTGAAGCAGTTTGATATTCCGCTGGTGCATGACCTGCCCGGCGTGGGCGAAAACCTGCAGGATCACCTGGAGATGTATCTCCAGTACGAATGCAAAGAGCCGGTCTCCCTCTACCCTGCCCTGCAGTGGTGGAACCAGCCGAAGATTGGCGCCGAGTGGCTGTTTGGCGGCACCGGCGTGGGGGCGAGCAACCACTTCGAGGCAGGTGGGTTTATCCGCAGCCGCGAGGAGTTCGAGTGGCCGAACATTCAGTATCACTTCCTGCCGGTGGCGATTAACTACAACGGCTCCAACGCGGTGAAAGAGCACGGCTTCCAGTGTCACGTTGGGTCGATGCGCTCACCAAGCCGTGGGCACGTGCGTATTAAATCGCGCGATCCGCACCAGCATCCGGCAATCCTGTTCAACTATATGTCCCACGAGCAGGACTGGCAGGAATTCCGCGATGCGATCCGCATCACCCGCGAAATCATGCATCAGCCCGCGCTGGACAAATACCGTGGCCGCGAAATCAGCCCGGGGGTTGAGTGCCAGACCGACGAACAGCTGGACGAGTTTGTGCGCAACCACGCCGAAACCGCCTTCCACCCGTGTGGAAGCTGCAAAATGGGCTATGACGAGATGGCGGTAGTTGATGGCGAAGGCCGCGTTCACGGGCTGGAAGGGTTACGCGTGGTGGATGCGTCGATCATGCCGCAGATCATCACCGGCAACCTGAACGCCACCACCATTATGATCGGTGAGAAAATTGCTGATGCCATTCGCGGGCGCGAGCCGCTGGCGAAGAGTACAGCGGCATATTACGTGGCGAACGGAGCGCCGGTAAGACGCTGAGTGGTTCCCCCTCTCCCCAAAGGGAGAGGGGACAGATCTTATCCTTCAGGCATTGCGGAAGAGTGATGGGAGGAAATTTTCCACTCTTTTCCGTCCCACGCATAGGTGAAGGTATAGCGGGCAGTCACGGTCGATTTATCGGCGAAAGTAAAGGTATACGTTCCGGTATCAATGGCTTTATTGCAGCCCAGACGAATGGTGCGGCTATCAATTTTCCCGTAAGGCTTCTTCTTAAGAAAATCCTGGAAGTAATCCACGCGCTCCTGATCGGTCAGTCGCACCTGATTTGAAATTGTCGGCAGCAGAACCGCATCACTCAGATAATTTTCCGCCACTTTATGGGCATCGCCTGTTTGTAATGAGGCATTCCATCTGTCAAAGAGTGCTTCAATTTGCGGGTTATCTGCCTTTACACAGTCCTGTGCAGTGGCAGCAAAAGCAGAAGACGAGGCAAGACCGAGAAGTGCAGCAAGAGAGAGTAACGTTTTCATAACCATTTTCCTTATGTGGTTTTGTTCCTGTGGGGCGCACTATCCGTTTTATTCCGCTGCGTGACAATCTCCATTACTTATTATTACGCTTTTTACAGAAGTGAAAGAAAAGGCCGATTTTTATACAGCCATACAAGTCCATCAAAACAAAACAACCGAAAAAACAATAAGTTAAATTGTAATTTTATTTTCATAAGATTTTACGCATTGAATAATTTTGTTACCTTTAATTTCAACATACAACAAATGTTGAAATTACAACTTTTTGTTTAATCTATATCATTGCCCTCAACTCATTAAGCACTCTTGAGAGGATGGCAGTATGCCGAACAGTAAGTTATGCCTGAATGTCTCCCTGGTTATCCTGAGCCTGATGCTCAGCGGCTGCGTGATCAGGGATCATCACTCCACCGATCGCCATCATCCGGATCATCATCACTGGCACCATGATCCTTCCCATGCACATGGCTGGCATGATTTTCATGGGCATCACAGCCATCGTTGATCCCCATGCACGGCTGGCACGCCCGGTTTCAGGGCGTGTTTTATAATTAACCCCTGGCGCTGCCGACAACCAGAGTGAAGACGATATCCACATGACAACTTTCCGCGTCAGAGACATTTTTATCCTGGGGTTTCTCAACTTCGCCTTGTTTGTTGGGGCCGGTAATATCATTTTTCCGCCCCTGATCGGCTTACAGGCAGGAACATCCGTCTGGTATGCCGCAATGGGCTTTTTATTGACGGGTGTCGGGTTGCCGGTGATGACCGCCATTGCCATGGCTAAAGCCGGCGGATCGCTGCAGGCAATAACCCAGCCCACCGGACGCCTCTGCAGTCTGGTCCTGACTATTGCCTGTTATCTTTGTATCGGACCGCTGTTCGCCATTCCGCGAACCGCCACCGTCTCGTACGAGCTGGCATTACAACATTATCATCCTGGCGCGTATGGCTTAGCCTGGTGGAGCCTGAGCTTTTTCGCGCTGGTCGTTCTGATCTCCCTTCATCCCGGCCGCCTTCTCGATACGGTAGGCAAGTTCCTGTCGCCTTTGAAAATCGTGGCGCTTCTGGTACTGACAATCACGGCGATGCTCGTTCCAGCTGGGGCTCCCCTGCCTCCACAGGGTCTGTATGCCACCTCCCCTTTTTCTCAGGGGATCACCAATGGTTATCTGACGATGGATACGCTGGCAGCCCTGGTCTTTGGGCTGGTGATTGTCAGAGCGATTCAATCCAGAGGGGTAACCTCTCCCCGCCTTATTACTCGTTATGCGTTCTGTTCCGGCCTGATTGCAGGCGTGGGCCTTGTCGTGGTTTATGCAGGCCTGTTCCGGCTTGGGCTAAGTAGCAGCGGGCTGATTGATGGGGCAACAAACGGCGCTCAGGTGCTCAGTGCTTATGTCCACTTTAGCTATGGACCTGGCGGCGACATTTTTCTGGGGGTGTTGATGACCCTTGCCTGCCTGGTTACCGCTGTCGGGCTGACATCGGCCTGTGGCGCCTGGTTCAGCGACCATACCCGCTTTAGCTATCGAACCTGCATCTGGTTTTTTGCCATCGTCTCCATGCTGATATCAAATATCGGGTTGACCCAATTGATTGCGTTATCGGTGCCGGTTCTGACGGCGATTTATCCGGTGTTTGTTGTACTTATCGTGACCTTTTTCATGCGGACAACCTTCCACTCACCAGCGCGGGTCATTGTCCCTGCGGCATTCGTCACCTTTCTGTTTGGTCTGGCTGAGGCACTTAGCGCCGCGGGCGGCCCCTTATGGCTGACAACGCTCAGTGCCAGGATGCCGCTACATAATCAGGGTTTGGCCTGGCTGCTTCCTGCTGCCGGCATACTTTGCGTAACGTTCGTGAATGACCAGCTACGGTATAAATCAAAAAATCACTGAGGAATCGAGATGTTTGAAGACAATCATAAAAAACTCTATGTCGTTGTTAACCGCACGCAGGATCCGGCGTTGCTGCTGAATGCCACGGCCCACCTGGCCGCCGGGATCATGCGCAAGGCGGATGATGTCCTCTTCCATGACTACCCAAACGCTGAAAGCGGGCTGAACGCTTATCTTAGCCATTACCCGGTCGTGATCCTGCAGGCCAAAAACAGCAATCAGTTAAAAACCGCGGCACTGAAATCTCAGGAAGCGGGGATCCCGTTTAATTTCTTTACGACGACGATGCTTGGCCCCTCCTCTGAAGCCCAGATTCAGGCAACGAAAGAAACCACGCTTGAAGCACTGGAATTTGTCGCCATTGCGCTCTACGGGGATACGGAAGCGATAGCGCCGATAACAAGGAAATTTTCCGTTTTTAAGCTGGCCTGAGAAGGTGCGCTGGCTCACACAAAATTAAACACCAAGTTTAATTTACAACTAAATGTTGATATTGTTTTTCCACCCGATTTGGGTGATACAGAAGTATGTTGTGACAGGCCTTTATATGAATAGCTACCTTTTTCTTTTTATATCAATTGTTTGTGAAGTTATTGCAACAACAGCATTAAAATTATCCGACAGCTTTACCCGGCTATGGCCTGCCACCGTTACGGTTCTTTTCTACCTTCTTGCGTTTTGGTCGTTAACCATTCCCATGCGAACCATACCGACGGGCATTATCTATGCGATATGGTCAGGAGCCGGAATTGTCCTGATTAGTCTGGTGGGATGGGTTGTTTATGGCCAAAAACTGGATATGGCCGCCCTGGCAGGGATAGGGCTGATCATTGCGGGCGTGGTAGTGATAAACCTGTTTTCAAATTCATCAGGTCATTGAAAAGCGCTATCCCGCCTGGTTTTACGTCATACGGTACAAATTATGATCAAAAATTTTCTCGTTATTTTTGTGGTGTTGCTGTTCCTCCTCTTATCCCTTGAAGTCTTTTTTATCGAAAAACGCCATGTTAATTATTTTCGCGATGGCGTAAGAAACGTTGAGGAGGTGTTATCTTTGTGGGAGGAACATTAAATCCGGACTGTCGTTTAATATTTAAACATTTATTACCGCCGCAACACAAACATATTATTACTTTTGTTAAAAATTCAACGTGATGTTTTATCAATGTAAAGTATTGTCGTATATTTGACAGCAGATTTATCAGATGCTTATCAGCGTTAATCTTATGAATAGGCAATAACTATTATGTACTCTCTACTGAGGTGGCTAAACTGTATTTATAGAGTATTTTATTTGTTAAAAAAGGTAGATGAGTGGAAATAACAAAATTATGGATTTCATTAGGCACTATTGTCAGTCCCATCACAGGCACCTTCTTTACCAAAATAATCACGCAACATAATCATAAATATTTGCTGTGGTATAAAGGTGATTATCTTATCAAACCGGGTGATAAAATTACGGTTAACAACAACGGTTTTATTATTTCCGAAAAATTACGTGCCGTAAACATTATACAAATTGATAAATACAGTCCGACACTCTGGCGAGTCATGCACAACATGTCCAGCTGCCCGGGTGACAGAGAGCCTGAAACCCCGTATTGCGCTTCAACAACACGATGCATTTTCAAAACCTGCCCTCACGGCAAAACACGCTTAACGCCATAACAGTGAGAAAGGATTGCCTGAGCCTCTTTTAGCAGAGGCTTTTTTGGGCGCTAATGTTATTATTTTATGTTAAGAGGGGAATGTTTTAACAGAGTGGAATTACCGTCCCTGAATGGTTCCCGCGATGACAATAAGCGTTGCTCCCTGGAGCTAGCAGATCATATCATCGTACAAATACCCGTTGCTTTCGTTAATTTTTTAAAAATAACTCACAGTATAAACCAGCTTACCGTTCGCTGTACCTGCCGTGACACTATCTTCAGTTTGAATATATCTCGCTGATAGCGGAATAATTACGCTGCTGGCACCATCAGAGGTGAAAGTACCGGAAAAACTGCTGCTGAAGTCAATAATGTATGAATCTGCTGAAGTTGTTTCGCCGGAACTGAGTTGAATACCGATTCCCGTTGCAGCAGAGGCATCACTGGTATCGACAGACATAATTCCGTTGGCTGCATCCACTATCGAAGTGACGGGAGATAATGACACTGACCAAGTATTCCACTGCATGGTTGAGGAGTCCGAACTATTATCATCTGACCAATAATTTTTGGCAGCACTGACATTACTCCCACTAAATGTTCCACAGTTAGTCAACGTAATGTTTGCTGCAATCCATGGCGTGGCAATCCCCTTACCGGTAAAGCGCTCTGTTGGCCATTGTCCTAATGAAACGCTGAAATCAGGGGTCGTGCAGGTTGGCAGGGTCACGTTCATCGATCCCGAAAAATTCAGTGTATAGAGGAGAATATTACTCTCTTGCCTGCCCAGAGCGGCCGAAAAGGTAGGGAAATTACCGGCGTTAATTACCCCTGCACTAATTGGGCCCGTTTTTACCAGTGCAATATATGCCCGGGCATCTCCACCGAGGTCGGTACACTTTTTATTACTTGCTGCACAGTTGGTCCCAACAATGCCCGGAGCAGGTGTACGAGAACTCATCATCGTTATTGTCACACCAATACCAGCAACACCTGTTTCGTATATATGCCCGTCCCAGGAATCGGACCCTTTCCATTCTTCAGGGGATATTATGCTACCGGTCCAGGAAGAGAGTGGCATAGGAACGTTTGGCAAAGATGTAACATATAACCAGGTATCATTATTATCACAATTAACCGTAGCACTTGCATAGCCAGGAGTATATCTCTGTTGATAAAGGATAGTACCGTCCGGAATATCATTACTCACCGAAATGGTTGATAAATTAAGCGGCATTGTTACGCTACTGGCCGTTTTAAAAACGGATGAACTGTCGAGCGAGCAGGTTACAGCCATTACCGCTTTTGAAATTACCATCAGAAACAGAAATATCACCACCCCTGCCTTTACGGAAATGTTCATTCAACCCTCATCAATCAGCCAAAATGGTTACGGTATGTTTGATACATCAAGCCCACCTTAAACAGCTCGGCATCAGATTTAATATACAGTTTATCCATCAGGCGCCGCTTATAGGTGCTGATCGTTTTAATTGATAAACCATAGTGTCTGGACATGTTATGCGGCGATATCCCAAGAATAAACCATGACAGTACGCGTAACTCCTGCGTTGAAAGTTTTAAGTGTGTTCTTGTTCGTACAAGGTGTTTTTTTGCTTCATGCTGTCGGTTTATTCTCCGGGACAGAAACTCCTGCATTTCGCGGGCATTGTAACGCGCGGTCAAATAATCCCATTGTTTTTCCAGACAAAAAATTCTGACCAGCGATTCCATGTCCGGCCCTGCAATAATCATATGTTCATTATTGGCTGTCCGCATCCACGCCCCCGTCTCATCTGAACGGATTTTACACAGCGTATATTTTTTCGCTAAAAGTGGATGCGAGGCGATCAGTTCCACCATGGCTGAAAAGAAAAATTCATTATCAGTAAATACACAAACTAAAACTTTCATTAGCGTCCTGACGTTGTTACGTCGTATTAATTACAGATTGCGTCGAAGGTCAGCAATTTTTTTCCCGCCGTGGACGGGAGCGAATACTTCATTTTGCAGCGGGACGCTGCGTCATCTGCCCAGCGAAGTTCCAGTACTCCGCTTTGCTGCGCCAGACGGGCATACAGGCGCCCCCCCTGCCCGACATATCCCACTGTCTGTTGACTGGCATCAATGGCACGAGCCGAGAAAGGCACACCTTCTCCGTTGCTCCGACGTACCGTCACCAGTACGGGCACGCCTTCAGCGGCACGATATTTCACTTTCACCACGGCACCCGCGTACGGGATCACCTGCTGGCTGGTGCTGTCGAGATCCAGGTCATCCTCTACCGAGGTGGGATCTATCGACACGCTGTTTTTCTGATAGGGCATCAGATTTGGCACCAGCGCATAACCAGCACGGTTAACGCGCGTTCCGGCGTAGCCCGGTATTTCAGCCCCTTCAGCACCTTTCGCCTCCACCAGCGCGAAGGTGTTGCCGGTCCAGGGAGAGAAAGTCACTCCGCCGGAATGCGCGACTGCGGTACCGCTCATTCCCAGAGAGCCACTTTTCCACGCCTGACCCTGGGCATAGTTTGCCGTGAGGGTGGAAACCGGCCCGGTCCACGTTCCGCCAATTTGCCCGGCATCTCCCGACTGATGCTGATGCGATGCCCCGGCATTCCAGCTGAACTGCTGTCGTTCACCTGCACTGCCGGAAAGCGCAACCTGCTCGCTGAAATGTCCCTGACCGTCACGCGACATCTGCCCGGTAAGCAGCGGCGAGGAGATCCCTCCCAGCGGCATGTTGAAACTCAGTGTCCAGATATTCTGAAAATCGCCCCCGGCCGTGCGGCTGCGGTTAACCCCCAGATTCCAGTTCACCCTGCCCGTGGTCAGGGTGTAGCCCGCCTGATACTGCTGGTCGTGGCCTTTTCGACCCCAGTAGTCCTGCAGAATACCCGTCACATACAGCTGTCCCCATTTATCGGGTAACCCCTGGTTGAGGGTCAGCGTCATACGATTGCGGGTTTTACCTGTCCGTCCGTCTGTTCCCTCACCGGGCCGCTGCTGATGTAAAAGGGCGGCATCCATCAGAGAAAGATAATTTCCCGTCGAGTATCGCCAGGTAGCCAGGGAAAACTGCGTCTGGCTCGCCGGAATAAATTTGCTGTAACTCAGCCGGATGCTTTCTCCCCGCAGCGTCTGTTCTCTTAGACGGGTTTGCGACCAGGTGGTATCGAATGACACCGCGCCAACAGGCGTTCCCACCGCAAAGCCGGCCTGCATGGCCTGATAAAATGACGTCGCCTGTATCCCTCCTGAGCCGGTCAGGCGGTTCGTCAGCCCCCGCTGATAGGTCACTTCACCAAATGCCGGACGTTCACTGAGATAATCCCCCCTCAGCCTGCCCCCCGTCGCGCTGTAACGGTGTGTTCCCGGACGCAGCAACTGCGCAACCGATGCATAGGGAACGTCAAAAAAATGTTGTGAGCCGTCCGCCTCACGTACCGTGACGTTCAGATCGCCGCCATAACCGCTCGGATACAGATCGTTGATAACAAAGGCCCCGGGCGAAACAGACGTCTCGTAAATGAGTTTACCGTTCTGATGAACCATCACTTTCGCGTTAGTTTGCGCCACGCCACGGATCTCCGGCGCGTAGCCTCGCCGGGAGGCGGGCAGCATCCGGTCATCGCTGGCGACCGATGCCCCCGTAAACGCCACAGAGTCAAATAGCTGCCCGGAGGTGTTCGATTCCCCTAACGTCAGGTTTCCCTCAATACCCGCCAGTGGATGCTGCACGTAGCTGTTGAGCACGGTATATTTTTTCTGCTGCGTGCCATTCTGCTGCTGCCAGCTTAACGTCCCGTTATGGCGAAAATACCAGGAGCCGATATTCAGCCCACCGTTCAGCGCCGCATAGAGGTTGTTATATTCTCCGCCGCTATTCTCGCTACGGTAGCCATTCACGTTATAACCCAGTAATAGCGCAGGGATCCCGACATCCCAGAGCGCCGGGCTTACCTGGCCGCGCGCGGCATGCTGCAGCATGGCTTGGGGAATACTGACATCGAGCCGCTGTCTGCCGCCGTTAAATTCCAGATGACTTTCTGGCAGGACAGCCTGCAGATCGCACCATTGCCCGTCGTTATTTACACACAGTCTGTTCTGTTTTAACTGTAATCCTGCGATGGTCGCTGGCGACAACAGAATTCTCTGCGAGTCAGTCTCTTTTCCGCTAATGCGAATATCATCGATCATGACCAGCTTATTATTCAGGTAAATATCCGCCCGGTACCGGCCCGCCGGCAGTCCGTTTTTCATATACGCCGACAGGTCGACTTTTTCCGGATGTGAGATGCGCAAAAAATTACTGTCAAACTGTATGTCATCGTCAGCCTGAACGCCGGAAGAGAAAAACAGCGCAGAAATCACCCCGCAAGCCACGCCTGAAAGCGGTGGCCATACCGATAATCCCTTCTTCATAACATCCGAGTCCTGTGAATTAATTTTTCAGGAGACCATTTGCGGAACGCTCAGCACCATAATCATTGATATATGTCCAGGTGATATCTCCGCCGGAGGCGAGAGCATGTCCGCGTTTTATCGTGAACGTTTTTTTACCCCAGGCAGGCACGACATCCCCCACCGTCTTCCAGTTGCCGGATGCCACCCCTGCCAGAGAAACGCTCCAGGGCGTGTTATTGATTGCTTCCAGCTGCGTGGCAGATACTTTTCGCCAGCTGAGCTGCTGCGCGGCTTTTTCAGGTGTTCCGGCAAGGCCTTCAGGGCGATAAAATAATTTAATGCGTGTCCGGAAAGCCATTTGCAGTTTATTTACCGCCGTTTTATTGACCGCCGGAATTTCCAGTACATTGATCCAGAAAACCGATTCCCGGTCCCGGGGTAGCGTATTTTCCACAGCAGATATACGCAATGACTGCCCCTGTTCCGGATTAATTCTGGCGATAGGCGGCGTAATTACAAAAGGCGTATTTAATTTGTCGGGTGATGCCTCACTGTTTCCGTCATCTATCCAGTTTTGGGTCAGCACCGGCTGTGAGCCATGATTTTTAATTTCCAGCGCTATCTCTTTTTTTCCCTGCGGATAGATAACGCGCGTTCCGGAAAGAGAGATCGCTGCCGCAGCGATATGGTTAAAAAAACAGAATAAAATAAACGTACCGATAAATTTTAATTTCATATTTTTCCATTCTGGTAAAAAACGGCCTGATTCCTCAGGCCGACGACAGACCTCAAGAAGAACACACTCCTTGTTTAATTATTGTTATATCCGTACTGTGCGATTAAATCAGAGATAAATAATACTGTACGTCACAGAGCTGGCTACTGCCCCGGATGTCGCCGCCCCGGTCGCATAATAACGGACGGCATAATTCAGCGTGCCGGTTGTTGACGACGCATCAATCGTGGTTCCGGACGTGGACTGTGAAGCATAGTCACCCGCCATAATGACGGAGCTGTTGTCATCCACATCAAGCAATTCCAGCTCCACGTTTGTTGCCCCGGCGGTATCCGAGTTGTTTAAGCGCCCGGCGCTGTTAACCTGTCCCCCCGCTTCAAAAAAAGCGCGGGTTTTAGTATTTGCAGGGTCACAACCGGTCAAATTAATGGTGAACGCGGTTGCCCCCGCTGTCGCTCCTGCTGCACTTAATGCTGAGGTCGGTACGGCGGGTAAAGATACCGTGCCATCAGCACTACCATTATTTACCACCGCCGCACAGGTCTCACTGTTTACCGAACCGGTAAAGGTGATCGTGCCAGAACTCGCGGCATAAACCAGAGTGCTGGTGATGGCATAAGTGCATACCGCCAGAAATATCTTAAATTGATTAGACATCCTTACAATCTCATTTAAAAAAAGTTAAGTTGCTTATGCATTCTTAAAATGCTTCATCATTAATCTCAGCCTGGGTAATAAAGAAGACCTTCACTTTTTCGAGCGAATAGGTCTTCCCTTTATTTGACGAAATAAATTCGTAAGGGATACCCAATGTAAACAGGCTGAGTTTCAGCTGGCCTATTGCATGCCACAATTGCCTGCTGGATGACTTAAGGCCGTACTTTTCCCATACCTGATGTAATAATTCATCACGGCTGATCTCTTTTCGGACTGCGTGCTCCAGAAGATAGGCAAAAAGATTCATCTTTGTCTTCTGAAAGCGCATCCCTCCTTTTCGGGGTGCCTGCGAATTATCAATCCATCCGACAAGCAATGTTTCCCGGTTTATCCAGAGGCGGGAGCCATTATTAAATTCCACAATATAACCGCTACACACTGCCTGACAGGCGACAAGATCCCTATTCTTTTTTATACGAATACCTCCCTAAAACTGGCTTCAGGATTAATACCACTATCACTGTGAGGTTATATTGTGTTTAGTAACGATAAATGTGTCAATCAGTGAAAAAACCAACCCCTTTAACCACATAAAATGCAAAAAGGCAGTCAAACACACCAGCAAAAGAAAGAAAAACAAAGCAAAAAACCACTCCAATTTATAATTCCACAGTTTATAAATGATAATGTTGAATTGTAATTACCACTAAATTTGTGAGGTTTTTTGTCTGAAAAACTATTTTTTTTAGCGATTTATACTGATTACGAAAAGTAATAACAGCTTAACCAATGCTTCATTTATTTTTGTCAGGGGGGAATGTCTCTTTCTCACCCGTCAGACATAAGGCGGCGAACCTCAGGCAGAAAATATGCGAAAGAGCTGGTAAACGTAGTTGATGATGCAAAGCAGAACGACGGCATAAACGAAGCCTCGCTCTGACCATTTGCTCCAGCTGGTGTTCTTTTGACGATCGCTGTTCATATACCCCCCTTAACGGATGCCAGTGGGGGTATATTATAAACACAATGAGTAATAATCAACTTTTTGTTGAATTATGGCTTTTCAGTTACGCGGACGATACGGGAAGGGGAACCACCCACATATCCCACGATTCCGGCAATCACCAGCCAACACAGGGTGTTAACACCCGAGCAAGTTCTTCATTGGTCTGTTTTGCGCCAGAGATGAGGGTAATATCGATAAAGTTTGCTCCTGTTGTATGAGACATATCGATCTGGGCAATCAGCCTGTCCCCTTTAGCAATATCAAAAAAGTTGGGGGTATCCCGCTCAGGGAAAATCAGCTCCACGTCGTAGCCGTCCGCGACGAGTGCGCTTCGCATACAGTGATAGCGCCCATCCAGCCCGGGATGGGCAGAAACAGTGAAGGGTTGATAGGTCGTAGCCTCGCCAAAAGGCCGTACCAGCTGGCATGCTGTCAGCAGCACTACGGCCACCATTACGCTCAGGATCTTCATCGTATTCCTTAAAATTATGCTGTTCCGGTCTCTTTAACCGTACGGTGAGCCCTGGAATCTACGCGCACATAACACCAACATCAACTTTTTGTTGATATTTAAACATAACAGGTATAATTTGACGCTACGGAGAGGCCGTCTCAGCCAGGAATGGCAAGGGACGGAAATGAAAACGAGCGATTAAACAGAACATCTGACCATGCCGGATAGAGAGGAACACGAATGAAATCAGATTACGCGAAACATATTGAACTGATTTCCGGGCCACTGGAAGCGGCAATGGAAGCACTGGCAGGTACGTTGTCGGCGAACCAGGAGATTGTGTTACATAACCTGACCACACCTGAACAGTCCGTTGTAAAAATTATCAACGGGCATGTGAGCGGTAGAAAGGCGGGTGACAATCTCTTATCCGGTCCTGAAAAGGACAAAGGCTTTGCTCTGCTGCTGAAAAACAGCCAGGACAGCACCCCGGTTACAGTCAAAAATTATAAAACCGTCACTGCATCCGGGAAGATCCTGAACAGCGCCTCAACCATTTACTACAGTGATGAAGGGGTACCGTTAATGGCCTTTTGCATCAATGTCGATACCTCCCCTTATGAGCAAATGCGCAAGTACCTGGACGCGATAGCGGTCAGCCCGCTTGCAGAGACGGACCCGCAGGATATGAACCTGGGAGGTATCATCGAGCAGTCAATCCAGGAAATTATTGATAAGCATTCGGTCCCGGGTAAAAAAGTCCAGAAAGCACAGCGGCTAAAAATTGTTGCGGAAATGCATGCTAAAGGCATTTTCAAAATGCGAGGCGGTGTCCAGCACGCGGCGCAGGCCCTGGGAGTGACCCGCTATACGGTCTATAACGATCTTGAGGTGATGGGTGAAAAATAACAGCCCCCGGCGCATCCCGTTTTACCAGGTTGACGCCTTCTCTGACGGCCCCTTTACCGGCAACCCAGCAGCAGTCTGCCTGCTGGACGCCTGGCCAGAAGACTCTGTTCTCCAGCATATCGCCACAGAAAATAACCTTTCTGAGACTGCGTTCGTGGTTAAACAGGACGACGGTTTCAGGATCCGCTGGTTTACGCCTGCGGTGGAAGTGGATCTCTGCGGCCATGCAACGCTCGCGGCGGCCAGCGTTCTGTTAGGTGACGAAAGTGCTGGCGACAGCATTCGCTTCTTCTCGCGCAGCGGTGAACTGACGGTAACCTCAAACGGCGGCAAATTCACGCTCGATTTTCCACAGTCCATCCCCTCTCTCATTGAGGCTCCGCAGGGGTTGCTTAGCGCGCTGGGGCTGGAAGAAGGGACAGGCGAAATCTGGCAAGCCGCCGATCTCATCGTGGTGATTGATGACGAAGCACAGTTAGACACCCTTAACCCTGACTTTGCCGCCCTGAATACTTTTAACACGCGTGGCGTGGTCGTTACCGCTGCATCACGCACCTATGATTTTCGTTCTCGCTGGTTTGGCCCTCAGGTAGGTGTGGACGAAGATCCGGTGACGGGCTCCGCGCATACCTTTCTGGCACCGCTGTGGAGTGAAAAGCTGGGCAAGAAAACGCTGCATGCCCAACAGGGGGGATGCCGTAAAGGAGAGCTGATTTGCCATATTAAGGATAACGAGCGTATCGCGCTGACGGGTGAAGCGTGTCTGATTATTGAAGGGACCTTTATTCTGTAAGCACACGGATGTGTGTTTAATTTCTTATATTTAAATTATTCATTTCCAGGAGGTGAACACACGGCATCGGTTTTATTGTAATCCCCACGTACTATTTTATTTTGTGAGAATAATTCAATGACGTTATCCAAAAGCGTTACCGCACTGATTGCGGCGGTATCCATTGAAGTGATTGCCACAACATTATTATCGCTCTCAAACAGTTTTCAGCGTCCTGCTGTGGGAACCGCTGCGATAATATGCTACGGAATCAGTTATTATTTTTTATCCCTCGCATTACGCAGAATTCATATTGGCGTGGCGTACGCAATTTGGTCTGCGTTCGGCATATTCAGCATTAGCTATATTCAGACGCGTATTTTTCATTTTACGCTCGGGCAGAATGCATGGATGGGTTTATGCCTGGTCATCAGCGGAATAATCATATTAAACCTGGCGATTAAGCAAAATAAATAACACAGCGAACAATTATGTTTACTCTATTAACCTATCTGTTTTGGCTGATTATTTCAGTCACGATGGAAGTTATCGGCACGCTTCTGCTCCCTAAAACGGATAACTTTAAAAATATCCCGCTAACCATTCAATGTCTGGTGTGCTACGTCATTTCATTTTATGCCCTGTCGATGCTTATGGGAGCCATTTCACCCGTAGCGGCCTACGCCCTCTGGTCAGGTATGGGGATAGTCATGATTACGCTTATGAGCAGCCTGTTTTACCAGTTGCGCAGCAGCATTCTCGAAAAAGTTGGGATCTGCTGCATTGTGGCAGGACTGATCGTCATCGCCATTTGAGGAGAGACAGCATGAACACAGAACATCTTTCCCTGCGAGTGATACAGCTTCGTGATAAGTACCTGCAGGCAAAGCCTTTTATCTCTGCACGCCGGGCCGTCAGCGTCACCGAAGTGTATAAAGAAAACCCCGGGATGGATAACACCCTGTTAAGGGCGCTGGCCTTCCGCCGCGCCTGTGAAAAGGCTCCCCTGTATGTGGCCGATAATGAACTGATCGTCAGCCATCCGGCCGGGGGCGCACGGGGCGGCGAAGTCTCGCCTGAAATAAGCTGGCGCTGGGTGGCCGGGGAGCTGGATAACCTCCCCCATCGCGCGCAGGACCCGTACCAGATTGATGATGAAACACGGCGTTTGCTGCGGGAAGAGGTGTTTCCTTACTGGGAAGGTCGCTCGCTGGACGAGATGGCGCAAACCCGGCTCACGACGCTCGGGCTATGGGAGTGGTGCCACGACGACGGGATCTGCGATGTCACCATCAAAACCCAAAACGGCGGTGGCGACTCCTGCCCGGGCTACGACACGCTCCTGCTTGGCAAAGGCATAAAAGGGATTCGGGACGAAGCATCGGCACGTCTGGCTGCGCTCGATGCGACTACGCCCGACTATAGCGACGCCTTTAATTTTTACACCGCCATGCTGCATACCTGCGACGGTGTAGTGACCTATGCACAACGCTACTCGCGCTACCTGGCGCAGCTTGCCGAAACGGAAAATGACCCTCTGCGCAGGGACGAGCTGCTGCAGCTTGCCGACATTTGTCGTCACGTACCGGAACATCCGCCGCGCCATTTTCACGATGCGCTACAGGCTATCTGGTTCGTTCACTCTCTCTTTATGCTGGAGGAGAACCAGACCGGCATCTCTCTTGGCCGCGTCGATCAATATCTCTGGCCGCTGCTGGCGCGCGATCTCAACGACGGTACGCTCACACGGCAGCAGGCAGAAGAGCTGCTCTGCTGCTGGATGATCAAAATGGCCGAAACCCTGTGGATCTGCAGTGAACCGACGGCCATGTATTTTGCGGGTTACCAGCCTTTTATCAATCTTGTGGTGGGTGGGCAGAAACGCGAAGGCGGCGACGCCACCAACCCCTTGACCCTGATGATCATGGACTGCTCGGCACAATTAAAAATCTACCAGCCCGGGCTGGCGGTACGTATCCACAACCAGTCTCCCCAGCCGTTTATGCGCAAAGTGGTCGACGTCGTGCGCAGCGGGATGGGATTCCCGGCCTGCCACTTTGACGATGCGCATATCAGGATGATGCTACATAAAGGCTTCAGCTACGAAGACGCCCGCGACTACTGTCTGATGGGCTGCGTCGAGCCGCAGAAGTCAGGAAAAATGTACCAGTGGACCTCGGTGGGTTACACCACCTTTACGGCCGCCATCGAGCTGGCGCTGCGCAACGGCCACAATCGTGCCGGAAAGCCGTGCGGCCCGGCAACCGGCGATGTGACGCAATTTACCACGTATGAAGAGGTAGAACAGGCGGTGCGAAGCCAGCTCTCCGCCATCGTTCGCAACGCGGCACAGGCCACGCGGGTTGTACAGAAACTGCACGCCGAGCATGCCCGTAAGCCCCTGATGTCATGCTTTATCGACGGGTGTATGGCGAAGGCAAAAGATGTCACCCAGGGCGGCGCCTCCCTGAATGCCGGACCGGGCCTGATTTGGACCGGCCTCGCCGATTGCGTGAACTCGCTGATGGCGATCAAAACTCTGGTCTATGAAACCTCCCGCTTCACGTTGCCGGAGATCGTAGAAGCACTCGACCACAATTTTGTCGGCTACGACGAGATCCAGACCGCCTGTCTGCGGGCACCGAAGTACGGTAACGACATTCTGGCCGTGGACGAGATCGCACGGGAGCTGGTGCGTTTTCTTGAGCAGGAGCACCGCCGGTACCGGATGCTGTATGCGCCGTTCGCCTTCGGCACGCTCTCTATCTCTAATAACACGCCGTTCGGGCTTATCACCGGCGCACTGCCCTCCGGGCGTCTGGCAGGTAAACCGCTCGCGGACGGGATAAGCCCGGCTCAGCAAACGGATTACCTCGGTCCTACCGCCATTATCAACTCCGTCAGCCGGATTAACGTTGAAGAGATGGACATTGGCATGGTGCATAACATCAAGCTGATGTACGGCATGCTGGAAACGACAGAGGGGCAGAACAGCCTGATCCACCTGCTGCGCACCGCCAGCGTTCTGGGAAATGCCCAGCTGCAGTTCAGCTACGTGGACGATGAGACGCTGCGTAAGGCCCAGCAAAATCCCGCCGACTATCGCAACCTGATGATTCGGGTAGCGGGATACAGCGCGTTCTTCGTTGAATTAAGTAAAGAGGTCCAGGATGAGATTATCAGCAGAACCACTCAGCGATCCTTCTGATCAGGTGTCCGGCTGGATCTCCAACATTCAGCGGTTTTCGTTACATGATGGGCCAGGGATCCGCAGTATTGTCTTTTTCAAAGGTTGCCAGATGCGCTGCGCCTGGTGCGCCAACCCGGAGGGAATAACCCCCGGCAGGGAGCTCTTTTACCACGCTGACCGCTGCCTGCACTGCGGCAAATGCGCGGCGTTGTGCCCGACAGGGCTTCATCGGCGGATGGAGAATATTCACACCCTGGAACGCGACCGTAGCTGTACAGGCTGTGGCCTGTGCGAAGCACACTGCCCCACCGCCGCGATCGGCGTAGTTGGTGAGCATGTTAGCGCAGGGACGGTCTTTGAACGGGTGATGGCGGACGAGATTTGGTTCCGGCAGTCCGGCGGCGGCGTCACGCTGAGCGGCGGCGAAGTGGCTACCCAGCCCAATTTTGCCCGGGCGCTTATTGATCGACTGAAGACCGAGGATATTCATATCACCCTTGAAACTGCTGGCTATGCCTCCTGGCATGCGCTTCATCAGGCGTCCGCTGGCTGCAATCTGATTATGTACGATTTAAAAAGTGCAGACGACACGCTGCATAAACGTTTTACCGGCGTCAGCAATAAAACGATTGTCCGC
This sequence comes from Enterobacter sp. A8, assembly GCF_004296595.1. Taxonomy (NCBI): domain Bacteria; kingdom Pseudomonadati; phylum Pseudomonadota; class Gammaproteobacteria; order Enterobacterales; family Enterobacteriaceae; genus Enterobacter; species Enterobacter sp. A8. The sequence continues at coordinate 453,373 of NZ_SCMF01000002.1, forward strand.
AATCTTGCCCGGTTATTACAGGGAGATCAGCAGATCATTATCCGCATCCCGGTGATCCCTGGATTTAATGACGCATCGGATCAGGCGGCGAAGTTACTGGCGTTAATTGCTTCACTGACCCACGGACGGCGCAATTTTCTGGGTGTCGAGTTATTGCCCTACCACCGCTTCGGGACAGGGAAATATAAATTACTCAGCAGGGATTACGGCTGGAATTGCCATTCCGCCAATGTCGATCGCTTCCTGCATATTGCCGGGCACTATCACCTGACGGTGAACGTCTCGGGTACGCTGGCTGGATAACGGAGAGAAAAGAATGTTAACGAAACCCCATGACAAACAGGAAAAAGTTGTCACGCCACTTGAACGCCGCGCCGTCATAGGCTCGCTCATTTTTATATTCATAATCTATGCAGTGTTACTGATGACTCAATTTTAATGACTGGATTATCAGTAACGTCTTTCGGCCCGTCGTGGCTTTTTTAAATCAGGTATGAAGATGAAGAAGTTAGTTGCAGTTTTTAGTCTGGTATTTCTGTCACTTACCCTTGCAGGATGTTCAAGTGACTATGTCTTACAGAAGAAAAATGGTGAGATGATTATTACGCATGGAAAACCAGAAGTTGATGATGATAACGGTTTAATTACCTATGAAGATGTTGCCGGAAATGAACATGCCATCAACCGCGACCAAATTGTTCAGATGATCGAGAAATAACCCCTGCGGGAATGATGTGGATCGCCTGAACAGGCAACCATTTTACCCTCTTCTCTTCAGGGAAGAGGGTCAGAATGCACGAAACGCCACCCGGCAACAGATTACTTCAGCAGCTTAACCGTAGCGTCGATATCGATTTCATCTTCGGTAAAGATCAGCGTGGTGTTCTGGAAGGTGGTGATCGCCAGCTTCTTCACCGTGCGCATTTCGCCCGGCTTTTTGTCGGTTTTCGGTTTGATGTTATTCATCAGCAGCCCGACAGACAGCACCGCGTTCTCTTTGTCGATGCCCGTATCCGCAGGCTCTTCTTCGCTAAACACAACGAAGGATTTGATGGAGGTGAGCTTCACGCGCTCGCCTGCAATATAGAGGTATTTACTTTCCGGGATCACCTTCACCGCATAGGCGGAAAGGCCTTTGTTATTGGTGGTTGGCTCAAAAGTCACCGCCGCATCTTTCTTGATCAGATCAGGGTTGGCGACCTTAATCACATGAAAATAGCGGTTGTCACCGTTTTCATCTTTGATAAATCCAAAGCCTTTATCTTTAAACCACGTTGTGATTGTACCGTTCATCGCTGTTACCGCCTGTCAAATCGTCATGACTAAAGTTTTGCAGCGCGCAGTGTAATGCACAATGGCGGAGGAGACAAAAAAAAGCCCCTGCACGGGGGCAGGGGAAAACTCATGTCAGAGCTTATTAGTATTACGTTTTTAGTTGAACACCATCCCACCATCGATTAACAGAGACTGGCCGGTCATGTAGTCGGAATCTGGCCCGGCGAGATACGAAACGCAGGCGGCGACATCTTCCGGTTCGGACAGGCGGCCAAGCGTAATACGTTTGGCAAAGGTTTCGGTGCCATAGCCAAGCGGTTTACCTGCCGCCTCTGACACCTGGCGGTCAATCTCCGCCCACATTGGCGTTTTCACGATGCCCGGGCAGTAGGCGTTAACGGTGATCCCCAGCGGCGCGAGATCCCGTGCTGCGGTCTGGGTTAAGCCACGAACCGCGAATTTACTGGAGCTGTATACCGCCAGTTCGGGGTTACCGGTATGGCCCGCCTGGGAGCAGGCATTGATGATCTTGCCGCCGTGTCCCTCTTTGCGAAACGCGTCAATCGCGGCCTGCATGCCCCAGATCACCCCTTTGACGTTGATGTTGTAGACCTTGTCGACAATCTCCGGCGTGATGGATTCGATGGGCGTAGACGGCGCAATCCCGGCATTATTCACAATCACGTTGAAACCGCCCAGCGCGGTGCGGGCTTTCTCAACCGCCGCAAACACCTGGTCACGGTCAGAGACATCCACCTTCACGGCGATGGCGTTACCGCCGTTACGGATGATTTCATCGGCAACGGCTCGCGCCGTCTCATCGTTATAGTCGGCGATAGCGACAGCAAAGCCATCTTTCACCAGGCGCAGCGCAATCGCTTTACCAATCCCCTGGCCTGAGCCGGTTACGAGAGCAACTTTTTGCATTTCTCTGTCCTTATAGTGAGTCACAAAATCTGGCTGAGATGGAGCTGGCCCATCAGCAGCGGGTTATCGCTGTAGTCAACGGGAATGGCCACCACGGCCGGGCCATTCACATCCATCGCCGCACGCAGCGTCGGTTCAAGGGCATCGGCGCTCTCCACGGCAAAGCCCCTGGCGCCAAAGGCATCGGCATAGGCTTTGAAATCGACCGGGCCGAACTCCACGCCGGAAAGGCGCTGGTATTTTTTCTCTTCCTGAATGGCGACCATGTTGTAGCCGTTATCCACCCAGATGATGTGCAGCACGTTGGCGTTAAGACGCACGGCGGTTTCCAACTCCATGCTTGACTGCAGGAAGCCGCCGTCGCCGGACACCGAGACCACTTTGCGCCCGGGGTTGACCAGCCACGCGCCAATGGCCCACGGCAGCGCAACGCCCATGGTCTGCTGACCGTTGGAGATCATCACCTGACGCGCCCGGAAGCTGTAGAGGTAGCGGGCGATCCAGATGTGGAAGCTGCCCATGTCGACGGTCAGGGTCACGTCGTTATTCACGATGTCCTGCATGGCCCGCACGATACGCAGCGGATGCAGGGCAAACTGGTTGAGCGAGGCACCGCGGCGATCGAGCAGATCGCGCTGATGCTGGCGATCGACCAGGATCTCTGACGCACGCTGGCTCAGCTCCAGCTTGTGATCGATCCGGTTAGCGAGCAGGTTCAGCGTTTCAGCGATATCCCCCACCAGCTCCAGATCCGGTACATAATTGCGTTCTTCATAGGCCGGCAGCACGTCAATGTGTACCAGCGTGGCGTCGCCGCTGTTCCACATGGAAGGCTCATACTCCACCGGGCTGTAGCCGATGCAGATAATCAGATCCGCCAGATGCAGCAGCCTGTCGCCCGCCTGGTTATTGAACAGACCGACGCGTCCGGCAAAGCGAGTGAAGTGCTCCTGGTTCACCGCCCCGGCGGCCTGATAGGTGCTGGTGACCGGAATACGGCTTTTCTCCAGCAGCTTACGCAGCGCCGCGCTGTTGGCAGGCTGGCTCGCCATCAGCCCCAGCAGGATCACCGGGTTTTTGGCTTTGTCGATGAGCTTCGCCACATCGTTAATGGCCGATTCGGGAGCCGGGCCCATCAGCGCCGGGCCGCTGGCCGGTAAAATCGCGCCCGTGGCGGGCTGGTCAACAATATCCTGCGGCAGGCTGACGAACGCGCCCCCCGGCCTGCCGTGCTCGGCGGCACGAAACGCATTCGATACCACTTCAGCAATCGCATCCGGAGAGCTGACTTCCACTGCGTATTTGGTGACCGGGCTGAACATGGCAACCGTGTCCATGCTCTGGTGCACCAGTTTGGCTTTATCCGCCCGCTTCACCGCTCCGCCCAGCGCCACCACCGGGTCGCCTTCGCTGTTGGCGGTGGCAATGCCGGTGATCAGGTTGGAACAGCCCGGCCCGGAGGTAACCAGCGCCACCCCTGCCTTGCCGGTCAGACGCCCTACCGCCGCCGCCATGAACGCCGCATTCGCCTCGTGGCGTACCGGGATGATTTCGATGGACGAGTCCAGCAGGGAGTCAAAGACTTTGTCGATTTTCGCCCCCGGGATCCCGAACACCTGCTTCACGCCCTGCGCTTCCAGCTGGCCGACAACCATATCGGCGCCGTGCGCCCACTGACGTGACTGTTTCTCACTGTTCACGGTAGTTCTCCTGTTAGTTTTCGACGGAACGGATCGCTGCATCAAGGTTGCTGGGGTGAAGGTTGGCCTGTAAAAACGCGCTGTCGGCGGGCAGGTCAATCATTAGCTTGTGTATTTCGCCAAAGGTGAGCACGCCGCTCTCCAGCTGGTAATCCAGCAGATGTCCCCCGCCCTGACGGTCGTCGGTAATGAAATGTTCGTGATAGCCGGCCACGTTGATGCCCTGCATATGCTGCGGCGTGCGGAACCCAACCAGCACCCCTTCGCGCTGGTTAAAGCGGAACACCGGCTGGTCGTCCAGCACGTCGGTCATCGCGCGGTATGGCGGCGTCTGACGCGGTACGGTACGGGTGTGGGCGTGGCGGAAGTTGCCGTCGATGCGCAGCGCGCAGAACAGGTTATCCGAGGGAATTTGCTGGTCGATCACGTCGTGGATCTGCTGACGGCTGACCGGCGCATCAAAGGTTTTGCGGTACTGCGGCTGGAACCAGGTCATCACCGCGAACGGCGTTTTCTGCTCTGGCTTCGCGGCGCGTGCGCTGCCGTCGGCGCGCAGCTGGTACACCTGGCTGCTGAAGGCAATCATTTCGCCGTCCAGCTCGTTGAAGGTGCCCAGACCAAAATCACCATGTGCCAGCAGATCGGCGATGGTGGTGTCCCCCTCGTAGACGCCGCTTAGCAGGGCGCTCATTAGCGATGTCTGATAGATCACGCTGTCAGGATGCTTAGCGGAGAACCCGCGCAGGGTCTCGCATAAGCTCGCCTCACAGTCGCAGGCAGATGAGTGCATCATCATGCTCGTCCTCTTCAACTTTATTTATAAAGGTTAAATAAATGTTGACCCGATTCAGCAGAGAGTTCCAATATAGAATCCATGCTGGTTTGAGACGTTTTAGATATGGAACTTCGTTATCTGCGGTATTTTGTCGCGGTTGCACGCGAGCGACACTTCACCAGGGCGGCCAAAGCGCTGGGTATTTCACAGCCTCCTCTGAGTCAGCAGATCAAACGGCTCGAAGAGGAAGTGGGCACGCCGCTGTTCAGGCGTCTGACGAGAGGTGTGGAGCTAACCGAAGCGGGAGAAGCCTTCTACGAGGACGCCTGTAAGATCCTGGCGCTGAGCGACGCCGCGCTGGAGAAAGCCCGCGGCATCGCGCGCGGTCTGAACGGCAACCTGTCGATTGGCATCACCAGTTCAGATGCTTTTCATCCCAAAATTTTCGCGCTCATTCGTCAGTTTCAGGTACAGAACATGGCGGTGCAGGTACACCAGGTGGAGGCCAATATGTCTTCTCTGACGGCGATGCTGGCGGAGGGGGAACTGGATATCGCCTTCGTGCGGCTGCCGTGTGAGAGCAGCAAGGCATTCGAGTTAAAAATCCTCGACCGGGAGCCGATGGTGGTGGCACTGCATCGCGACCATCCGCTCGCAACAAGCGGCGATCTGGCGCTGGAGCAACTCCGGGATACGCCAGTGGTGTTGTTCCCGCAGGAGGTCGCGCCCGGCCTGTTCGACCGGGTTTACAGCTGTTGCGAACGGGCCGGAATAGACGTACAGCACGCGCTGCAGTCGTCTCAACTTTCGTCCTCCCTGAGCATGGTCTCTGCAGGCGGTGGATTCGCGCTGGTGCCGAAATCGATGGCGGCCATCTCTCCGCCGAATGTCACCTACCACGCGCTGAGCTCACCCGAGCTTTATACCGATATCGCGCTCTGCTGGCGGCGGTTTGAACGCTCGCGGACGGTGAGGCGGTTCTTGACGATGATAAGCGAGGAGTAGCGGCCGGTTTGGTTGGTAGTTTTTGTAGGCCGGATAAGGCGTAACCGCCATCCGGCAATGCCCTTCTGGAAGCCGCCTCGCAAACCTGCAAGCAACCTTATGTAATTCATGGGCATCCCTTTTCTTCCTTTTTTTGCCGCCGTAAAGTGCCTGCGTTGCGGCACATCCGCAACCGGGCGTAGGAACCCGCATAACATGACACGGCAATTATTTTTGTCGCGACGGCGCTCATCCCGTTAAAATACGGTCGCGCTGGCGGAGCAACCGAAAGGTTGGCCGTTATGTCATGTGCGGCATTCCTACCTCCGTCAGCGCTACCACCCATGAGCGTAGGAACTTATGTGGTGGTCTGGAGTAAATTTAAAAAGGAAATCATCACATGACAACTATCCCTTCCCTGTCTTACGCGCTTTCTGAAGAAGGCATTGTTTATCATCATCTCCACCTGCAACATTCCGATTCTGCGGATCTCTTCGAACTGGCTGATGCCTGCACTGCGTATGTTAGCGTGCTGGTGGAAACTGACGACGCGGTGACGTTTGCCACACTCTGTAAGCGATTGCTGGCTGCGCTAAAGCGGCTGCGGGAATGCTGCGATGCCGAACTGCCTTCGTATCTGGTTGAACAGTTGATCGCAGGGGAGAAGATTACCTCCTGCGTGCCGGACTGCTGGCAGGAAACGGCATTGCAGGTGGATTATGCCGTAGCGTTAACGCTGGCGGTGATGGGTGGGAAACTGCCTGCGAGCGTGGCGAAAGAACTCACCGGACTGCTGCATGATATGGTCTGGCTGCTGGCTGAGTTTGTGAAGGAGCCGTATATTTCGGCGCATTGAGGCGGGTGATGGGAGGCCGGGGATCTGCTGGGTAAGAAGCAGATCCCCGGTCTTACGCAAAATTTAATGTTGTTTTTAAATGTCTGGTAAGAGCGAACAGCGGACCTTTAGCTGCAATTAAGTTGCTAAAAACACTCGTGTTAAAGTAACTTAATAATTAGTGGCGATTAAATCAACATTAGACATCAGCAATAAACGCAGGACACTTTGTTTATTTAGCTGTAATATTTCAAACATACAGTAACCTAACAATCATGAAGGCATCGCATGCGGAACAGCTTCCCAGGGTTTTATGGCATCAGTGAAGATTCGATCGGTACCGTGTTTACTTCAGAGAATACGAGATTCATTTTCGATGCAAACATACTACTTACTCTCTATCGGTGCGAGGAAGAAACCCGTAACCATTTTTTTGAAATTTGGGGAAACATCAAAGACAAATGCTGGTTTCCTCACCAAGTTTGTCTCGAATATCAGCGCAACCGCTTGAAAGTGGTAAAGGACAGTCGCGATGCGTTAGATAAAATACCTAAAAAAATGAAGAGTTCAATTAGTGAGTTAAAAACTCATATTTTTGATGGTGAGCATAACCAAACAATCTCTCGATATTCTAATTTAAAAGGTGAGCTTTCAGCATTATTTGACCAGATCGATCTAATCGTTTGTGAATTTTCTGACAACCATATTAGCGCAAGAAAAGACAATATCGATTACTTAAATAATCATGATGTAATTCGCGATAAAATTGATGAATTAACGGAAAATCATATCGGTTTAGCTCCTCAAAATCAAGGGGTTATAGATGAGTTAAACAAATCTGGAAAAATTCGTTATAAGTATAATACTGGTCCTGGCTTTGCTGATAGTGCAGACAAGAAAACAAACTTTTATTCTTTCGATGGAATTAATTATGATGCTGAATATGGAGATTTTTATGTTTGGAGTCAGATTCTTGAATATGTAAAAGACAATCAAGGCAGTAATATTGTGTACGTTTCAAATGATGCTAAGTCTGATTTTTACTATAAAATTGAAGGTAAAATTCGCGGCCCTAATGAGTCTCTTCGTACCGAAATAAAAAAACATGGTGCAACAGAGTTTTTACTTCAAAATATCGATACATTTCTCCACCATGCAAATACTCATTTGAATGCAAGAATCGACGAATCTGTTATTACTGAGCTGACGAATGCCAGCTTTGCAGATGAAGATGTGAATCTGACCAGCAGAAATGGAACACTATTTGATTTTTCAGAAGAAAATAAAAATTTATTAAGCAATATACACTCAACTGAAAATCTTTATTTAGCTTACAACGATTATTTGAATCAATTGAATTCCTGTAAAATGGAACTCGCCGAGATAAATTCTGTTCCTTTATCAGCATTAAAACTTACAAAAAGCTCTGAATTAATGCTAGGTAAGGAAAAACTAAAAATACGAATAAGTCGCTTGGAAAATCTTTTACACTCTGTAGGCTCCAAAATTACATATTTACAAGAAGCGGAAGCAATCAATCAACTCCTTGACAATAAATAATCCCCGGCGAGTACGTTATCTTCCATAGCTCTGTTCATCGTGCTTTTTTGTCCGATAATAGGGTCTTTAATCCATAGTGATGTTTTCATACTCAAATCTCCTGTAATGTGGGAGATTTGAGTATGGTTGTCCCTCAAAGCGATAAATCGTCGTTATTGTTAGTTCTGATAATCTAAGGAATTTAACCTCTCACCAACTATCATCTCGAGTGTTATATATTTCGAGCTTCATTTGGTTTTTTACTTTTTCTAAACAACGCAATTTGTCCTAAAAGAATAGCTACAGAAAGTCTTATGTTTTAGGATGGGTTATATTTAAAAGTGGTTTATTTTCGAAAATATACAGAATAGTCTGTGTCTGATGTTACTTGTTTTGCATCTATATTGTCACCCTCAGAATACCCGACATTCATTAATTATTTCCTTAGTCCTTCAGGGAGTGAATCAAGCGCTTTATCGATGCTATTAATATAATCCCTTTAATGTTGTTGGTGCATTATGTCCACAAGCTACACTTCCTCCCCCCTGCGGGAATATATACCGAGCCACCTGTTGCAGTAAAAAATGAATTACCATTTGCATTGCGTAAAGAGATTGCTTGTGCAGGTGTTTCAGATGTCTTTATAACGTTAGAGGTTTTGCAATCTGATATTAATTGCGGCCAGTTATCCTGTATTGTTTGTAATATTCTATCTTCTGCCAAATTATTGGGCTTGTAAATATTTATTGCATAAAAGTCTTGTTCTGTAACGAATGCACATAATAGAGGATCTGTTCTTTCGATGAATTCCCCACTCATATTAGCTCCTAAATGAAAGTGGTAAATATACCACTCATTTAACCTCTTACCCTGATACCCTCAATTATTTATCCCTATACTTAGATATGGGTGAGGTTGTCTCAATTTTCAATACTTGCTTTTAATTTACGCCAACTAATAAATATGTCCGGAGAACGATAAATATGAATGACTCATGTAAGATCCGAGACTTGGAAATTACCCCCCTATCTTCAAGATAAATGAAATCAAACGGAAAATAACTTTTCTGAAAATGAGTTTATGACTGAACCATCAAAACTGAAATAATTTTTCAAGACATCACTTAATGACTCATGATAGTTATGAATTATAATATGGTTAATATTCAAAAACACTCTTTTTATATTATAGCTTAACTCGAGTTAAGCATTGAAATTATAAGGTTAACATTTAACTTATTTGCATTTATTTTATTTTTTCTAAAGTAGATGTTTGACATCAACTTTATGGGTTCGAACGTAAAATTTCAGGACATAGTGTTTTTTTAATACTCCAGATTCTACTTAGAAACATCACTGTATGAATAGTTGAGATCCATAACTAACTGTTATTCACGACTACCTATATCATTTTTTTCAACCACTATGATTATCTATAACACCGTCCGCTTCTGGCACGGAGCGGGTGTGTTAACGTAGCTGAAGGTCCGCTGTGAGCGAACATCGGACCTTCAATGGGGATAATCAGCAGATCCCCACTTGCGCTTGTGGTCAGAAGCGGTCCAAAAAAACAACCTGAGTTAGTAGAATTTAGACCGTTCTAGATAATATTATGATTTTATAAAAACATATCTGCTCAGGTAATTTAAAAAAGTTTTCGTATCTAAAAAATAAGCAGGATATGCATTTTTCAATTCATTAATTGAACTAACAGAAACCATAGCTACTTCACAGCCTTTATTTTCCGCACAGTATTTTTCAGACTCGACATAAGCTTCTGCCGCCTTTGTATGATTGTGATTTTCGAAACTCTTTATATTTATATTCCGTTTTACAGTGTCAACAACAATTATGCAAAGTCCTTTATCATATTTCTCACTACCTTCAATATGGCTTACTGCGGCGTTATAAGCAGGTAATATATTGAAAACATTCAACTCAACGGATAAATAACTTAATTCCTCTGATATTTTTATATAACTTCCGGATGGCTCTTTACCATATTCAACTTTATAAAAAAGCTCTGATACCAACTCAAAAAACCTAAGCCATCTTGTATCACCAAAACCAGATTTCAATGATTCTTTTCGAAACAAACCAACCATTTCAACTGCTGTAGCCCAGCTATGCTGAATAACTGTTCTTATTTGCATCTCAATGCGTAATCCATTTAAAGATGGAAATTTTTTATTTTGGAATGAATAGATCATGTGAAAGCTTCTATAACCGGAATCTTTCACGTTTATCATGTAATCATCCATTCTAACTAGTTCATGTGAAAATCTAGATGATTTTATTTTATTGACTAAATCATATACTTGATCTAGATTATTTAAAATAGCCCTGCACCCACCAAGATCCTGCATCTTATTTAACTTCATATCAGGGAATCTGGAAAGCTTAGTAACAATAGAAGGCAGTCTCTTAATTCTAGAGGACAGCAACGCATTTTTGTTTAAGGAAATAGCCTCTCTTTCCATGTAAAATTTTATTTTATTTAAAGGATATAAATGCAACATCCTCCACTCATGAAGAATTTGCACATCTTCCTCATTATACTTTTCACCTAAACTAAACTGAGAGACCAATCTATCACCAGCTCTTCCAACTTCCTTCTTTGAAACAGATAAAGTGTGCATAGTAAGATGCCTTATAATAAGATTATGCGAATTTAGTAATAACAAATTACAAAGACCCAACAGCGGGCAAGGGAAACAAACCACCACCAATTAAGAGGGGCTAGCCCGTACCGTTATGGTTTCAGGGTAACTGAAATAAATTGAATGCACCAGACGTGCTAGAAGTAGCCCGCTTGAAAAAGGGATTTAAAGGTGTTTTTTTAATCAATTGGCTGGTATCTATGGCGTTTTATTGCTCAAAACTGAATGTAATCATTCGTTGGAGCGGATCGAAAAAAGTCCAAGAAGTACTCACATCAGATGTGACTTACTGTCCATGAGGCATGAGGACATTTCTGAATCCCGTTTCGCGGGATGGAGGTGACCGACTCCCGTTTTTAACTCACATTCTCTTTAGTAACGTTCGCTGTTGGCACAAAGCGGACTAACGATCGCCTATTTCCGATACGAGAGTAATAAGAACATCAATAACATAACGGTCATAGTGTGCTCGAAACTTATCCCTCCGGACATGGAAGATTATGTGATAGTCAATAGAAACATAACTTCTCAATAAAACTAAGAGGGATTTTTTATAATTCGCAATTTTTAAAATTAATATCATAGCGCAAATCTAACATCCGAGAAAATTGGGAATCATTTTATAAATGATAGAGAAGCCAAGCCCCCTTAATATTAATCAGTTATTAGGGTCTTGGCCCTCTCTTTTTCGGAGTCGCTTCTTGTGTGGATGGCCTAATATTATCTTTAAGGTAATTATGTAATAATTCAATAGAACTCATCGTCGTAACCGCTAAATCTTTGGAGTCCGGATTAATGACTAACACTTCAAGTGTTGAACTTGAGGAGCCACTAACATCATTAAGCAGCCAAGCTAAATAATCTACGAAATCGTTGAAAGATAAAGAATGAGAACCTTGACCGTTGAAGAAACTATTTGCGAAAACATTTGCAGTACATAACGAAGAGATGTTAGGGCTTTGATCATTTAAACCGCAAGAGTCTCCAAATATAGATTTATTACAAATTTGCTTTCGGTATACGTTAGTATAGATCACGCCAGTAGTTGAATTGCTAAATGTAATAAAATGACATTTGTCATGATGGATAGTCATTGTAGGGCAAAGGGGCAATTTTTTACATAAATTTAAACGCCTTGGCTTTTTATTTTCGCTAGGTAGTTCGTCTTCTGAAAATTTAAATTCTATAATTGCAAATCTATTGGAGTCGCTGAGTAAATAATCAGCCCCAGCATCACGGTCTTGCCCATCCAGAGAAAATGAGTGAAAATCATAGCCAAATACTTTGGATTGCTTTTCCATGAATTTATTAAATACATCAGCTAAAGATTGCTCGTGTTTCATTAATATCCCGTCCCTTTTATCAGCCACTCACTTCGATGAATATCATTTGCTAAAGTAACGCAATACTTATTGATATGCTACACACATTATTGGTGTATTGACGCCTTAGAAAGGTCCGCTTCTGGCACAAAGCGGACATTTCTTTCACAGTCACCTCATACACTGTTCGCACTCATTAAATTAGCACCGTCATCACGAGCATATGAAAACTGCACTCCATCAAAGTTTCCACATTGTCAACCCACCAACCATCACCTATAATGTTTCCAGTCTGGAAATAAGGGGCAAAGGTGCACGTAGTCTCAACAGCACATTTCGACGCGGTCACCAGACAAATACCTAATCAAGCACGCGCTCTGGACGATCTTTACCGGGTACTAAAAAATGTGCACTACCCATCACCAGACGACATGCGAAAGCGCTTCCCCCAGTCGGGACAGGATGAAATACCGGGAAAAATGGTGAGTCATTGATGTGGGTGGCGGGCATTTAAGAGTGATGTTTTTGCTGATTTTGAGCGGGGAAAGATCTTCATCAAACACATCAGCACTCACGCAGAGTATGACAAGCTCACGGACCTCTACCGGAGAACGAAAGAATGAACTATGCAGCAGCCATCAAAGCGGCAAACGATCTGACCAACGAGCTTCCTTTCCTGGGCTCAAGCCCGTCGCGACAAGATTACGAGGATGCTCTGGCGTTGGTGGAGTATCTGATTGAGCATGACCCCGATAGCCCGCTGGTAGAGATGCTCACCGCGAAAATCGATAAATACGAAAACGAGTCTCCGGAGTTTGCAGAATTTAATGCGCGTGTTGCCAGCATTCCGTCAGGCGTTGCGTTATTGCGAACGCTGATGGACCAGTACCATCTCACTCAGAGCGATTTCGAGAACGAGATAGGCAAGAAGTCTCTGGTGAGTCGGATCCTTAACGGACAGCGCACGTTAACGCTGGATCATATGCGCGCGCTGGCGAAGCGTTTTGGCGTGCCGGTAAGTGCATTTGTGGGGAATTGATGAGGATGATTTTTTTATATTTAGAAAAAAGTGACGCAGCCAAGCTGGCCATGTCGCGGCTAAAATTTCTATGATAATTCTAGAGGCACGTCACTGCCTTCAAACACTTCCCACAAACACTTTCCAAGCGATTTAGAGTCTTTTGCTGCAGGAATGACCACATGATATTCCCTGATACCAATCATTTTTACGGCATCTTCATTAAGCACGATCACAAGTTTGTCTTCAATGAGCTGAACAGAACGAATAGAGTCTGTTAACTCATATTCCGTTGACTCACTCTGGAAACAAATGCATTCGTTAACGGATAATTCATCTTCGTCGAATCGTCCGATAATGATAAAGTTTTTTGGATCATGACTGTCATCCCCTATTCCAATGGTGAGAACATCATTTTCTTCAGCGCAGTTAATACACGTTGCAACAAGATTTTTAATTATACTCATCAGTTGTCCTTATCATGAATCGTTTCACTCCTGACAGATTTTTACCGAAAGCCTGAAATTCATTAATATAGTTAGTATCGTATGAACAGCCAAAAATGGCATCCACAGAAATATTTTTAATAATGCTCTTTTTAAAAGACAAATTATATATTTCCAGTATAGCGAAGCGGCTGTTGCTGCTGTGATATGCTGCACCAGCCACACCCACCTTACAGCAATAGATGGGCTTCGCCAGGATCACCGCAAGTACACTTTTATTAAAAATCAAGATCGACTTTAACTACCCCTGATGCATCTATTTTATCATTCTGAGCAGTAAGCATATCAACAAACTCATCGAAGGAGTTTGCTATTTTCGTCAGCCCGGAGGTCACTACTGAATGATTGAATATTGGATCAGACTCGTGATCCCAAAACCAAATCTCTCCCGACATACCTCCCTTGAGGCAAAGACAGATTTGATTATCACCAGACGAGGCTCCTATCGGTAACCATTGATCGCGAAAATCATTCCGGTATGTATCAGCCATTTCAAAAACAGTATATTCTTTACCCGATTCTGCAAGGCCGTACAAAGACTCAAGCGTATCGTTTCCTTGCTCATCAGACCATGGAGATGGTTGTAACGCCTTGAAAACAATATTTACATCAAAAAGAACAGAAACGCCAAAATGAAGTAAATAGGCACGATAACTTTCAGGAATTGGCCCTGTTGATGTTTCTAATGTATTTAAACTCTTTTTCAGTTCATCTAATGGTAATGATGCCGGCTTCGCTCCAAAACGCTCTATTTTTTTCAACAATGTCCTTTACTCCTCATATTTGGTGCGTAGTCAACATGTGGCATACCACTATGAAGCTCTCGGAAATAGAATTATAACATTAGGATTCAAATGAAGCATTTTATCGCTGGCATCAATTAAATGGTGATCCTGAGCGAGAAAATCATAAAGATAAGAAATTGTTAAGTAGATGAAAAATATTCACACTTCGCCTACTTAAATAGAACTCAGTAATAAACCAGCCGGGAAAATACACCTTTTCCCGGCTCGTCATTTATTGTGGGAACTTTCCACCTTTATACGAAGACCATAGATAACTGATGGCCCAGTTATTATCCTTTCCAACAACAACGCTTTTAGCAATTAATTCAAAATCATCTGATATGCGTGATGATATTTCAGAATTATTAATTACTCTGAATGATAGCTTAAATGCTTTTTCTCGCACGGAATTGATATGTTCAATATCATCCGCATCAAAACTTTCATTTTTAAATGAGTTAAACTCTTTCATCCATGCATCATCGAATTCTGGCTCATCTCTAGAATCCAAGGCGCTGTCTGCATCTAATGTTTTGAGAAAATCAAAAACTGATGCAGAGGACAAAAATTTTTCAACTTCAGCTAACTTATTATTACTCATTACATTAACCCTTGTTCTTTTAGCCAGACCTCTATTAAATCAACGGCTTTAACTGGCGTCACATTAGTACCTAACGAATAGGTTCCGTTTGGAGACTTAACATCAACTTTGATATCATCTAATTTGGAATACGCTCTCCTGTAAGCATCAAATAACTCTTTATCTGAACCAGGAAAATCACCTTGTCTTGGCCCTATTGTATCTCTTTCCGCATCATGTAATCGCCAATGATCATGTTCTGGGTTTTCTCCCCTAGGGAATAATGTAGGACGAGTTTTATCTGATCTAGAAATTTCAAATGGCCGCCCTTTTGATTTGCGGACAGCAGGTACATGATGACCAGACTCGCTAACGCCCATGCACTTCATTAAGCCTAACGGATCTATCCATTTGAGAGGGTTTGGAGCATATTGGTAGAGATTTAATCCCCCCGCTAGCCCAATCGGATCCTGCACAATAAACCGCCCGACCTGCGGGTCGTAGTAGCGGAACAGGTTATAGTGCAGCCCCGTTTCACCGTCAGCGTACTGCCCTGCATAGCGAAGCGGTTGATGCGCCATCGCCGTGCGGTTCACAACCCGTGAGAACCCTTCGCTCTGATGGCGTACCTCGCCAAAGCTGCCGTACTGGCCGCTCCAGCGCACCGCGCCGCGCTCGTCGGTCACTTCCAGCGGCGCGCCGTTCAGGTCGGTGTTGAACCAGTAAATCTCACCGCTGCTCTGGTCACGGAGATGATCCACCCGCGCCAGCGGGCTCCAGGCTTCATTCGGGTCATAAATATACGTACTGCACAGCCCGGTTTGCTGCTGCTCCTGCAACAGGCGGTAGCCCTGCCACAGGAAGCGCGTTTCGGTGGTGCCGTGCGCGGTGGTGACGATTTTGCGGGTACGGCGGCCCAGCGCGTCGTAGTGATAGCGCGCCTCAAACCGCCCTTCCGGCCCGGTTCCGCGGGCGGATACCAGCCGGTTCTCGGCGTCATACGCATAATGCTGTTCATACAGTCCGTTGCGGCGGCTTACCAGGTTGCCCCAGTGGTCGTATTTCATAAACAGCGCCTGCCAGTGCTGCAGGCGGTTATCCGTGACCGGTACCGCATCGTCATTGGCGGCGAGGTTATCCGCGGCGTCATAGCTGAACTGCGCGCGGCTGTGCCCCTGTCGGGCCTCGTAGTGCTTCAGCAGACGCCCTTCGGCGTCGTAGCCGTAATCCACCTCACCGCGCAGGGTGTCGCTAACGCCAGAAAGCTCACCGCGTGCGGTGTAGCGATACAGACGTTCCAGTATCGCCTGCTCCGGCAGGGTCACCTCCGTACTCAGCTCACTGCGCTGCAGGGTACGTCTGCCAAGGCTGTCATACTGGCGGAGCTGCTCGCGCGCGCCCTGGGTGCGGCGAATTTCCCTGTGCAGGCGGTCGCGGGTGAACTCGGTCACCAACTGCTGCCCGAAGCGGATGGCGCTGACATGGCCGGAGCCATAGTGCAGCCAGGCCAGCTTTTGCTCGCCGGGCAGCGTCAGGCCGGTCAGGTTGCTCAGGGCATCCCATTCATAGCCCACTGCGCCGTTAATGCCGGATTCGCTCAGCACGCGCCCGGCGGCATCATGGCGGTATGCAATCTCATCGCTTTCGATACCCAGGGCAACGCCTTCGGCTGTTGGGGTGCGACGGATGCGGGTGATCTGGCCGCTCAGGTCGCGGACGTAGCGGTACTCCGCGTGGCGCTGAGTTCGCCCGATCAGCAGCCCGCTGTCGTCATAGCTGAACTGCTGGACGCGACGGGCGATGCCGCCGTCGGCGGCAGGTCGGCCGTTTTCTTCGAGCGCGCAGAGGAACCCTCGCGCATCCCATTCCATATGGCGCACGGTCTCGTCCGGGCGCGTTTCGCTGAGCGGGCGGCCCACGGCGTCATAGGTGAAGCGGTATTCCGCCCCGTTGCCGTTATCGAGTCGCAGCAGGTTACCGCGCGGGTCGTAGCGCCACTGGCGCACGCGGCCAATACGGTCGGTAAGGCTGACCGGGAGACCGAGCGCGTTATAGGCCCAGCTTACCTCGCTTTCCAGCGGGTCGCGCCAGCCCGTGAGCTGGCCGCGTTCGTTCCACACCAGCGACTCGCGGCTGCCGTCCGGATGGATCACGGCACTCAGCAGCCCCGCGTTGTTCCACTCCCGACGCGTGATATTCCCTTCCGCATCCTCGCTGGCAATCAGCTGCCCGAAACGCTCGTAACTGAAACGGGTCACGCTGCCGGAGCAATCGGTGCGCTGTGTCAGCAGCCCCTGGATGTTCCAGACCAGACGTACCACGCCGCCGAGGGCATCGGTGATGCTCTCAGGCAGGTTCTCTTCCTCATCGGGATAGTGATACGCGGTGGCGTTACCGGCCGGATCCGTTTCCGACAGCAGACGACCGCGAAGGTCGTACATCGCCTGCGATGAAGTACCGTCCGGGTAGACCGTCCGGGTGATGCGGTCGGTCAGACGATACCAGTAATATTCTGTGCGACGGCCCGCCGGGTCCGTCTCACTGGTCATGCGGCCATACTTATCCCAGGTACTGCAGCGCATCGCACCGCCGGGCAGAATGACATCGCTGAGCTCGCCGTCGCGGTAGACAAACGTCGTCTGGCGGCCGTCGTAATCCGTGAAGCGCGCGACGTTGTCGTCGTCGTCAATCAGCCAGTTCGCCTGCGCACCATCATCACGAATGGCGCGACGGATGCCGTTTTCAAAATCGTATTCGAACGTCAGTTGTTCGCCACCGCTGTGGCGGAAACCGACCACGCGCGGCAGACCGTCAATCTCCCGCCAGCGGTATTCGCTCAGCAGGCCATTGGCGTCCTCGTGGGCGCTCATCAGCCCGTCCTGCCAGCGGAAGCGTCGGCGCACGCTACCGCCCCGGCCGGTCACACAGACCAGCTGGCGCTGTTCATCATAAGCGTAACTGACCAGGCAAATCTCGTCATCCAGCCAGGCGCTGGCGAGCCTGCCACGGTCGTAGCGGCAGACCACGCGCTGGCCCGCGCTGTCGGTCAGGGCATGCAGGGTATTATCCGCATTCCACTCGAAGAGAATATCGTTGCCGCAAGGTTCTGAGATGCGCTGAAGCAGTGACGGTGCGTCATCCTGCAGCGGCGCATAGTGCCAGCGTTCGCCGCTGACGTCATACACCGACCAGCTATCGTCATGGTGATGTTCAAGCCAGTTTTTTTCGCTCTCGCAGTAGGTGCGCATCCCTTTCGGCACGTTCGGGAAGGCAACGTAATCGCCGGACGGCGCACGCCACACCAGCCCGTCCTGATAAGGCTCCAGGCGGCTTTCCCAGAACAGGCTCCAGCCGCGGCCCAGCACGCTGTCGCCGGGGTTGCCGCTGCGCCAGTAGCGCTGCCAGCGCACCGGCAGGCGTGACGGCAGAACGAAATCGAGCTCATCATCCCCGCTGAGAAACTTCTGTCCGCTGACGATATCCACCGGACGGGCGATGATCCCCGCGGCCGCTACGCCGGTCATCAGCGTGCCGGCGCGGCAGGCGATACGGGCCAGCTTATTGATCCCAGGGATTTTGCCCAGCAGCTTAGAGAGCGCCCCGACTTTGCCGGCCGCACCGCCCCAGCCACCAAGAAGCCCGGCGAACAGCAGAGTAAGATCGGAGACTTTATAGAGCCACTCGGGCACTTCAGACTGAATGGGCAGGGTTTGCTGCGGATCGCCGCCGATGAAGACGTTGTCCGAGCCGGTCATCACCTTCGCGTCGCAGGTGGTGCGATCCCCGATGCGGGACGCAGGCTGGCTGTTAATCGAGACGCGCTTAGAGCCTTCGGCCATCTGCTGCGAGCCGTCGTCCGAGCACTTCACCGCGCTGTCCGTCGCGATGGCGGCGGGTTTGCTGTTGATAAACACATTGGGCGAGCCGGAGGTGATGACGCCTTTCTTCGTCATACTGGATGCCCCGGCATCGGCGATACTGTCCCGGGCGGCGGTCGCCAGCTCCCCCGTGTAATACCCCACGGCCAGGCTTGCGCCGACGAGCAGCACACCCACGCCAAGGCAGGATGCGCCGAGACCGGCAATAAACATCGCCCCCGCCAGAATGCCCCCGGCGGCGGCAATCAGACCACCGACAATCGTTCCGGCAATCATCCCGGCCAGCGCACCGGAGTGGCCGATATCATCACCAACGCGTGCAGCTTCAAACATAACGACTATCCCTGGTGTTAATGGTGGAAGCGAAAGCTCCTGAGAAGATCGCCGAACAGCGCGCAGTCCGTATCGCCCAGCGTACGGGTGCAGGTCATGGTGAACACCAGAATGTTATCGCCCTCGGCATTAAACACGGCCTGCTGCTGCCAGATGCGTTTCCCGTCGCGCAGATAGCTGGCGTGGACAATTTCACCCTGCAACAGGCCGTCGCCGAGCGTTGCGGCACTGCGTTCACCCTGCTTCCAGCCCTTGAGATGTTTTTCCATCAGGGCGAGCTGGCGATCGATATACGCGGCAAGCGCTTCGCCGGAGTTGAGGGTATCACGGGAGATGTTGAATGCTGGCGCATCCGCTGCAGGCGGCGCGAATACATTGACGGTACGATCCTGATAGCCCTCAGGAAAAGCGATCATTCCTTCATTAAACAGGCACTGCGAAGATGATTCTGACATTGAGCGGGTCCCACCACATTTTTTCAGAAGCGGTAAGTTTCGCATATGTGTTTAAGGCTGACTATCCCCAGATTATTGTCCCACCGCCACGCTCGCCGACAGGCCCGCCACCAGCTCAACTCCCTTCGGTAAGCTGTCGATATGAATGCGCACCGGCACGCGCTGCGCCAGCCGCACCCAGTTGAAGGTTGGCTCCACGTCGGGCAGACCCAGCCCGCCGGTCTCGTCGTTGTTATCGCCAATCCCATGACCGATGCTCTCCACGTGCCCCGTGAGGACAGGGTCATAACCCATCAGCGCCACCTGCGCGCTATCCCCCACGCGGATATGGCGCAGTTTGGTCTCTTCAAAATACCCCACCACCCAAAAGCTGTGGGCATCAACGATGGACACCTTTGTCTCCCCCGCTGTCGCATAATCGCCAGGGCGAAGCCGCAGATGCGTGACGTATCCCGAGACTGGCGAGCGAACGGTGGCGTGAGCCAGATTAAGCTCGGCCAGCGCCAGCGCGGCAAGTGCGCCATGATAATTGGCCACCGCGACGTTCGCTGCACTGCCAGTTTGCTGCAAATCCTCGCGGGAGATGGCATCCTTAATCTGCGTGCGTCGCCGGGCGGCATCCTGGCGCATCAGCATCTCATGGCGTTTTGACTCTACATCCGCCTGCGCGCTGGCCACCGCCAGTTTGAGCCAGCGCGGATCGATGCTGTAGAGCACATCGCCCTGGTTTACCCACTGATTATCCCGCACCGCCACGCTGATAACCGGCCCGGAGACGTCCGGCGCTATCTGCACCACATCCGCCCGCACGCGTCCGTCGCGGGTCCACGGGGTCTGGGCGTAATGTTTCCACAAGATAAACGCCAGACACGTTGCCGCCGCAACGGCGCTGAGCGTCAGCGCATAACGGCCCAGCAGAGAAAGTAATGCTTTCATATCAATAACCCCAACGCGGTTAACCCCTGCATGAGCAGGTAAAAGGTGACGATCCAGGTTGAAACATCCATCAGCGGGCGACACGGCAAACGGCGGTAAAGCCTGCTGAGAGAGAAAAGCGGTATGAGAAGCAGCGTGCAGACCAGTGCCACGAGCGCCACCATCAGTAACCCGGGGAGCAATACGCCCCCGACATTGAGATCATTGACCATCGTCCGGCCCCCGTAATGCGCAGTGGAGATCCACCAGCCTGCCGATAACCTGCCGCGTTTGTTCATCAGCCGCAGGCAAACGGCAGCCAATGGCGGCGGCGAGGCGTTCACGTAAGGCGGCGGTGTCTGACGTCGTCGTCAGTTGATAAAGCAGCGCGTTGATCTCCGGCGGCGTGTCAGTACGGCGGAGGTGTCGCACCGAGAGGCCAATCCGCAGCGCGTGCAACAGTCGGTTAAGCGCCTGTTCGGTAGCGTGCCCACTGCGCGGCAAACGCGGCAGTAACAGGGCCGCCCTGTCGATCATCAGATTGATCCAGTGGGTTTCATCGCTCTGCATTTTTCCTTTCACGCTGCGGCGGATATCGCGCTGACACACCCTCAGCAGCCGGTTGATGGCGGCGTCGGCCTGCACGGTTTGCAGCAGGCTCATGCTGATGACGGCAAAACCGGTCGCGAAAAAGAGAGCAATGGCGGTGTTTAGCGCCGCGGCGAAATCGCCGCTGTAGCGCGCGCTTAGCTCCGATAGCACCGGCAGCGTGAGGGTGATCCCCATCGCCATAAAGGTGGTGGGTGGGCGCGCCTGCAGCGACCCGGCCAGCAGATACGCTGGCGCAAGTACCGCCACCAGCACGGCGAAATCACTCACCTGTGGAAGTAGCGCAAAACTATAGAGCAGGCTTATCACTACGCCCCAGATGCTGCCGATGATGTATTTCACGAGGTGCGGCGCCGGGGTGTCGAAGCTGCCGAACAGCGTGCAGCAGACACCGAGGATCGAAACTGCCGTGCCGCCGTCGGGCCAGGCGGAGTAAATCCAGACCAGACAACCGCTCAGGATGATGACGAACGCCCCCAGCGCCGTGCGCGCGGCGGTAAGCGGATCGCGGTGGAAGACGTAGCCTTTGATCGCGCTGCTCTGTACGCGATCGGACGCAAACTGGCTGTGGTGGATCGCATCTGAAAGACGATCGCACTGTTGCAAAAGAAGCACGGCCTCCGTCAGATAACGGGTAAAACTTGCCCGCTCCACCTCTTTCAGGCTCCGCGCCCGGGAAGCATCGCGCTCAGCGACCTGCTGGCAACGCTTAATGAGGGCGTCTGCCAGCTGTTTTCGTTGTTCTTCATCGTCACAGGCAAGCCAGGCCTGGACATCGTCCAGCACGGTTTGCAGTTCAGCGGGCATTGTCGCCGTCAGGGGTAAGCGGTCACGCAGTTCACAGTTCACCATAATCAACCGCGCCAGCCGGTCATGAATGGCTTTTCGGGCCTGGCGTACCGGAACGGCAAGGGCGAAATCGTACGGGATATGATGGCTCATTCCCTGCAGGAACTGCAGCGACAGCGCAAAATGCAGGGGCGACGTCACCGTACCGGGTTTGCCCGCTAACGTGTCGGCTACCCGCTCGCGTGCGGTGCGCAGCGTCTGCGATAAGGCGCTGTTGAACTGCGCGGAGATACGCGCAGGCAATACATAGCGGTGAATCACCGCCGCGCAGAAGATACCAATCGCAATCTCCTGCACCCGAACGACGGCGATGTTAAAAATCGCACCGGGCTCAGAGACCGCCGGGAAACCAATCAGGCTCGCGGTGTAACCTGCCAGCACAAAGGCATAGGCCCGGGGCGTGCGTTCCAGCAGGGATAACCAAAGACAGAACGTGATCCACCCCGTCAGCACCACGCTGCAAACCATCGGCATATTTGCGAAGGTGGGCACGATCAGCACGGTGGCACAGGCCCCCGTTACGGTTCCGGCCAGACGGTAAAGGCTCCTGCTGAGCGATGCCCCCACCGACGTCTGCGACACAATGTAAACGGTAATAATGGCCCATGAGGGGCGGTCGAGACCGATCGACAGCGCAATGTAATACGCCAGCATCGCGGCAGCAAATGTCCTTGCGGAATAGAGCAGCGCGCGGGCATCGCTTTGCAGCGCGGCAGGTAAATATCGAGAGATGAGGATGTTCATGCCGGGATTATTACCGGCTTGTCAGCGCGCTTAAATACTCTATTCTGTCAAAAAATACCTAAATATTGCCATAAGCATGAAACCTCAACTTGCTAATACGCTCTATGACCCTGACGCCACAGCCTCTCCTGCCGTGGCGCGTCATCTGGACTTCGTGGACTACGCTGCAGAAGTGCCGGTACACATCCACCGCAAGGGGCAGCTGATTATTGCCCGCTATGGCGCGGTCAGTTGTTATGCAGAAAACGATATCTGGATCGTGCCGCCAGACTGCGCGGTCTGGATCCCCGGTGGCATTCCGCATAGTGCCAAAGCGACCTGGAACGCCCATCTCAACTATCTGTTTATTGAGCCCGGTGCCGCGGCGCTCCCGGCGCGATGCTGCATCCTGGCGATTTCGCCGTTGATTAAGGAACTGGTTGACCGTTTAACCCGCGAAGAGGTTGATTATCCGCCGGACAGCCACGCGGCAAGACTCACCCGGGTAACGCTTGATGAACTGGTCAGCATGCCGCAGCAAAAGCTGAGCCTGCCGGTTTCGGCGCATCCCAAAATACGCGCGATGGCCGACGCGCTGGTCAGCCACCCTGAGGACAGAAGCACCCTGAAAGACTGGGCCAAACGGCTGGCGCTCAGCGAACGATCCTTTGCGCGTCTGATGCAGCGCGAGACCGGGCTGAGCTTTGGGCGATGGCGGCAGCAGTTGCACCTGATTATCGCCCTGCAGGAGCTGGCGAGCGGTGCCCCGGTGCAGAATGTGGCAACAAAACTCGGGTATGAATCCGTGAATGCGTTTATCACCATGTTTCGCAAAGCAATGGGCACCACGCCCGCGCACTACTTTGCCGAACGGAAAAACAGTGGCCGTTAGCCCGGCCCCTCGCTCCCCGCCGCCAGCAGCGGCACTATCACATCGCTGATGGGCACCGGAATACCGTGCGCGCGGCCATAGCGCTGGATCACGCCGTTGCGGATATCCCACTCCAGTGGGCGGTTGGCCTGACGGTCGGCAAGGATCGAGGTGCCTAAATCGGCCGGGGCGCGCTGGAAGTTCGCCAGGATCTCCTGCGCAACGTCATCATTGAGCGCTGCCCCCTCGGCACGGGCGACAGCAAGGCCTTCGCGCAGATACGCCAGCCCCAGCGCGCTGATGTCCTCGCGCGAAAACATCCCGGCACGACGGTTGGCCAGCACCATTAGCCCGGCCACCGCGTTTTGCAGCAGCTTGCGCCAGGCGACAGTGGCGAAATCAGCCGACAGCTCAACCGCACAGCGTGTGCCCTGCAACGCGTCTACCACCCGTTTTGCCTGCGGAACGTCCGGCAGCGTCAGGCGCGGTTTGGCACGCAACCAGACCGACGCATCCGGCTCACGCTGCGCCGGGAACCAGACCACCGACGGCAGCACCGTTGCGCCATTAACCCACGGCTCCAATTGGGCTTTCTGCTCCACGCCGTTTTGCAGGGCGCAGACCACCGTGTTTTCATCGCACAGGGCGCGCAGCCACCCGGCGCTGTCGGCGTTCTGAGTCGTTTTCACCGCCACAAAAACCAGATCGGCGGGACGCGTGACGACAGACGGGTCGGTTAATACCGGACCCGGCACGACCGTTTCACCTTCGTCGTCGCGCAGACGCAGTTCAGGATGTGCGGTGCGTCCGCACAACTGCGGCGTGCGGCCAGCGTCATGTAGCACCGCGGCGATAGTGGTACCAATTGCACCAGGACCAATCAGCGCAATCACTGGATTGTCAGACATGGTTAACTCCCCTTTTCGCTAAGCCTGCTAACAGTTATACCACTGTAAAAAGTGAGCGCCACGTCGTTGTCTATACTCAACACACGACAGACAACGGAGTACGCCATGCCTTTACCCGATTTCAAATCCTCTGAACCCTATACCCTTGGCATCGAACTCGAGCTGCAGGTGGTTAACCCACCGGGATACGATCTGAGCCAGGACTCTTCCGCGCTTATCGCCGCCGTTAAAGACGACATCAAAGGCGGTGAAGTTAAACACGATATCACCGAAAGCATGCTTGAGATTGCCACCGGTGTGTGCCAGAACATCGATCAGGCGGCGGCACAGTTCTCCATGATGCAGCAGAGCATTTTGCGGGCGGCGGCGGAGCATCATATTCAGATCTGCGGCGGCGGGACGCATCCGTTCCAGAAGTGGCAGCGGCAGGAGGTGTGCGATGACGAGCGCTACAACATCACGCTGGAGCGCTTTGGCTATCTGATTTTACAGGCGACGGTGTTTGGCCAGCACGTGCATGTCGGGTGCCGGACCGGCGATGACGCGATTTATCTGCTGCATGGCCTGTCACGCTTTGTCCCGCACTTTATCGCCCTGGCCGCCGCATCACCCTACATGCAGGGCACGGACACGAAGTTTGCCTCCTCGCGACTCAATATCTTTTCCGGGTTCCCGGATAACGGGCAGATGCCGTGGGTCAACAACTGGCAGGAGTTCGAGGGGCTGTTTCGCCGCCTGAGCTCAACCAGCATGATCGACAGCATTAAAGATCTGCACTGGGACATCCGCCCCAGCCCACATTTTGGCACCGTTGAGGTGCGGGTGATGGATACGCCGCTGACGCTCGGCCATGCGATCAATATCGCCGGGCTGATCCAGGCGACATCCCACTGGCTGCTGACCACCCGGCCGTATAAGCATCAGGAGAGGGATTTTCTGCTGTATCGCTTTAACCGTTTTCAGGCGTGTCGCTACGGGCTTGAGGGCATACTGACGGACGTGCATACCGGCGAGCATAAGACGGTGGCGGAAGATCTTGCCTGGCTGCTGGAGCAGGTTGCGCCATCGGCCGAGAAACTCGGCGCGACGAGCGCGATTAAGGAACTTGCCCTGCTGTTAAAGCAGGGCAAGAGCGAGGCGCAGCGCATGCGGGACTTTATCGCCGACGGCGGCTCGCTTATTTCTCTGGTTCAGAAGCACTGCGAGCTGTGGGCGACGAGTCCGTAAGGCCGTGCCCCCACTCGCGCAGGCGCTGGAACAGCACAAACAGTGCGGGGATGAACAGGATCCCCACCACGGTCGCCACCAGCATACCGCTGAATACCGTAGTACCAATGATGCGACGGCTTTGGGCACCCGCCCCGGTCGCCAGCATCATTGGCAGGACGCCAATAATGAACGATACCGCCGTCATCATTACCGCACGGAAGCGGCGTGATGCCCCCTCGCGAGCCGCATCGACAATCGCTATCCCCTCCATGCGCCGCGCGCGGGCAAACTCGACGATAAGGATCGCGTTCTTGGCAGCAAGGGCTATCAGCAACACCAGGCCAATCTGCACATACACGTCGTTGGCGTAGCCGGCTATCCACAGCCAGACCAGCGCCCCGCCGATGGCGAACAGCACCGAGAGCATTACGCTCGCCGGAAGCGTCCAGCTCTCGTACTGGGCAACGAGGAACAGCCACGCCATCACCACCGCCGCAAGCACAATCCATATCGCCTGATTGCCGGTCTGCTGCTCCTGATACGACATGCCGCTCCAGGCATAGTCGTAGCCGGCTGGCAGGTTTTCTGCCAGAATTTCGCCCATCACCGCCATCGCGGTGCTGCTGCTCACCCCTTCCGCCGCGGAACCGCTCACCGACACCGACGGAAACTGGTTGTACTGCTGCAGGAACGGCGCGCCAACGGTGGGCGTGATGGTCACGAGATTACTCAGGCGCACCCGCTCACCGTTGTTGCTGCGCACAAACAGCTCGCTGATTTGCCCGGCGCGCTCGCGCCACTGCATCTCATTTTGCATCACCACGTGGTAGACGCGGTTGTTGACGCTGAAATCGCCGGCACGCGTGCCGCCAAATGCGGTCTGCAGGCTGCTGAAGATGCGTGACACCGGTACGTCGAGACGCGCCGCGCGCTCGCGGTCAACGGTCAGCGTCAGCTGCGGCACGTTGCTGCTCCAGGTGGTGAATACGCGGCTCAGCTGCGGATGCTGGTTGGCTTTCACCAGCACCTCGCGGGTGATGCGCTCCAGCTCCGCCGGACTCTGCCCCGCCTGCGCCTGAATACGCAGGTCGAAGCCGGAAGCATTGCCCAGCCCCGGCAGCGTCGGCGGGGCAAAGGTCATGATGGTTGCTTCCGGCAGCGCCAGCAGTTGGCGCTGAAGGGTACCCATCACTTCATCCAGCGGCGGACGCTCGCTCCAGTCCTTCAGCATGATGGAGATAAACCCGCCGTTGGAGGCGCTGGTGCCGTTGAGGATGTTAAACCCGGAGACCTGAATCACGTCTTCCACCGCCGGATGTTTAGCAATTAATTCGCGTGCCGTAGCCATCACCGCCTCGGTGCGCTCCAGCGATGCCGCTTCCGGCAGCTGAACGCTGGCGAAGAAGTAGCCCTGATCTTCCTGCGGCAGGAAGCCTTTAGGCATCGACATAAAGCTGAACACCACCACAGCCGCCGCGCCTGCGGTGGCCAGTAGTGCCAGCCACGGACGAAGGGTGAATATACTCACCATGCGGGAGTAGAGGCTACGCGTGGCCTCCAGCCCCCGGTTGAAGCCGCGGAAAATCGCCGCGGGCTGCGCCGGACGCGGACGCAGCAGCAGCGCACACAGCGCGGGCGTCAGCGTCAGCGCCACCAGGCTTGAGAGCGTTACGGCGGTGGAGAGCGTGACCGCAAACTGGCGGTACAGCTCGCCGACAATCCCCGGCAGCAGCGCCACCGGCACGAATACCGCCAGCAGCACCAGCGTCGTCGCGATCACCGGCCCGGCAATCTGGCGCAGCGCCAGCGCTGTCGCCGCAGTCCGGCTCTGCCCTTCCGCCATCAGCGTTTCGACGCTCTCCACCACCACGATGGCGTCATCCACCACCATGGTCAGCGCCAGAATAATGGCGAACAGGCTGAGCGTGTTGGCGGAATAGCCAAGCGTGTAAAGCACCGCAAAGGTGCCCACCAGCGACACCGGAATGGCAAGGGCGACAATCAGCGTGGCGCGCCAGCTCTGCAGGAACAGGGAAACGACCACCACAACCGCCAGCATCGTCAGCGCCAGGGAGACGCCAATCTCTTTAATGGTGGCAGCCACGAAGGTGGTGGTGTCGAATTTCACCTCATAAACCAGGTCGTCCGGGAAGCGCGTCGAGAGACGCTCCAGCTCTGCACGCACCGCCCCGGCGACGCGCAGGGCGTTAGCAGACGGAGTGGGGTAAATACCAAGGTAGGCGGAGTCATGTCCGTTCAACTGCGCGCCGGAGCTGTAGCTGCGCGAGCCAAGTTCGATGGTGGCAACGTCCTGCAGGCGTACCAGTTGCCCCATCTCGCCCGCGCGGATGATGATGTTGGCAAACTCTTCTGCCTGGTTTAAGCGCCCCAGCCCGTTGATGGTCAGGGTCTGCTGCTGGCCGTTAAAGACCGGTGGTGTACCGACCTGGCCTGCCGCGCCCTGCACGTTCTGCTCGCGCAGCGCCTGCGCCACGTCGTCGGTGGTGACGTTGAGCGCGTTCATGCGATCGGGCCGCAGCCAGATGCGCATGCTGTAGTCGCGCGCACCAAACATCTGTACCTGGCCGACGCCGGGCAAACGGGACAGCGCCTCGCGCACCTGAGTGCTGGCGTAGTTGCTGACAAACAGCGGCGTGTGGGTGTTTTGCGGTGAGTAAAGACTTACCCCCATCATCAGATTGGTGGCGCGCTTGCGCACCTGCACGCCGTTTTGCTGTGCCTCGGCCGGTAGCTGTGCCGTGGCCTGCGACACGCGGTTTTGCACGTCGATGGCGGCCAGATCCGGGTCTGTCCCGGCAGCAAACGTGATGTTCAGGCTGTAGGTGCCTTCATCCGAACTGGTGGACTCCATATACAGCATGTGATCCACGCCGTTAAGCTGGGTCTCCAGCGGCGTGGCGATGGCCTCGGCCACGTCAGCCGCGCTGGCCCCCGGCCATGACGCTGACACATTCACGACCGGCGGCGTGATCTGCGGATACTGCTCCACCGGGATCAGCTTCAGCGCGATAGCCCCCAACAGGGTAATGACCAGCGCAATCACCATCGCAAAGCGCGGGCGTTTGATGAAAAACGTCAGCATGATGGCTCCTTAATTCAGTATCTGGACGGCAGCGCCGGGCTGAACACGCTGCACGCCGTCAGCGATCGCTCGCTCACCAGGCTGTACGCCAGAGGCGATCTGGAACTGCTGCCCGATCTGTCCGGCGACCGTCAGCGGACGTTTTTCCGCCTTGCCGTCGGCGTTGACCACCCAGGCGAAGAAACCGTCGTCATTCTGCTGTACGGCAGCGGCGGGCAGCGTCATAACCGGCGTTGCGCTGGCGGGCCGCAGAAAAACATTCACATTGCCGCCGGGCAGCAGCTGATGGCGTGGATTGGCGAATTCGGCGCGCAGCATCACGCTGGCGGTGCGCGGGTCGATGCGGTTGTCCACCGACGTCAGCTCGCCGACGATGCGCTGGCCGTTGCTGTCAATTAACGCCTGCCAGGCCTGCTTCATGGCGCGGAGATCGGTATGCTTGCCGACTTTAGCGGCAAACGCGCCCTCTTCCAGCGCAAAAGCAATGCGGATCGGATCCAGCTGCACCACATCCACCAGTACACCGCTTGCGGGGTTGACCAGGCTGCCGACGTGGAAGTTGCTGTGCCCCACGCGCCCGGCAATCGGTGATGTGATGCGCGTGTACCCCAGCGTCACGTTGCGGGTTTCCAGCCGGGCTTTCGCCTGTTCCAGCGCGGCGCGGGCGACATCGCGCTGCATACGGGCGTTATCCACATCGTGGCGGCTGATGGCGTTGTTGTTGCCCAGGCTTTCAAAACGGGAGAGCTGCTGCTGCGCCTGCCGCAGCGTGGCTTCGGCGCTCGTCACCTCGGCCTGAGCCAGACGCACGGCAGCACGCGGCTCGGCATCATCCAGTTCGAACAGCACGTCGCCTTTTTTCACATATTGCCCGTCGCGGAAGTTGATTTTGGTTATCACGCCTTCCGTGCGTGCTCGCAACTCAACGGTGTGAATCGCCTCGATGCGGCCCGGGATCTGGCGCTCAGCAGCGTGGGTAGTTTGTTCCACGGTGGCAACGCGAACAGGAATGGCGGCGGCAAAGGCAGGTGGCAGGGTGAAGGTAAACAGTGCGAACAGGAGTGGGAATTTCATGGGAGTACCTCAGGGTTGTTGCCCTCACCCCGGCCCTCTCCCACCGGGAGAGGGAGGTCAGGGTCCCCTCTCCCGGTGGGAGAGGGTTAGGGTGAGGGCAAAAGGTTATGCAGCCTTACGGAACCTGCGGGTGAGTCGCTTCTCGATTTCGACGACGAAGAACATCACTCCCGCTACCGCAAGCGTTACGAACCAGTAGCGCAGCGGCAGCGCTTCCGTCCCGAACAGCATCTGCATAAACGGCAGGTAGATGATGGCCGCCTGGAGCAGGAACAGCACGCCGGTAACCAGCCAGATCCCTTTGTTTGCCAGCAGGCCGCGGTTCAGGGAGAACCCTTCGGTGTTGCGGCAGTTAATCATGTACACCCACTGGGCGCAGACCAGCATCTGCAGCAGCACGGTGCGGATGAACTCCGCGCTGTGACCGCGCGGGGCCAGCAGGGCTTCCAGCGCAAAGGCGGCGATGGCAATCATGGTGCCCACAAAGGCCACGCGCCACACGGCGTACGCGTCCATCACGTGCTGCCCGGTCTGACGCGGCGGACGGCGCATGATGTTGCGCTCGGCGGCTTCAAACGCCAGGCCGAAGGAGAGCGTGGCGGAGGTTGCCATGTTCATCCACAGAATCAGTACCGGCGTCAGCGGAATGATATTCCCCGCCAGCAACGCAATCACAATCAATAGCCCCTGCGCCAGGTTAGTTGGCATGATGAACAGAATGGTTTTCTTCAGGTTGTCGTAGACACGACGCCCCTCTTTTACCGCGCTGGCAATGGTGGCGAAGTTATCGTCCGTCAGGACCATGTCCGCCGCCTCTTTGGTCACTTCCGTGCCTTTGATGCCCATCGCAATACCCACGTCCGCCTGACGCAGCGCCGGGGCATCGTTCACGCCGTCGCCGGTCATGCCGACGATCTCGCCTTTGTCCTGCAGCGCTTTCACCAGGCGCAGCTTATGCTCCGGGCTGGTACGGGCGAAGATGTCATACTTCACCGCCGCGTCCGCCAGCTCGGTGTCATCCATCTTCTCCAGCTGGTAGCCGGTCACCGCCTGCTCGCTGTTGGTGATCCCCAGCATCTGGCCAATGCTCATTGCCGTCTGCGGGTGATCGCCGGTGATCATCTTCACGCGGATCCCCGCCTGCTGGCAGGCGTTAATGGCGTCAATGGCTTCCGGGCGCGGTGGATCCATCATCCCGGCGATACCGAGGAAGATCAGACCGTGGCTGAGATCGTCATGCGTCAGCGCCTGCTCGCCGTTTGCCGGTTTGAACGCCGCGGCCACCATACGCAGCCCCTGGCGCGCATAGCGCTCCATCTCGCTTTCCCAGTACGCACGGTCAAACGCCTGCGCACCGTTGCGGGTCTGCTGCTGTGCGCAGAGGGCGAAAATCACATCCGGCGCGCCGGTGATCAGGATCTGCTCCTCACTGCCAATCTGGTAGTGGGTGCTCATGTACTTGTACTGAGAGTCGAACGGGATTTTGTTAATCAACGTGGTCATCACCGGCGCGAGGTGGGCTTTCGCCGCCAGCACCTTCAGCGCGCCTTCGGTCGGCCCACCGGTGATGCCCCACAGGCCACGCTCGTCCTGAATCAGCTGGCTGTCGTTGCACAGGTCGATGGTGCGCAGGTACTGCTCCAGCACGGTGTCCGGCTGGATCTGCATCGGCTCGTCGCTGCCTTCCAGGTAAATGTTGCCCACCGGCTCGTAGCTGTTGCCGTCCACGCGGTAGCAGGCGTCAGCGGTGATGATGGCCTTCACCGTCATTTCGTTCATGGTCAGGGTGCCGGTTTTATCCGAGCAGACCACGGTCATCGCCCCCAGGGTTTCAACCGTTGGCAGCTTGCGGATAATCGCCCGCTTGCGCGCCATCGCCTGCACACCCAGCGAGAGGATAATGGAGATAATCGCCGGCAGACCTTCCGGTACGGACGCCACCGCCAGGCTAATCAGCGAGAGCAGCAGCTCGCCCATTGGGATCTCGCGGAACACCAGGCTGAAGATAAACAGCGCAGCCATCATCGCCAGAATAATGGCGAAGATAGCCTTGCCCAGCTTGTCCATCTGTACCAGCAACGGCGTGCGGTGTTTTTCAATCCCGTCCATCATCTGGTTGATGTGGCCAAGCTCGGTCTCCTGCCCGGTGGCAATCACCACGCCGATCCCCCCACCCGCACTTACGGTGGTGCCCGAGAAGACCAGGTTAGTGCGATCGCCCAGCGGCAGTTCACCGTTCAGCGGGTTGGTGTGTTTATCTACCACCGTTGATTCGCCGGTGAGAATCGCCTCTTCCACGCGTAAATTATGTGCTTCGATTAAGCGCATATCTGCGGGAATACGATCCCCCGCACGTAAAACAATAATATCGCCCGGAACTATTTCAGTTGTGGGTATTGTTTCATGGTTGCCATCGCGAATAACGCGCGCCTCGCTGGAGAGCATATTACGAATACTCTTCAACGATTTTTCCGCGTTGCTTTCCTGAATATGACCAATTAACGCATTGATCACCGCCACGCCTAAAATAACCAGCGTATCAACCCAGTGGCCCATTATTGCCGTTAATACGGCTGCGGCCAGCAGGACATAAATCAGAACATCATTAAAATGGGCTAAAAAACGCAGCCAGGCGGGTTTACCTTTTTTCTCCGGCAGCGCATTCGGGCCATGTTTTTGCATACGCGCCTGCGCCTCTGCACGCTCCAGACCCCTGGCCTGGCTCTGGGTGTGCGCAAGCACCTGCTCTACGGTCTGCTGGTATGCCAGCCCGCCGGAAGGCGGCACGTTCGGGGACAATTTTTTTTCGGTCATCGTATTTTTCCTTCAATATCCGGTGAACTGAAGCCTGAATTCCTTTCGGGCTAAAATAAATTCATTTTAAAGTCTTGCGAGTAAAATTGATCTACCGCAATATAATGACTTCTCGGTTATTCAAAACTGCATAAAACTATTTCGATGAGCCAATTTTTACAAAATATTTCTAAACCAACTTTAAACGAGGAGGAACCATGTTTGGTATTTATCGCGGACGCCGTCTGGCGTTATACATTATCGCAGCCATTGTTATTGCAACGTTAATTGGATATAGCACCTATTCCTTTGTAAAATTATTTTCGTAATCCAGACATTAATTGACATAACGCGATATTGTCTTAATCGCGCGTGAG
Organism: Enterobacter sp. A8; assembly: GCF_004296595.1. NCBI lineage: Bacteria > Pseudomonadati > Pseudomonadota > Gammaproteobacteria > Enterobacterales > Enterobacteriaceae > Enterobacter > Enterobacter sp. A8. The sequence continues at coordinate 486,375 of NZ_SCMF01000002.1, forward strand.
GATTTATTTTTATTTTACGAATAAGAAGCTGATAAGCGGTGATTATTTCAGTGAAACCGGGTGGGTGGGTTTATATTGCTTTACGTTCCGGGATGCCGGACAATGACATTTTTAACTGACGATTAACATTACGATGAAACACCCGTTAGAATCGCTGCTCACTGCGGGCGGCATTTTATTGCTGGCCCTGCTTTCGTGCCTGCTGCTACCGGCACCCTCTCTCGGGCTGGTGCTGGCGCAGAAGCTGGTTCAGACCTTCCACATGGTCGACCTTAACCAGCTCTACACCATTCTGTTCTGCGTGTGGTTCTTACTGCTCGGCGCCATCGAATTCTTCGTGCTGCGTTTCGTCTGGCGCCGCTGGTTTTCTCTGGCGTCGTAAGCGTGATGCAGGCCCGGTCAGGCGAAACCGCCACCGGGTAAAACAGCTCAGTGTGCCCTGCTGTGGTTCTCTTTACGATACGCCCCAGGCGGCTGGTTGAACGTGCGGGTGAAGATGCGAGTGAAGGTCTGCTGCGAGTCAAACCCGTAACGCAGGCAGATGTCGTATACCCGGGCGTCTGATTCGCGCAGATCCCGCGCCGCCAGCAGCAGCTTGCGTTCACGGATATAGCGCCCCAGACTCTCCCCTTTGTATTGCATAAACAGCCGCTGCAGGTGCCATTTCGAGTAACCCGCATGGCGGGCAATCTCTTCGATACGTAATGGCTGGTGCAGGTTATCGTCGATCCACTCGACGATAGTGTCGATGACTTGAGCGGAAATGGTCATACTGCTCTCCCCTTCAGCTTCCTGATTGATCATTATTCCCACCACTCACGAAATGTTTGCGTGGGATCACTCACCCGGACAGGCTCGCCCAGCGCGGGTGTCAACAGCCGATAATTTTTGTCCTTGCTGGCTTTTGCCAGTTGGATCAGCGGATCGTTCCAGGTATGTTTCGCCAGCACGAAGCGCCCGTTATGTCCCGGCACCACGGCTTTCGCGTTCAGATCCACCGAGGCCTGCGCCGTCTCTTCCGGCAGCATATGGATGTACTTCCAGTCCTGGTCGTACTGACCGTTTTCCATAATGGCTAAATCCACTTCGCCAAACTGCTCGCCGATGGCCTTAAAATGCGGCCCGTAACCTGAATCGCCGCTGTAATAAATCTTCTGTTCGGGCGTAACGAACATAAAACTGCCCCACAGGGTTTGATTGCGCTTGATGCCGCGCCCGGAGAAGTGACGCGCGGGCAGTACATGTACCGTCAGCGCCTCGCTGATGCGCACCGACTGGTTCCAGTCGCGCTCTTCAATAATCTCCGGCTTCATTCCCCAGTAACGCAGGTGCGATCCCACGCCCAGCGGAGTGACCACGCGTTTCACCTTTGGCAGCAGCGCCGTGATGGTGGCGTAATCCAGGTGATCGTAGTGATCGTGCGAAATGATCAGCAGGTCGATCTCCGGCATGCTGATCGCCTGCCAGGGATATTCCCCGGCGAAGGCTTTGTTGAGGAATGAAAACGGCGCGGCGTAATTCCCGAGAACGGGGTCGATAAGGATCCGTTTCCCCGCCAGCTGCATATACCAGGAGGAGTGACCGAGCCACACCAGCGTCTCCTGCTCCCGCGGCAGGCTTGCGAGATCGGTTTTCACCAGCGGCAGCGGCTGTGCAGGACGGGCGTTTTCGGTCTTTTTGGTCAGGAACTCCCACATCGCCACCAGCATATTTTTGTCGCCGTTATAGCCTGGCGTGGGCAACGTATTGTGGAATTTGCCGTCGCGATACTGCGGCGAGGCCTCCACTTCCGTGAGCTGCGCACCCTGCGGTGGCTGGCCAAATCCGGCATTCAGAACAAACGGTAAACTCGCGGCTGAAGCAATAATCATGACAAACACCACGCAGATGAAGAGGGACTTTTTCATATCCTGACCCGAAAACGCGCCCCATCCGATGGTTTGCGCGGGCTGAACTTGATTATGAGTGAGTAAGCACTCATTATAGATATGATGATAAAGTCGTCAAGACGTTTTCGATCTTTGACATTCCGCGTTGCAGCGGGTCAAAGCACGTGTTTCAATCAGGGTTTTTACAATTGACAGGAGGAAAAATTTAGTGGCACGTCCGAAGAGTGAAGATAAAAAACAGGCCTTACTGGACGCCGCAACCGCGGCATTTGCGCAGTCAGGTATTGCCGCCTCAACGGCGTTAATTGCCCGTAAAGCGGGCGTCGCCGAAGGCACCCTGTTCCGCTACTTTGCTACCAAAGACGATCTGCTGAATGCCCTCTACCTGCACCTCAAGCAGGACCTCTGTCAGTCAATGCTCTCTAATCTGGACCGCAGCCTTACCACACCGAAAGAGCATACGCGAAACATCTGGAACAGCTATGTGGACTGGGGGATTCGTAACCCCGTTGCGCATGCGGCAATCCGCCAGATAGGCGTGAGTGAAAAGCTGAGCGCCGAAACGGAACTGGCGGTGAAAGAGATGTTCCCGGAGCTGCATGAACTCTGCCGCCGCTCGGTGCGCCAGGTATTTATGTCCGATGAGTTTAAAACCTTTGGCGATGCGCTTTTCTTATCGCTTGCCGAATCCACAATGGAATTTGCCACCCGAGATCCTTCCCGCGCCGTCGATTTTAAAGCGCTCGGGTTTGAGGTTATGTGGCGCGGGCTTGCCCAGGAAGAGAGCGATGGACAGTAAATCCCTGCAGGAGCACGCCAAACGCGTGGCGCTGGAGCTGCCTTTCACCGAACATTGCTGGCCGTTTGGGCCGGAATACGATGTGTTTAAGATAGGCGGAAAAATTTTTATGCTGATGGCCACCGTACATGGACGGCCCCACGTCAGCCTGAAGTCAGACCCGGAAAAATCGCTGTTAAACCAGCAGATTTATCGCGGGGTGGAACCGGGCTATCACCTCAATAAAAAACACTGGATTTCCCTCTACGGTACCGACGACGTTACGCCAGAGCTGGTGACCGATCTCATCAATGACTCGTGGAATCTGGTGGTGGATAAGCTGCCGAAAAAAGACCAGAAGTGGATCAGACCGGTTTGATTGTTCGTCTGAGACGAACAGTATAAGCGCTCGAATCGCACTTATCTTTTTCCGCGTCTCGCTGTAATCTGCTCTCCTTTCGCGCCCGCGTGCGGGCGAATTTCATTACCAGGAGTTGTTATGGATATTATTTCTGTCGCCCTGAAACGCCACTCCACCAAGGCGTTCGACCCCGCTAAAAAACTGACCGCAGACGAAGCGGAAAAGATCAAAACCCTGCTGCAATACAGCCCGTCCAGCACCAACTCTCAGCCGTGGCACTTTATTGTCGCCAGCACCGAGGAAGGTAAAGCTCGCGTGGCGAAATCTGCCGCAGGCACTTACGTCTTCAACGAGCGCAAAATGCTGGACGCTTCTCACGTGGTGGTGTTCTGCGCAAAAACCGCGATGGACGATGCCTGGCTGGAACGCGTGGTGGATCAGGAAGAGGCCGATGGCCGTTTCAACACGCCAGAAGCCAAAGCGGCGAACCATAAAGGTCGTACCTACTTCGCTGACATGCACCGTGTGGATCTGAAAGATGACGACCAGTGGATGGCGAAACAGGTTTATCTGAACGTGGGTAACTTCCTGCTGGGCGTGGCTGCACTGGGCCTGGATGCGGTACCGATTGAAGGCTTCGACGCCGCGATCCTCGACGAAGAGTTCGGCCTGAAAGAGAAAGGTTTCACCAGCCTGGTGGTGGTGCCGGTTGGGCATCACAGCGTGGAAGATTTCAACGCCACGCTGCCAAAATCTCGCCTGCCGCTGAGCACGATTGTGACTGAGTGCTAATCAGTACTGGCACGCTGGATCCCGGCGTGCCAGCTATTAATAAAGCGTGATCTGCGGATGCTTTACCCCACACACCAACGCATAACGCGTTAAGGTATCCAGACTGGCTCGTGTGATATTTGCTTCCATTCGTGAAACCGTTGGCGCGCTAACCCCCATCCTCTCTGCCACCTGCGCACGCGTCAGTCCGGCCTGGTTTCGCCATTGCGCCAGCATGTCACGCAGACGCGCTTTACGCTCTTCCGCATCAAAAGATGCCTGTACCTCGGAATCACTTAATAACTCTGCTCTTAATTCGTCCCAGTTAATAATCTTCTTGCTCATCTAACATCTCCTGTTGTCTCTTCAGTGCCAGACGGATTTCAGCGGAGGGGGTTTTTTGCGTCTTCTTAATAAAGACCCGCAACAGAAAAATGGTCTTCTCCCGTTGATAGACATAAATTCCGCGACTATGGAGCAGCCCAATTGTTCTTATTTCAAACAAGCCATGTGGCAACGGCTTGCTATCAGGCTCCCTCAATGCGGTTGGATGAGTACGCAATTTATCTAGCTGGCGAATCAACTTCGCCTGTACCACCGCAGGCAATGCGAGGATCTCCTTCCGAACCGCATGATGAACGATAAGTCTGAACATGGTTATTCATCCCTGACGATATTAACATATAAGGCAATTTGCATTAAAGGCTAATTTCACCTTTCGTGATTTACCTTACACGTTTGCGCCAGGATCAACCGAGTCCACGTCGATTCCCTGAATCCTTCTCGCAAAAAACTTACCTGGCCGGGTTACCGGCGTGCCAGATTCGTTCTGCATAGCGCCCAATCACCGCCAGCGACGCCGCGAGGAGCAGGAAGAACACCACTTTGTTCATGCCGTCCCAGAAGTATTCGAAATAGCGGGTGTAGAGGTTAATGGCGAGGAAGGTCAGGCCAAAACCGCGCAGCATGCCGTCGTCGGTTTTAAGGCTGATGTAAATGCAGAGCACCGCCGCCACGGCGAACAGCAGCGCCCACGGCAGCAGCGAAGCCTGCGTAACGCCATACCAGTTATCGATATCGTAGTTGCCGAAAATCGACATGATCCACAGGGCGACAAACAGATACGTGAGCCCCATCGCTTTGCTGGTCGTGTATAGATGGCGCGCCTGCAGCCTTCCGCGCAGCAGCCAGCACAGTGCCAGCAGCGCACCGCCGAAGAAGATAAAGCGTACCGGGTAGTTCATTCCCAGCCAGTAGGCGCCCCAGCCGGACATATAGCCCGTCTCCGCACCAAACCAGTTACCGAGTGAGAGCAGGAAAAACAGCCACACCAGGCCAGAGCGACCAAAGAAGCCCACCAGCCCATAAACCGCACATCCCGCCAGGAACAGCGGTGCGATATGGCCGCTGCCGTTATCCAGCCGCTCCCCGAGTTGCCAGAGCGCGATGGCGGTAAAGAGCACGCCGAGAAAAAGCATGGCTTCAGTGCTGTAATGCCACTGCGTTTCACGCCGCTGTCGGCTGAAGCCCCACAGATAAAACAGCACGGCAACCAGCGCAGGTAGCCCGATGCGGGCGATGGAGGAGAAAGAGAAGAATGCGATAATGCGCGCCATCAGTTCACTGTCGGAGAACAGGCTGCCGATAGCGATGATCACGCAGGCCAGCGCCGTCCAGAAGGCATAGCGGCTGAGCCGCTGCCAGTCCATGGTGACGCGTGTCAAGGTGCCCGCCAGACGCTGATGCTCGTCAGCGCTTAATGTGCCTTCCTGCTGCCACTCGTTGAGCGCGCGGCGCAAAAGCCGCTCCTGTTTTCGGGTTACCTTCATTTTGCCTGCTCCGCCAGCCATTCCATCGCCCGTTCCCCCGCGTCATCCACCGGCAGATAGACCAGTAGCCGCGATCCATTACGCGGTGCAGAGTACCAGTACATCTGCTGCAGGGTAAACTCGCCCAGCTCAGGATGGGTAAACAGCTTGAGCTGGTTCTCCACCCCGCGCACGTCATTGCGCTGATGCCACAGGGTTTTAAATTCTTCAGACACCGCAAAGAAACGCGCCAGTTTCGCTTCCCACAGCGGATCGCCCCGGTGCTCGGCCATCGCCGCGCGGAAATAGGAGACAAAGATCGGCAGCACGTCGTCACGCTTGCCAAGCCGCGCACGCCATGCGGGATGGGTGAGGAAAAGATAAATACAGTTGCGATCTTCCGGCGGGATCGCATTGAAATCGACGCCCATTAAGTGCCCGAAGCTGTCGTTCCACGCCACGATATCGAAGTTGGGTTTCTGGATGCTGGCGGGTTTCGGCATGAGGGTATCAAGCAGGCGACGCGTGCCCTCGCTGATCCCCTCGCAGCCCGTAGCCTGAGGCGCTTCGCCCGGCGGCAATCCGGCCAGCACAAAAAGGTGGCGCGTCTCGGTCGGGGTGCATTGCAGCGCTTTTGCCACTGCCGCCATCACGGTGCTGGAGGGATTAACATCTCTGCCCTGCTCCAGCCACGTGTACCAGGTCACGCCCACGTCAGCCAGCAAAGCCACCTCTTCACGGCGCAGCCCCGGCGTGCGACGGCGGCCGCTGCGCGGCAATCCAAGACGCTGTGGATCAAGGCTCTCACGCCGGGCGCGTAAAAATGCCCCCAGCTGTTTTCGCGTGTCGTCCTTGAGTGAGACAACAGGTTCAGACATCAGCGCCATAACTCCCCCTGCATGGTAGTGCCAGTACCAGTATAAGCAAGAACTGGTACCCGTTTATCAGATCGTTGATGCTACGACCATCTGTTGAATGACGCAATGGAGTTACCATGAATACGTCAGTTGTTTCACCGGGTCGCGCAGGCCTGATATTGCTGTTAACCGGCCAGATGCTGCCGCTGATTGATACCTCGATCACCAACGTAGCGCTGGACGCTATCACCCACTCCTTGCACGCCACCGCCACCGAACTGGAGCTGATTGTCGCGCTCTACGGCGTGGCCTTCGCCGTCTGCCTTGCCCTTGGCAGCAAGCTCGGGGATAACCTCGGGCGCCGTCGTCTGTTTATGTGGGGCGTGGCAAGTTTTGGCCTGGCGTCGCTGCTGTGCGGAATGGCGGGAACCATTGAGCAACTGCTTGCCGCGCGCATCATTCAGGGCGCAGGAGCGGCGCTGATCGTGCCGCAAATCCTCGCCACGCTGCACGTGACGCTAAAAGGCACGGCCCATGCGAAAGCGATTAGCCTGTTTGGCGGTATCGGCGGCATTGCGTTTATCGTCGGGCAGATGGGCGGCGGCTGGCTGGTGTCGGCGGATATCGCCGGGCTGGGCTGGCGTAACGCCTTCTTTATCAACGTGCCCATTTGTCTGGTGGTGCTGGGCTTGAGCCGTCGCTATGTGCCGGAAACCCGTCGCGAGACCCCGTCGCGCATTGACTGGACGGGCACCGTCCTGCTGGCCGTCATTCTCTGCTGCCTGCTGTTTCCGATGGCCCTCGGCCCGCAGTGGCACTGGTCCTGGCCGCTGAAGGCCGCACTGATGGCGATTATCCCGCTGGGGTATCTGATGGTCTTAAATGCCCGTAAAAAAGAGCGTGAGGATGCCCATCCGCTGATCCCGCCGCGTCTGATGCAGCTTCGCAGCATCCGCTTTGGCGTGCTGATTGCGCTGCTCTTTTTCAGCGTCTGGTCCGGGTTTATGTTCTGTATGGCGCTGACCATGCAAACCGGTCTGGGGATGGCGCCGTGGCAGTCGGGGAACAGTTTTATCGCCCTGGGGGTGACCTACTTTATATCGGCATGGTTTGCCCCGCGTCTGATTGCCCGCTACAGCACCAGCTCGATTCTGCTGACCGGGCTGGCGATTCAGATTATCGGCCTGCTGGCGCTGATTGCCACCTTCCGTCTCTGGGGCATGGACAACACGGCGCTGACGCTGGCACCGGCAACCGGGCTGGTTGGCTATGGGCAGGCGCTGATCGTCAACAGCTTCTACCGCATCGGGATGCGCGACATTCAGCCTGACGATGCCGGGGCGGCCAGCGCGATTTTAAGTACACTGCAGCAGGCCGCCCTGGGGCTTGGCCCGGCGATTTTTGGTGCGATACTGCTACACGCGCTGCAAAATCACCACGGCGATTACACCCAGGCGATTAACGTCTTCCTCGCCGTGGAAACCGGCATGATGATCGTGCTGGGGCTGGCAACGTTACGTATGCGCCATCGTCTGTGCCTGCCTGTGGTGAAAACCTGCCACGCCACCAAATAAGCCGCGAATTTGCATAATAGATCCGCAGCCGCCATTATGGGGCTGCATCAATACAGGAGACGTTATGCAGGAATTAATTGCTCAGGTTGAAGAGTTAGGGATTGAAATTAATCACACCACCTCGTTAGTGATTATCTTTGGTATTATTTTTCTTACCGCCATCATTGTTCATTTTATTCTGCACAAAGTGGTGCTCCGCGCTTTTGAGAAACGTGCGCAGGCCAGCAGCCATTTATGGTTGCAGATCATTACTCAGAACAAGTTATTTCACCGCCTGGCGTTTACCCTTCAGGGGATAATCGTCAACGTTCAGGCGGTACTGTGGCTGCAAAAAGGCAGCGAAGCAGCGGAAATGCTCACCACCTGTGCGAAGCTGTGGGTGATGGTGTATGCCTTGCTCTCATTCTTCTCTCTGCTGGACGTGATTTTTAATCTGTCGCAGAAAATGGCGACCGCCTCACAGCTGCCGCTGAAGGGGATCTTCCAGGGGATCAAGCTGGTGAGCGCCATTCTGGTGGGGATTTTAATCATCTCCCTGCTGATCGGCCAGTCACCCGCCATTCTGATAAGCGGCCTGGGGGCCATGGCGGCGGTGTTAATGTTGGTGTTTAAAGACCCGATTCTGGGGCTGGTCGCCGGTATTCAGCTCTCCGCTAACGATATGCTCAAGCTCGGCGACTGGCTGGAGATGCCGAAATACGGCGCTAACGGCACGGTGACGGACATTGGTCTCACCACGGTTAAAGTCCGCAACTTCGATAACACCATCACCACCATTCCGACGTGGGCGCTGGTCTCCGACGCGTTCATCAACTGGAGCGGCATGTCTGCCTCCGGCGGGCGACGCATTAAGCGCAGCCTGAATATCGACACCACCAGCATTCACTTCCTCGACGAGCAGGAGCAGCAGAAGCTGATTCAGGCGAAACTGCTTAAGCCTTATCTGGCCGCGCGTCATGAGGAAATAAACCTGTGGAATCAGCAAAACGGTGAAGGGGAATCGGTATTAAACCTGCGCAAGATGACCAATATCGGCACCTTCCGCGCCTATCTGAATGAATATCTGCGTAACCACCCGCGTATTCGTAAAGATATGACGCTGATGGTGCGCCAGCTGGCGCCTGACGCAAATGGTCTGCCGATTGAAATATATGCCTTCACCAACACGGTGGTCTGGGCGGAATATGAAGAGATTCAGGCTGACATCTTCGACCATATTTTTGCCGTGGTGGATGAATTTGGTCTGCGTATTCATCAGTCCCCCACCGGGAACGATATTCGCTCCCTGGCGGGCGGCATCGCACAATAATCAGGTACTGGCGCGGGAAATAAAGCGCCAGTCCAGCATCACCCTCTCCGTGGGCGCATCCGGGTTGTCGATTTTATTCAACAGCAGATCGACTGCCTTGCGCCCGATATCCCGCGAAGGCTGTTCAATGGTGGTCAGCGAGATCATCTCCGCCAACTCCGTACCGTCAAACCCTACCACCGCGATATCCTCCGGCACGCGCAGCCCCGCCTGCTGTATGGCCCGCAGCGCCCCTGCCGCAAGGGTATCGGACACGGCAAATACCGCGTCCGGCGGGTTGTCCTTCAGCAGATTTTGCATCGCCGCCATGCCCGCGCTGGAGCTGAGATCGCGGGCATATTCCACCACCTGATAATCCAGATCCCGCAGGTGGAGCACGCTTTTGTAACCGCGTTCGCGCAGGCGGGCATATTTGTAGCTGAGATCGTGATTGATCATCGCGATACGTTTGCGTCCGCCGTCGGCAAGCTGGCTGATGGCATGCTGTGACGCGTCCACATCATTGATGCCCACGCAGGAGACCGTTCCGGCATCGGCGTATTCGGCGCACTGCACCCACGGCGCGGAGCCGATCAGGGCGGCAAGTTCAGGCAATTTTGAGAAGGCATCCATGGTGATAATGCCGTCGACGATTTTGCCCGACAGCAGGCTTAACCCCGAGCGGGAGCGTTCGATATCAGACCCGGAATTGCACAGCAAAATACGGTAGCCGTTCTTCTCGGCTTCCTCTTCAATGCCCTTCACCACTTCGGCACAGAACGGGTTGGCGATATTCGAGACCATCACCAGGATCATATAGCTGCGCGCGGTGCGCAGCTGGCGTGCCAGCAGGTTGGGCTGGTAATTGCTCTCTTTGATGGCCTGCAGGACGCGCTCGCGGTTTTTCGCCTTCACGGTATCGCTGTTGTTAAGCACGCGCGAGACCGTTGCCACGGACACTCCGGCAAGCTGAGCGATTTTCTGAATTGACATAGCGACGGCACTTCCTGCGGTTAACGTTTTATGCAGGCTACCATAAATTCGTTGCCCGGCGAACCGGGCAACGCGTTACGCTTGCACACGAACCCAGCGCTGCTGCTGATGGCTTTTCACAATGGCATCAATGATATACATCACGTTCGCCCCGTCGTGGAACGTCGCAAACGCCGGCCGTTCGGGCATCACGCCGACCTGCACGGCACGGTAAAACTGCGCCATCATGTTTTTAAACGCATCGGGCCAGCCTTCGATGTGTCCGCCGGGGAAGTGAGCGCTGTCGGCCACATCGTGGTTCATCAGACCCGGATCGTCACTGAGCGTCTGATTGGCCTGTGCACGATGGCCAATCCACAGCTGTTGCGGCACCTCCTGATCCCATGCCACCGACCGTTCGCTGCCGTTGATTTCAAACGTCAGACGGTTTTTGCGCCCGGCGCTCACCTGCGAAACGCTAAAGCAGCCTTTGCTGCCGTCGTCAAAGCGGAACAGGACTGAGCCAACGTCTTCGGTGGTGACCCGCTTGTCTTCATACTGCGCGTTTTCGTCATGAGTGAAGGTGTGATTGCCTGCCACGTTTGCCTTGCGCGTCGGCCAGACGATGGATAAATCGGCCATCACCTCGATGATGCGCCGCCCGGTAACAAACTGCACCGTGTCGCACCAGTGCGAGCCGATATCCGCCACCGCGCGCGACGCACCGCCCAGGGCCGCATCCACCCGCCAGTTGTAGTCCGTTTCCAGCAGCATCCAGTCCTGCAAATAGCTGCCGTGCGCGGCGAAGATCCGCCCGATGCTACCCGCCCTCATCATGCTTGCGGCCTGGCGCACCATGGCAAACTGGCGATAGACAAAGCTGACGCCGTGGATCACCCCTGCCTGCTCCGCCAGCGCTACCAGCTCACGCGCTTCGTCCGGGGTCATGCACAGCGGCTTCTCGGAGAATACGTGCTTTCCCGCGCGCAGGATCTGGCGGTTAATCTCCGCGTGCAGATGGTTTGGCGTGCAGTTGTGCACCACGTGTAAATCCGGATGTGCAAGCAACGCCTCCACGCTGTCGAAGGCGTGCGGCACGTTAAGCTGACGCGCTTTTGCCTGCGCCTCGGCAAACGTACCGTCGCAGAGCGCCACCACCTGCACAAACCCGAGACGCCGAAGCGCCTCGATATGCGCCGGGCCGATAAACCCGCTGCCGATAATGCCGACGTTAATCATCGTTACCCCCTGCGGCAAAATCATCAAACGCACGCCCGGAGACCGGAATGATGTGACGGCGGATAAACTCGCTGCCTTCCCTCGCGCCGGTATCACCATCCTTCAGGCAGCACTCCCACTCCAGCACCGCCCAGCCGTCGTAGTCGTACTGGGTCAGCTTGCTGAAGATGCCTTTGAAGTCGATCTGCCCGTCCCCCAGTGAGCGGAACCGCCCGGCCCGATTGAGCCACGGCTGGTAGCCACCGTAGACGCCGCTGCGCCCGTTGGGGCGAAACTCGGCATCCTTCACGTGAAACGCTTTAATACGCGCATGGTAGATGTCGATAAAGGTCAGGTAGTCCATCTGCTGGAGCAGCATATGGCTTGGGTCGTAGAGAATGTTGCAGCGCGGGTGGTTATCAACAAGCGCCAGAAAACGCTCAAAGGTCACTCCATCGTGCAGATCTTCCCCCGGATGCAGCTCAAAGCAGACGTTCACGCCCTGCTCGTCAAAGGCGTCCAGAATCGGGTGCCAGCGGGTTGCCAGTTCCTGGAACGCCGCCTGAAAACGCTGCTCATTGTGCGGCGGCCACGGGTAGAAAAACGGCCATGCCAGCGAGCCGGAGAAGGTGGCGTGCGCCTTCAGGCCTAATCTCGCCGAGGCCACAGCGGCCTGTTTCAGTTTTTCTGTGGCCCATGCCTGCCGGGCGGCGTCATTGCCGCGTACGGCTGCAGGGGCGAAGTGGTCAAACGCGTCACTGTACACCGGGTTTACCGCCACAAGCTGGCCTTCCAGATGGGTCGACAGCTCGCTGATCACCAGCCCGTGCTCCGACAGCGTGCCGGTGATGTCATCACAATAGGTCTGGCTTTCAGCCGCTTTCTGCACATCAAAAATAGCCGGATGGTTACAGGGGATCTGCACCGCCTTATAGCCCATCGCTGCCGCCCAGCCCGCCAGCCCGTCGAGCGTGTTGAACGGTGCATTCACACCAATAAATTGCGACAGAAAAATACCCGGTCCCTTAATCGTTCTCATACCACCTCCAGAACATTACGCCTTGTCATCGTCATACTTAAACGTGAGAAGGAAAATCAGCGCGATCGCCGCGGCAGCCACCGCCGGGATCCACCAGAACGTCACCCACGCCTGCGGAACGGCCTGCCCGGCCACCAGGCGGTTATAGAGCGCGCCGGATATCTGCGAGCCAAGCAGCATGCCGATGCCGTAGGTGAACATCACGATCATGCTCTGCGCCTGACCTTTGACCTTTTCGCCTGCGACCCGGTCGGTATAGATAAAGCCGACGACAAAGAAGAAATCGTAGCAGACGCCGTGCAACAGAATGCCGAGATAGAGCAGGATGCGCCCCTCTTCACTCACGCCCAGCGCAAACATGGCGTAGCGCACAAACCACGCCAGCATGCCGATCAGCAACATGATTTTCACGCCCAGGCGGCGGAACAGCAGCGGAATGACCAGCATGAAGACGATCTCAGACATCTGCCCGAACGACATGGCGGTACTGACATCCGCAATACCCGCATCCGCCAGATACGAAGCGGTGTAGGCGTAGTAGGTCCCCAGCGGGACGGAGATCAGCATCGCGCAGACGGAAAAGACGAAAAAGTGGCGGGTTTTAAGCAGCGCAAAGGCATCCGCGCAGAAGAGATCGCGAACCTGCACCGGCAGCCCTTTCGCGGGAGCAGGCGTGTGCGGTAGCGTCAGGCTGTAGAGAGCCAGCAGCACGGAGCTGATTGCCGCCACCTGGAAGATGGTGACGCTTGCCGCCACGCCGGTGACGCCGATGAAAATGCCCGCCACAATCCAGCCGATAGTGCCAAACACGCGCACCACCGGGAAGGTTTTATCCACGTTCGCCAGGCTGTGAAAGGCGATATTGTTGGTCAGCGCCAGCGTCGGCATATAGCAGAGCGTATAACCAAACAGCAGGCCGATCAGCAGCACACCGTTTTCAGCAATCAGCGCGCCCGGCACAAACCAGAGGATTGCTGCCCCGGCCAGATGCATCACCGCCATCACCTTTTGCGAAGCGAAGAAGCGATCCACCAGCATGCCGAGCACAAACGGCGACAGAATAGAGGCGATAGGCCCGGCGGAGAACGCATCGCCAATCAGCAACGACATGTTGTGCTGGGTCATCACCAGACCCAGCGTGACCGACCAGCTTCCCCAGATAAAAAACTGCAGAAACATCATCAGCGACAGACGCGGCACCAGCAGCCGGTGCGGTGCTATCGCTTTTCCACTACTTTCAGTTGTTGACACCATGATAAGCCTCACCCTCAAAAGTAATCGATTACAAAACAGTTCAAACAAAAAGTAATCGATTACAAAATAAAGATCCTGTGGATCGTAGAAGATTTGGGAGGGGGGTCACGATAAAGATGAAGCAGTGTTTTGTAGGCCCGGTAAGCGCAGCGCCACCGGGCGTGAAGGCAGATGCGGTCGGGTTTGGTGCGGTCTGGTGCCCTCACCCCGGCCCTCTCCCACAGGGAGAGGGGGCAAACATTAAAAACGGCAACCAGGTTGCCGTTTTGCTTTTACCTTCGAGAGAGCTTAAACGCGATAAACAGGAACACCACCCACACCGGCAGCAGCATGGCGGACAGACGCATGTCGTCGATGGTGCACATCAGCACCAGGATCATCGCCAGGAACGCGATACAGATATAGTTCCCCGCCGGATAGAGCAGCGCCTTAAACTGCGTCTCACGCCCCTTGCGGCGCATCGCGGCGCGAAAACGCAGGTGCGCCAGGCAGATCATGATCCAGTTCAGCAGCAGCGTGGCGACAACCAGCGCCATCAACAGACCAAAGGCGGATTTCGGCAGCAGGTAGTTGATCAGCACCACCAGCGACGTAATGGCCCCGGAAAGCAGCAGAGAGTTGACCGGCACGCCGCGGCGGCTGACGCGGGTGAGGAATTTAGGCGCATTCCCCTGCACCGAAAGGCCAAACAGCATGCGGCTGTTGGAGTAAACCCCGCTGTTATAGACCGACAGCGACGCCACAAGAATGACGAAGTTCAGCGCCGACGCCACCACGTTGCTGTTCAGATCGTGGAAAATCATCACAAACGGACTGCTGTCGGACTTCACTTCCACCCACGGGTAGAGCGCCAGCAGTACCACCAGCGAGCCGATGTAGAACAGCAGAATACGGTACACCACCTGGTTAACCGCTTTTGGAATGCTTTTATGCGGATCGCGCGCTTCGGCCGCGGTGATCCCAATCAGCTCCAGCCCGCCGAACGAGAACATAATCACCGCCAGCGACAGGATCAGCCCCTTCCAGCCCGTCGCCAGGAAGCCGCCGTGCTGCCAGAGGTTGTCGATAGTGGCCCGCTCGCCGCCGTGGCCGGAGAACAGCAGCCACAGGCCAAAGCCGATCATGCCGATAATCGCCAGCACCTTGATCAGCGCGAACCAGAACTCGGTTTCACCATACAGGCGCACGTTCACGAGGTTAACGGCGTTGATGATAATAAAGAAGGCCGCAGCCCAGACCCACGTTGGCACCTCGGGCAGCCAGTACTGCATATAGATGCCTGCGGCGGTCAGTTCGGCCATTCCCACTAGCACAAACATCACCCAGTAGTTCCAGCCGGAGAGGAAGCCTGCAAACGGGCCCCAGTATTTATAGGCAAAGTGAGCGAACGAGCCTGACACCGGCTCTTCGACGACCATCTCGCCGAGCTGGCGCATGATCAGGAAGGCGATAACCCCGGCGATACCGTACCCCAGCAGGACCGCCGGGCCAGCCATCTGAATGGCGGGGCCGATACCCAGGAACAGCCCGGTACCGATCGCGCCGCCAAGGGCAATTAACTGAATATGTCGATTTTGCAAACCACGTTGCAGCGTCGGGTTCTGTTCCGACGAAGCTTCAGCGCTACCGTTGCCTGAAGCGGATGACGCGTCTTTCACGTCCTACCCCTGTCTCTTTTTTAGAAGGGGCACGTTTTAACACTTCATGCTGGTGGTAGCAAGTTTAACGCCGGGCCACTGCGTGCACCCGGCGGATAAACGTCACGAACCGATGATCCCACCGTCCGCTTTGGTGATCACCACCGTCGACGAACGCGGACGTCCGTTCGGGTTCGCGTCTGGCCAGTTGGAAACAGCACGCGGATTGGCCGGGTCGGTAATATCATCCCCGCCCTCTCCCGGATGCTGAATGTTAATAAACAGCGTGCGGTTGTCCGGCGTAAACGCAATCCCGGTGATTTCACACCCGCGTGGGCCGGTCAGGAAACGGCGATACTCATTGGTGCCCGGAATGGTAGCCACCATCTGGTTATTGCCCATCCCTTCGTACGCTTTCTTATTAATGGTGCTGGAAGAGACATCGGTCTGGATCCACAGCACGCCCTGGTGATCGAACGACAGGCCATCCGGGCTGCCGAATGCTGCACCCTGCATGGAGCCTTTGGCCTTCGGATCGTCGCTGTCGGTACGCCCGGCCATCACCAGAATATCCCACTTAAAGCGAGCGGCGGCCGGATCGGCTCCCTCTTCGTGCCAGTGCATAATATGACCAAACACGTTGTTGGCACGCGGGTTGGCGGCATCGACCGGCGCCTTGCCCTCCTTCCCGCGATCGCTGTTGTTGGTGAGCGTACAGTAGACGCTGCCGCTGGCGTGCGGATCGACCGCAATCCACTCTGGACGATCCATTTTCGTCGCCCCCACCACGTCGGCCGCCAGACGGGTTTTGATCAGCAGATCGCCCTGGCTTTCGAAACCGTTGCTTTTATCCAGGCCATTCTGCCCGAAGATCAGCGGCAGCCAGTCGCCGCTCCCCTCCTCGTTGAACCGGGCAACGTACAGCGTGCCGGACGTCAGCAGCTGCATATTGGCTTCACGGTTGGCAGGATCGTATTTTTTGTCCGAGACGAATTTATAGATGTACTCAAACTTCTGGTCGTCCCCCATATAGACCACCACGCGGTTATCGGCGGCGAGCGTGACGGCGGCACCTTCATGCTTGAAGCGTCCCAGAGCGGTGTGCTTGCGCGGCGTGGAGGTGGGATCGTAGGGATCAATCTCCACCACCCAGCCGAAACGGTTGGGTTCGTTAGGGGTTTTATCGACGCTGAAGCGCTCATCCACCTCGTTCCAGCGGTAGGATTCATCGCTGTCGCTGATGCCGTAGCGTTTTTCCAGCGGATTAAGATCGGATTTTTTGACAAAAATATCCGACCAGTTCTCCTCGCAGGTGAGATAGGTGCCCCACGGCGTATGGCCGTTGGCGCAGTTTTGCATGGTGCCCAGCACGCGTTCCCCCTGCGGGTCAGCGGCGGTTTTCATTAAGTCCTGATGCCGCGCCGGGCCGGTAAGCTGCATCGGCGTATTGACGGTAATGCGGCGGGCATACGAAGACGGGCGAACCACCTGCCAGTCGCTGCCCGATTTTTTCACTTCCACCACCGACACGCCCATCGCGTTCTGCCCCTTACGGGCCTTGTCGAGATTCCAGTTGGCCGTGCCGTCGGTAAACAGCATCCCGTTATCGATGTACTCATGATTCAGCGCCAGCAGGCCATGTTCCGGGTTTTGTTTCCCTTGCGGCAGGCTAAACCACGCCATCCCGTCGTGGTGCATGCCCGCCTGCACGGCCTGTTCGTCGGTGGTGTTGCTGGCATCCTGTTTAAACGCCGGCATGTTGTTCTTGATCCCCGTCGGGTCACCCCAGCGATAAAACGGACGGGCGATATAGCCTTCCGGCACCCTGACCGTATCTTCCGTGGATACGTCGATGCTGGTAAAGCCCAGGGAAACCGCTTTTGCCAGTGCAGAAGGCTTTGATACTGCGGCAATGGCGCTTTCAGGTTTGATCAGAAAAGGGAATGAAGCGGCAGCACCCGCCACGGCGCCCATCTGTAAAAAACGGCGGCGGGAGAGGAATACCTCCGCAACCTCGGAGAATACCGGGTTAGCGCTGCGGTTAGTGATATCGTCGCGATGTTCTTTTTTAAATACGGATTTGAGGGGTCTGCCCATAGCGGCTTCCTGTCATTGGCCAAGAGGTAAAGGTCTGGAGGCCAGTGTAAGAAGCTTTTATTACAATTTTATAACAAGGTACGGAAGGATGGGGGCATCCTTGCCCCGGATAACGAGGTGGAACACTTAGAACTCGTAGCCAACCGAGACCTTAAAGGTACGCGGTTCGCCCTGCGTGATGTAGGTGCCGGAATCGTCAACGCTGGACCAGTAGTTTTCGTTGGTCACGTTGTCGATGCCCGCGCGCACCGTCATCTGGTTTTCATTGTGGTTCACCGCGAAGCGATAGCGCATGCCCAGATCCAGCGTGGTATAGCTGTCGAGCTTTTTGCTGTTCGCGAGGTCGGCGTACTGCGTGCCGGAGTGGTTGACGCGGGCGGTAGCCGTCAGGCCCTCAATCGGTTTGATGTCGTACTCTGCGCCCAGCACGGCATAGAAGTTCGGGACACCAATGGCATCGTTGCCCTGATTCACGCCGTTTTTGGTTTTGGTCAGCTCGGCCTGCAGCCAGGTGGCGCTGGCGTTCAGACGCATCCCGAGCATTGGCTCGCCAAAGACGTTCAACTCTACGCCACGGTTACGCTGCTCAGCGTCCAGGCCGTAGTGACCGCTGTCGTCGAGGATCGCCGACGGCATTTTGATCTCAAACAGCGCCAGGGAGCCGCCCACACGACCAAAGTCCGCCTTCACGCCCACTTCATTCTGCTTAGAGTGAACGATACCGGTGCTCTGGCCGTAGTTGGTGGCCGTGTTGGGCGCGCTTTTACCCGGTTGCAGCGCTTCGGTGTGGTTAGCGTAGAGCGAAATTTCCTCCCACGGTTTATAAACCACACCGTAGGTTGGCATCCAGCGGCTGCCGTCAAAACCGTCCGCGTCGTTTTCCGCACCGGTAATTTTGTTGTACCCGCGGATGACCACTTTCTGATGACGTGCACCAGCGGTAAACAGCAGCTTGTCATCCAGCACGCCCAGGGTATCGCTCAGCAGCCAGCCCTGAGTGCGGGTGCGCCCGCTGGTCAGCGGATCGCTGTATTTGCCGCCAGAGCCGTTGAAATTGGAGCTGTCCGGCATCGCGACGCCGGTGTTGTGGTAAATGTTGGTGGTTAGGTTATCCGCCGTCGCCGACATTTTCCAGGCGATTTTTTCGTTTTTGGTCATCGCGGAATACCCCACGTTGACCTTGTGCGAGACAAAGCCGGTAGTGAAGTGACCGCGTATCCCCGCCATACCGCTGACGGAATCGCTGATACGGTTGGTATCAAGACGGCTGACCGTGGCCTTACCGCTCTTGTCCACCAGCTTCGGTGCACTGTAGATCCCCTCTTCGTGCGCGTGCTGCGCGCCGAGACCGGTATAGGCCGTCCAGTTGTCAGTGATGTCGTACTCGCTGCGCCACATCCCGAACTCGTTTTCAATGTCGCTGTAGGCCCATTTCTGCGAGAAGTTACGATCGTTTTTCGGCGGCTCAGGCACAAAGTCCACGGCGGAAATGTTGACGCTGGTGGGGCTGCCGTGGAAGGTTTTCTTCTGATAGCCCAGATCCAGCGAGGTGCGGAAATCGTCGCCTTTGTAATCCAGACCGGTGGAGAGCAGCGTGGTGCGGCGACGGTCGTTCGGCACGCCGGTTTCCCCTTCCCGGTGAACCAGGTTCACGCGCGCGCCGAACTGGTCGTTGTCGCCAAAGCGTCGGCCAGCATCGAGCGTGGTGCCAATCTGTGAGTCGGAGGTGTAGTCCACGCCCACTTTCGCCTGCGGGACGTCGCCCGCATGTTTTGGCTCAAGGTTAATCATCCCGCCCACGCCGGAGCTTGCCGCGCCGTTCATCAGCGAGTTTGCCCCTTTGAAAATTTCAATGCGATCGACCATCTGGGCATCCACAACCTGACGCGGCAGCACGCCGGACAGGCCGCCAAAGGTCATGTCATCGCCGTCAAACTTCAGGCCACGAATACGGAAGGTTTCGGCGCTGTTACCGTAACCCTGCACGAACTGCACGCCTGCATCGTTGGCAACCACATCAGCAATGGTTTTCGCCTGCTGATCTTCCACCAGCTTCGAGGTGTAGCTGATGATATTAAACGGCACGTCCATGGCATTCTGCTGGCCGAGCATCCCCAGACGGCCGCCGTTTGCCACCTGTCCATCCAGGAAGGCGGGCACCAGCTGGTCACCGCCGGGAGTGAAATCAGGCCCGGTGGCAGACTGGACGACCATGGTGTCTTCTGGCTTTGCCTCTGCCGCCAGGGCAGCGTGGGTCACTGCGCCAACGGCGAGCGCCAGCAGTGTTTTATGCATTCTGGTGTTATTCATAATGGACTCATTAAATGTGCGCGCAAAAATAGCCCGTTGTCGGGCCTTAGAAAAGTTTATGTGTAATGCAAATGAGAACTATACGCATTATATCTGCGTTAGCAAGTGTAACCGCGCGTTTCGGCCTGAGGACAGGGGGTTAAATGAAGCCGGGGAAGAGAGAGGTGTTACAGAGGAAAAGCGTGACGCACAGCCACCCCGGATCCGGGATGGCTGCAGGACATTATTTTTTCTTGTAAATATCGGCCGTGCCGTGAATTTTGTTGTTGGTATTACCTGACGTGAGCACCAGTACGTCGGCACCTTCTTTATCTGCTTTTTCAATCAATTCTTTCTTTGCATCATCAATAGAGACTTCATTTGAAGTGCTTACCGTACCGATTTTTTCATACTGCGATTCGACTTTCTCGAATTCATTTTTCGTCAGCAGTTCAGCCGCAAAGGTATTGGTGGTAAACAGAAACGCCGTTCCCAGCAAAATAGCAGTCGTCTTTTTCATAACCTTTTTTCCTTGAGATTAATCAGCAACTACGAAAAACCTCACACATGATGGTGAGGTTTTATGAGCATGGTAGAGAATCTCAGGAAATGCCACACGTTAAGGAAAATTCTTTTATAACAACCCGTTGGATTAAATTACTAACGAACATTAAGAATATTCAAAAACGCGCGCCGTACCAGCAATATCAATACGCACCGCCGCCCCCGGGTGCCATCCAGGCTGACTGACGGTTTTCAGGGTAATCGGCTCCGTTTGTCCGGCTAACGCCAGCGTCAGCATGGAGAGCTGGCCGGTGAAATCCACATCAACAATCGACACCGGGCTTTCGTGCGCCGCGCATGCCGTCACGTGCAGTTGCTCAGGGCGCAACATCACTCTGCCCTGCCCCGTCGCCTGGGCATTATCCGTGGGCACCTCGCCCAGCGCGCAGAGCGCATAGCCGCTGGCGAGCTGAGCAGGCAGGATCACCGCATCCCCCAGGAAAAGCGCCGTCTCTTCATCCACGGGCTGGCTATAGACCTGATAAGGTGTGCCGACCTGAGTGAAACGTCCGGATCGCATGACCGCCACCTGCGTGGCAAAGGACAACGCTTCGTTTTGATCGTGAGTCACCAGGATCGAGGCCACGCCCGCTTCCGCCAGCAGGTCAGCCGTGGCCTTACGCGTCATGGCGCGCAGGCCGGTATCCAGCGCCGAGAAGGGTTCATCCAGCAGCATCAGGGAAGGACGCTGCGCCAGCGCGCGGGCAAGCGCCACGCGCTGCTGCTGGCCGCCGGAAATCTCATGCGGCCAGTGCGTGGCGAGTTGTCTGTCAAGCGAGACCATCTCCATCAGTGCTTCCACGCGCTGGCGCTTCTCGTGGCGGGTACCGTCTAATCCCCAGGCAATGTTGTCTGCCACATTAAGATGCGGGAAGAGCGCCCCCTCCTGAGGAACAAAGCCAATTTTACGCAGATGCGCGGGAATAAAGTTGTTCTGGTCGAACAGGGTTCGGCCCTGCATCACGATACGTCCGCTATCCGGCGTTTCGAACCCGGCAAGGATACGCAGCAGCGTGGTTTTACCCGACCCTGACGGCCCGACAATCGCCGTCCGGCTTCCCGGCGCGACGCTCAGGTTTAAGCTGTCGAGCACCTGCGCATCGGAAAACGATTTAGAAATGGACGTTAATTCAAGCATCTCATAGCCCTGCAATTTTTTTGGACTGCATATAAAGAATGGCGGTCAGCGGAAGTGAAATCAAAATCATCAGCATGGCGTAAGGCGCAGCGGCAACATAATCGATCTCGCTGGTCAGCGCCCAGAAACCGGTGGACAGCGTGCGCGTTCCCAGCGGGGAGAGCAGCAGCGTCGCGGTCAATTCGTTACTGACACCAAGGAAGACCAGCGCCGCCCCTGCCGCCGCACCGGGCGCGGCCAATCGCATGGTGACGCTCCACAATGCCTTCGCGGGCGTGCTGCCCAGACTGCGCGCCACGTTTTCGAGCTCCACCGGCGCCTGGGCAATCCCGGCCCGCAGGTTAATGAGCGCACGGGGCATAAACATCAGCAGATAAGCCAGGAACAGCGTAATTTCGGTCTGATAAATCGGACGTGCATAGTGAATGGTGACCGTGACCAGCGCGAGGGCGGTGACGATCCCCGGCAGAGAGCTGGTGATGTAAATGCACCCTTCCAGCATCCGGAAGATGCGGTGCGGATAACGGATACCGAGCCAGGCGATGGGAATGACACAGGCGGTGGTCAGCAGCGCGCCGCCCACACCGAGCATCAGCGTCTGGCGCAGCGAGTGCCAGAGATCGGCGCTCATCCAGTTCTGTACGCCGCCAAGCCATATCCAGCGACACAGCACAATGAGCGGTACGCCCAGCGCCAGCACAATCAGCACGAGGAAAAACAGCTGGCCCAACACCGCTGCAACAGGCTTTAGCGGCCAGCGCGTCTGTTCACGTGCCGCCCCTGCGCCGATGCGCGCATAACGGGCTTTCCCGCGGGTGACCCCTTCCAGCAGCAAGATGGCCAGACAGCATAGCGCCAGCACCCCCGCCAGCATGTTTGCCGCCGGGCCACTGAATGTCGACTGGAACTGGTCGTAAATGGCGGTGGTGAAGGTATCAAAGCGGATCATCACGTACAGGCCATATTCCGCCAGCAGATGCAGGGCCACCAGCAGCGCGCCGCCGCAAATCGCGAGCTTAAGCTGCGGTAACACCACGCGAAAAAAGACCCGCCACGGCGGCGTGCCGAGCGAAGCGGCAACATCTTCAAGCGTTGGATCCAGACGACGCAGCACCGCCGCCACGGGCATATAGATAAACGGGTAGTAGGCTAACACGGAGAGAAACACGCCCGCAGAAAGCCCGTGCATGGAAGGCACCACGCTCACCCAGGCGTAGCTTTGCACGAACGCGGGGATGGCCAACGGGGCCACCGCCAGCGCAGACCAGATCCCCCGCCCGGCCAGCTGAGTACGTTCCGTCAGCCAGGCTATCGCCACGCCGGTGACGATACAGAGTGGCACCGCTAAGGCCGTCAGCCACAGCGTGTTGCTGAGCAGCTCAGCAACACGCGGGCGAAACACCAACGCCTTAATGGTTTCCCAGCCCGTCTCAATGCCAATGGCAATGATAAAGCCCAAAGGCAGAAGCGCCATTAATGAAAACAGGACAGCTAACGCAACCATCGGCAGCGCAGGACGCCTGCGGGCAGGCTCCCGCACTCTGTTTTTGCCGATGTCGAGACTCAGACCAGACATAGGACGTTTACTTTACTCTCAGGATCACAGCAGGCCAGCTTGCGTCATCAGCTCGATGACTTTTTTACTGTTAAGCGTGGAAGGTTCCACTTTCGGTGCATCCAGCTCGTTCAGCGGCACCAGTTTCGGGTTAGAGGCCGCGTTCACGCCCACCGCATATTCAAAGGCGTTATTGGTGCGCAGGCTCTCCTGCCCTTCTTTGCCGGTGATGTATTTAATGAAGGCCTGTGCCTGCGCTTTGTGTTTGCTGGACGCCAGCACGCCGCCGCCGGAGAGGCTAACAAAGGCGCCCGGATCCTGGTGTTTGAAGTAGTAGAGCTTAGTGTTTTTGCTGTTTTCACCCGTTTTGGACTGATCGACAAAACGGTAGTAGTGATAAATCACCCCGCCATCAATCTGACCGGCGTTAACGGCTTTCATAACGGTGCTGTTGCCTTTATAGGCAACGAAATTGGCTTTCATCGCTTTGAGCCACTCAAGGGTGGCCTGCTCGCCTTTCAGGGCCAGCATTGCGCTGACGATCGCCTGGAAATCGGCTCCTGACGGAGAGGCAGCCCAGCGGCCTTTCCACTCGGGTTTAGCCAGATCCATCAGCGATTTTGGCAGCTGCTGCTCGCTCAGTTTTTCCGGGTTATAGACAAACACCGTGCTGCGAGCGGCAATCCCGATCCAGCGACCGTGTGCCGGACGATACTCCACCGGTACCTGCTTTAATGTCTCTGCATCTAATGGCGCAAACAGTTTGGCGTTATCAACCAGCACCATTGACGGCGAGTTTTCAGTTAAAAATACATCCGCAGGCGATGCGCTGCCTTCCTGCACCAGCTGGTTGCCCAGCTCGCTGTCATCACCATTACGCAGCGTGACCTTAATACCCGTTTCTTTGGTAAAACCGTCTACCCACGACTTCACCAGATTTTCATGCTGCGCATTATAAACAACGATACCTTCGTTGTTATCAGCGGCAACCGATTGAGTTGAAAGGAAAAGTGATGAAGACAACAGGGCAAGCGAGAAGCATGACAGCAGGCGAGAATTCATGAACATATCCTTAATAGACCAACGTGATAAACAACAAAGGGCTGTGTGGGACAGGATTAAAGCATACAACAACGCTAATGATAATTACTATCAATCGAGTTTAGACGTAAAAGTGTAAAATTCGTTTTTAGCAGATTTTAGAATGATAAAAACCCAAATTTTAATGCGAGATAATTTTTAGATTAAGAAAACCTTAAGCCTGCCAACAATGAAATTCATTAGCCTTCTATTTATTCTGACGCGAAGGTAAATGTGTTATTCATGCCCGCGGCATATATAAAAAAAGCCCCGATGCTTCGGGGCTTTTTATGCTTATCCGGAGGCAGCCAAATATATAAGGCCACTATTTTAAAAAGCATCACACCGACGCGTGAGGGGCGTACATCGGATAGGTGAAGAACAATAAATGCACGCAGTTCAGCCCAAAATGGAAGAACGTTGCAACCCAGAGCCTGCCGCTCCACATCCACGCCAGGCCGTAAATAATACCGGAGAGGCTGGCAAAAATAATCAGCAGTAAACCGCCGCTATAATGCATTAGCCCAAAAATGAGTGAGGCAATCAACAGTGCTACAACAGGATGCACAACCCGGGACAAGCGCTGCTGCAGATAGCCTCTGAACAAGGCTTCCTCGGCCAAAGAGACGAAGAAAATATTCGCAAGGGCAAATTGAGCAAACCATTCTGGCGCATGCGGCTCAATTCTCAGCCCGCCCAACGCAACAGCCAGAAGTAACAGCGCGGGTATCGCCAATACCAATATTCCCCAGCCTACCTTGCCAGCTTTATAAAGGGGTTTTGCTACGAATAACGTTGGCATGCACGTAATTAAAAAGAACGGCACCACTGCCTTGTCCATATTAAAGTACATACTGAACGGCATGCTTTG
This sequence comes from Enterobacter sp. A8, assembly GCF_004296595.1. Lineage (NCBI taxonomy): Bacteria > Pseudomonadati > Pseudomonadota > Gammaproteobacteria > Enterobacterales > Enterobacteriaceae > Enterobacter > Enterobacter sp. A8. The sequence continues at coordinate 511,415 of NZ_SCMF01000002.1, forward strand.
CGGACCAACAACGACAGCGTCCAGCACTTTGGGATTATGGAAGCCAGGGATCGCATGCAAAACCAGGGCAACGGCGATGACCACGCACAGGCCCTCGACCAGATAAGTATATTTATTATTTTTATTACGTAGCCATTCAACAACAGACCAGCCAATAACGATTAATGCAATCACCAGCAGCGCCGGGGCGTCAAGAATGCTCTGTTTCCAGCCGAGAAATGCCGTTAACCCCAGCATCAGGTAAGCCAGGCTTTTATTCAGGGAAAGTGCGGCAAGCGAAGTTGCGAGTAGATACCACATAAATGTCCTTCATGATTGGCATGTACAACAGTGAAACGAATGTCGTGCCGGAGGCATCCCACGGGGAAGCCATAAATAGGGTGCCGACTACCGGAATCGAACGGGTGACCTACGGATTACACGTCAGTTGCTCTACCTATTGAGCTAAGTCGGCGTTGGTCCGCCACCGGAGCCTCGAACCCCGTACTACAACATCCTGGTTGTCGCTCTTCCCGATGAGCTAGTGGCGGTATGGTGGCCCTGACTGGAACTACGCCAATGACCGGTCGATGGCGGAACAAACGTTCTGACCGACAGGCTACAGAGCCGGGTTCAGAATGATACACATCTGAAATTAACCACGCAAATCAGACGGTTAAAAGCAGGCACAGAGTGAAGGTTCGGTAGCGGTTGGTCGGTCTGGGGAAGAGTGGGCTGGATTAAGCGCTGAGACTAAATGGCACGCCCTGTAGGATTCGAACCTACGACCTACGGCTTAGAAGGCCGTTGCTCTATCCAACTGAGCTAAGGGCGCACTGAGAAGAGTGAACTTCGCGGTGGTGAAACGCGAAGAATTATACGGTCAATGGCAGGTGAGTCAATGCCTTTTCCGTTTTCACCTCCGATTAGGGCTAGCTGATTGTAAATATGGCTGTTTTTTCAACATTCCCGGCCTTTCTTTCGTAGAATTTAGCGCTGCGAAAAGGCTTAGCTGCATTTAAGTAACGCCTGCTGTTTTCCTGAGCGTCAGCTCGTCACACTAGTGTGAGGTATCCCGGCCGCCTGGAGGCTGACAGACAACAGGACAATGGAGTGACAGCGCAAAACCTGATCGATACGTCCCCCAGCTTACAGCACCTCTCTCACGATATCGCGGGCATCAAACTTGAGCCTATCATCGCCCTCTCCTCGCAGCGCCAGGTTGGGGTGGAAGTGCTGAGCGTTCTGTCAGCAAGAGAGCAAAGCGAAGCATTTTTCAACGATCGGTCTGCGGAGTGGTCACTTACGCTGCTTGAAGCGCAACTTGTCGCGCTAAAAAATACCCCGCACTGTCATAATCTTTACGTCAATCTGCCGATAACCGTATTAACGCAGCCGGACGCCTTTCAGCGGCTTCTCCGGCTGCCTGCCGCACCGCTGAATATAGAAATTGTCGACCCGGCACGCTTTCTGGCGCTGTCTGACACAAAACGGCAGGACGTTCACCAGCGCCTGCTGCAGCTCAGAAGACAAGGCCACGGTATCTGGCTGGATGATATTGATGAAGCGATCGTCCAACCGTTTTTGTCCTGCCGGCTGCCGTTAACCGGCATAAAAATCGACAAGGAAGCATTCTGGCGTTTACGCGCCACCCCTGCGCTCGGGCAACTGGTGACACGTTGCTTTCAGCTTGCCGACAACGTGCTTATTGAAGGTATTGAGACTGAAAAGGATCATAGCCGGGCACGACAGGCAGGAGCAGGACTCGGCCAGGGGTACTACTGGCCGTCCTGGACATGGCCGGAGGAATAAAAAGCCATTTCCAGGAGGGAAGCCATGCGAATGACAGTGCGCCGTTACCGGCGGCGGCGTACAGGAAGTGATGCACTGGGATTTACGCACTCGCCTTTTGCTCCCCCCTTTTTCGACCGGCTCGAATTTTTGAGCCAGTCCATCCACCAACATCGCAAAACAGACGCGCCCTTTATTATTCTGGTCACGGAAGATCATTTCCTGCGCACCGGTTTTCTGAACGGCCAGTTTCCCCTGAGCAGCTGTAGCGACTACCCGACGCTGGACGAAGCCTTTCAGGCGCTCAACCAGTGGCCTGCAGCCCGTCTGGTGGTAGATATTGAAAGCCGCACCACGGCGCTTATGGAAAAGCTGGATCAGCTGAGAAGACACAGCCTGTATCCGCCCTTTCTCACGCCGTATCTGTTGGTCAGGGCGGATAATTACGACACCCGTCTGTTCTGTAAAGCGGCGGGGCCGTTTCATGTCCTTGAACGCCAGTCAACGGCGGCGGCACTCCAGCACAGCCTGATGGACATTAGCCCTCCACAGGGCTCCAGTAAAGAGTGGTTCTCTCGCGGCGAGTGGCCCATTTTACAGGAGCTGTCGCGGGGGAAGTCACTACGTCAGATCGCCCTGCTGCAGAATCGCCCCTACAGCCGCATTATCTATCGCCTGAGCTGCATTCTGGTGAAGCTCGGGCTTAGCCATCGCCAGGAACTGCTGCATCTTCTCAATAATCTCTCCGACTGCCCGTTTTACTCTTAACCTAACCCCTTATTTCCTAAAGATCTTTAGGAAGTTACTTACTGAAAATGTTAATTTTATGTTAACCGTTAACATAAATCTCGAAATTACAACTATTCCTAATTTCTGACTCTGAACCACGTGAAATATTAAAGAATAAGTAAAGTGCAGCACTTTCATCCATGCGTTAAGGGATTGATGGTTCCGTTAACAGGATGATAATGATGTAAAAACAAGCAATTTGGTTGCACGCCCCTGGCGCTTAAAGCGAAGGCCGCAGAAGATTTTGCTCTTCCGGCATAGTATTTTTCTGATATCGGGGAGAGCTATCAGGATGAGGATGAGACGCGCTATCTGTGCAAATTCACGCCACTTCAGCAGCAGGTGAGACGTTTTACTGCCCCGTCATTTCATTAACAACTTTGCAACATATAGTGGTATCTGTTATTTTTTGTTATTACATAAAGATGAAAAGATGCGGTAAATGGAATAACAGGACATTTCCGCTAAATTTAAAAAAATAGCCATTCAGATCCAGAAGATAATACAAATCAATAATCATGAATTAATCTGCAGGCTTTTCGGAGAAAACTTACACGGTATAATAAGACGCGTACCAATTATGAATAAGAAAAACCTTTTTGCCGCCACCAGCCAAATGAGATGACCGCGCTGAGGCAATGACATTACCACTACGTTAACAAGGATGCTTTCGCTCTTTCCAGGGAAATACCACCCTATAAGGATCTGCAAATTTATCCTTCCGGCATTTCGAGAGTTTGAACCAAACTCAGCATAACGCTTTTAACAATCTGAGGCATAAAAAATGAAACCGGCATCCGTTATCATTATGGACGAACATCCTATCGTCAGAATGTCGATAGAAGTCCTGCTACAGAAAAATAAAAATATCACAGTCAAACTGAAGTCTGGCGACAGCCATGAAGTTCTCGACTGTATCCGCAATCACGCCATCGATCTGGTGATCCTGGACATTGAACTTACGGGCACCGATGGCTTCGCTTTATTGAAAAGAATCAGAAACTTAAACAAAGACATAAAGGTCCTGTTCCTCTCTTCCAAATCGGAGTCCTTTTACGCGGGCCGCGCCATCCGCGCCGGGGCAAATGGGTTTGTCAGTAAACGAAAAGATTTAGGTGAGATCTACAACGCCGTGGAAATGATTCTGATGGGCTATTCTTTTTTCCCGTCGGAAACGTTGAACTTTATTAATCATCTGGGCTCAGGGAAAGGGATGGCATCCGATATGCCATTATCGAACCGTGAGGTCACCGTACTGCGGTATCTGGCGAATGGCTTATCGAATAAGGAAATTGCCGAACAGCTGCTATTAAGCAACAAAACCATTAGCGCGCACAAATCCAATATTTATTCCAAGCTCGGTGTGCAAAGCATTGTGGAATTAATTGATTACGCCAAGGCACACGAGCTGCTATAACCTGAATTCACTCCCTGCAGTTTATCTGAGTTGCAGGGAGTGCGGTCAGCGCTAATTATAATTAATCATAAATGTGGCATCCGCATCGGCGCGTCCGGGCCGGGGGTTATCCGCTGTGGCAATATAATTAGCATAAAATGACAACACGGCATTACCCTGCGCATCTACCGCCACCGGCTGGCTGGCCTGCTGTAACGCAAGACGTGTTTTATCCGCATCCCTGATCTCCACCGCGACGTTATTCGCCGTACTGGCGTCATTCAACGCCAGCAATCCGCTGTCACTCCCGTCAGTTTTCCCGGAAAACGTAATTGATGCCGAGCCTGGCGGACAGCCTGTCAGCTTCAGCGTGAAGGGCATGGGCTGCGTGCGGCTCCCCGTGGTGCTGAGCTGCTTCGTCGGCCAGGTGCCCAGAGTGACGGTCTTGTCACTGTCGCTGCCCTCTGCCACGCAGGTAAAATCAACGATATTGCCGTACATCTGAATATTGATCTCGCCCAGCGCTGTGGCTGACCACGCGTTTGCCTGACACATCGTCAGGGCCAGCGCAGCGAAAGGCCATTTCCAGTTCCCCATCTCTTCCCCTTAATCGTAATCCACGCGCAGATAGCCGCGAGAGGTGAACCGGCCTTCTGCTGGCTTATTCCCCGTAATGCTCACCGGCCAGACCCGGATCCCCACCTGCGCCTGCGCGCTGTCATCCAGACGGAACGGAATTTTGCTGTTCAGGTTGTTAGGCGTCAGAGGCGTACCGCTATCGTTCGCCACGACAAACCCTAAATCCGGGTTATCGGAAACCAGCGCATTGCCCGAGATTTTTTCCGCCTCGATGCGCATCGTCAGATACGCATTGGCCTCCACATTGGTGCACTTAATGGCAATGGTTTTGCTTTGTGGTGAGACGTTCTGAGGACGATTGCCGGCCCCCGCCTGGCTGAACAACGACGCGCCAATATCACCAAAATCAAACTCCACCACCTGCCCGGCGTTAATCGCACAGCTTTGTGGTACCTGAATGGTGCCGCTGTAGCTGATGGTATAGACCGGCGTATTCAGCGGATCGGATGACGTGGTGGTGACATAGACGGTGAACATGGTCTGCTGGGGGATCACCACCATGTTGATAAACCGCCGTGTGACCCGCAGACGAAAGACCAGCTTCGAATCGGTGACAGGAAACGCTTTGTTGTTCGGAACGTTAGGGTGCTGCCCCATCTGAATGTAGTCTGACGGTGGATAGAAGGTGCCCGCGTAGTCATCGTGGATCTGCATTGCGCCATCAAGGTAGTCATTCAGCTTCACATACTTATAGCCATCAATTACCGTCGTTATCGGCAGGCTGGTGACATAACTACGCATCGTGGACTTTCCGGTTGTTCCTTTAGGGCAAATGGCGTTCACGCCCACCAGCCCGGATTTTTGCGCAAGGGTCACAATCTGCCCCGGTTTGTTATTGGAGCTGTTAAAGACGTTTGAAAGATCGTATGAGATATCCTTCGGCACACCCGTGGCGTTCTGGCAAACCGTCGCCCACGCGGGCATCGTGCTGCAGAGCAGCGCTAAGCTAAACACATTGCGTAAACTGCGCATCTTTGGGTTCCTGTTAACGGTCACAGCTTGCCCCCGCCATGGTAATGGCCTGGTTTTGGCTTTCAGGCGATAAACGATAGTGCGCACGACACTGGGACTGCATCCCATTGCCCCACTGAATAAGCAGCTCCCCTTCCAGCGGCAGCCCGCTCAGGTAAATCTGCCCGTCATCGCCCACCATACTGGTGACCCCGCTCTGGGTTTCACGGACCACGGCACCAAACGGCACAGGCTGGTTGCCGCGGGTCACGGTCAGCAGGGCACGCACGCCGATACGGGTATCGAAGCTGGCGCGCACCAGCGCACCTTTGGTCGGTACTACGCTGCTGACGTTATTTTCGATGTCGGTGTTGTTACTCATGGAGTTGGTATCCAGCGCCACGCGGTTATAGCGGTAGACGGTGGCATACGGCATGACCGCGTAGCCTCGCCAGTCGGTTTTCACCCCGGTCTGGTTTTCCACGCTGACGCCCGAGGCTCCCGGCGCTTTGATCAGGACGTTAGTGTCGCCCAGCGGCTGGCTGAAGGTGACGCCGTCGGCATGGCCCACCACCCCACCGGAGAGCTGCCAGTTGAGATCGTGCTGATCGCGCGCGTAGTTGTAGCCCACCCCCAGCGTGCCGTAGGTCGCCTGCCAGTTTGCGCTGGCGCTACCGCTTGAGCCGTTGGTGCTGGTGTGCCCCTGCGTAACGCTGTAGTTCAGGTTGCGATCTTCCAGCAGGGTGCCGCTGACCCCGGTTTGCCAGCTGGTATCACCGTCGCTGTTGCGGCTGGCTGAGGCCGTGGCGTAAGCGCGGTCGATGGCGCTGTCCCGGCGATATCCCTGACGGGTAAAGAGGCTGAACGGCACCGAGACGTTAAAGGACGCGATCCGGTCCGTGCCCTCTATCCCGACGGACTTGTTCCACGACCATGACAGGGAGTAGTTGATCCCTTTTACACCTCCGGCATAGCCGAGCTGATACCAGAGGTTCGACTGGCTGGTGCCCCAGTAGGTCTGCTCGCTGCCGGAGACATAGACTGAGCCGTAATCACCCAGCGACTGAGAGATATTGAGCTGGAAGCGCCCTTTTTTGTTCCACGTCAGGTTGTGATAGCTCTGCACGTCCGGCACGCCGTCATCATCCTTGCTGTCGGCATACTGATAGCCTTCCATCGAACGCCAGGCCACATCATCCAGGGTGTAAAACCCTTTCGTGGAGTAGCGATAGCCCAGCAGCTGGAAGTTGGTGCCGAATCCGTTGAGTGATTTTGCATACAGGAAACGCAGGGACTGGCCTTCATGGCGGCTGTCATCCGCCAGCTGGCTGCGGGCATGGGTGATATCGACCGACACAGCCCCCCAGTCACCGAGGTTTTTCCCGGCGCCAATGGCCACCGCGGTATAGCGCGACGCCAGCTGCGTACCGCCGTAGAGCGTGTAACCATTGGCCAGACCGGTAATCAGCGTGCCCTGGGTGAAGAACGGCGTGTCCTGATCGCTGTTACCGCTGCGATAATCCCCGGCCACGAGGTCATACTTCCAGCGACCTTCACGCTGCAACAGCGGCACGGTGGAGTACGGCACGGTATAGCGTTGCTGACTGCCGTCTTTCTCTTCTACGGTCACTTCCAGATCGCCGCTTGAGGAGGTAGGGTTCAGATCGGTAATGGCAAACGCGCCAGGCTGGACATAGCTCTGGTAGATAACATAGCCGTTCTGGCGAACAACCACTTTGGCCGGGGTACGGGCGATACCGCGCACGGTTGGCGCATAGCCCTGCAGGCTGTCCGGGTACATGCTGTCGGACGAGAAAAGCCGCCCGCCGCGGAAACCGACGCTGTCAAAGACATCATTGCCGGTATTGCTGTCGCCCAGCACCAGCTCGCTTTTGAGCGGAATGACGGTGCGCTGCGCCCAGGTGCCAATGTTCTGCCAGTTACTGTGCCGCTGACCGTTGTTTTGCGTATAACGCCAGGCGCCGTTATTGCGTAAACGCCAGGCGCCATAGTTCAGCCCGCTCTGCAGGTTCAGATAGTAGCTGTCATCCTCGCTTCCCCGGTTGCCGGTAAAGCTGTAGTTCAACAGCGCGGCGGGGATCCCTTCATCCCACTGTTCAGGCGGGATATAGCCACGGGCGCTGTTCTGCATCGCCACCTGCGGCAGGCTGATATTCAGACGCTGCGAGGCGAAGTTAAATGCGACCAGACTGCCGGGGATCGCTGTCGCCAGCGGGACACAGGTGTCGTCCTGCACCTTTACCAGCTCGGGAAACGCGGCGAGGTTAACACCAAACCGTTCCAGCATTTTACGTGTGATGCACGGCGCCAGTCCGCCCGCCACCGGTGGCGTATCGTCGGCCTGCTCAAAGCGCACGTCCTGGGTCGCGATAAACTCATCGTTACGCCAGATATCCACGCGATACACGCCGGGTGCCTGCTGGTGACCTTGTTCAAAACGCGATAAATCCGCCACGCTGGCGGTATCGTCGGACAAAAAGGCCGGGTTAAAGTAGCTTTCGCTCCAGCCCGACTGCGGCCAGAGCGTTGCCATCAGCGCCAGTGCAACCGGGCAGTAACGCCATTGATGATTATTCATCGCCCTGACTCTGCTCACAGGTTGACGCTACGCGCCGGAGTAATGGCACCGTAGTCATTGACGCTCTGCCAGGAGAGCGTACCGCCCGCACCAGCCGGCAGCGCCTGCTGTGCCGAATTTTTTGGCGCAATCATGATGTTATCCAGCGTCTGTCCGCCCAGCTTCAGATTGACCAGCGTGATGTAATACGGTGAGGCGTTGCTGATCTTCAGATGCGAGCCAACGCGCTCAAAGCGCAGCTGAGAGAGCGCCTCTTCCGGCTGCATTGCCAGGTTATTCGGGCGCACAAACAGCTTGATACGCGACAGGATGGCCAGTTGCAGCACGTTGTTGTTTTCGGTTTTGGCTTTGTTCACTGACGGGATCGCTTTCACGTTCATGTAAAACAGCGATTCACGATCGGCAGGCAACGCAGGCCCGGCGTAAATAATGCGCAGCGTGTTTTCGCTGTCCGGCTCGCTGACAAACAGCGGTGGCGTGACGGCAAAGGTTTTTTCTTTTTGCCCGTTTGCGTTTTCGATCCACGCGTTAATTAAATAGCGTTCTTGCTTGTTACTGTTGGTGATCGCCAGTGAAGTTTGTTTAGCATCTGCCGGATAAATAACGCGCGTGGCTCCAAGTGCAATACCGCCGGACGCATTCGCGCTTGCAGAAACCATCATTAAAATAAACGATAAAATCAGTCCTGGTTTAATTAGGGTATTCATCAAAACCGTACCTTTAATAATGTGTTCGCAGGTGTTATGGATAAATCAACGTAAACCAGACATCCGACTGAATATTGCCTGGCACAAGGTGTTCGGAAATAGCCCGATATCGGGCGCTAAAATGAAACGCAAGCTCGCGGGTATCAATGGGCAGCCAGCTGACCGCCGTGGCGTTGGGGATAATCTGACGCTGCTGTTCGTCAAAGAGTGCCAGCCCCACCCCGCTGCTGATGGGTGTTTCACCGGGGCGCGATGTCGCCAGAAAAACCTGCGGGTCTTCCGCGGGCGTGATGCCCTGGAACTGGATCCCGACGGTGCGTGAGACATCCACGCTGCAATCCAGCAGCCGCACGGTAAAAGGCACATTTACGGTGGAAAAACTGCCCACCCCGGAAAACGAGTTGGTCCGGTATTGTCCCATATCGATGCGCATATTCTGGCTGTCCGGCGCCACGGCGCAGCCGCCGTTCACCAGTTCACCCCGGAGGTGTACTTTGCCGCCGTCAATCACCACCGTATGGGCGAATGCCTGGGAAGCCATCGCAAGGGTTAACAGCAGTAGTGTTCCTGTCCTTGTCATCCTTCGTTCCTGGCCTGAGCGTATGACGGGCCTCATCCCTGAGGCCAAAACATCCCTGTACGGAGGAATTATTCGTATTTCATAACGAATGTGGCGTCAGCGTTTGCCTGACCTGGTTCAGTGGTCGCAGCAGTGGCTTTATAACGCGCGCTGAAGTTCAGGGTGTTGGTGCCCTGGATCAGGTTCTGCGCAGCAGAGAAGGTGGCACCGTCTGGCGTCAGAACGCTGGATTTGCTGTCGAGGATCTCGATACCTACACCTTTCGCGGTGTTGTCGTTGCTACCTGAAGTCACTGCCAGCAGGGTTTTGTCAGTTGCGTCGATCTGACCGGTGAACGCCACAGCAGCCGTTTTCGCCACCAGCGGATCGCAATCGTTCAGTTCGATGGTGAATGGAATATTGGTGGTGGTATCACCCACTTTGGTGAATTTCGCGGTACGGTACTGACCGAGATTAACGGTCTGCTCGGAAGAATCGGTATTTACTGAACATGCAGCATTAACCAGTTCACCTTTAAAATGCACGGTACCGCCATTTACGGAAACTGGCGTAACCGGATCGGCAGCGTGAGCGGCACCCGCGACCAGGGCAAGTGAAGCAATAACAGTAGAAGCAATGTTGCTGAGTTTCATGTCTATTCCTTTAAAATGTAAATAACCCTTCCCGCGAATTATCGGGAATAAGAAATACGTTCAATTGAAAAAATTGAAAGCTTATTTCGGAGGAGACAAAGTAGCTCAGGAAACTATTTTTAAATATGTCAAAACGCTGCCATTTTACCAGGTCACATCCTAATCCCGCCTAAGAAATTGACCATCACCCGAGAAGGGTCTTTACGCCCGCCGGAGGAAAACTCGCAAAGGGTGACTGACAGCGGCGCTCGCTTCTGACAAAATACAGGCCATCCCCCCTTTCAAACGTTACAGACGGAATCTTCTCTCTGATGGCAGCAAAGATTATTGACGGTAAAACGATTGCGCAGCAGGTGCGCTCTGAGGTCGCGGAAAAAGTGAAGGCGCGTAAAGCGGCTGGTTTTCGCGCACCAGGGCTTGCCGTTGTGCTGGTTGGTAGCAACCCGGCATCGCAGATTTATGTCGGCAGCAAACGCAAAGCGTGTGAAGAGGTGGGGTTCGTCTCCCGCTCTTACGATTTGCCGGAAACCACCACCGAAGCAGAACTGCTGGAACTTATTGACACCCTGAATGCCGATAAAGCGATCGACGGTATTCTGGTCCAGCTGCCGCTGCCGGCAGGCATCGACAACGTGAAGGTACTGGAGCGTATCGCGCCGGATAAAGACGTGGACGGTTTCCACCCGTATAACGTTGGCCGTCTGTGCCAGCGCGCGCCGCGCCTGCGTCCCTGCACCCCACGCGGCATCGTGACGCTGCTGGAGCGTTATAACATCGACACCTACGGACTGAACGCCGTAGTGATTGGCGCCTCCAACATCGTGGGCCGTCCGATGAGCATGGAGCTGCTGCTGGCCGGTTGCACCACCACCGTGACCCACCGCTTCACCAAAAACCTGCGTCATCACGTCGAGAATGCCGATCTGCTGATCGTCGCGGTCGGTAAGCCGGGCTTCATTCCCGGGGAATGGATTAAGGAAGGGGCGATTGTCGTGGACGTCGGGATTAACCGTCTGGAAAACGGCAAAGTGGTTGGCGACGTGGTTTATGAAGATGCCGCAGCGCGTGCCTCTTACATCACCCCGGTACCGGGCGGCGTAGGCCCGATGACCGTAGCAACCCTGATTCAGAATACCTTGCAGGCATGCGAGGAGTATCACGACGTAGAGGACGCGTAACATGGCGACATTTTCATTAGGTAAACATCCACACGTTGAGCTGTGCGATCTGCTGAAGCTGGAAGGCTGGAGCGAGAGCGGTGCGCAGGCCAAGATTGCCATTGCCGACGGGCTGGTTTTCGTCGACGGCGTGGTAGAAACGCGTAAGCGCTGCAAGATTGTTGCCGGTCAGACCGTCAGCTTTGAAGGTCAGAGCGTGACCGTTACGGCCTGAGCCGTCTGATGCCCTCACCCTAACCCTCTCCCGGTCGGGAGAGGGGATAAAAAAATCCCCCCACACCCATCACGGTTAATTATCGATCAACTTCAAATAATCACTATTTCATCTGTTGAAAAGTGAAAATTGTGTTGCGCGTTTTTCACGCTTTGCCCACGATAAGTAGAACGTTCTACTAAAACGTTCTACTTACAATAACAGCGCCAAAAAAAGCGCTTCTCGGGGGAAATCAGCATGAGTCTGATATCAGGGTTTGTTAAATCGCTGTCTAAGTTATCGATGATTGGTCGCGCCTTAATGCTGCCAATTTCACTGCTTCCCGCTGCGGGCCTGCTGCTGGCCTTTGGCGATAAGTTTCACCTGCCGCTGATGATGAACGCGGGTGGGGTTATCTTTGATAACCTGCCCATGCTGTTTGCCATTGGCTCCGCCGTGGGTCTGGCATCGGAATCCGGCATTGCCGCACTGTCTGCCGCCGTCTCGGTGTTTGTTACCAATATCACCATCAGTACCGTGCTGAGCATTACGCCGGAAATGGCCTCTCAGGGCGGTAAATACGCTATGGTGGTCGGCATCCCGACGCTGCAGATGGGCGTCTTTGGCGGGCTTATCTGCGGTATTCTGGCGGCGTGGTGCTATAACCGTTTCCACACCATGCAGTTGCCGGAGTTCCTTGGCTTCTTCTCCGGCAAACGCTTTGTGGCGATTGCCACGGCGTTTCTCTCGTTCCTGCTCGGTCTGCTGCTGCCCTACGTCTGGCAACACATTCAGGCAGGCATCGACGCGCTCTCCGTGGTGGTGAACGGCGATAATCAGGCCGCCTCAACCTTTATCTTCGGTCTGGTCGAACGCGCCCTCATCCCGCTCGGTCTGCACCATATCTGGTATCCCTCTTTCTGGTATTCATTTGGTGATTACACCACTCAGGCGGGCCAGGTGATCCACGGCGACCAGACCATCTGGTTCAAGATGCTGGAAGAAGGTGTGAAATCCTTCAGCAGCGACACCTACCAGAACGCCGGTAAGTTCATGCAGGGTGAATTCCCGCTGATGCTGTTTGCCCTGCCTGCGGCGTGTCTGGCGATGTATCATGAAGCGCATACCAAAAATAAAAAAATCGCGGCCGGTATTCTGTTCTCTGCGGCACTCACCTGCTTCCTGACGGGGATCACCGAGCCGGTGGAGTTCACTTTCATCTTCGTCGCGCCGATCCTCTACGTCTTTAACGCCATTATGGCGGGCCTGGCGTACATGACCATGTATCTGCTGCACGCCCATATCGCCAAGTCGTTCTCGGCAGGCTTTATCGATTATCTGTCGTTCGGGATCCTGCCGTCATTCAACGGCTATCAGACCAACTTCCTCAATGCCATTATCATTGGTATTCCGATGGGCCTGATTTATTACTTCACCTTCCGTTTCGTGATCCGTCGCTTTGACGTGAAAACGCCGGGCCGTACCGAAGTGACCGCCAGCGCGGATGATAAATCCGATTCTGAACTCGCCACCGAAATCATTACCCTGCTGGGCGGTGCACATAACATCGACTCCGTTGGCTCCTGTATCACCCGTCTGCGCCTGGAAGTGGCAAAAAGTGATGCAGTGGATAAAGATGGCCTGAACGGACTCGGCGCACGCGGCGTGGTCTTCGTGGGTGATAACGGAATTCAGGTGATTTTCGGTGCCAGAGCACAGTTTATCGCCCAGACCATGTCCACCATGATTGGCAAATAATAAGATGCCGGAACGACACGTCTCCTGTAGGCTGAGAGACGTGTCGTATCTGGCTGATAATCGGTAAATTTCAGGGAGCGGTTTTGAAGAAAGTCAGCATCATTGATGTCGCAAAGCACGCGGGGGTGTCGGTCTCTACCGTATCGCTGGTGCTGCGCCAGAAAGGGAAAATCTCCGAAGCAACGATCGAGAAGGTCAATGCCGCCATCACGACGCTGGGCTATGTTCATAACGTTGCCGCTGCTAACCTTCGCGCCAACACCTCCAACCTGATCGGCCTGATCCTGCGTGATTTTAGCGACAGCTTTTCCATCAAAGTCATGGCGAGTATCGTCCAGGAGCTGGAGAAGCAGGGCTATATGGTTTTTCTCGGCCAGCCGCTGAACGATCGGGAGCATTTAGAGCGCACCCTGCTCTCCTTTAAGCAACAGGGCGTGGCGGGCGTGATCTATCTCGCGTCGGATACGCGCTCCTCAACCCTGCCGGAGCAGATCCGCCAGTGCCCGCTGCCGCTGGTGGTGGTCTCGCAGTCTCTGCTGGATGAAAAATGCAACCTGGTGATGCGCGATAACCGCCAGGCGGCAAACCTGGCCGCGCGCTATCTTATCGAGCGCGGGCACCGCAACATCGCCTACATTGGCGGACGGGAAGGCTGCCTTATTCGCGAACAACGCCTGCTTGGATTTCGCAGCGCAATGACCCAGAACGGGCTGGTGTGGCGCGATGAAAGCTCCCCGGCCTGCAGCGATGACACGCAAGCCGCCGCAATGGCGACCCGCCAGCTGCTTGAGAAAAACAACACCATCACCGCCCTGCTCTGTCATTCACCGGATGCGATGATCGGCTGCATTAGCGGCATTCATCAGGTGGGCCGTACCGTGGGAAAAGACGTGTTTCTGACGCAGCAGGTCGCGCTGGTGGGCTTTGAAGATATGCTGCACGTCAACCTGACCTCGCCGTCGTTTACCTATGTCTCCTCCGCCAGTGACGAGACAGGCCGCCAGGCGGCGGGTCTTATCATCCGTAAGCTGAAAGAGCCAGAGCTGCAGACGCAGCGCATTACCCTCTCCGGCCAGCTTATCGCGCGGGAATCGGCGTAAAAATCGGAATTTAGCACAGGTCAGTTCCAGCGAAATCGCTGCTATATTCCCATGATTTGTCATGGAAAATTACGATGCCTACTGTTATCACTCACGCTGCTGTTCCGCTTTGCCTGGGCTTAGGCCTGGGAACCCGGGTTATTCCTCCCCGCCTGCTTTTCGCCGGTGTCGTGCTCGCGATGCTGCCCGATGCCGACGTGCTGGCGTTTAAGTTCGGCGTTGCTTACGGCAATGTTTTCGGTCATCGCGGCTTTACCCATTCACTGCTGTTTGCCTTCGTGGTGCCGATACTCTGCGTACTGGTCGGGCGACAATGGTTCAGGGCAAGTTTGACGCGCTGCTGGCTGTTTTTAACCGTGTCGCTGCTGTCGCACAGCCTGCTCGATTCCGTCACCACCGGCGGCAAGGGCGTCGGCTGGCTGTGGCCGTGGTCAGATGAACGGTTCTTTGCGCCGTGGCAGGTGATTAAGGTCGCCCCGTTTGCCCTGTCGCGCTATACCACGCCGTACGGGCATCAGGTGATTATCTCTGAACTGCTGTGGGTGTGGCTGCCGGGAGTGGTGCTGATGGGGTTGTTGTGGTGGCGAAAGCGTGCACGCTGATGCCCTCACCCCGGCCCTCTCCCACAGGGAGAGGGAGAACACCTAACAATCCCCTCTCCCTGTGGGAGAGGGTTAGGGTGAGGGGAAAATTACTTACGGCGCCAGGTGGTCCCTTGTGGGCCATCTTCCAGGATGATCCCCATCTCGGTCAGGCGATTGCGCGCCGCATCCGCTGCCGCCCAGTCTTTCGCCTGACGGGCTTCCAGACGCGCGTTAATCAGCGCTTCAATCTCTGCCACTTCGCCGTCATCCGCCTGCGCACCGCTCTGCAGGAAAGCATCCGGCTCCTGCTCCAGCAGGCCAAGCACGGAAGAGAGTTTACGCAGGTGAGAAGCCAGCGCATTCGCCGCCGCCATATCTTCTGACTTCAGGCGGTTGACTTCACGCGCCATATCGAACAGCACCGAGTAGGCTTCCGGGGTGTTGAAATCATCGTTCATCACCTCAACAAAGCGGGCCTCAAACGCCTCGCCGCCCGCGGCCTCCACGGACTTGTCGGTACCGCGCAACGCAGTGTACAGACGCTCCAGCGCAGAGCGTGCCTGTTTCAGGTTCTCTTCACTGTAGTTCAGCTGGCTGCGGTAGTGGCCTGACATCAGGAAGTAACGTACGGTTTCCGCATCGTAATACTTCAGCACGTCACGCACGGTGAAGAAGTTGCCCAGCGATTTAGACATCTTCTCGCGGTCAACCATCACCATCCCGGAGTGCATCCAGTAGTTCACATACTCGCCGCCGTGCGCACAGGTGGACTGCGCGATTTCGTTTTCGTGGTGCGGGAACATGAGGTCTGAACCGCCGCCGTGAATGTCAAAATGTTTGCCCAGCTGTTTGCAGTTCATCGCCGAGCACTCAATGTGCCAGCCCGGACGCCCTTCTCCCCATGGAGATGGCCAGCTTGGTTCGCCCTCTTTGGACATCTTCCACAGCACGAAGTCCATTGGGTTACGCTTCACGTCAACCACGTCAACGCGGGCGCCAGCCTGCAGTTGGTCAAGATCCTGACGGGAAAGCGAGCCGTAGGTAGGATCGGTTGGCACTGAGAACATCACGTCGCCATTGTCCGCAACGTACGCGTGGCCGCGTTCGATCAGCTTTTCCGTGATCTCGATAATTTCGTGAATATGGTGGGTCGCACGCGGCTCGCTATCCGGGCGCAAAATGTTTAACGCGTCGAAATCCTTGTGCATCTCAACGATCATACGATCCACCAGCGCGACAAAGCTTTCGCCATTTTCATTAGCGCGCTTGATGATTTTGTCGTCAATATCGGTGATGTTACGCACGTACTTCAGGTTATACCCGAGGAAACGCAGGTAACGCGACACGACATCGAATGCGACAAAGGTACGGCCATGGCCGATATGACAGAGATCGTAAACCGTAATACCACACACGTACATGCCGACTTCCCCGGCATGGATAGGTTTAAATTCCTCTTTCTGGCGCGTCATTGTATTAAAGATTTTTAACATCGAAGATTCCATGTAAACACGTGTGTGGACGAAAACCGGGTATTCTACCCGTAATTCAAACCCGAAGCAGCACACAATGCAAGGTGATCGCATCCTGTGGTTATGCTATAACAGGCCCCTATATCTGACCCGAACGCGGGTCGACGTACCACAATAACGGAACAGGATGCAAAAATGGTTACTTTCCACACTAATCATGGCGATATCGTAATCAAAACCTTTGATGACAAAGCGCCTGAAACAGTTAAAAACTTCCTGGACTATTGCCGCGAAGGTTTCTACAACAACACCATTTTCCACCGTGTGATCAACGGCTTTATGATCCAGGGCGGCGGTTTTGAACCGGGTATGAAGCAGAAAGATACAAAAGAAGCGATCAAAAACGAAGCCAATAACGGCCTGAAAAACACCCGCGGCACGCTGGCGATGGCGCGTACTCAGGCACCTCACTCTGCCACCGCGCAGTTCTTCATCAACGTGGCTGACAACGACTTCCTGAACTTCTCCGGCGAAAGCCTGCAGGGTTGGGGCTACTGCGTATTCGCAGAAGTGGTTGAAGGCATGGACGTGGTCGACAAGATCAAAGCCGTTTCCACCGGCCGCAGCGGCATGCACCAGGACGTTCCAAAAGAAGACGTTGTGATTACCAGCGTGACCGTCAGCGAGTAATTCGTGGCGACACTCTTTATTGCAGATTTGCACCTGCAAACAGAAGAACCGGCGATCACCGCCGGTTTTCTGCGTTTTTTAGCGGGTGAAGCCAGACACGCCGACGCGCTTTACATCCTTGGCGACCTGTTTGAAGCCTGGATCGGCGACGACGACCCCAACCCGCTGCACCGTGAAATGGCTGCCGCCATTCACGCGCTGGTCACCTCCGGCGTTCCCTGCTATTTCATTCACGGCAACCGCGATTTTCTGGTCGGCCCTCGCTACGCCCGCGAAAGCGGCATGACGCTGCTGCCAGAAGAACAGGTGCTTGACCTCTATGGTCGAAAAGTCCTGATCATGCACGGTGACACGCTCTGTACGGACGATACCGGCTATCAGGCGTTTCGCGCGAAGGTCCACACCCCGTGGATCCAAAAGGTGTTCCTTGCCCTGCCGCTGTTTATCCGGAACCGTATCGCCGCCAGAATGCGCGCGGGCAGTAAAGCCGCCAACAACAGCAAGTCGATGACCATCATGGACGTCAACCCGCAGGCAGTGGTCAACATGATGGAGAAACACCACGTCCAGTGGTTGATCCACGGTCATACCCACCGTCCCGACGTGCATACGTTGGTCGCGAACGGCGAACCGGCTCACCGTGTGGTACTGGGCGCGTGGCACAGCGAAGGATCGATGGTGAAAGTCACGCCTGAAGGTGTGGAACTGATCGCTTTCCCGTTTTAATTTCTCCCGCAAAAATCATTCTATTTTTTTGAACGATATCGGCAAATTGTTTCGATTTTAATCAGCCCGTGGTCGGCCTATCATTTATCACATCAGGGCAACACGCCCTATCCCAAACAAAACACTTAAGGATTACGACCATGAAATCTATCAAAACTTTCGTTGCAGTTGCCGCTCTGTCTCTGATCTCTTTCGGTTCTTTCGCACAAAGCGTTAGCGCGACAGCCTCAACCCTGGATCGTGCAGAAGCGAAAATTGCCGCTCAGGCTGCTGAACAGGGCGCGTCTTACAAAATCACCAGCGCACAGTTCAATAACCGCGTGCACATGACTGCAGAACTGACTAAATAAGATCGCCGTTTGCCGTGCCGCCAGTAGATCCGCGACAGCGACAAGACGATGAGGAAGGAAAGAGAATGAAAAAAATCAGCATCGTAAGTGCCCTGCTGCTGGCCGCTGGACTGTCCGCTGGCGCGATAGCAGCAGAGAATGGCTTCTGTGTACCGGAAGCCGGCTCGAATATCGACACCAGCATGGTGAATCATATTGATGTCAGCCACGCATTCGACAAAGAGAACCTGACCGCAGGGGATCTTCAGTAACCTCTCAAAACAGACCGCCTGAATGCGGTCTATTTTGTTATTCCCTGTGCACCACAACGGCTCGGTTTTTAACCGCGCAACCGTTTTCCTTGCCCGTATTACATGCTATTCTCTGTGCCCTCGAAAGCAGTGTGTTTCGCACCACAGGAGTTTTAAGACGCATGTCTTCCCGCAATAATCCGGCGCGTGTCGCCATCGTGATGGGGTCCAAAAGCGACTGGGCTACCATGCAGTTCGCCGCCGAAATCTTTGAAATCCTGAATGTTCCTCACCACGTTGAAGTGGTTTCCGCACACCGCACGCCGGATAAACTGTTCAGCTTTGCCGAAAGCGCGCAAGAGAACGGTTACGAGGTGATCATTGCTGGTGCGGGTGGCGCAGCACATCTGCCGGGCATGATTGCCGCCAAAACGCTGGTGCCGGTACTGGGTGTTCCGGTGCAGAGCGCCGCACTGAGCGGTGTCGACAGCCTTTACTCCATCGTGCAGATGCCGCGTGGTATTCCTGTGGGTACGCTGGCCATCGGCAAAGCGGGCGCGGCAAACGCGGCTCTGCTGGCGGCGCAGATCCTGGCGACGCACGATAAAGCCTTACATCAGCGTCTGGCGGACTGGCGTAAAGCCCAGACCGACGAAGTGCTGGACAACCCGGACCCGCGGGGTGCGGCATGAAGCAGGTTTGCGTCCTCGGTAACGGTCAGTTAGGCCGCATGCTGCGCCAGGCCGGTGAACCACTGGGTATTGCCGTCTGGCCGGTCGGTCTGGATGCCGAACCCGAAGCCGTGCCGTTCCACCAGAGCGTCATTACCGCTGAGATTGAACGCTGGCCGGAAACCGCGCTGACCCGTGAACTGGCGCGCCATAACGCTTTTGTGAACCGCGACGTGTTCCCAATCATTGCTGACCGTCTGACGCAAAAACAGCTGTTCGACAAGCTCGGACTGGCGACCGCGCCGTGGCAGTTGCTGTCTGATAAAAGCGAGTGGAACGATGTCTTCGCTATGCTGGGCGAACTGGCGATTGTAAAGCGTCGCGTCGGCGGTTATGACGGCCGCGGACAGTGGCGTTTGCGCGCGCACGAAACCGCCGAACTGCCGGAAGAGTGCTACGGAGAGTGCATCGTTGAGCAGGGCATCAACTTCAGCGGTGAAGTGTCGCTGGTTGGCGCTCGCGGCCACGACGGGCGTACCGTATTTTATCCTCTGACCCATAACCTGCATCAGGACGGGATCTTACGCACCAGCGTCGCCTTCCCGCAGGCCAATGCTGAACAGCAGGCCCAGGCGGAAGAGATGCTCTCGGCCATTATGCATGAACTGGGTTATGTGGGCGTGATGG
Organism: Enterobacter sp. A8; assembly: GCF_004296595.1. NCBI lineage: Bacteria > Pseudomonadati > Pseudomonadota > Gammaproteobacteria > Enterobacterales > Enterobacteriaceae > Enterobacter > Enterobacter sp. A8. The sequence continues at coordinate 531,117 of NZ_SCMF01000002.1, forward strand.
CGATGGAGTGTTTTGTAACGCCGTCTGGTCTGCTGATCAACGAACTGGCACCGCGCGTTCACAACAGCGGTCACTGGACGCAAAACGGCGCATCAATCAGCCAGTTTGAGCTGCACCTGCGCGCCATTACTGACCTGCCGCTGCCGCAGCCGGTGGTTAACAGCCCTTCAGTGATGATCAACCTGATCGGTACCGATCTGAACTACGACTGGCTGAAGCTGCCGCTGGTGCACCTGCACTGGTACGACAAAGAGGTTCGTCCGGGGCGTAAAGTGGGTCACCTGAACCTGAACGACAGCGACGCAGGCCGCCTGAGCGCTACCCTGGAAGCGATGATCCCTCTCCTGCCGCCGGAATACGCAAGCGGGATTGTCTGGGCGCAATCAAAGCTCAAATAAGCGATAATTGCCGGGGAGTTGATCTTCCCCTTCCCCGGCCTCTCCTCACGCGCGTAAAATCCCCCTCCATTGCTGTTTTGATTTCTGGAATAACCATGAACGATGGAACGGATTATCGCGCGATACTCGCGTCCGATACCCCTTTGATTGACGTTCGCGCGCCGATCGAATTTGCGCAGGGTGCGATGCCTGCGGCAATCAACCTGCCTTTAATGAACGACGACGAACGCGCCGCCGTGGGGACCTGCTACAAACGCCAGGGGCCCGACGCTGCGCTGGCGCTCGGCCATAGTCTGGTGAACGGCGACACGCGGGAGGCCCGGATCAACGCCTGGCGCGAAGCCTGTCTTGCCCGTCCTGAGGGCTTTATCTGCTGCGCGCGCGGCGGACAGCGCTCGCATATTACGCAGGCCTGGCTGAAAGAGGCGGGCGTGGATTACCCGCTGATCCGCGGCGGCTATAAAGCCCTGCGTCAGACGGCGATTCAGGTCACTATTGAGCAGTCACAAAAACCGATGGTGCTTATCGGCGGCTGTACCGGAAACGGTAAAACGTTGCTGGTGAAGCAGCACGCGCAGGGGATCGATCTGGAAGGGCTGGCCCACCATCGCGGCTCATCGTTTGGCCGCACGCTGACGCCACAGCTTTCCCAGGCAAGCTTTGAAAATCATCTGGCCGTCGAGCTGTTGAAAAAAGATGCCGCACGTTGGGTGCTGGAGGATGAGGGCAGGATGATTGGCTCTAACCATCTGCCGGAATGCCTGCGCGACCGGATGGCCGAAGCCCCTATCGTGGTGGTAGAGGATCCGTTTGACATTCGTCTTGAGCGCCTGCGCGAAGAGTATTTCGACCATATGTGGGCCGATTTTTCTGCCGCCTGCGGCGAAGAGGCAGGCTGGAAGGAGTATAGCGAGTATCTGCACCACGGCCTGTTCGCCATTCGCCGCCGTCTGGGCCTGCAGCGTTATGCGGAATTCACCGCGCTGTTAGATTCCGCGCTGCTGGAACAACAACGCTCTGGCAGCACTGACGCACATTTTAGCTGGCTTGCGCCGCTGCTCAGAGATTATTACGACCCGATGTACGGCTATCAGCTGGAGAAGAAAGCGGAGAAGATTGTGTATCGCGGGACGTATGGCGAGGTCGCTGACTGGCTTGATCGCTGAAAGAAAGCCGGGTGGCGAGGTAAAAGCAAAACGGCAACCTGGTTGCCGTTTTTAATGTTTGTACCCTCTCCCTGTGGGAGAGGGTCAGGGTGAGGGCATCAGACCGCACCCTGTGCTTCGACCTTAGAAGTCGTAACGCAGACGCACCAGGTTCATATCGCCCAGGTTGTCGGTGCTGGAGGTGAACACGTGTTCGTAATCCACACGGAAACCGTAGTCCAGCTGGAAGCTGATACCCACACCGTTGTCGATGCGCTGGTAGTTACGGCCGTTCACGTACTCGATACGGTCACCCATGAAGTATGGCTGGATGGATTTAACCGCATACTGATTGATTGGGAATTTGTACCCTGCGAAGTATTCGATACCCCATGCGTCACCGGCAAAGTAGTCGTTAACAGACACTTTTTTGGTGGTCAGGAAGTTCTGGTACCAGCCGCCGCCAGCAGAGAAGGTCCAGTTATCCGGTGTCCAGCTGAGCGCGGTACCGAGGATGTTCTGGTCATAGGTTTTGCTGTCGCCGTTGTCCGGGTTACGCATATCCGCACGGGTGTAGTTCCATGCCGCGCCCCAGGTCAGATCGGTGGTCAGGTGGTAATCGATACCCAGGGAACCGCCGCCTTTACGCTTGTAGCGCAGACCGTTGCCCGGCAGGTATTCGCTGTCTTCAAACAGGTAAGAGGCGTAGATATCAGCATCGCCAACGGTTTTCTTATATTTCAGCATATTGCGTGAACGATAAGAGCCATCGTAGTCGCCGTTGATACCGTTACCTGGTGCCTGACCGATCATGTCGTAGTCCCAGATATCGGTTTTCACGCCCACCACATCATAGTACACGCTGTTCTGTTGACCGAAGGTCAGCGTACCCCAGGTGTCGCTCTTCAGGCCGGTGTAGAGCATACGGCGCGTGGTGTCGTGAGCACCTTCAGCATAATGATGATCCCAGTTGAACTGGGCAGGGATATTCACACCCAGTTCGTAGTAGCTGATCCAGCTGATGTCGTCGAACAGATAGTAATCTGCCGCAAAACGGAAACGGGTGCCGCCGTCGAAGCCGTTACGTTTGTAGCTGTTTTTACCGTCGTCGCCCGTCATGTTCTGGAACTGAGGACGAATACTGCCGCCAACGGTAAAGTTCAGACGGCTCAGCGGGTTATCCGCCTGAGGATCTTGCTTAAGAACCGTGATTTCCGCCTGAGATGCGAAGGAGGTTAATGCCACTGCTGCGCCAATAGCTGTCGCCAGCGCGGTTGTTTTTATAGTCATTATTTTTCCTTAATAGACACGCTGCTAAATATTTAGCGTGTGAATATTAACTGGAAATAATCGGGCTGTGTGGGCGGGTTTTTAATGTTTTGTGCTACTAAATGAGTGGGTATTATCGATTTGTGCTGTTAACGGGCTGCGTACCAGCATTTAAACCGGCACGCAACCATCACGTCTGTGAACTAACTGACAAACTGGCGGAAAAGTGCTTTGCCTTTTAACAGCCGCGTTCCGAGCCAGCCGCCGCAAAGTGAAAGCAAAAGCGCACCGCACACCGGCAGCGTCAGCCACAGGCGCCAGTCTGGCTCCCACGGGAAGTCGAAGACTTTCGACTGCAGCACTGCCAGCGCCGCCTCTGCGCCAATGGCGGCCACCAGGCCTGCCACCAGCCCCAGCAGGGCGAACTCGCTCCACAGCGTTGCCCTCAGCAGACGCTTGCCGGCTCCCAGCGTACGGTAGACCACCAGCTCCTGATGTCGCTGACGCATGCCAACCTGCACCTGTGCCAGCAGCAACAGCACGCCGCAAATCGTCACCAGTACCACCATCACCTCCAGCGCGCGGCTGACCTGCTCCAGCACCTGACCGACCTGTTTCAGTATCGCGCCAATATCCAGCAGGCTGACCGTCGGGAATTCCCGGTTAAGCTGCGTCAACATGCCGTTGCCGTTTTCCCAGCGGAAGCTGGTGAGCCAGCTCTGCGGCTGTCCATCCAGCGCCCCGACAGGGAAGATAAAGAAGAAGTTTGGCCGCAGGCTTTCCCAGTCCACTTTGCGCAGGCTGGTCACTCTGGCGCTGAAATCCTGCGTGTCGCCGGTAAAGGTCACGCTATCTCCCAGCTTCACATTCAGACGCTTTGCCAGCCCCTCTTCCATCGACACTTCCCCGGCCTTTGGCGGCCAGCTACCGGCGGTGATCGGGTTGTGATCCGGGCGCTTCTCCTGCCAGGTCAGGTTTAGCTCACGGTTGAGCGACTCATCTTTATTTCCCTCGGTCGACTGACCGTTGATCTGCGTCAGGCGCGCACGCACGATCGGATAGAACGACTCGGGAATAATGTGATGCTCAGAGAGAAAACCCTTCAGTGGCGTCACCTGTTCTGGAGCAATATTGATCAGAAAATAGTTCGGGCTTTCCGGCGGAAGCTGCTGTTGCCAGCGATCCAGCAGATCGCCGCGCAGCATCAGCAAAAGCGCCAGCAGCATAAACGAGAGCGAAAACGCCGAAAGCTGGCTCAGCGTTGACCACGGCTGATGCAGCAGACGGTTCACCGCCAGCCGCACGGGAAGGGAGTTAATCGTCATCCTTTTCAGAACAGTGAGCAACATCCAGCCCAGCATGCCACACAGCAGCGCCAGAACCACCGCCCCGACCAGCACGGCCCACAGCAGGGTACTCCCGCCCATCAGCCAGGCAAGGAGCCCGACCACCACGGCAACCATCACCGGCAGGTAGTATTTGAGCGGCCAGACGCTGGCCACCACATCGCGGCGCAGCACGCGCAGCGGCTGGGTGGCGAGCAGGAGCCGGTACGGGCGCAACCCCACCAGCAATGAAATCACGGTCATCGCGCCAATTGCCCACAGCCACGGCCAGAGGCTTGCTGGCGGCAGCGCGGCAGGCAGTACCGGTTTCAGGAGCATCATCAGCAGCTTTTCAAACAGCAGACCTGTCGCCCCACCGGTGACGGCCGACAGCGCCAGCACCATCAGCCACTGGCCAACAATCAGCCTCCGCAATTGCGCCCTGCCCGCGCCAAGAGTTTTGAGGATCGCCACCAGATCGTAACGGCTGCGGCAGTAGTGTCCCATCGCCACGGCTACCGCCGCGACGGCCAGCAGCAGGGTTAACAGCGCCGAGAGCAGCAGAAACTGCTGAGAGCGTTCAAGAGACTTGCCGAGCGCGCCTTCATCCTGCTCAAGCCCGTACCAGCGGTGCTCCGGTTTTAACTGCGGCAGAAGCCATTTTTCATACGCCTCCAGCTGCGCAGGCGTGCCGCCAAACTTATAGCGCCAGGTGACACGGCTCCCCGGCTGGACGGCGTTGGTTTTCGCCACGTCTGCGGTGTTCATCAGCAAGCGTGGGGCGAGCTGGAACGGGTTGAAGCCGGAATCGGGTTCCTGAACCACCTCCCCGGCAATGGTCAGCGTCGCGTCCCCCACGTCGATGCTGTCACCTTTTTTCAGGTTCAGCAGCGCCATCAGTCGCGGTGCCAGCAGCACCGTACCGGGTTTCGGCTTGACGCCTGGCGGGCTGGTCTGCAGTTCACCGTACATCGGGTAGATATCATCCACGGCTTTGACGCTGGCCAGCTGCGGCGTGTCACCGGCGAAGGTCATGGTCTGGAAGCTTATCTGCTCCCCGACCTTGAGCCCCCGCTTGCGCGCTTCGTCGATCCAGCCCGGCGGGACGGCGCGCGAGCTTTGCAGCGCCCTGTCGCCCGCCATAAATTCGCGGCTTTGCTGGCTAAGCCCTTTCTCCATGCGATCGCTGACGCTGCCCAGCGCCAGCACGCAGGCCACCGCCAGGCTTAACGCCAGCCAGACGATCAGCAGTGAAGGCGAGCGCCACTCGCGCCAGAACCAGCGGGCAATCATGCTTCCTCCTGCAATTCACCGTTGACCAGCCGCAGGCGGCGATCGCAGCGGGCGGCCAACTGCGGATCGTGCGTGACCAGAATCAGCGTGGTGCCATGTTCCCGGTTGAGCGAGAACAGCAGATCGGCAATCTTATCGCCGGTTTTACGGTCCAGGTTCCCGGTGGGTTCATCGGCAAACAGCACCTCCGGGCGACCATTAAATGCGCGGGCTAGCGCCACGCGTTGCTGCTCTCCACCGGAAAGCTGCGCCGGAAGATGGTCAAGGCGTTTCCCCAGCCCCAGCTGTTCCAGCAATGCCTTCGCATGATCGCGGCTTTCACGGCTGCTTTCTCCGCGCAGCAGCGCGGGCAACTCAACATTTTCCAGCGCGTTCAGCGTGGGGATCAGCATGAAGGACTGAAACACAAAACCGATGTGACGGGCACGTAGCGCGGCACGCGCCTCTTCATCAAGCTGATGCAGCGGCTGTCCGACCAGGTTAACCTCGCCGCTGCTGCCGTCGTCCAGTCCGGCCAGAATAGCCAGCAGCGTGGACTTACCGGAACCGGATTCGCCAATCAGCGCAATGGTTTCGGCAGGTTTGACAACGAGTTCAACTCCGGTGAGGATGGAAAGCTCGTGTTCCCCCTGACCGACGGACTTCTTAAGACGATGAACTTCAACAATGTTTTCCGCTGGCATTTGCCCTTCCTGTTTTTGATTCTGATGACTTTCCGCGCGGCGGCAGCGGACACGTTACTGGTTCTCGGCGACAGCCTCAGCGCAGGCTATCGTATGGCGGCCAGTGCGGCCTGGCCGGCTCTGCTCAACGAAAAATGGCAGAGCAAAACGTCTGTTATCAACGCCAGCATCAGCGGTGATACCTCGCAACAGGGCTTGTCGCGCCTGCCGGCTTTGCTCAAACAGCATCAACCGCGATGGGTACTGGTGGAGCTGGGCGGTAACGACGGATTGCGTGGCTTCCAGCCTCAGCAAACGGAACAAACCCTGCGCACCATCCTGAAGGACATTAAAGCGGCGAACGCCCAGCCGCTGCTGATGCAAATTCGCCTGCCCGCCAACTACGGTCGTCGGTATAATGAAGCCTTTAGCGCGATCTACCCTAAGCTTGCCAACGAGTTTGATATTCCGCTGCTGCCATTTTTCATGGAAGAGGTCTATCTCAAACCCAACTGGATGCAGGATGACGGGATCCACCCCAATCGCGATGCACAGCCGTTTATTGCCGACTGGATGGCAACGCGGCTGGCTCCTTTAGTTAACCATGACTCCTGATTAAGCGGAGATCCTGACAGGTAAAGTTATGCAAAAATCGGTCTTAATTACAGGATGTTCCAGCGGAATTGGTCTTGAAAGCGCGCTCGAATTAAAGCGTCAGGGATTTCAGGTGCTGGCGGCCTGCCGTAAACCTGACGATGTGGAACGCCTCAACGGGATGGGGTTCACCAGCGTGTTGCTGGATCTGGACTCACCGGAAAGCGTTGAACGCGCCGCCGATGAGGTGATCGCCCTTACCGGCAACCGTCTGTACGGTCTGTTCAATAATGCCGGTTACGGTCTCTATGGCCCGCTGAATACGATCTCCCGCGAACAGCTTGAACAACAGTTTTCCAGCAACTTTTTCGGTGTGCATCAGCTCACCATGCGCCTGCTTCCGGCGATGCTGCCTCACGGTGAAGGGCGTATCGTGATGACCTCCTCGGTGATGGGGCTGATTTCTACCCCCGGCCGCGGCGCGTATGCCGCCAGCAAATATGCGCTGGAAGCATGGTCGGACGCCCTGCGCATGGAGTTGCGTCACAGCGGGATTAAGGTGAGCCTGATTGAACCCGGCCCCATCCGCACCCGTTTTACGGATAACGTCAACCAGACGCAGGCGGACAAACCGGTCGAAAACCCCGGCATCGCCGCACGTTTTACCCTTGGGCCGGAAGCGGTTGTTGCGAAAGTGCGCCATGCTTTTGAGAGCGATAACCCAAAAATGCGCTATCCGGTAACGCTGGTCACCCATGCCGTAGGCTGGTTAAAACGTCTGCTGCCGGGCCGGATGATGGACAAAATTTTACACGGTTGAGTTGAAGCGACGACGCTCACCCCCATGTAAATAACAAACCGATAAAAGAGAATACCGCATGTCCGTACAGAATATCGTCAATATTACTGAAGCAAACCTGCAACAGGTCCTCGAACAGTCGATGGTTAAACCGGTACTGTTCTACTTCTGGTCTGAACGCAGCCAACACTGTCTGCAGCTGACGCCGGTCCTCGAAAGCCTTGCCGCACAATACAATGGCCAGTTTATTCTCGCCAAACTGGACTGTGATGCAGAACCCATGGTGGCCTCACAGTTTGGCCTGCGCGCCATCCCCACGGTCTATCTTTTCCAGAATGGACAGCCTGTTGATGGCTTCCAGGGACCGCAGCCTGAAGAGGCGATCCGCGCCCTGCTGGATAAAGTGCTGCCGCGTGAGGAGGAGCTAAAAGCGCAGGAAGCCATGGCGCTGATGCAGGAAGGTAAATACGACGAAGCCCTGCCGCTGTTGAAAGACGCCTGGCAGCTCTCTAAGCAGAACAGCCAGATTGGCCTGCTGCTGGCTGAAACGCAGATTGCCCTGCACCGCTCAGAAGATGCTGAAGCCGTGCTAAAAACGATCCCGTTGCAGGATCAGGACACCCGCTATCAGGGCCTGGTGGCGCAAATTGATCTGCTGAAACAGGCGGCGGATACCCCGGAAATCCAACAACTCCAGCAGCAGGTTGCCGATAACCCGGCCGACGCAGCGCTGGCAAGCCAGCTGGCACTCCAGCTGCATCAGGTGGGTCGAAATGAAGAGGCCCTGGAACTGCTGTTCAGCCACCTGCAAAACGATCTGGCTGCCGCAGACGGTCAGGCGCGGAAAATGTTCCAGGAGATCCTGGCCGCGCTGGGTACCGGCGATGCGCTGGCCTCGAAGTACCGTCGTCAGCTGTACGCGCTGCTCTACTAAAAAAATGCCCGGTGGCGCTCACGCTTACCGGGCCTACACAAACAGGCTTAATCCGCTTTTTTTAGCTGTGTGACCACCAGCTGGTGGCGCGCGTTGTAGAACTTCCTATACGTCAGATAACAGGCAATGATGGTCGACAGGCTCGCCGTGGAGAGCAGCATAAAGGTCACCATGATCTGATATTTGATCGCTTTCACCGGATCAATGCCAGCGAAGATCAGCCCTGACATCATCCCCGGCAGACTCACCAGCCCGACCGTTTTCGCCGAATCCACCGTGGGGATCAGCGACGCGCGGATACTCTCACGAATCAGCCGCGCCGACGCCACTTTTGGCGTGGCCCCCAGGCTTAACTTCTCCTGCAGCTTCTGTTGCTCACTGCTGAAGCGCTGGCCAAGGTTGTTGTAGCACAGCCCTACCGCCACCATGGCGTTCCCGGCGATCATCCCGGAGATGGGGATCACCTGCATCGGCGTAAACTCAATAGAGCCAGATAGCACCAGCACCGCCAGCGTCAGCGCGGTCCCGGTCGTAATGGCAATAAATGACGAGACAAACGCCTTATCGATATATTTGCTGCGCTTCTGCGCATTCCACGCTGCGTTGAAGCAGATAAACAGCACCATCAGCAGCGTCAGCACCGCGTGGTTGACGTTAAAGATGTACTTCAGCACATAGCCAACGATGATGAGCTGAATCACCGCGCGGCAGATGCTCCAGAGGATATCTTTCTCCAGCCCCAGCTTTTCCCGGTAGCTCACTAAAATCGCCACCAGTACCAGCACCATGGAAAACGCCAGCGATGCGTTGGTGATATTATGCTCACCCATGGTTTGCCTCCTGCCATTTCCCACCCTGCGGCTGCAGCGTGATGACATCATCCGCATGGGCAATTTCATTTGCGTCGTGCGTCACCCACAGCACGGCAATATTCTGTTCACTGGCGTAGCGATGGATGATGTCGTTCACGTTGCGCTTGTTGGCCTCATCCAGCGCGCTGGTGATCTCGTCCAGCAGCAGCACCTTCGGTAAAAACTGCAGGTTACGAATCAGCGAAACGCGCTGCTTTTCGCCCCCGGAGAGCTCATTAATGGATTTGGTCAATGTCTCCTGCGCCAGGCCAAAGCGGGCCAGGTCAGCGATAAATTTATTCGGCTCCGGCGTTTGCTGGCGAATCTGCCACGGGAAGATCAGGTTGTCATAGACCGTTTCGCCGAACAGTGAAGGGGTCTGTACACAATAAGAGACCTGCTGGCGATAGCGTTCCGGGGAGAGGGTCGCAATATCGTTGCCCTCAAACAGAACGGTTCCCTCCGTAGGACTTAGCAGTGAAGCCACAATTTTCAGTAACGTGCTTTTGCCGCAGCCTGACGGCCCGGTGATTAATTTAAACTCGCCCGGTGAAAGGCAAAATTCGACGTGCTGAAGGATCGTATTCCCCCCAACACGAAACCCGACATCCCTGAGATGTAATATGTTTTTTTGATCGTTCATTCCGCTTCCGTTAACCGCTTCTGGTAAAAATCGTCTGTAGCATAATCCTTTGTCCCTTCCCAGCCTATTTTCAGAGGCGAATTTCAGCCCGATAGCCGATATACTGATGAACAATAAACATGCATTTTTACTCATCAACAGCATGCAAAACAGGAGGTTTTTATGCTTATCGTTGTTCCTGTCCTTATATTCGTTGCGCTGGTTATTGTGGGCGCCGGGGTCAAAATTGTCCCGCAGGGATATCAGTGGACCGTTGAACGCTTCGGCCGCTACACCAATACACTCCAGCCAGGTTTGAGCCTGATTGTTCCCTTCATGGACAGAATTGGTCGCAAGATCAACATGATGGAACAAGTGTTGGATATCCCCTCGCAGGAAGTTATTTCGAAGGATAACGCCAACGTCACCATCGATGCCGTCTGTTTTATTCAGGTAATTGATGCGCCCAAAGCCGCCTATGAGGTGAGCAACCTGGAGCTAGCGATTGTTAATCTGACGATGACCAACATCCGTACAGTACTCGGCTCTATGGAGCTGGACGAAATGCTCTCTCAGCGTGACAGCATCAACACCCGTCTGCTGCACATTGTTGATGAAGCGACAAACCCGTGGGGCATTAAAGTGACCCGCATTGAAATCCGGGACGTTCGCCCACCTGCGGAGCTTATCGCTTCGATGAACGCCCAGATGAAGGCAGAACGAACCAAGCGCGCCTATATTCTGGAAGCCGAAGGGGTGCGTCAGGCGGAGATCCTTAAAGCCGAAGGGGAAAAACAGTCGCAAATTCTGAAAGCGGAAGGGGATCGCCAGTCTGCCTTCTTGCAGGCAGAGGCGCGTGAACGTTCTGCCGAAGCGGAAGCCCGCGCAACCCAGATGGTATCCGAGGCCATTGCCGCCGGTGACATCCAGGCCGTGAACTACTTTGTCGCGCAAAAATATACCGATGCGCTGAAAGAGATCGGCTCGGCAAATAACAGCAAAGTGGTGATGATGCCGCTGGATGCCAGTAGTCTGATGGGCTCCATCGCCGGGATTGCTGAACTTATCAAAGACAGCGGAAACGAGCGCAAAAAATGATTGAGCTGATCGTCGCACATCCTCATGCTTTCTGGCTAAGCCTGGGTGGCTTACTGCTGGCCGCAGAGATGCTTGGTGGCAACGGTTATCTGCTCTGGAGCGGTGTGGCCGCGGTGATTACCGGGCTGCTGGTCTGGCTGCTTCCCCTGGACTGGGCGTGGCAGGGTGCGCTGTTTGCCGTGCTGACGCTGGTGGCCGCCTGGCTGTGGTGGCGCTGGCTGAACCGTCAGGTTAACGAGCAAAAACCGCTGGATACCCATCTCAATCAGCGTGGACAGCAGATCGTCGGCCAGCGCTTTACGCTTGAGACCGCGCTGGTGAACGGCCGCGGACATATGCGCGTGGGCGATAGCTCCTGGCCGGTGGTGGCCGACGATGACCTCAGCGCCGGGACGCGGGTTGAGGTCATCGCGGTGGAAGGGATTACGCTTCGGGTGAAAGCCTGCTAAGCCTGCGCCTTACGATGACAGCAGCCGGCAAGATTATCGATAATCGGGCAGTCGGCGCTGTCATCTCCCGGGCAGGATTCCGCCAGCGCCAGCAGCTGCTTGCGCATCGCTTCCAGTTCCGTAATGTGCCGTTCAATCTCCGCCACTTTTTCCAGCGTCCGTTTTTTTACATCTGCACTGTGGCGTTTTGGATCATTGAACAGATTCACCAGCTCACCGCACTCTTCAAGGTTAAAACCCACCTGACGCGCCTGACGCAGTAAGGTCAGCTCGTCCAGATGCAGTTGCGTGTAGCTACGGTAGCCGTTTTCGCTGCGCAGCGGCGGCGTCACCAGCCCCTTCTCTTCATAAAAGCGGATTGCTTTGCTGGTCAATCCGGTTTTTTTCGCAACATCGCTGATATTCACATTTCCCCCTTGACCTTCCCCTTGATGGAAGGTTTAACCTTCATAACAGTTAGCGAAAAGCGTTACTCCGGTCAACAACTGACCAGTTCATTATACGGGAGTTTTGTTATGTCTCACACAATTGACCTGACACTGGACGGCCTCTCCTGCGGCCACTGTGTCAAACGCGTAAAAGAAAGTCTGGAACAGCGTCCTGATGTCGAAAGCGCTGACGTCACTATCGATCACGCCGCCGTCACCGGCAGCGCCAGTGCGCAAGCGCTGATTGATACCATCAAACAGGCAGGTTATGGGGCGGAGCTGAGCCACCCAAAGGCTAAACCGCTGGCAGAGTCATCATCCCCGTCGGAAGCACTGACAGCGGCCACTCCTGAGCTTCCGGCAGCTGATGATATCGATGACAGCCAACAGCTGCTGATCAACGGCATGAGCTGCGCCAGCTGCGTCTCCCGGGTGCAAAATGCCTTGCAGGCGGTACCCGGAGTCGCGCAGGCACGGGTCAATCTTGCGGAGCGTACTGCGCTGGTCATGGGCAGTGCCTCCGCCGCAGAATTAGTGCAGGCCGTTGAAAAAGCGGGCTATGGCGCAGAGGCCATCGAAGATGATGCCAAACGCCGCGAACGCCAGCAGGAAACGGCTATCGCCACCATGAAACGCTTCCGCTGGCAGGCCATTGTTGCGCTGCTGGTCGGGATCCCGGTGATGGTGTGGGGCATGATCGGTGACAACATGATGGTCACCGACGATAACCGCACGCTGTGGCTGGTCATTGGTATTATTACGCTTGGTGTAATGGTATTTGCAGGCGGATATTTCTACTCCAGCGCCTGGAAGAGCCTGAAAAACCGCACCGCAACCATGGATACGCTGGTGGCACTCGGCACGGGTGCGGCATGGCTCTACTCCATGAGCGTGAACGTCTGGCCACAGTGGTTCCCGATGGAAGCCCGCCATCTCTATTATGAAGCGAGCGCGATGATCATCGGCCTGATTAACCTGGGCCATATGCTGGAAGCCCGTGCCCGTCAGCGCTCCTCAAAGGCGCTGGAGCGGCTGCTGGATTTAACCCCACCAACCGCCCGCGTGGTCACTGACGACGGAGAAAAAAGCGTTCCGCTGGCCGAGGTTCAGCCCGGTATGACGCTGCGTCTGACCACCGGTGACCGTGTTCCCGTGGACGGAGACATTACGCAGGGCGAAGCCTGGTTTGACGAAGCGATGCTCACCGGGGAACCCATTCCGCAGCAGAAATCACAGGGTGATGGCGTGCATGCCGGTACGGTGGTGCAGGACGGCAGCGTGCTGTTCACCGCCAGTGCGGTGGGGAGCCATACCACGCTGTCCCGTATTATCCGCATGGTGCGCCAGGCACAGAGCAGTAAGCCTGAAATAGGTCAGCTGGCCGATAAAATCTCCGCCATTTTTGTGCCGGTAGTAGTGGGCATCGCGCTGCTGAGCGCGGCTATCTGGTATTTCTTCGGCCCGGCGCCGCAAATTGTCTATACCCTGGTGATCGCCACCACGGTACTGATTATCGCCTGTCCTTGCGCGCTCGGCCTTGCGACGCCGATGTCGATTATCTCCGGCGTGGGCCGCGCCGCCGAGTTTGGCGTGCTGGTGCGTGATGCAGATGCCCTGCAACGCGCCAGCACTCTCGACACGCTGGTCTTTGATAAAACCGGTACCCTGACCGAAGGTAAACCGCAGGTTGTATCCGTGCATACCTCAGGCTTCGCGGAGGCAGATGCGCTGCGTCTCGCCGCGGCCCTGGAACAAGGCTCCAGCCACCCGCTGGCGCGAGCCATCATTGAGAAAGCCGGTGAGGCCAGCCTGCCGCAGGTGAACAACTTCCGCACCCTGCGCGGATTAGGCGTCAGCGGTGAGGCCGAAGGGCACACATTGCTGCTGGGTAACCAGGCCCTGATGAATGAAAACGGCATAGCAACTTCAGCGCTGGAAAGTGAACTGAATGCCCAGGCATCGCAGGGCGCAACCCCTGTGCTGCTTGCGGTGGACGGTCATATTGCGGCCCTGCTGGCCGTGCGCGATCCGTTACGTCAGGACAGTGTGGATGCCTTACAACGACTGCACCGCGCGGGCTACCGCCTGGTGATGTTAACCGGGGATAACCCAACCACGGCCAACGCCATCGCCAGAGAGGCGGGGATCGATGAAGTCATTGCCGGTGTCCTGCCGGACGGCAAAGCGGACGCCATTAAGACGCTGCAACAGCAGGGGCGCCAGGTCGCGATGGTTGGCGACGGTATTAACGATGCGCCGGCGCTGGCACAGGCAGAAGTGGGGATTGCCATGGGAAGCGGAAGCGACGTTGCCATTGAGACGGCAGCTATCACACTGATGCGACACAGCCTGATGGGTGTTGCCGATGCGCTGGCGATTTCGAAAGCCACGTTGCGCAACATGAAGCAGAACCTGCTGGGTGCGTTTATCTATAACTCGCTCGGTATCCCGATTGCTGCCGGCATTCTGTGGCCCCTGACCGGTACGCTGCTTAACCCGGTGGTCGCAGGTGCGGCGATGGCGCTCTCCTCCATTACCGTAGTGAGTAACGCCAACCGTCTGCTGCGCTTTAAACCGAAAGCGTAATACGTTGCAGGCCGGGGAAGCGCAGCGCCACCCGGCTTTTTTGCCTGATGGCGCTGCGCGTATCAGGCCTACGAAACGTGCCGACGTTCACCTGTTGCGCCGCCCTTCCCCACGCGTTAGCATGAACCTTTCCGTTTATGGAGCGCGTATGAGTCTGTTTCGCCGTATAAAAACATCGTTTCGCGCCCTCTTCCCCCGCCGTTATACCTGGCCCGGAATGGATATCTCGCTCCCCGGCGGTCAGCATCTGCACCTGGTGGGCAGCATACATATGGGCACGCAGGATATGTCTCCGCTGCCCTCTGGTCTGTTATCCCTCCTGAAGCAGGCCGATGCGCTGGTGGTTGAGGCGGATATTTCAGGCCACGAGTCTCCCTTTGCCGGGCTGGAGAGCGATTTGACCCTGGCCGACCGTCTGGACGAGGCTCAGCTCGCCGAACTGACGCGCGTGGCGGATGAAACCGGCGTTTCGCTCTCGATGCTGGACACCCTGCCGCTCTGGCAGATTGCCATGATATTACAGGCGACGCAGGCGCAGCGTCTGGGTCTGCGCGGTGATTACGGTATTGATTACCAGCTGCTGAATGCGGCCCGGGCACGACGTCTGCCGATCATTGAGCTGGAAGGTACCGATAGCCAGATTGCCCTCCTTCGCCAGCTGCCTGATGACGGTCTCATTCTTCTTGATGATACGCTAACGCACTGGCATACCAACGCCCGTCTGCTGCAAACCATGATTGGCTGGTGGCTGGATGCCCCGCCTGCTGAGGGGAAATTAACGCTGCCGTCGACGTTCAGTGAATCGCTGTATGATGTGCTGATGAATGCACGCAATGCGGCATGGCGGCAGACGCTGCATGCGTTACCTGCCGGGCATTACGTGGTTGCGGTGGGGGCATTACATTTGTACGGAGAAGGAAACTTGCCGTCGCTGCTGAAATAAAAAAATGGCCAATATTTCTATTGGCCCGTCAAAGAGGAATTTCATCGTTTTTATTATGCCGAAGGAGACCTTCGGTTGAGCCGATTGTCGCTCAAAGTGACCATCACTGCCAATACTATTGCGCAAGATGGTGCTATTTTTTAGACAAACGTCAGGCGTATGCTGTCAGCATGAATTGTCTGTCGTAAGAAGGATAGCTATGACTCCCGCCGTTAAATTACTCGAAAAAAACAAAATTTCTTTCCGGATCCACACTTACGATCACGATCCGAACGAAACCAATTTTGGTGATGAAGTGGTGCGCAAACTGGGGCTGAACGCCGACCAGGTCTATAAAACGCTGCTGGTGGCCGTGAATGGCGATATGAAGCATCTCGCCGTCGCGGTCACGCCCGTGGCTGGTCAACTGGACCTGAAGAAAGTGGCCAAAGCGCTGGGAGCGAAAAAGGTAGATATGGCAGACCCAATGGTTGCGCAACGCACCACGGGTTATCTGGTGGGCGGGATCAGCCCGCTCGGGCAGAAAAAACGCCTGCCAACGCTGATTGACGCCCCTTCGCAGGAATTTGAAACCATCTATATTTCCGGCGGCAAGCGCGGGCTGGATATCGAACTGGCCGCAGGCGATCTGGCCAAAATGCTGGATGCGAAGTTTGCGGATATTGCGCGCAGGGATTAAAAGAAAAAACCGGGTGGCAGCTGCGAGGTAAAAGCAAAACGGTAACAGACGTTACCGTTTTTTGTGTTCGCGCCCTCTCCCGGTGGGAGAGGGTTGGGGTGAGGGCATCAGGCCGCACAACGTTACTGCCAGCTCACCTCGCCTTTCGGCTCATACGCATTCACGTCGATCGGTGAATTCTGCTCGATAAACTGCTTCAGAACCTCGGCATCAATAAAGCCGGTATTCACATAGCCCGGTTTGTTATCGATGTGCGGATAACCGTCGCCGCCGGTGGCGTTAAAGCTTAAGGTTGCCAGACGGTAGGTTTTCGCGGGATCAACCGGCTCACCCTTGATTTTGAGATCGTTGAGCTTGCCGTCTTTGGCCACAAAGCTGACGTTAGCGAACTGCGGATAGGCGCCGGAGTCCGGCTTCATCTGCGCCACGGCGGTAAGGTACTCAATCACCTCTTTCCCGCTCATATCGGCATAAACCACCACGTTGCCAAACGGCTGCACCTTCAGCACATCTTTATAGGTGATATTCCCGCCTTCGATGGAATCACGGATCCCGCCGCCGCTCATCACACCAAAATCAGCGCCGGTGCGCGCGATTTGTGCCGCCAGCACCAGGTGCCCCATATTGGTCTGTACGAAACGGACTTTGCTGCGGTCCCCTTCCAGACGCCCGTTCAGCGTACCGATTTTCACGTCCAGCTGCGCTTTGCCTTTATTCTGGAACGGGGTTAACAGGGAGAGCATCTGTGGGTTCTCGGGGATCTCCGGGGTGTAGAGCACGCGCTCACTTTTCCCGTCCGGGTAGGTCACTTTTTTCTTCAGGTTGACCGGGATGAGCTGATAATGCACCAGTTTCATCTCGCCGTTACGGAACTCAAAGTCGGCACGGCCAACGTATTTACCCCACTCGTGCGCCTGCACAATCCAGATCCCGTTCTGACGGTCTGGTGCACACGGCGTGCCGGGAACATAATCCACCTGCTTTTTATTCTCCGAGGCCATGCACACCGGATCTTGTGAGTGACCACCCACAATCATTGCCAGCGAGCCCGCAGGGAGGCTGCGCGCCATTTCAACATCGCCCGGCGCGTTAGAACCATGCTCGCCGTTGTCGTAATGTCCCATATGGGTGGTGGCGATGATCACGTCCGGTTTTTCGTTTTGCTGCAACTCCTGAATCACCAGCTTCGCTTCGTCTGCCGGTTTACGGAATTCGATATCGGTAAAGAACTCCGGGTTGCCAATTTTTGCCGTATCGTCCGTGGTGAGGCCAATCACCGCGATTTTCAGATCCTGACGCTTAAACAGCGCCCACGGTTTAAACAGGCGTTCACCTGTACTTTTCTGATAGATATTGGCGGAGAGGAATGGGAATTTGGACCACTTTTCCTGCTGGCGCAGCACGCTCAGCGGGTTATCAAACTCATGGTTTCCGACGGCCATCGCATCGTAACCGATTAAATTCATGCCACGAAAATCAGGCTCGGCATCCTGTAAATCGGACTCCGGCACGCCGGTATTGATATCGCCCCCCGATAACAGCAGCACGCTGCCCCCTTCGGCGGCAACCTCTTTACGAATGCCATCCACCAGCGTTTTTTGCGCGGAGAGACCATATTCGCCGTACTCGCTGCGCCAGAAATGGCCGTGGTGATCGTTGGTATGCAGGATCGTAATTTTATACGTTTTGTCTTTTTCATACGCCTGTGCGGGCAGGCTTGCCAGACCCCAGGCGGCGAGCAGCGCCAACGCGACGCCATGCTTCATTAACTTCATCTTCTCTCTCCCTGACCAATAGACAAATGCAAAAATTACAGTGAGTAACAAGAATAGACAAATAAGTTTTCATAATTGCGACTTTCTTCAAATGTCGCTGGCAGGTATGTTAGTTGGATAATAATTACCCCCTGCATTTTTCATCACTAACGACGTGGTATTTATGGCAATCAGTGAATCAACCCAGCCCGTTTCGGGCGCGCCGGCGTCGCCGCCACCCTCGCGCACCTCATTTAAAGTCTTAGGCGCTATTAGCCTCTCCCATCTGCTCAACGACATGATCCAGTCGCTGATCCTGGCGATTTACCCGCTGCTGCAGTCCGAGTTTTCATTAACCTTCGTGCAGATTGGGATGATCACCCTGACCTTCCAGCTGGCCTCTTCGCTACTGCAACCTATCGTCGGTTACTGGACGGATAAATATCCGATGCCGTGGTCGCTGCCGATTGGCATGTGCTTCACCCTGAGCGGGTTGGTGCTGCTGGCTATGGCGGGCAGTTTTGAAGCGGTGCTGCTTGCCGCCGCGCTGGTGGGGACCGGCTCGTCGGTCTTCCATCCGGAGTCCTCCCGCGTGGCACGTATGGCCTCCGGCGGGCGCCACGGGCTGGCGCAATCACTCTTCCAGGTGGGCGGTAATTTTGGCAGTTCCCTCGGCCCGCTGCTGGCGGCAGTGATCATCGCCCCCTACGGCAAGGGTAACGTCGCCTGGTTTGTGCTGGCCGCCCTGCTGGCGATCGTTGTGCTCGCCCAGATCAGCCGCTGGTATGCCGCACAGCACCGCGTAAACAAAGGCAAACCAAAAGTGAAGGTTATCAATCCCCTTCCACGCAATAAGGTGATCCTGGCCGTGTCCGTGCTGCTGGTGCTGATTTTCTCGAAATATTTCTATATGGCGAGCATCAGCAGCTATTACACCTTTTACCTGATGCAAAAATTCGGATTATCGGTACAAAACGCGCAGTTCCATCTGTTTGCTTTCCTGTTTGCCGTCGCAGCAGGGACGGTGATTGGCGGGCCAGTCGGGGATAAAATCGGCCGTAAATATGTTATTTGGGGCTCTATCCTTGGCGTTGCTCCCTTTACCCTTATTTTGCCTTACGCCAGCCTTGAATGGACGGGCATTTTAACGGTGATTATTGGTTTTATTCTGGCTTCGGCGTTCTCGGCTATCCTGGTGTATGCGCAGGAGTTGTTACCGGGGCGTATTGGTATGGTTTCCGGGCTCTTCTTTGGTTTCGCCTTTGGCATGGGCGGCCTTGGTGCAGCCGTGTTAGGTATGGTTGCCGACCACACCAGTATCTTCCTGGTTTATAAAATCTGCGCTTTCCTGCCACTTCTGGGGATGTTGACCATATTCCTGCCTGATAATCGTCATAAAGCGTAATTTCATGGCTGCCAAAGTGTAACTTTGGCAGCCTGATGCCCTCATGGCATAAGGCTTTCCTGTTCATCCCTTCTCTGAATTTATCAAAACCTGCCTTTTCTGAGGCATATTGCCGTTTTATTCAAACTTCAACAATTATTCATAAACACAAGGGTAAAAATTGTCATAAACTATTACTCGGTTTTTGGTTTTCACCAAAATGGAACACCCACAACGAAAGGAGACGGAATGCACCACGCCACACCGCTTATCACCACCATTGTTGGTGGACTTGTGCTCGCTTTTATTCTCGGCATGATTGCCAATAAACTGCGTATTTCCCCTCTTGTGGGCTATCTGTTAGCCGGGGTACTGGCGGGACCGTTTACGCCTGGCTTCGTTGCGGATACCAAACTGGCACCTGAACTGGCGGAACTGGGCGTGATTCTGCTGATGTTTGGCGTGGGGCTGCATTTTTCCCTGAAGGACCTGATGGCGGTAAAGTCGATCGCCATACCGGGAGCGATCGCCCAGATAGGGGTGGCGACGCTGCTGGGCATGGCGCTTTCAGCCGTACTGGGCTGGTCGTTAATGACCGGCATCGTATTTGGGCTGTGTCTCTCAACCGCCAGTACCGTGGTGCTGCTGCGCGCGCTTGAAGAGAGGCAGTTGATAGACAGCCAGCGCGGACAAATCGCAATCGGCTGGCTGATTGTTGAAGATCTGGTGATGGTGCTGACGCTGGTCCTGCTGCCTGCCGTCGCCGGAATGATGGAAAAAGACACCCTCGGCTTTGCCTCGCTGGCGCTGGATATGAGCATCACCATCGGAAAAGTGGTGGCGTTTATCGCCATCATGATGCTGGTAGGCCGCCGTCTGGTGCCGTGGATCATGTCGCGCAGCGCGGCCACCGGCTCGCGTGAACTGTTCACCCTTTCCGTCCTTGCGCTGGCGCTGGGGATTGCCTTTGGTGCAGTGGAGCTCTTTGACGTCTCCTTTGCCCTTGGCGCGTTCTTCGCCGGGATGGTGCTGAACGAATCCGAACTGAGCCACCGAGCGGCGCACGACACCCTCCCCCTGCGTGATGCCTTCGCGGTGCTGTTCTTTGTCTCCGTCGGGATGCTGTTTGATCCGATGATTCTGGTTCAGCAGCCGCTGGCCGTACTGGGGACGCTGGCGATTATCATCTTTGGTAAGTCGGTCGCCGCCTTTTTCCTGGTGCGAATGTTCGGCCACTCGCCGCGTACCGCTCTTACCATCGCCGCCAGCCTGGCACAGATTGGTGAGTTCGCCTTTATTCTGGCGGGTCTGGGGATGGCGCTGAACCTGCTGCCGCAGGCCGGGCAGAACCTGGTGCTGGCGGGAGCGATCCTCTCGATTATGCTGAACCCGGTGCTGTTCGCGCTGCTGGAAAAATATCTCGATAAAACCGAAACCCTTGAAGAGCAGACGCTCGAAGAGGCCATTGAAGAAGAGAAGCAGATCCCGGTGGATATTTGCAACCACGCCCTGCTGGTCGGCTTTGGCCGCGTGGGAAGCCTGCTCGGCGAGAAGCTGATGGCGCAGGGGATCCCGCTGGTGGTGATTGAAACCTCGCGTACCCGCGTCGATGAGCTTCGCGAGCGCGGTATTCGCGCGGTGCTGGGCAATGCGGCGAACGAAGAAATTATGAACCTGGCGCATCTGGACTGCGCCCGCTGGCTGCTGCTGACCATTCCAAACGGCTACGAAGCGGGTGAGATTGTGGCCACAGCACGTGAGAAATGCCCAACGATTGAGATCATTGCCCGCGCCCATTACGACGACGAGGTGGATTACATCACCGAACGGGGTGCGAATCAGGTGGTGATGGGTGAGCGCGAAATTGCGAATACGATGCTGGCGCTGCTGGCGAAGCCGCCGGTTGAAGAAGAGGTGACGGGCTAGCTTGTGCGGCCTGGTCCCCTCACCCCAGCCCTCTCCCCACAGGGGCGAGGGTGTTTGAGTTCCCTCTCCCCTGTGGGGAGAGGGTTAGGGTGAGGGGTTTTCTTTTACCTGTCCCAGTACGCCTCTTCGAGGCTGTCTTCCCTTTCCGGCAGGCCACGCGTTAAGCGCGGGGAGTGCTGGTTCAGCACCTGATAACTGACGCGGTTCGCGTATTTACATACCTGCGCCAGCGACGAATAGGTGAGCCAGCTGAACTTATGTTTGCTGGAATTCGGCACGTTGGTTTTGTGGTAGGCATTGGCGGTGATGTCATGCAGCAGTGCCGCCAGCGCGCCGTCGCCCGCGCCGTTGGTGTTCATGATCTTCTCCGGGCCGCCCATGTACGGGGCGATGTGCGAGTAGATCCGCAGCGGATTAACACAGTCTTTATAACGCATGCCACGGCTGAACTCATACTGGTTGAACTCGGCGATGGCGCCAGGCAGCAGCGGATGCTGGGTTTTGCGTTTGCTCTCTTCTTCCGTGAAGCCTGCCATATACAGCCCTACCGGTCCGGCGGTGCAGAGCACCAGATCCACCCAGTCCAGCGCTTTATCGGAGGCCAGCAGCGGATCGCTCTCGCCGGTGAGAGCCTCAGCTTCTTCTTCGTTCATCGCCAGAATCGAGACATGCTCTTTCAGGAAGGCCTGCCACCACTCCGGGTTGTCGGCAATCACAAATTTTGTTCCCAGCGTCAGGACCACCGGCACATCGTACTTTTTCGCGTACTCAATCGCCTTCATGGTGGCTTCCGGCATCGGCTCGCCCGGCTTGCAGCGCACCAGGTAGGAGGTGAGCACCAGCGCCGACGCGCCCGCAATCACCTCTTCGGGAATACTCTCGGCACGCAGCTTGTTCATGTGGCCAGGGCTGATGGCAAAGGTACGCTCGCCGGATTCACCGATCAGCGTAAAGCAGCGGCCAATGGGGCCGTCAACACCCTGCAGATAGTTAAGATCGGTACGGCTGGAGGTATTGCACAGGTAACGGTAGGCGTAGCCACCAATTTCGATGTTGCTGCACATCACGCCGAGCAGCACTGAGCGGTCGTCTGCCAGAACGGAGTAGTTGTGCATGGTATTGCCGATAGTGCCACCGGCAAACTGATGGGTGATCAGGTTGTCACGCACCAGCTCCTGATAGAGCGCCTCCGCAACGTCGTCTTCGATCACCAGCGAGTGGCCGGCGCTCAGACCGTAACGGGCGACAAACGCATCATCCACTTTCGCTTCAATGTCCACCAGCGTCTGATCGATACCGACGACCCATGCCGCGCTGGTTTCATTTTCAGGCTGGATTTGCTGCAGGAGCGGATCGCGGGCATCAACAGGGAAGTAGTGTTTGGATTTGCGTTTACCGGGAAATTTCATGGTCTGAACTGTGCATAGAATATGGGCCGGGAATGGTAGCACAAACCCGGCCCTGAGTGCGATCAGCGGCTGTTGGTCACCAACGAGACCATCATGTCGATATGTTCCGGAGCGTCGTTAAGTGCCGGAATGTACTCGTACTTCTCACCACCAGCCTCAAGGAAAAACTCCCGGTTTTGCACCGCGATCTCCTCCAGCGTTTCCAGGCAATCGGCCGAAAAGCCCGGGGACATTACCTGAATATGCTTCACGCCTTTCTCGCCGAGCATTTTGAGGGTTTCGTCCGTATACGGTGTCAACCACGGCTCGCGACCAAAGCGCGACTGGAAAGTCATCATCACCTTCTCCGGCGGCAGGCCGAGCGCGGACACCAGCTCACGCGTAGTATCGCGACAGCGCTGCGGATAATCATCCCCTTCGTTAGCGAAACGCTGCGGAATGCCGTGATAGGACAACAGCAGCAGATCCGGCTCGCCGTGTTTTTCAAACGACGCGCGGGCACTGCTGGCAAGCGCTTTGATATAGAGTTCGTTATCGGCGTAGTCGCGTATAAAGGTCACGCCCGGAATGCGGCGGCGGGTCGCCAGAATGCGGGCCAGTTCGTCCCACACCGCAGCGACTGTCGAGCAGGAGTACTGCGGGTAGAGTGCCAGCACCACAATGTGCTCAACCCCCTGCGCCAGCAGCGCGTCGACCGCACTTTCCAGAGACGGTTTGCCATAGCTCATGCCGAGTGCGACAGGCATATCCGGCAGGCGGGCAGCCAGCGCTTTCTCCTGACGACGGCTGTAGACCATCAGCGGCGAGCCCTCTTCCATCCAGACAGACTGATAGAGTTTGGCGACGCGCGGTGAACGAATGGGCAGAATCACGCCACGCAGTAATGGCCACCACAGCAGTCTTGGGGTATCCACAACGCGCGTGTCGCTTAAAAATTGTCGCAGATAGCGTTTTACCGCTTCTGGCGTAGGTGCTTCTGGGGTGCCCAGATTGGCAAGCAGGATGCCGGTTTTCGCCTGACTCATTCACGCCTCTTAACCATTTGAATGGTTGTCAATTGTAGCGGAAATGCGTTTAAACGGAACCCATTGCTGTAATAGGTAAGATGAGAAATATTCTCACCCGGGGCCCCGGGTGAGAGCAGTGCGATTAGCCGAGGATTTTTTCCAGCTCTGCACGAACGTCAGCCACGGCTTTAGTGCCGTCAACTTTCGCGTATTTGGTGTTACCCGCCTGCGCTTCTTTGGTGTAGTAGCCGATCAGCGGCGCAGTCATCTGATGGTATTCCACCAGGCGCTTACGCACGGTCTCTTCCTGATCGTCTTTACGGGTGGTCAGCTCTTCGCCGGTTACGTCGTCTTTACCTTCAACCTTAGGTGGGTTGAATTTAATGTGGTAAACGCGGCCAGAAGCAGCGTGCACACGGCGACCAACGATACGATCAACGATCAGCTCGTCTGGTACGTCGAACTCCAGCACGTAGTCTACGTTGATGCCCGCTTCTTTCATGGCGTCAGCCTGAGGAATGGTGCGTGGGAAGCCGTCCAGCAGGAAACCGTTACGGCAGTCTTCCTGAGCAATGCGCTCTTTGACCAGAGCGATAACCAGCTCGTCGGTCACCAGTTTGCCAGCGTCCATGATGTCTTTCGCTTGTTTACCCAGCTCAGAGCCAGATTTAACAGCGGCGCGCAGCATATCACCGGTGGAGATTTGCGGAATACCGTATTTCTCCATGATGAACTGAGCCTGAGTTCCTTTACCCGCGCCCGGAGCGCCAAGCAGAATAATACGCATTGCGAAAATCCCCTCAAAAGTCGATTCAATTTTTCAAAAGCGCTAAACAATACCACCAGAACGGATGCGGCTCAAGGAAGGCGGGAGGGCTGAAACGGTTAATGGGGGGAGATAATTTGGGGGAGTGCGGTCTGGTGCCCTCACCCCGGCCCTCTCCCACGGGGAGAGGGAGAAGACCAGGGGAGGCGTGGTCAATTACGCCAGCAGCAGCGCATTCACACGTTTAATGAAGAGGTTAGGATCTTCCAGCGTGCCGCGCTCGGCCAGCAGAGACTGATCCAGCAGCAGTTCAACCCACTCGGCAAAGCGGGTTTCGTCCTGGGTATCCGCCGCGCGTTTCACCAGCGGGTGATCCGGGTTCAGCTCGAAGATATATTTCACTTCTGGCATCGCCTGACCTGCCGCGGCGAACAGTTTCGCCATCTGGGTACCCATTTCGTCCGCATCGGTAGTCACAATCGCCGGCGTATCGGTCAGACGGTGGGTGAAGCGCACCTCTTTCACACGATCGCCCAGCAGGGTTTTCACGCGCTCAACGAACGGCTCCAGCGCCTTCTCGGCTTCTTTCGCGCTTTCATCTACTTCATCCGCCAGCTTGTCGATGGATTCATCGGCTTTGGCAACAGACTGGAATGGCTTACCGTCGAACTCGGTCAGGTAGTTCATCATCCACTCGTCGATGCGGTCAGAAAGCAGCAGCACTTCGATGCCTTTCTTACGCAGCAGCTCCAGGTGTGGGCTGCTCTTCGCCGCGGCGTAGCTGTCGGCGGTGATGTAGTAGATCTTCTCCTGCCCTTCTTTCATGCGGGAAACGTACTCTTCCAGCGACACGGTCTGCGCGGAGGAGTCAGTGTGCGTAGAGGCAAAGCGCAGCAGTTTGGCGATCGCTTCTACGTTCGCGGTGTCTTCCGCCGGGCCTTCTTTCAGCACCAGGCCAAACTGCTTCCAGAAGGTCTGGTATTTTTCCGCGTCGTCTTTCGCCAGTTTTTCCAGCATCTGCAGCGTACGTTTGGTCAGCGCGTTACGCAGGTTGCGGGTCACGGTGCTGTCCTGCAGAATTTCACGGGAGACGTTCAGCGGCAGATCGTTGGAATCTATCAGGCCACGGACAAAGCGCAGGTAATTCGGCATGAACTGCTCGGCGTCGTCCATGATGAAGACACGCTGAACGTAAAGCTTCAGACCGTGCTTGTGATCGCGGTTCCACATATCCCACGGCGCCTGCGACGGGATATACAGCAGGCTGGTGTACTCCTGCTTACCTTCCACACGGTTATGGCTCCAGGTCAGCGGATCGGTAAAGTCGTGGGCGATGTGTTTGTAGAACTCGTTGTATTCGTCGTCCTTGATTTCAGCCTTATTGCGCGTCCACAGGGCCTGCGCCTTGTTGATTTTCTCCCAGGAGACCACGGTTTCACCGTCTTTCTCTTCCTGTTTTTCAATCTCAACCGGCAGGGCAATGTGGTCGGAATATTTGCTGATGATGGAGCGCACGCGCCAGTCGTTCAGGAAATCGTCTTCGCCTTCGCGCAGGTGCAGGGTGATTTCGGTGCCGCGATCCGCTTTGGTGATGTCATCAACGGTGTATTCACCTTCACCTTTAGATTCCCAGAACACGCCGTTTTCCGCGCTGTCGCCCGCCGCTCGTGTACGCACGGTCACTTTGTCCGCCACGATAAACGCCGAATAGAAGCCCACACCGAACTGGCCGATCAGCTGGCTGTCTTTCGCCTGGTCAGAGCCCATTGATTCCAGGAACGCTTTGGTCCCGGATTTGGCGATAGTCCCGAGGTGGTCGATCACCTCGTCGCGGTTCATGCCGATGCCGTTATCGGCGATGGTCAGGGTACGGTTCTCTTTATTGAAAGAGACGCGCACGCGCAGCTCGCCGTCGCCTTCATACAGATCCGGGTTAGACAGCGCGCGGAAACGCAGCTTGTCCGCCGCATCGGAGGCGTTGGAAATCAGCTCACGCAGGAAGATTTCTTTGTTGGAATACAGGGAATGGATCATCAGGTGCAGAAGCTGTTTTACTTCTGACTGGAAACCACGGGTTTCTTGTCCTTTCATCTAAGTCGACCTCAACAATGCCATTTAATGGGGTTGTAAAACGTTGAGGGAGAGATGGGGATAAGCAGGGAAATTTTCAAGCGGAGGCTGCGAATGCCGCCTCCGTTTGGTCAGAAAATAATCTTGTGACGTCCGGCCAGAGAGTGCGACAGCGTGGTGCCGTCAACCATCTCCAGCTCGCCGCCAACCGGCACGCCGTGAGCGATACGGCTGGCGTCAACGCCGTACTGCGCGCACAGCTCGGCGATGTAGTTGGCGGTTGCCTCCCCTTCCACCGTGGGGTTGGTGGCGAGGATCACCTCTTTGATGGTCTCGGACTCCAGACGCTGTTCAAGGCGATCAAGACCGATATCATCCGGGCCAATACCGTCCAGCGGGGAGAGATGCCCCATCAGCACGAAATAGCGGCCAGAGAACTGCCCGGTTTGTTCGATGGCATAGATGTCCGCCGGACTCTCCACCACGCAAATCTGACCGTTCTCCTGACGACGCGGATTCGAGCAAATATTACAGACGTCCTGCTCGGTAAAAGTACGGCAATCCGCACAGTGACCAATTTCTGACATGGCGCGGGTCAGAGCCTGCGCCAGGCGCATCCCGCCGCTGCGGTCGCGCTGCAATAGCGTAAACGCCATACGCTGCGCCGACTTCGGGCCTACGCCCGGCAGGCAGCGCAACGCTTCCATTAACTGCGTGAGCAGCGGACTGGTTTGCATCAGAACGGCATCTTGAAGCCCGGCGGCAGTTGCATACCGCTGGATACAGAGGCCATTTTCTCTTTCTGGGTTTCGTCGATACGGCGAGCGGCATCGTTGAACGCGGCTGCAACCAGATCTTCCAGCATCTCTTTGTCGTCTTCGAGCAGGCTTGGATCGATTTCAACGCGGCGGCAGTTATGCGCACCGTTGATGGTCACCTTGACCAGACCGGCACCGGATTCACCCGTGACTTCCAGCTGAGCGATCTCTTCCTGCATCTTCTGCATTTTTTCCTGCATCTGCTGAGCCTGCTTCATCAGGCCACCCAGACCGCCTTTTCCACCAAACATAGGCTTCTCTCTCTTTCACGTTTAACGATGACAACCGTAAGTCAGACTCACGATCAAATGGGGCGAATACTCTCTTCATCCAGATCGGCGTCGAAGAACCGGCGCAGGGTCTGGATGTTGTTATCCGCAATAATCGACTCACGCGCCTGCGCGAGTTTCTCTTCATAAATGGCCTGGCGCCACTCCAGTGGCGTTCGCACCGCCGGATTATCATCTTCAATGATAGTCAATTCAACCGGTGCACCCTGCAATGTGGCCAGCGCCTCCGCCAGTGCTTTTTGTGCGCCGGGGGAGTTCAGGTGCCGTTGACCGGGACGCAGATGCAGACGCACCTGATTACCGTCCTGCTCTTTCCAGGCATTCAGCGCGACCTGCTCGACCAGCTTAGGCAGTTGCAGTTTACTGACCTCAGCGGCCCAGGCGTCACGCGCGATAGACTCTTCCGCGAGCTTCGCGGAAAGCTCCGGTGTTTTTTCATGCTCCAGCGCTTTCTTCAGCGCTTTTGGCGTGGCAACCTCTTTCTTCACCTCTTCGACGATGGTCGTCGACTTCCAGCGGTAAGCCTCTTCTTTCACCGGGGCTTTTTGCTCGAGCGCGGACGGTGCCGGGCGCGCCTGTACGCGCTCCGTTACCGAGGCCAGTCGTTCAAGCGCGGCGTTGTTAACCGGCCGCGCTCTTCCTGGCGCTGCCGGTTCACTCTTTTTTGGTTTGGTTGCTCCCTGCGCTCGCTGCAACTGGCTGCGGGCGGCAAGCACCGAACTGGTGGCATCCGACAGCGGTACATTTTGCGGCGGCGGCGCTGCCGGCTGTGCTGGCACCTGCTGCGGCGACATCACTGCCGTCGGGGCGGTCGGGGCGAATGATTGCCGGGGCACTTCAGGCTCTGGCAGCGGCATACGCGGGTGGAACGCCAGCGCACGCAGCAGCGTCATTTCAACGCCCATTCTAGGATCCGGCGCAAACGGCAGCTCTTTACGGCCAATCAGCAAGGTCTGGTAATAAAGCTGTACGTCAGCAGGCGGCACGGTTCGCGCAAGTTCACGCATCCGCTGTTCAATGGCCGCCATATCCGCCCCCATTGCTGACGGAGAGAGCTGCAGCATCGCTACACGGTGCAGCAGGCTAAGCATCTCGACCAGCAAGGCTTCCCACTCGACGCCACGGGCTGCAGCGGCATTTACCAGCGACATGACGCGCTCACCGTTCGCGGCGATCGTGGCTTCAATCAGGGAGAGCGCCTGGTCGTCGTCCAGCGTGCCGAGCATGGTGCTGACCGCCTCCGTCGACAGTTTACCGTCACCGCTGGCAATGGCTTGATCCGTCAGGCTGAGCGCATCGCGCAGGCTGCCGTCCGCTGCACGGGCCAGCAGTTGCAGGGCGCGCGGCTCGTGGACAATGTTCTCTTCGTCGAGAATGTGTTCCAGCTGAGTACGGATCTGTTCAACGTCCAGCGCCTTCAGATGGAACTGCAAACAGCGCGACAGAATCGTCACCGGCAGCTTTTGCGGATCGGTGGTAGCCAGCAGGAATTTCACATGCGCAGGCGGCTCTTCCAGCGTTTTCAGCAGGGCGTTGAAGCTGTGACGTGACAGCATGTGCACTTCATCGATCAGATAGACCTTGAAGCGGCCACGCGCCGGGGCGTACTGCACGTTATCCAGCAGGTCACGGGTATCTTCAACTTTGGTGCGCGAGGCGGCGTCGATCTCGATCAGATCGACAAAGCGCCCCTGCTCGATCTCACGGCAGTTGTCACACACGCCACACGGCGTGGCGGTGATCCCGGTTTCGCAGTTCAGACCTTTTGCCAGCAAACGGGCAATAGAGGTTTTACCGACGCCGCGGGTACCGGAGAAGAGATAGGCGTGATGGATACGACCTAGCGACAAGCCGTTCGCCAGGGCCGTCAGCACATGTTCCTGACCGACAACGTCGGCAAAGGTTTGTGGTCGCCATTTACGGGCTAACACCTGATAACTCATGGGCAGGCTCTGCAACGCTGGAAGGTGAATTAATGGAGGGGAATGCTATCACAACCTCACCCATTGAGCGAGGTTGTGAGAAACGGGATTAATGACCCGGGAAAGGCACCAGGCTGTAGCTGGTAATACCCTGTTTTTCCAGGCGCTGTTCGCCGCCCAGATCGAACAGATTGATGATGAAGGCCGCATCGGTCACTTCACCACCCAGGCGACGAATCAGCTTCACGGTCGCTTCGATAGTGCCACCGGTTGCCAGCAGATCGTCCACCACCAGCACTTTGTCGCCAGGCTTAATGGCATCAACGTGGATTTCCAGCTGATCGGTGCCGTATTCCAGCTCATAGCTCTCCGCGATGGTTTCACGCGGCAGTTTGCGCGGCTTACGCACTGGCACAAAACCTACGCCCATTGCCAGCGCCACCGGTGCGCCAAACAGGAAGCCACGGGCTTCGGTACCTACTACTTTGGTGATCCCGGCGTTTTTATAACGCTCTACCAGCAGTTCAATGCTGAGCGCGTACGCTTTCGGGTCTTCCAGCAAGCTGGTGACATCACGGAAAAGAATGCCAGGTTTTGGATAGTCCTGGATGCTTTTGATGCTGTTTTTCAGATATTCAAGCTGCTGTGCAGTTGCGGTCATCGGTTTGTGCCTAAATGAAACAGTGTTACTCACAGCGCGCAAAGAGGCGGCAAAGGTAACAATTGCTTAACCTTTAACCAGGCGCGCCTGTGCTCGAAAACGGTCGAATTTACTGGCTGCGCGCAATAATTGCAACAGCCATTATAAGGCTTCAGTGCTTTTGTTGCTTTTCATCAACCACGGGGATCCGCCACATGAAGATAAGCAGGCAGGTCAGGATAACCAGCAGCAGGATCCGCACCCACATCATTTTCACCAGCCATAATGAAATGGCGAAGGTGATGAGGATGACTGCAATCGCACGCGGCTTTGCGCCAGGCGGCATGGCCCGGTGTTTCTGCCAGTGGCGCAGATAGCCGCCAAACCACGAGCGATACAGCAGCCAGTGATGAAAACGCGGGGATGAGCGGGCAAAACACCAGGCTGCCAGCAGAATAAACGGCGTCGTGGGCAAAAGTGGCAAAACCACGCCCAGGGTGCCTAACACTACCGCCAGCCAGCCAATGATGATTAAAATAGTACGCTGCATAATGCGAATCGTTATCAAACTGAACGGCTACTTTACCACTGGAGCGCGCCTTGAAAATAGCCCTGCTTTTAGAGACGCTGCAAAATCAGCTCGTTGCCCTGCGCACGCAGGCGTCACCGTTGATGCAGCATGCGACGCTCAAACCGCGCTTTGACCGGCAGTTATTTCATACGCGAAGTACGCTGATGAAAGACTATCTTGATGAGGCGCAGATCAACCTCGACGAACTGCGACAGGCCGTGAATGACGGTAAACATGAGCAGGTGGCCTGGCTTGCGGAGCATCTCACCAGTCAGATCACCGCTTTGCACCGGGAGATCGCAGCCTGGCCCCTGCGTACCTGGGATAGCGCGTCGCCCGGCCTCGGTAAATGGCAGCGAAAACGGCTGGAGCACCAGGAGTTTGAACGCCGTCTCTTTGAGATGAAGCGCGAGCGGGAAGCACGTCTGAACAACAGTGAAACGCTGGAAGAGCAGCAGTTATTGATGCGCGAAATCGACGCGCTGGATGGACGTCTTGTCCGTTGCCGTCATGCGCTGGATGAGATCGAACGCGTCATTGAACGCCTGACCCGTTAAAAGGAGCCACACATGTCGCTGGAAAATGCCCCCGATGAGGTCAAACTGGCCGTCGATTTGATTATGCTGCTGGAGAATCATGAGATCCCGGCTGAGACGGTGCTGAAGGCACTGGAGATTGTGCGGCGGGATTTTGAGGGAAAGGTGAAGGCCGGTTGCCCTCACCCTAACCCTCTTCCACAGGGAGAGGGAAAATAGTTCAGGCGGGAGTCGGATCGTCACCCTTAATCTCACGCTTCACTTCCGTATGCTCGTCACCTTTCTCGTTATGCAGGTGAACCTCAAGCTGGTTGAAAGCAATATTGATATTGTTTTCACGGCACAGACGGTCGATGGAGCGGTTCAGTTCATCCACGGTGTAGCTGCGATCGCGAAGCTCACGCACGTATAAACGCAGCTCGTGATCCAGCGTGCTCGCCCCAAAGGTGGTGAAGAAGACGTCTGGCGCCGGCTCGTGCATAACCTTTGGATGCTCTTTTGCGGCCTTCAGCAATACCTCTTTCACCTTATCCAGATCCGAACCGTAGGCTACGCCGAGGCGGATCACCACACGCGTCGTCGTATCAGAGAGCGACCAGTTGATCAAACGCTCGGTCACGAACGCTTTGTTCGGGATGATCACCTCTTTGCGATCGAAGTCGGTAATGGTGGTCGCACGAATGCGGATCTTGCTGACGGTACCGGAGAAGGTCCCGATGGTCACCGTATCGCCAATTCGCACCGGACGTTCGAACAGGATGATCAGGCCGGAAACGAAGTTACCGAAAATCTCCTGGAGGCCAAAACCGAGACCCACAGAGAGCGCTGCCGCCAGCCACTGCAGTTTGTCCCATGACACGCCCAGCGAGCCGAAGACTGTCATCGCCCCGACAATAATAATGACGTAGTTGAGGATGGTGGTAATGGCATAGGACGCCCCCTGACGCAGGTTCAGGCGCGACAGCACCAGCACCTCCAGCAGACCCGGCAGGTTTCGAATCAGCGCCCAGGCCACCATCGACGACACCACCGCAAACAGCAGGCTGCCCATGGTGACGCTCTTCATCACCGCAGCGCCTGCTTCGGTCCCGCTGTACTGCCAGAGAGTGATACTGTCGAGATAGGCAAAGACAGTAATCAAATCAGACCAGATGGCCCAGAACATCACCGCGAACAGGGCGATCATCACCAGCATGGTGATACGCAGCGTCTGCTGGTTAACCTGCTCCAGCGCGATGGTCGGCTCTTCCTGCGGCTCCGCGCCTTCGGCGCCCTCTTTCACCTGATGCTGACGACGCGCAATGGCGCGGCGATAAGCGATACGGCGAGCCGCCACGCTCAGACCGCGTAGTACGGTCTGGTAGAGCAGGTTCCAGACGATCACCAGATAGACGGTTTCTATCCAGCGGCCAGACAGGCGCAGCGTGGTGTAGAAGTAGCCCGTCGCCGTGAGCACCATCAGCGCCAGCGGAATGATTGCCAGCACCGTGACGGTGGCGAGGCGCAGGTTGTGGGACTCTTTATCACGCCAGCTATCGCGGCACATCGGCCACATCAGGATGGCAATCAACAGCAGGTTCAGCAGAATGACCAGCTGACCCAGAACGTCATCCATCAGATGCAGCGGAGAAAGCTCGGAAACCACCGACCAGAAGTGCAGCGGCAGGAGCGCCAGGCTGATGCGGACAATCTGACGACGCCAGTGGCTGGTCAGTTGCTGTGGCATATTGAAGTGACGCACCGCCACGCCGTCTTTTTCCAGCACCTTCCAGCACAGACCAAACACCAGCCAGAACAGGGCCAGCTTTTTACTGAAAGCCCACAGCAAATCGCTGACGTTGAGCTGCATGGTGAGCAGGATCAGGCCAACAGCAAGGATGATCAGGCACACCGGCAGCGCGCGAATGAGATCGATCAGAATCGCTTTTGGTGTATGCAGCTGGCTGTCATTTCGCAGTTGCCCCACTTCTGAGGCCAGCTTCGCCTGATAGTTCTTCAGCCATCCCAGACGCCAGCGGATCACGCCCGCAATCAGCAGCAGCGGTAATCCCGCCAGGAAGGCAATCATCACCGCGGGCCAGGCTTTCTCCCAGTTCCCGGTGATTTTCATGCTTTTAATCTGCGTTTTCAGCGTTTCGGGGAAGGATTTAACCCAGTCCCAGTCCATCGGCTTGTTGCTGTTAACCCAGAAAATCTGCTGGGTTAAAATCTCCTGCAGACTTTTAGAAACGCTCACCAGCTGCTGCTGGTTGATCTGCAGGTTAATCGCCATCATCAGCTGGTTACCCAGCTGTTTATTGAGCTGGTCAAGCAGCTCGCGGCGCATATCCACCACCTGCAACAGCGCGTCGTGCACTTCCGGGTTCACTTCACTGGAGTGACCCTCTTCTATTTTGGCGACAAAGGTATCGCTCTGGAAAAGGGCATCGCGCTGCTGGTTGACGTCAAACTGTTCCAGACGTAAATCCGCAATGCGGTTGGTCATGTCCTCCAGCTCGTCGGCAGAGGGCAGCGTCTGCTGTTGCTGGTAAAGAATGCGTGACAGCAGAAGGCTGCCTTTCAGCACCGCAATTTGCTCTTTGATATTACGTTCCGCCTGGAGCGCGCGGTCCAGCCAGTTTTTAACTTTAATGTTCTGTTGAACCAGCGAGTTACCGTTTTCGGTCGCCTGAATCAGACGCTCGCTCAGCTGATGGTTCGCGTCGAGCTCCTGCTTCACCAGCGGATTGGCCTGGATGCGGGCGGTTTCGTCCGGCGATACCGCCTCCTGGGCGGTTTTTTCCGTCAGCGTCAGGCGCTTGCTGTTCACCGCCTCCTGCAATAGCTGAAGCTGATGTTCCAGACGGTTAATGTTGGCGGTCACGTAATCACGCTGTTTTTGTAGCGTGTCCTGCAGCACCGTATTCCCTTCCAGGCTTTTACGCTGCTGTTCAATCTGCGCATTCAGTAACGACTGCTGAACCAGCAGCAGCGTTTGCTGCGTCGGGCGCAGCGTGCCTTCACCCACCGTGGTGCCGTTCAGGCGATTGCGGATTTGCTGCAGTTGCTGAGACGCGGCGTACATCGCGTTTTGTACGCGCTCGGGCTGAGTCTGCAAAGAGACAAGCTGACTGTTGTAGGTGGCGAGATCCGACTGTGCAGTTTGCAGATCGTCGAGCAGTTGTGCGACGCGCGACTCCAGCTGACGCAGCGACAGCGTTGCCAGCGTTTTGCGCGTTTCGTCGTCGTTATCCACGTCGCTCAGGGCATTTAGCGAATCCGTTGCTTTACGCATGTTTTCAGGCGCCTGCGCCACCTTCTGACGAAGCTGGGTGGTTTCCGCTTTAACGCGATCGATTTTATCCAGTGATTCCAGCGTTTCCGTCAGATCCTGCTGAACGAGTTTGTCCTGCGGCGTGAGATCTTTTTGTTTATTCAGGGCGTCGAGCTGCGACTGAACATCAGCACGTGATGGAATGTCATTGCCGTTATCGGCGCGGGCCCAGGAAAGCGGTGCCGTTGCGAAGAAAAACAGCGTCGCGAAGAGTAGTGCAAGAACAGGATGTTGCGAGCGATTGGTGTGCAGCATAGTCGTGAGTGATGTCAGAAGATGACCGAAAATAGTCCGGCGTGCAGAATATCACGCTCGCCTGAAGCAGAATAGCGCGAACGTGAGCCTCTGAGATAAATCCTGGAAATGGCTCAGGCAGTGAGCGAAGGCGCGTCGCTGCGCAGCGTCGGGCAGAGCTGTAGCATTTCCAGTAAAATCGCCACGTAGCTGCGGGCTTCCGCTTTTAAGTCAAAGGATTGCGGGGCGAAAAGCCAGTTTTCCATCAGGCCCGAAATGTAGCTGCGCATCAGAATAGCCGCCCGGCGGGTCAGGAGATTGGCCGGTAGCAGTTTAGCCTGCATGCACTGGTTCAGGTTCTGTTCAATGCGGTCATAGCTTTCCAGGCTGAGGCTGCGTTGCGCCTGCTGCACAACAGCCATCTCTCCCACAAACTCACATTTATGGAAAATAATTTCCATCATTAACCGACGGCGCTCTTCAACTACCGTCGCTTCAAGGATATATACTAATATTTCTCTTAATACTGAGAGTGGATCGTCAGGGAATTTTGCCCGATACTCACTCTCGAGATCGCTAATGCTGGACTCTGAAAGCTCCCAGATTTCACTGAACAGATCTGACTTGTCTTTAAAATGCCAGTAAATCGCTCCCCGCGTAACGCCAGCGGCCTGAGCAATCTGTGCCAGCGAGGTTGACGAAACACCTTGCTGAGAAAATAAGCGGATTGCCACATCCAAAATGTGTTGTCGGGTTTCAAGCGCTTGTTGTTTGGTTTTTCGTGCCATAAGTGGGTGAATTTACAGGCGTCAGATTTACATACATTTGTGAATGTATGTACCATAGCATGACGATAATATAAACGCAGCAATGGGTTTTTGGACTCAGGACCATTGATCAATTTGAAATCGGACACTCGAGGTTTACATATGAACAAAAACAGAGGGTTAACGCCTCTGGCGGTCGTTCTGATGCTCTCAGGCAGCTTAGCGCTTACAGGATGTGACGACAAACAGGCTCAACAAGGAGCGCAGCAGATGCCAGAAGTTGGCGTTGTGACGCTCAAATCCGAACCTCTTCAGATCACCACCGAATTGCCTGGCCGCACAAGTGCTTATCGCATTGCAGAAGTTCGTCCTCAGGTGAGCGGCATTATCCTGAAACGTAACTTTACCGAAGGCGGCGATGTGCAAGCCGGTGAGTCTCTGTATCAGATTGATCCCGCAACGTATCAGGCGTCGTATGAAAGCGCGAAAGGCGACCTGGCGAAAGCGGAAGCGGCGGCCAAAATCTCTCAGCTGACGTTGAATCGTTACAAAAAACTGCTCGGTACGCAGTACATCAGCCAACAGGACTACGACACAGCCCTGGCGGATGCACAGCAGGCTAACGCGGCCGTTGTGGCAGCAAAAGCAGCTGTCGAAACCGCGCGCATCAACCTGGCCTATACCAAAGTGACCTCCCCTATCAGCGGTCGTATTGGTAAATCCTCCGTGACGGAAGGGGCACTGGTGCAAAACGGTCAGGCCACAGCGATGGCAACCGTGCAGCAGCTTGATCCGATCTACGTTGACGTGACGCAGTCCAGCAACGATTTCCTGCGACTGAAACAAGAGCTGGCAAACGGCACCCTGAAGCAGGAGAACGGTAAAGCCAAAGTGGAGCTGGTCACTAACGACGGCATCAAATATCCACAGGCGGGCACGCTGGAATTCTCTGATGTGACGGTCGACCAGACCACCGGTTCCATCACCTTACGTGCGATCTTCCCGAACCCTGACCACACCCTGTTGCCAGGTATGTTCGTTCGCGCACGTCTGGAAGAAGGCACTAACCCAACCGCACTTCTGGTTCCACAGCAGGGTGTGACCCGTACGCCACGCGGCGATGCGAGCGCACTGGTTGTTGGCGCTGGTGACAAAGTCGAAATGCGCAATATCACTGCTACGCAGGCGATTGGCGATAAATGGCTGGTGACGGACGGTCTGAAAGATGGCGATCGCGTGATTGTTACTGGTTTGCAAAAAGTTCGTCCTGGCGCGCAGGTTAAAGCACAGGAAGTGAAGTCTGACGATAAACAACAAGCTTCGGCCGCTGGCCAGTCAGAACAAACCAAGTCTTAACTTAAACAGGAGCCGTTAAGACATGCCTAATTTCTTTATCGATCGCCCCATATTCGCATGGGTGATCGCCATTATTATCATGCTGGCCGGGGGACTTGCGATCCTGAAGCTGCCTGTTGCGCAATATCCGACCATTGCGCCACCGGCGGTGACGATCTCCGCAACCTACCCGGGGGCGGATGCGAAAACGGTGCAGGATACCGTTACGCAGGTTATCGAACAGAACATGAACGGTATCGATAACCTGATGTACATGTCCTCAAACAGTGACTCCACCGGTACGGTTCAGATCACCCTGACCTTCGAGTCTGGTACTGATGCTGACATCGCGCAGGTTCAGGTGCAGAACAAACTGCAGCTGGCGATGCCGCTGCTGCCGCAGGAAGTACAACAGCAGGGTGTGAGCGTCGAGAAATCGTCCAGTAGCTTCCTGATGGTTGTTGGCGTTATCAACACCAACGGCACCATGACGCAGGAGGATATTTCCGACTACGTGGGCGCCAACATGAAGGACGCCATCAGCCGTACTTCAGGTGTGGGTGACGTTCAGCTGTTTGGTTCCCAGTACGCGATGCGTATCTGGATGGACCCGAACAAACTGAACAACTTCCAGCTGACGCCGGTTGACGTCATCAACGCCATTAAAGCGCAGAACGCCCAGGTTGCAGCCGGTCAGTTAGGCGGTACGCCGCCGGTGAAAGGCCAGCAGCTTAACGCGTCCATCATCGCGCAAACCCGTCTGACCTCCGCCGATGAATTCAGCAAAATTCTGCTGAAAGTGAATCAGGACGGTTCGCAGGTTCGCCTGCGTGACGTGGCAAAAGTGGAGCTGGGTGGCGAAAACTACGACATCATTGCGAAGTTTAACGGTAAACCGGCTTCCGGTCTGGGTATCAAACTGGCGACCGGTGCTAACGCCCTGGACACCGCAACGGCTATCCGTGCAGAACTGAAGAAGATGGAACCGTTCTTCCCGTCAGGTCTGAAGATCGTTTATCCGTATGACACCACGCCGTTCGTTAAAATTTCGATTCACGAAGTGGTTAAAACCCTGGTAGAAGCGATCATCCTGGTCTTCCTGGTGATGTATCTGTTCCTGCAGAACTTCCGCGCGACGCTGATTCCAACCATCGCCGTACCGGTCGTCTTGCTCGGAACCTTCGCCATACTGGCAATATTTGGCTACTCGATAAATACCCTGACGATGTTCGGGATGGTGCTCGCCATCGGCTTGCTGGTGGATGACGCCATCGTGGTGGTAGAAAACGTCGAGCGCGTCATGGCGGAAGAAGGTCTGCCGCCGAAGGAAGCAACCCGTAAATCCATGGGCCAGATCCAGGGCGCGCTGGTCGGTATCGCGATGGTGCTGTCCGCCGTATTTATTCCGATGGCCTTCTTCGGGGGCTCTACCGGTGCGATTTACCGTCAGTTCTCCATCACTATCGTTTCTGCGATGGCGCTGTCGGTGCTGGTGGCGCTGATCCTGACGCCTGCGCTGTGTGCAACCATGCTGAAACCGATTCAGAAAGGTGGTCACGGCGAGCACAAAGGGTTCTTCGGCTGGTTTAACCGCATGTTTGATAAGAGTACGCACCACTATACCGACAGCGTAGGGAACATTCTGCGCAGCACCGGTCGTTATCTGCTGCTCTATATTATCATCGTGGTGGGCATGGCCTATCTGTTCGTTCGTCTGCCAAGCTCGTTCCTGCCAGATGAAGACCAGGGCGTATTCCTGACGATGGCGCAGCTTCCGGCGGGTGCATCGCAAGAACGTACCCAGAAAGTGCTGGATGAAGTGACGGACTACTACCTCACCAAAGAAAAAGCGAACGTTGAATCCGTGTTTGCGGTTAACGGCTTTGGCTTTGCGGGTCGTGGCCAGAACACCGGTATCGCCTTCGTTTCACTGAAAGACTGGTCTGAACGTCCGGGCGAAGAGAACAAGGTTGAAGCGATCACCGGCCGTGCAATGGGCACCTTCTCGCAGATTAAAGATGCGATGGTCTTCGCCTTTAACCTGCCAGCGATCGTTGAACTGGGTACGGCGACCGGTTTCGACTTCCAGCTGATTGACCAGGGCGGTCTGGGCCACGAGAAACTGACTCAGGCGCGTAACCAGCTGTTTGGCGAAGTGGCTAAACACCCTGATCTGCTGGTCGGCGTGCGTCCTAACGGCCTGGAAGATACGCCGCAGTACAAGATCGACATCGACCAGGAGAAAGCGCAGGCGCTGGGTGTATCCATCAGCGACATCAACACCACACTGGGCGCAGCCTGGGGCGGTAGCTACGTTAACGACTTCATCGACCGCGGTCGTGTGAAGAAAGTGTACGTGATGTCTGAAGCGCAATACCGTATGTTGCCGAACGATATCAACAACTGGTACGTTCGCGGCAGCGATGGCCAGATGGTGCCGTTCTCAGCCTTCTCGACGTCGCGCTGGGAATACGGTTCACCGCGTCTGGAACGTTATAACGGGCTGCCATCTATGGAAATTCTGGGTCAGGCCGCGCCGGGTCGAAGCACCGGTGAAGCCATGAACCTGATGGAAGAGTTGGCCAGCAAGCTGCCTGCGGGTATTGGCTATGACTGGACCGGTATGTCCTATCAGGAACGTCTGTCCGGTAACCAGGCCCCTGCCCTGTACGCCATTTCACTGATTGTGGTGTTCCTGTGTCTGGCGGCACTGTATGAGAGCTGGTCAATTCCGTTCTCCGTTATGCTGGTGGTGCCATTGGGGGTTATCGGTGCGCTGCTGGCCGCAACGTTCCGTGGGCTGACCAACGACGTGTACTTCCAGGTAGGTCTGCTGACAACCATTGGCTTGTCGGCGAAGAACGCGATACTTATCGTCGAATTCGCCAAAGATCTGATGGAGAAAGAAGGTAAAGGCCTGATCGAAGCCACGCTTGAAGCTGTTCGTATGCGTCTGCGTCCTATTCTGATGACCTCACTGGCATTTATCCTCGGGGTACTGCCGCTGGTTATCAGCTCTGGTGCGGGTTCCGGCGCACAGAACGCGGTAGGTACCGGGGTAATGGGCGGTATGATCACCGCGACCGTACTGGCTATCTTCTTCGTACCGGTGTTCTTTGTGGTGGTTCGCCGCCGCTTCAGCCGGAAGAATGAAGATATTGAACACAGTCATTCGGTAGAACCTCACTGATACCGGTTTCACATGATAAAAAGGCCGCATTAGCGGCCTTTTTCATTTCTGAAAAAAATCATAAAATACGCTTATTGTCGTTTTATTTATTTTATGCCATGTTTAAAAGGCATATCATAATTAGCAGAAAACTTAATGGGCGAACTCAGGATTGTTTTAATTCCATTTCGCCGCTTAACTTATTAGGAATATTCCTAATAACAAGTCCATACAAAGAAAATTCTGAATCCGGACTTTTTCCGCGTGTTTACGCTAAATCAATGAAACGTAAGGAAGCGAAAAAAAACCAGCGTTAATTTGGATAAAAGTGTTCATCTTAGGATGTACTATTGCGTAAACGCTCGCAGACTCTGATTTTAATTGTAATTTTTCGTAATAGCGCGGTGAAATCCTGATCAGAGTGGCTTATAGTTAGAGTGAACAGGAGCACAGCACCCGTAGAGCTAAGTAGGTTGTATCCATCCCGACAATGATGTTCGGTGAGTAAGAAATCACTCAGAAGGGGATGCGCTATGGACGAGTACTCGCCAAAAAGGCATGATATCGCGCAGTTGAAATTTCTCTGCGAATCCTTGTACCATGACTGCCTTGCCAATCTTGATGAAAGTAATCATGGCTGGGTGAACGATCCAACATCGGCCATCAATTTGCAATTGAATGAGTTGATAGAGCATATCGCGACCTTCGCACTTAATTATAAAATTAAGTACAATGAAGATAATAAACTGATTGAGCAAATTGACGAATACCTGGATGACACCTTTATGTTGTTCAGCAGCTACGGCATTAACGCGCAGGATTTGCAGAAATGGCGTAAATCTGGAAACCGGCTATTCCGCTGTTTCGTCAACGTGAGCAGAGCTAACCCGGTTAGCCTTTCCTGTTAAAATTATTACAATGACTAAGGTGAATTTATGTCTGATAAACCACTCACAAAAACCGATTATTTGATGCGCTTACGACGTTGTCAGTCAATTGACACACTCGAACGCGTGATTGAAAAAAATAAATACGAGCTTTCTGATAATGAACTGACCGTATTTTATTCAGCCGCTGACCATCGCCTTGCCGAGCTGACCATGAATAAACTGTATGACAAAATCCCTCCTTCCGTGTGGAAATTTGTCCGTTAGTTGTTGCAGTGTGTCTGTAGAGGTTCTACGCCACTCTCTTAGTTGTTTATACCTTTCGAATTACGATCCCGGTGTTAAAGCCAGGTCTCCGTGTAAAACGTGATCATTAGCAACAATGTTGTGACTTTAGTCACACGCGCTTTTCGGGAACGTTCCCTTCCCGGCTTATCCCGATTACCCTGCGGTAATCGAACCCAGAGAGGCATCCTATGAGCGTAGAAAAGCAGAAAATGATTGCGGGTGAACATTACCGTCCTGGTGATGAAACATTACGGGCCGACCGACTGCGCGCCCGCCATCTGGTTCACCGCTATAACCACTCCGCCCCCGATGAGAAAACAGAACGCCAGAAGATTCTGGCGGAACTGCTGGGGCAAAGTGAAGGGGCTTATATTGAGCCAGCTTTCCGTTGTGACTATGGCTATAACATTTTCCTGGGCAAAGAATTTTACGCTAACTTCGACTGCGTGATGCTCGATGTCTGCCCTATTCATATTGGTGATAACTGTATGCTCGCGCCTGGCGTGCATATTTATACGGCCACCCACCCGCTGGATGCCGAAGAACGCAACAGCGGAGTGGAATACGGTAAACCCGTGCGCATTGGCAATAATGTCTGGATCGGCGGACGGGCAGTGATTAACCCGGGCGTCACGGTGGGGGATAATGTGGTGATCGCCTCCGGCGCTGTGGTGACAAAAGATGTCCCGGCCAATGCCGTCGTCGGGGGTAATCCGGCGAAAATTATCAAAATGCTGTGAAGGTGTGGGGAGCCAACTGTTATGGTCTTTCAGCACATAACTGTTACTTTTTTCAGTCAAATGGCTCCCCTAAAATAGGCAGATCCCCTGTATTCAACAATCATGAAGGCAAAAAATGACCGAAATACAGCGCCTGCTTACCGCCACCATCGACGATCTCAACATCCGCGAAAAGCGCGATAATCGCCCGCGCTTTAGCATTAGCTTTATTCGCAAACATCCAGGCCTGTTTGTCGCAATGTATGCCGCCTGGCTGGCAACGCTGATTGTCATGCTGAAATCCGAAACGCTGGTGGACTCCGTCTGGCTGCTTGTGGTGCTGTTTGTGGTGTTTAACGCGTTTTTCTTTTTTGACGTGCATCCGCGCTATCGTTATGAAGATATCGACGTGCTCGATTTCCGGGTTTGCTACAACGGCGAGTGGTACAACACCCGTTTTGTCCCGCCGGAGCTGATCGACAGCATTCTGCACTCACCTGCGGTAGAAACCGAACAAAAAGAGAAACTGCAAAAAATGGTCTCAACCAAAGGCCAGCTCTCTTTCTATGATGTCTTTACCCTTTCCCGCCCTGCTGTTGCGTGATGAGTATCTGTATGCGTCGGATAGCCGACGCATACAGTGATGCCGATGTGTTCCCGTAGCCTAATACCAGACCACTCTGCCCCTGTTTTGTATCAAGGTAATACCCGCTCAATGCCGCAGGAGCCAGCTGATACGCCCTGGCCTGTTCCACCAGTTGCCTGTCGTCGATTCCGTCAATCGCCACCGTCAGATGCATGCCCCCTTCCCCCGCCAGAACCCGGTGTGGCACATGAAGCTCCGCATTCAGTGCCTCGCGCAACTGTCGATAGCGTTTACGATAGAGACGGCGCATGGCTGCCAAATGGCGGGCATAGTGACCCTCTTCAATGAACAGCGCCAGGGTACGCTGCTCGGCGCGATGCCCGCCGCGCAATAACGAACCGATGGCCGGGCGTGCCGCTTTCGCCAGCGCCCGGGGGAAAACCATAAACCCCATTCTGAGCGACGGGAATAACGTTTTGCTGAATGTTCCCAGATAAACAACGGGCGCATGGTTAATCATTCCCAGCATCGCCGGTACCGGCTCACCGCTATAACGAAACTCGCTGTCGTAATCATCCTCGATAATCCAGGCGTTATGTTGTCGCGCCACATCCAGTAACGCCAGACGCCGCCGCGCGCTGAGGACACTTCCGTACGGAAACTGATGTGAAGGTGAAGTAAAAATAAGCGAAGGGGACGGCGCATCTGTTCCTTCCCAGCACATGCCCTCTCCATCAACCGGTATTCCCGTTATGGCTAAACCCGCTTTCACAAAGGCGCTTTTTGCGCCGGCATAGCCGGGATCTTCCACCCAGGCAACATCGCCCGGCTCACTCAATAGCAGGGTGCAGAGGTTCACACCTTCCAGTGCGCCTTCGGTGATCACAATCTGGCTGGCGTCGCAGTCAATCCCGCGGGAAAGCGCAAGGTGGCGGGCAATGGCCGCCCGCAAAGCAGGTTCCCCGGCGGGATCGCCGTAGCCCAACAGGGTACTTCCCTCCTCCCGCAACACGCGATCGTACAGGCGCCGCCAGAGCGGCAAGGAAAAATAGTTGATGGCCGGTGTCCCCGGCGTAAAGGCCAGAACCGGCGTGCTACGCGGTACAGGGGCAGGCAGTGCGCTAACCCGCCCGGCAAGCGCAACCGCAGGTGCCGGTAAATCCTGCGCGAGCTGACGGGCCGCCAGCGGTGCCACCCGCGTTCCCTGGCGGCTACGCAACAGATACCCTTCAAGGGTGAGCTGTTCCAGTGCCCCATTAACGGTGTTTCGGGAAAGGGAGAGATGCCCGGCCAGCGTTCTGGAACCAGACAGGCGACTACCGGACTGTAACCTGCCGGACAATATGTACTCCCGCAATGAAAGATAAAGCGTGCGCTGCAGCGTCTCTTGTCCGCGGTTTTTCAGCGCCGTATTCAGCAAGGTATACAGTTCATCGCCTGGAATATTCATCGCCCCTCC
The DNA here is from genome assembly GCF_004296595.1 of Enterobacter sp. A8. Taxonomy (NCBI): domain Bacteria; kingdom Pseudomonadati; phylum Pseudomonadota; class Gammaproteobacteria; order Enterobacterales; family Enterobacteriaceae; genus Enterobacter; species Enterobacter sp. A8. The sequence goes on from NZ_SCMF01000002.1 coordinate 575,042, forward strand.
TCGTGGTACCACCAAAACATAGCCTGTTGGTACTTTTTAAGGAACCACTTCTTCACTAGTCTGGAACTCTTTACAACGTCACGGAGATGAAGATGAATACTTTCAATCAGTTTGGGCAACCGGTGGGCGAAGCGCTAATCGACTGGCAGCCCCGTCAGCACCCTTCCCGGGTGGTCCTTCAGGGCCGCTACTGCTGGCTTGAGCCGCTGCAGGTGGAGCATGCCGGTGCGCTGTTTGCCGCTTATTCGCTCGCCGGGGATACCCGAAGCTGGACATGGCTTCTGCGTGAACCCGATGCCACGGCAGGTGAATTTGCCGCATGGGTGGCAAGCGTGAGTGAATTATCAGACCCGATACACTTTACCGTCTTCGATAATCAGACCCGCTCCCCGGTGGGAACCCTGGCCCTGATGCGTATCGACCCCAAAAATGGCGTTGTGGAGGTGGGACACGTTCATTTTTCCCCGCTGTTGAGCCGCACGCCAATGTCTACCGAAGCGCAGTTTCTGCTGATGCAATACGTGTTCGATACCCTGGGCTACCGGCGTTATGAGTGGAAGTGCAACAGCCTGAACGAGCCTTCCCGCAAGGCTGCGCTGCGTCTGGGCTTTTTGTTTGAGGGGCGTTTTCGCCAGGCGCTGGTCACCAAAGGCCATAACCGGGACACGGACTGGTTTTCGATTATCGACAAAGAGTGGCCAGCGCTGGCGAGCGCCTTTAAAAGCTGGCTTGCCACCGACAATTTTACTGCCGATGGCAAACAGAAAAGATCCCTGGAAAGCTGGCGTGAAACGGGCGTCTAGCGTCTTTTTTTACGTCCCTGCACCGCTTTAAAGCGCGGGTTTGATTTGCAAATCACATACAGGCGTCCCTTACGTTTGACTATCTGGCAATCCGGGTGACGCTGTTTCGCACTCCGCAACGAGTTAAGTACCTGCATGATCACCCCCGCTTCGCATTAAGAAAGCCGCCAAAACGTTTACGGAAGCGCGCCGCGCTGCCATCCGTCGAGAAGGTTTTCTGTTTGCCGGTATAAAACGGATGCGATTTTGAAGAGACCTCGATGGTGATGTAAGGATAGGTTTCACCGTCGAGTTCAATTTCGCGGTCAGTCTTGATGGTTGAACCAACTTTAAAGTATTCATTGGCGCTGGTGTCGTGAAACACCACGGTGCGATAGGCTGGATGGATATTGGGTTTCATCGTGAATCACTCATGTTTTGTTATAACATAACAAAATAATATCCAGGCTCTGCGGTAAAAACAACCCCCGAGAGTGCATCACATTTCCGACGATATTTTTTGATTTCGCTGCTGCGGAACGAAAACCATGACGCTCACGTGCTATAACTATATCATTTCGCGGTAAAAACTTTCTCCTCTGGCAAGCGTCTCAGTGCCCTGGAGTGGGCATATGAGGAAGGACACGGCAGCATGAAAACCCGACATCTGGTCAGCCTGGTGACTGGCATACTGATCTTTTCTGTGCTGATACCGATTTGCCTCAGTATCTGGCTGGCGCATCGCCAGGCGGAAGAAAAATTTGTCGATGCGCTGGACAGCTATGCCTCACGCGTGCTGTTGCGTACGGACAGGGTTGTTGGGCAGGCCAAGGAAGCACTCACGCAGCTGCAGACCTTTAAAGGCCCTCCGTGTAGCCATTTGCATTTACGGGAAATGCGCCGGATCGCCTTCTCGTGGCTCTATGTTCAGGAAGTGATCTACACCGATAACCTTAAACCACTGTGCTCGTCGCTGGAACAGGTCAGCAAAGCGACCGCGTTCCCGCCGCCCATGCGCATTACGGAAGATGGCTATAGCGCGTGGCTTACGAGGCCAAATGAACTCGGTTTCAACCGCAACATGGCCGTGCTGGGGCAAGGACATTATCTTGTACTGGTCGATCCCGCCTCGCTGGTGGATGTGATCCCCTTCGCCGATATTTCTATCGATGCCGCCCTGGTAGCGAACGCAACGCATCTCGTGTTCTCCAGCAGCAGCAAACTTGATCCGCACATCCGCAACATGATTAAAGATCAGGAGATGGTCAGTGTTGAGTACAACGGTGCAATGTACGTCATGAAGCCCGTACCGGAGCTGGGAATAAACGTTGTTGCATGGGCTGCACTAAAACCGCTGGCGGAAACCTGGCACCGGCAGCTCCTTTTCTGGCTGCCGTTTGGCATGCTGATAAGCCTGCTTGCCGCCCTGTTTGTTCTGCGGATATTGCGTCGCATCCAGTCACCGCGTAACCGCCTGCTTGATGCCATCAATAACCGCGAATTCGAGGTTCACTACCAGCCTATTGTGGCGCTCTGTAGCGGGAAAATAGTGGGCGCAGAGGCGCTAACGCGCTGGCCTCAGCCTGACGGGAGTAGCCTGTCGCCTGACAGTTTCGTCCCGCTGGCGGAACAAACGGGGCTTATCTCGCGCCTCACGCATCTGGTGATCGAAAAAGTGTTCGAGGATATGGGGCAACTGGCTGCATCTCCATGCCGATCAGCATATCTCCGTCAACCTCGCGCCTGCAGATTTAACCTCCGGCAAGCTGCCGCCGCTTCTGAGCCAGCTACTAAATAAATGGCAAGTCCGCCCGGAACAGATAGCGCTTGAATTAACCGAACGCGGCTTTGCCGATCCCAAAATCAGCGCCCCGGCCATCGCCGCTTTTCGCCGTTCGGGCCACGCCATTTACATCGATGATTTTGGCACGGGCTATTCCAGCCTGAGCTATCTGCAGGATCTGGACGTCGACACGCTGAAAATTGATAAGTCGTTCGTGGATGCGCTGGAGTACAAAAACGTAACGCCACACATTATAGAAATGGCGAAATCACTGAAGCTGGCGATGGTTGCTGAGGGAGTGGAAACCGCAGGGCAGCTCGCCTGGCTGCACCGTCACGGCGTGCAATACGGGCAAGGCTGGTACTACAGTAAGGCGCTGCCAAAAGCGGAATTTATGGCATGGGCAGAAAATAACCTTAACGCCCCTTCTACTTCAGATAAGATTTGATCACCTGTAAAACCACGCCAAGATCGGCCTCACGCTGATCTTCCTCAGGCTCTTTGACGACGTGATCGGTTAAATGGCCTTCGATCACCTGCAGCATCATGCCATTCACCGCACCGCGGATCGCGGCCAGCTGCTGTAATACCTCGGCACACTCATGCTCGTCGTTACTGAGCATTTTTTCCAGCGCGGTGCTCTGTCCCTGAATTTTCTTCAGGCGAGTCAATAACATCTTCTTGTGACGAACCGTATGTGACATCTCTGCATCCTTCTTCTTCTGGCGGGTAAAGCATAACACGCCCTACTCCCCCTGAGTATTTTTTTACTGGGGGGTAGTATTCAACTACTGGGGGGGAGTACTATCTGCGCACCTTTTCCAGTGCGGATTTTGTAATGAACGATTTTGCTTCTCTTCTGCAACAGGGCAACGCATGGCTATTCATTCCCAGCGCGATCCTGCTCGGTGCCCTGCATGGTCTTGAGCCGGGCCACTCTAAAACAATGATGGCGGCCTTTATTGTGGCGATCCGCGGCACGCTGAAACAGGCGGTATTGTTGGGGCTGGCGGCCACGCTTTCCCATACCGCGGTGGTCTGGATCATTGCCATGGCGGGATTATGGTTTGGTCGCGGCTGGGATGCGCAAACCTCTGAACCCTGGTTCCAGCTTATCTCTGGGGTATTGATCGTTTTGATCGCGCTGTGGATGGCGTGGCGTACCTGGAAGGAGAATCAGCCGCACGATCATCATCACCACCATGACCATGACCATGACCATGACCATGACCACCATCATGATCATCACCACCATGAACATCAACTGGTTGCAGAGGAGTGGCAAGACGCCCACCAGCGCGCCCATGCGCAGGATATCAATCGTCGTTTTAACGGACAAAACGTCACCACCGGGCAAATTGCGATGTTTGGGCTGACCGGCGGGTTGATCCCCTGCCCGGCGTCAATCACCGTCCTGCTGATCTGTCTGCAGCTCAAGCACTTTGCCCTGGGCGCCACGCTGGTATTTAGCTTCAGTATTGGTCTGGCGTTAACGCTGGTGGCATCGGGCGCGATTGCCGCGTTAAGCCTTAAACATGCCACAAAACGCTGGCCGGGTTTCAGCGAATTTTCTCGCAAAGCACCGTGGTTCTCTGCGGCACTGATTATCCTGGTGGGGGGTTACATGATCCTGCACGGGTTAGGCGGTATCCTGGCCTGAACCAGGCGGCCAACGCGTGGCCGCCACCGAAGGTCAGTTGAGGTTCTGACGCCAGCTAAAGCGATAGCGAAGCTGACGATTTTGCAGGATGAATTCCGGCGAGACGCTGGGGCTCCAGGAGTCATCTCCACCCACGCCCATATGGAACGCATCAAGATTGAGCCAATACCCCGGCTCGTCACGCAGCAGATGGTGATGGGTTGTCTCACGCAGCTGTTGCTGGCTGTAGCGGCTCACAGAGAAATGGAACTGCCCGTTCAACTGATGCGTCCCCAGCACCAGTTCACGGGTATCGCACCGCAAGCCGTTTTCCGTCGGGAAGATGTACGGCGTATGCATTGCCTGCAGCGGCAACGTCCAGCGTCCCTGCTGTGCTGCCAGCTTTCTGTCCGGGTAGTTTTCATGCGGCCCCAGCCCCAGCCAGTGAACGGCTTCCGGCGGCCGGGCAAGATGCATGCTCAGGCCAATACGCGCAGGCTCCGGAATATCAGACGCAACCTCTACTTCAACCTCACCGTGCAGCACACCCTGATCGTCCACCCGCCAGACTTTACGGCTCAGGAACAGCGCTTTGCCGAGATGTTCCCAGGCATGCAGCGTCGTGACTACCGCCTCGCGGGCATGCTGCTCTCCTTCACAACGCAGCAACCGCGGGGTGATGTCGTACATCCCCGCTGCCTTCCAGCGCTCCACCCATGCATTTGGATCGATACGCGTGGCCTCGCTGACCCCGATATCATTGTCCAGCGGCGCGCGGGTAAAGTTATCCGTCAGCGGCGAGAGCAGCGTTTCAACGCCATTGTTCAGCCACTGCGTCAGGTGTCCTGAGGTACGGTCAAATATCCATCGCTGCTGCTGGTGCGTCAGGGTCAGCATCTCATCGGTTTGCGTCAGTACCGGCGGCACACCCACCGGTGCGGGCGGGGCGATAAACAACGGTGCCGGGAGTGGCCATTGATCCCACGCGCAGCGATGGTTTTCCGGTGACCACGGCGTTGCTTTCAACTGGTACACCTCTACATTCAGCCAGACCTCGCCCGGCTCTGCCGTCAGCGCGGGCAGCGAGATTTCCAGACGCTGAGTCTCCTGAGGCGCGATGGAGAGCGTAACCTCCCCCTTAGCCAGCACCGTTCCGTCACGGATCACTGACCATCTGAGCAGCTCGTTATCCGTATGACGGAACAGGTAATCGCTTTGCACGTCCACCACCAGCGGAGAAGTGCTTACCCGCGTAAAGGTGAAGAACTGCTGCGCACGCTGAGCCTCATACAGTGCCGGGTGCGGCGTGCGATCGGGGAACACCAGCCCGTTAAGGCAGAACTGTCGGTCATTGGGTGTATCACCAAAATCGCCGCCGTAGGCCCAGAACGGGGTGCCATTTTCATCTTTCTTCGTCAGCGCCTGGTCGACCCAGTCCCAGACAAATCCTCCCTGCAGACGCGGATGGCTACGAAACGCCTGCCAGTATCTGGCGAAGCCGCCAAAGCTGTTGCCCATTGCGTGGGCGTATTCGCAGAGGATCAGCGGTCGGGTTTCATCCGGCAACCCGATCCATTTTTTAATGGACCATTTCGGCACTGCCGGGAACGGCTGATCCTGATCAACACGGGCATACATCGGACAAATGATATCGGTCGCCGCCGTATTCGCTCCACCGCCTTCATATTGAACCGGGCGCGTCGGATCGGTGGTTTTTAGCCAGCGATACAGCGCGTCGTGATTTGCACCGTGGCCAGACTCATTGCCCAGCGACCAGATGATAATGGACGGATGATTACGATCGCGTTGCACCATGCGGGTCACGCGCTCGCTCATGGCGGGCAGCCAGCGGGGATCGTCAGCGAGACGACTCATCGGCACCATGCCGTGGGTTTCGATATTGGCCTCGTCAACCACATACAGGCCGTAGCGATCGCAAAGCCGGTACCACAGAGGATGGTTTGGGTAGTGCGAGCAGCGCACGGCGTTGAAGTTGTGCTGCTTCATGATTTCGATATCGCGACGCATCGTCGCTTCGTCCATCACCTGGCCGTTTTCCGGGTGATGTTCATGCCGGTTGACCCCGCGGATGAGCAGTGGCTTGCCGTTGAGCTTCAGCAGGCCATTGCTGATTTCAACGCGGCGGAAGCCCACGTCACAGGCTTCAATCTCCAGCACCTCACCCTGCGGGTCCAGCAGCGCGATCGTCAGCCGATAAAGCGCTGGGGTCTCAGCACTCCATAAGGCGGGTGACGCAACCGGGATCGCCACCGTCAACCGCTCGGCCCAGTTGCCACGTTCATCCACAATGGCCGAGCCTGGCCGCCGGGTGGCGCTGGCACAGCGTTCACCGTTGCGCCAGAGCGTTATTGCCACCTCGCACTCCGCAAAGTGAGCGCCCGCCAGGGCGACATCCACCTTCAGCACGGCGCGATCCAGCTCCGCATTGAGGTCGGTGACCACCTGATAATCCGCGATGTACGTCTCCGGCTTATGCAGCAGCGACACATCGCGGAAAATCCCGCTCATGCGCCACATGTCCTGATCTTCCAGATAGCTTCCGTCGCACCAGCGCAAAACCATCACGGCCAGGCGGTTCTGGCCAGCACGCAATACGCCCGAGAGATCGAATTCGGCCGGCAGACGGCTGTCCTGGGAATACCCCACCCACTGACCGTTGCACCAGAGATGAAACGCCGAGTTCACGCCATCAAAGATAATGCGGGTTTGCCCGCCCTCGAGCCACGCGTCCTCCACCTCAAATGTGAGCGAGTAACAACCGACCGGATTCTCTGCCGGAACAAAGGGCGGATTGACGGGAATGGGATAGGTGACGTTGGTGTAAACAGGTGTATCAAACCCCTGCATCTGCCAGTTTGACGGCACCGGCATCGCAACGGCATCCGGGCAATCTTCGCCTGTCCATGCCTGCGGAACCTGCTCAGGTGCAGAAAAGAAGCTAAATCGCCACTCCCCATTCAGGGAACGTCGGCTGATGGATGCCGCGTCCTCTCTGGCGGCGTGTTCATTACGCCAGCTATGAAATGGCGCATGCGCCGCCAGCCGGTTCCACTGGGTGACGCCGGGATTTTCCCAGTCCCGACGGGCCAGAAGTGCGCTGAGAGTCAGCGAGACAGTATTGGACATGTTTTCCTCTTTGCGAAGCGCTCACAATTTTACTCAACATGCCCTGGCAAACTGCCGCGGTAAAGCGTGGGATCGCCGTGTAGCGAGTCAGATCACAAAAGTGTTACTGGCGAGCAAGTTGCTCTGCCAGCAGGGCCAGGCTTCTGAGCTGCTGCGCAAGATCCTCACGATCGGCCTGCTGCGGGGTGCGACGGGCACTGGATTGTCGGCTAATCAACGTGACGGGCAACTGAACCTGCCAGCAAGCTTCATGGCGGGCGGGAGCCAGCAGCCACTCCACACTTTGTTCACCTGCCTCGCGAAATGCCTGACGGATGGTGGTAAGCGGAGGTGAAAACCAGGCGCTGTCGGCGGTATCGTCAAACCCCACTATCGATATCTGGCCCGGGATCGTCACCCCTTTTTCCGCGCAGGCCCGCATCACCCCCAGCGCCATTTGATCGTTAGCCACCAGAATGGCATCCGGTAACGTTGCAGCAGACAACAGCGCATGCCCCTTCTCATAACCGCAGGCTGCGCTCCAGTCGCCGTAGGCCACCGCCGCCGCCTCAAGGCCAGCTTCCGCCAGCGCGGCTTTCCATGCCGCCAGACGGGCACGAGCGGAAACAGAGCTTTCCGGCCCGCTCAGCAATGCAATACGCTGATGCCCGAGCGACAGCAAATGTTCAACGCCCAGACGAGCGCCCTGTTCAGCATTGAACACCAGGCTGTTGACCGCTGCCGACGGAGAGACATCCAGAAACAACACCGGCACGGGCGACGCCAGTGCCTTGAGTTGTTCGGCATGGGGATCGTCAAGCGGCACGTTCACCAGCAGGGCTTCCACGCGCTGCGCCAGCAGCTCCTGAAGCGCGGCCTGGCACTGTTGCGGATGTTCCACCATTGAGATCAGTACGCTCGCCCCCTTTTCTACCGCCCGGGATTTGACCGCAGAGACAATTTGCGAAGGCGCATGCAGCGCCAGATCGGTAGTGATCAGTCCCAGCGTACGGGTGCGCTTGCCCGCCAGCTGCTGCGCGCCACGGTTAGGAACATAGTGCAGCTCCGCCATGGCCTGCTGCACCTTTTCCCGTGTCCGGGCAGAAACATGCTCCGCGTCGTTAATCACACGGGAAACGGTTTGATAAGACACCCCCGCAAGGAGGGCAACATCATAGAGGGTAATGGCTTTCATGCGTTCCGGCTTGGTGTTAACAGAGCCGTCTATTGTGGCACAGCGCGGCCATTAATACCTGTGAGCGCTTCGCAAAATTAAACAACCCGCTCTGGCTGAGGAACGTTATCCGTACGCGGCTTCTGACGGAACCACGGCAAACAGAGCTGGATAAGCGGGCCGATGGTCAGGGCATACAGTACCGTCCCGACGCCAAACGTTCCGCCAAGGACGCAGCCAATCAGCAGAACACTCACTTCAATTGAGGTCCGAACGCTGCGGATTGACCACCCCAGCCGGGCGTGAATGCCGGTCATCAGTCCATCGCGTGGGCCCGCCCCGAACCCGGCACCGATATACATACCGGTTGCTATCGCGTTCAGCACAATGCCCCCAACCAGCAGAGCAATCCGAATGGGGAGAAGATCCAGCTCGGGGATAAGGGCCATCGAGGCATCCGCCGCCAGGCCAATACAGACAACGTTACTGAGCGTTCCCAGCCCAGGCATCTGACGCAGCGGGATCCACAGCAGCAGCACCGCGGCACCGGTCAAAATAATCACCGTACCGATGGTCATCCCCAGCTGTAATCCCACCCCAAGGTGAAACACATCCCACGGGTCAACCCCCAGATCCGAACGAATAAACATCGCGGTTGAAAGCCCGTACAGGCCTAAACCAACGTACAGTTGCAGCAGACGACGTACCATTTTAGCTTCTCCAGTGAACCAGGCTTTCATCTTGTTCGAAAATGGCACTATGATTAATGTCCAGTTTTCAAATAGTGGACTGCATATGTCATCACGCCGTTTCGGAAGTCAGTCGCTGGTTCGCCTTTTGGGCCACTGGCAACAAACCCCGTCCCGAACCCCACTCTGGCGACAGCTGGCCGACGCGTTGCGCCTGCTGATCCTCGACGGCAGGCTGGCGTTGAGCACGCGCCTGCCCGGTGAACGTGAACTGGCCACGGCGTTAGATGTAAGCCGGACGACCATCAGCAGCGCGCTGGCCCATCTGCGAGAAGAAGGGTATCTGGAGAGCCGCCACGGCAGCGGTTCACGCGTGATCCTGCCCGATACCCGTGCCGTACCGACGCTTTCAGCGGCAAGCGCAGCGCTGGATCTCTCGACTGCCGCCCTGAATGCCGGGCCAGAGATCCACCAGGCTTACACCTGGGCGCTCACCGCGATCACCCAGCATCTTACGCTGACCGGTTACGATCAGCTCGGCCTGGCGGCTCTGCGCGACGCCATTGCCGCTCGCTATACCGCACGCGGGCTGCCGACCCGCGCAGACGAAGTGATGGTGGTCAATGGTGCCGTCAGCGGTTTTGCGCTGGTACTGCGGATGATGGCCGGCCCGGGCGATCGCGTCGTGGTCGATCATCCCACCTATCCGCTGGCGATTGCAGCCATCCAGGGGGCATCGTGTCGGCCGGTGGGCGTGTCGCTGCCGGAAAGCGGCTGGGATACGGATGGCTTTGCCGCCACGCTGGCGCAGACAGCACCGCGCCTGGCGTACCTGATGCCGGATTTTCACAATCCAACAGGGCGATGCATGGATATCGCCACCCGTCAGGAAATAACCGACATTGCCGCTCGCACCCGTACCACGCTGGTGGTCGATGAAACGATGGTCGATCTCTGGTTTGAAGCACCGCCCCCGCCGCCGCTGGCGTCGTTTAATTCGCAGGCTACGGTGATCACCCTGGGTTCGGCGGGAAAAAGTTTCTGGGGTGGGCTGCGCCTCGGCTGGATCCGCGCCTCGTCGCGCACCATTGCCACACTTGCCCAGACGCGGGATACGCTGGATTTAGGCTCGCCGCTGCTGGAACAGCTGGCCACGCTGTGGCTCATCAACAATAGCGAGACATTTCTGCCTGCGCGCCGGAAAATACTGAAGGAGCGACGCGACCGCTGCGGTGAACTGCTGCGCGAACATTTTCCCCAGTGGCGGTTTCAGGAGGCGGAAGGCGGGCTATCCTACTGGATCGAGCTGCCGGGCATGCTGGCGACACAGCTCGCCGCACGTGCAGAAATGCTGGGGATTAATCTGGGAACCGGCACACGCTTTGGTTTATCGGGTGCGTTTGACCGCTACTTACGCATGCCCTTCTCGCTTGAGTCGGCAGAGCTTGAGCAGGCGTTGCTACGAATCAAACCGGTTTGGCTCGCATTAAATAAAACCGCGCCGTCGGTAAAACGCAGTCTTGTTTAATATAAAAGTTTGAAGTGGATCATAAAATAAAAACTGCTGACTGTCATACGGCAGTCAGCAGTTTTCACCAGTCAGGAATCAGTGCTGAGGAGGAATAGGAAAACCCTTCAGTGAAATAACAAAACTTTCACCGTCTTTCTTTATTTTTGCGCCGGTATCACACCAGTCAGACGCAATACGAAAGAACTCATCACTTCCTACATTCCAGCCAAGACGGACATGCTTCACGTAGCCTGAACGCAACAGATCGCAGGCTTCTTTGTAGTCACTGGCGGTCGATAGTTGTTGTTTCATTTTCTCTTCTTCAGAAGTTTACGTAGAGCTTTGATTTCTTTAGGAGTAAAAGGCGTTACACTCTCTTCTTCCGTATGCTGATTATCAATATCCTCTTCCGATACTCCCACCTCGTCTGCGGCTTCAAATGCCAGCAGCAGCAACTTCTCTGTGGTCACGCTTAAGTTCTCGTTATTCACTTCCGCATAGTGGCGAAGTCTTTCTTTTAGCGCTTCGTCAATCTTAACGTTTAATACCGCAGTAGCCATGATTGTCACTTCCCTTCGGAATAAGTGCTTTATTTAATACACGATGTTAACAATGTAATCCAGATATATATTTTTAACTTATGACAGAAAAAAGACGCCCAGAAATAAAATGACAGTCTATTATTACAGGTTTATGACAGTAATATTTCAGCGCGATGAAATATATATTACATAACGAATTAAACCCTGTTAATTCTGTGGAATAGCCATGCCGGAAGGAAGTAAAAAACGGGGAGATGTTGCCAGAAACATAAATGGGTGGGGGCCCTGCCATCAGCCATTAGTACTAAATTGTGTTGGTTAATCAATTGGTTATATTGGTAGTACTACAACAGTACTGTACCACTTTCGATAGTACCGTCCAGCACAAAATCTTGCAAGGTAACGTGCCTTAAGGGTTGGGGACATGACATGTAATTTTCGAAATTTATAGTGTCGAAAGTGCTTATCCGATGTACATAAAAAAGGGGCGAAAAGCCCCTTATTCAGTTACTTCTTGTCCTTTGGTGGACAAGGATCGTTACCATGCGAATCTTTTTTTGCGATCCTGCCATCCTTGTTATGGATCACAAGCTCACTTCTTTGATTTGTAGCAATCCCTCTTGCAGCGTCCACCGCAGATTGCTTTGTTGAGTGAACGGAGGTCGCTTTACTGTTTCCTGCACCCTTAACGGCCCAACCTCCATCATGAGGAACAACATGCTGATCTTTACCCATAATCGAACCCTCTATTTCCATGGAAACATCAGCATATAGCGACAAAAACAACTACTCAACACTACATATTGTGTTTAAATTGATTTTCATCACAAAAAGTGGATAGATATCGAAAGGATTCGTTCACTACGAAACTGTAAATACCCTTTCTTAACCCTATACCGCTATATTCGTTAACAATCTGGCAGTGCTGGCCTACTCTGCCCTTTATTACCCACTATTCTTCTGTAAGAGATGAGTTTTTAGCCACCTTTGCGATAGTAGCCCTTGAACAACCGATCAAAGCCTGAATTTTGCTCCAGCTTTTACCGTCAGACAGTAGTTCTTGTACTTTATGATGCAAGATCTGATCGACTGGACGACCACGATACTTTTTCTCTCTCTTGGCCCTTTCAATACCTTGCTTTTGTCGTCTGCGGCGATCTTCATAGTCCTTGCGGCTGATTGCCGCCAGCATATCGAGCATCATAGAATTCATTGCTTCAAACATACGAGCGGTGAACTCATCCTGAACATGCAAAAGCTGATGGCTCGTAGGCAAGTCTAACGATACGACCCTGATCCCTTTAGATTCGATGAGTCCTCGTAAGGTTTTCCAGTCCTCTGCTGTAAGTCGGCTTATACGATCTATTTGCTCACAGAGCAGAATGTCGCCACGTTCCGCGATATCTAAGAGTAAAAACAATTGAGGCCGCTGTAGGCTTGCACCTGATTCATTTTCCTTAAAGTACTTTGATATTTTCAGATCATGTGAATGAGCAAATGCCTCCAACTCTTTCAAAGCCCTATCTGCATCTTGCTCTTTCGTCGATGCTCTTAGATATGCCCATACACGCATGATACTCACCCTCAGTCTGTTTTATATGGTTCATTATATATAGTCTGTTTTAGGTTGTAAAATTCATTTAATGAACCACTTTGAATGAAGATCTGTGCAGGTCTGCTTGAGGTATACGTATGATGCACTAGGAATACTGCACATCAATAACAAAAAGTTACTATTTCCAATGAAATAATATCCATTTACGCATAGACAAAATCGAGCTAACTGTCTGGCTTATAGAGAATTTTTCATGTTTAATTAGATGTATCGAAGTCGGCAGTGTTTATGTTAGTGACAACCTCTTCTAATTTTTTGTAAAGGTGCTGGTAGATAGATTCATTCGGAATATACTGTATGAATAACCAGTGCTGTGATTTGATTTCTTATAAGGACTTATCAGCAATGAGTGAACTTAAAGTTATATCACACGCAATGTTTAACATATCCGTAGAACAGGCAGAAGCAAGCAAGGTAGACCTTGAACACGGTGAGGGCGATTTTCAGAAGTATTGCGGCCAATTGTTAGATGAGTTACTGGAAAATACTCGCAGCAAATCCTTTAAATTCAGGGCAATAGAAGAATTTGTCCCTGCTCATCTTAACGTGCTTGTTAATGATCAAAACGAGTGGGACAAGAGAACACTTGGAATTGCTGAAAAACTTTTGTCCGTGGAAATAGATGCTCAAGATAAAATTAAGGCTATGAAGAAAAAATTAAAAAAGGAGCCTTATTAATTTTATTACTTTCTCGTGACAATAATTTCAATTTCGTAATACTTAAAATTGAACATAGCGATTTTTTTGATGAGATAGAGTCAAAAATCAAAAAAGGACTTCCTCTTAATCGTCAAAGGCTCCAAAAATCATGTTTAGTTAGTTTCAGCAACACATATGATGTTGAAGAGATTCTTATATCGGATAGTGGAGCTATAATTAGTGAATATTGGTGGAAAAACTTCCTCAGTACTGTAGAACTTCAAAGCTCTGAACTTAATACAAAAAATGCGTTTGGTTCAATTGAAAACTTTCTTAAAAGGGAAGTTGAAAAGCACTCTTCCGTGGATTATTGGTATATGCGTAATGACATTATTGCTTACTTTAGAAATAATGAGCAATTTGCATACGATGAATTAGTAGAGAAAGTACGTTCTCATAAGCCAGAAAGCCCAGCTATTGATGAACGTTTCGACCAAATAATCGAGAAATTCAAAGCATTGCCAGATCATAAAAATTCGAAATTTGATAGGCAATTTCAATTAGAACCAAATGTAATTCGTGCTAGAATAAAGAAAACAATAGCTTTGTCGGACAACATTGAATTAAGAATCAACGGGGAAGTTGCTGATTTCCGTAAAAAAATTGTTCCCGAATCAGATGCGTTAGGTAAATATCTGAAAATCTACTCAGATACTGGTTACGAAGAATTTAGTGCAGGAAAAGAAGATAACGTATGAATATAGTATCTAAAATAGCCGATTTATTCATGCCATCGCAAGAAGTTTCTTCTTGCGATAACTTTCATTTATTTAAGGCTGAATATCGTATTTTAGAAACTACTATCCATCAGGATTATTCTCAACGGGTGGAAGAATTAACAAATGAAGTCATAGCTAACAATCTAGATATTGAAATTGACTTTAAGTTTGAGACTTGTGATTCATTCACCCTTCTTATTTCCCCAGAATATTGTAGTGATCTTCAACAAGTTAAAGATAAAATTGACGATGCTATTCAATTTTCAGAAACTGATGATACCATTATTATTTGCATTTCTATTGATAAAAAAATCGCCTTAGATAAAGACAATAAAATACATATTTTTAACTTTGATGATTTCATCAAAAATGTCTTTGGGGCGAATGTGTCCAGTATTCTGACATATCTTAACTGCTTTGATCTACATAAGGAGTTGCTTTTTAATGTCTGGGACGACATTAACTCCTTTGGTAGTGAAACAATCAAATTTGTTAGCCAAAAAGATTTGGTTGGTTCTAATACTCTCAGCATAGCCCGGGATTCCATCATCTCAAAAAGAAATAAAAGCTGCCATTTTATAAATGATTCACAATATAAATTCATTCCCGATGATTTTTTCCTGCCCCCTTCAGGGTCTTGTCATTCTGATATAAAAAACACATTTGATTCTCTGTTAACAACTTTTCTCATTGTTTATCTCGCTGATACATCTGAGATTTCAGTTGAGAATGATAGTAATGATTTATATATTGATTATAAATTCAAAGGTTATAGACTAATCAGTGAAGTTATTGCAATAAAAGATATGAGCAATAACAGCACAAGTGAGCTTTTCGATATTTACAAGTGGGTCTATAATAGCGGCAACTTCATAGATAAAATTGGTCTTGCTCGAAATATAATATCCATTCATATGGTGGATAAGAGTATGACATCGATAAATCATGGCACATTAAAGTCCATAGAATCAGGCTATGACATTTACCTTAAGGATAATGTAAAACAATACATTGAAATAAAAAATAAAATTTCTGAGTTTCTCGTTGGGCAATCAGACAAGGCATCTGACATTACTAAAAACATGTTTTCTACCTTCAAAACTAGTTTTTGGAGTATTATTACATTCTTTATTTCGGTATTTCTCATTAAGATAATCACATCTAATAGTTATAGAGGAACTGTAACCTTAGAAACTCTAGTTGTAACTCTGGTGTTTATTTTATTCTCTGTTGTCTATTGGTATTTTACAAATAAAGAAGTATTGGAAGAAAAAGATAGATTACTCAGCCGTTATGACACAATCAAAAATAGATATAAAGATCTTCTTAATGAAGACGATTTGAATAACATAATTAATACGGAAAAATTAAAAGCAGATGACACTGCATATATAGAGTCCAGACGGAAAAGATTTTCAATTATTTGGAATAGTTTTAATGCTGTTATTGCAATAGTGGTATTGGGGTTGTTTTGTTTAGATAATAATATGTCACCGAGTAATAAATTAGAAGAAGAGGTAAAAGCACAGCCACAGCCACAGCCACAGCCACAGCCACAGCCACAGCCACAGCCACAAAATACAAAGCAGAAATTGCAAAATCAAGATCTAAATAAAAATTAAGTGATATTTTAATTCGTGTAGAAAAAAATAGCCTTTATTTTTATTTGCGTAAACGATTCCTTTACTTTTAGCACTAAAAGCAAGAAAACTATAATTCTATAATATAGTTTGTTTAAGGCCAGTAATCTTATCGACGTTTCAATTGTACTCGACGAAGGTCGCATACGCGACCTTATACCATTACAGGCAGTTATTGAGAACGATCAAGTACCATGTACGTTGGTTGGCACATGCTTCCACGCTCCTGTAGCCAATAGTAATCCAGGTCGGCTACACGAACATTCAGCCCCGAATCTACGCGGTTGATCTGTAGCCGTAGCCCCATAGTATCTTTGTACGACAAACCTGATTTAACATTATACTTATATCTGACTCCCTCTTCTTCTTCAAATGACTTAAGATAAGGAGTAATTTGCTTCTGAATTTCTTTTAGACAAACTACTTCATTACCAACAACAAAGGGATTTTCGATTTTCCCATCAGGAATAGTAGCCGCAACCGTAGTTAATGGAATAATGGTCAGCAGTACTGCACATATTAGTTTCTTCACCTGCTATTATCCTTAGTAATTTTTAATAACGCCATTTATTTGGAGCAAATTTGTGTCAGTGTCATTTGCACATCAAAATTTACGGTTATTACTTTTATCGTACTATCATTAAGCTTAGATACGAAATAGTTAGCTGATGAGTTTCCGTACTTCCTTGAACCATCAGCAGCAATCTTGTTGAATGTACCTATATAGATACTATCTTTATCATTTGGAATTGGCATTCGCATGATCAACTTATCATCAGAAACGGTATATTCTATTAAAATACCTTTATCTGAATAGTATCCAGAATCATTTTTTGTTCCTTGTCGAGTTTGGGTTATCGCATCAAACTTATCGCATTTATAAACATTGGACTTTGTCTTTTCAGGACTGCCAGCCGCTGAAGTCTTTGCATCAGTACTTTTATCTTCAGACAAAACACCTGCACCAATACCTAGCGACACACAAAACACAATAAAACTCATTAATAAGGAAAGTGTTAAAGTACGGAACTTTCCCCAATCTTTATTTCTGGAACGGTTTGAAACTTTCCTATACGTAATTACAGCAAGAACTATACAGATAATAAAAACAATCAAACCAGACATAAATCCCCCAAAATTTAGTTTGCGTTAAGTTTTTTATAGCGTTCAGGCCAAATATCTTGTACTTCTTCACCTATGTAATCGGCAATAATTCTTTCACCTTTAGGCCAATGCCTCTCTAGTGCGTTGTAAAGCGTTCTTTCATGTAAGCCGTTGTCTCTAGATAGCTGTGCTAATGTCCCTCCTCGCTTCTTGATAGCTGCCAAAATATCCGCTCTATGCCAGTTCTTAGGACTGGCATTTTGCTCCTTTATCTGAGATTCTAACTTATTGTGAATACTCATAATGACCACTCATTACTAACATTGGGAACATGATTGATCATTAAAAGGAATTCGTCAAATAAAAGTAAGGAACAAAGTTCCTTTTAATACGATGGGTTTTGCATGGCTGGCAAAAAAGAAAGCGTTGAACAGTTCAGCGAAAGGTTAAAATCGATAGTACCTTCTGGGTCAGGTCGAGATTTCGCCAAAAAAGCAGGCATAGGGTACAGTACTGTACACAACTACCTACAAGCTGTATCAAGCCCTACGCTTGAGAATCTTGTACTTCTTGCTAAAGCTGGTGACGTCTCGGTTGAATGGCTAGCTACTGGCAAGGAATCAACAAAGTCAGTAAGAACAGAGCAAACCGAACAACTATTGGAAATACCTTTTATTGATAGAGAAGAGTTCCTTTTACTGAATTCAAGTATTTTCCCCAATTTGTTGGATAAAAGAGCAAACCTCGCAGCCCTTCGCGTTAAGACTGATGTAATGGAGCCAACATTCACGATTGGCAGCGTCTTGCTTATAGATCAGTACCAAAAGCAGTTACGAGACGGGAAAGTTGTAGCACTGCACAAAGAAGGTGACTACTTGTACAAGCGAGTTCAGGTAGTACCTGATGGATACAATTTAAGCAGTGATAACACCAAGTACAGCACGATGACCGTCAATCAGGATTCACTATCTTCCTTTGACGTCCTAGGGGAAATACTGGTAGTACTGAATCACCTGTAGTTTTACGCTCTCGGTATATTTCTGAGGCATTTTCTGACAGGTTCGATACCTGTGTACTGTTTTAAGCCACTTCGATTTCAAGAATTTTCTGTGGGCTTTGTCGGCGGGTTGTCTTACAGTAAGGGCTTGAACAGCCCGATAACTCCGACAAGGAGCCATGCGACGCGTAGTTACTCACGGAGACTTTAGGCCGGAAGCCGACCCAAATCATTTTGATCAAGTCGGTTTGTCAGTACTGTTACCTGTTTGAGCGAGAGCGAGTAAGGGCTTTGGCGTTCTTTCGAGTACTGGCGAGAAAAACGCAAAGTTACGATCTAATATTTGTTTTTATAGAGACTAACGAGCGAAAGCGAAGTTAGGCTCTATAGAGACTGAATATCAGTAGGACCTTTATACTTCAAAGTTATAGGTATAGGTTAATATTAATATAAGGTCGCAAGATGTCATGAAACGCAATATATAGCAGTAAAACAATGATTAACATGCTATATTCAGCCACACACTCAGCCATCTTGCGAAGTAAACACTCATGTTGCAACGCGTTTATTTCGCAGATTCATCTATCATTTTCTGTAATGCGGTAATCATTTCCTGTGCAGAAAGGCCGCTATCGTACATCTTATCGATTTCATACTTCTGTACGGGTGTTATGTAATACATGCCATCTTGTGCGGTTTTGAATAACTTTACCCCATTGTTGTGTGCCTCTACCATCGCAACGGACAATTGCTTAGTGATAGTGAGAAACTTACGTATCGTGTAATCAGAAGGTGGTGAATCATCCCTATGTAATCCATAGTAGTACTGTAGCCAGTACCTAATACTATCCCTGTTAACATTCAAACAATTGAAGAGAACATAATACACTTTATCTTTCGGATACCCTTTCTTACCAGCACATTTCGTAATAATTTCGATTACTATTCTTTTCCCTTCAATTGTTAGGTCGTTATATTCTTTAAAGTTACCAGCTAATGATTTAAATTCACTATTATCGAAATTTTGTTTTTTTCCTGCCATAATTCTCCCTATGATTTGAATCAATTACTATTGACCTGTAGTGTTCCAATAATCAGACTATTGCTATGATGTTGCTTAATTTCTAGTGCAGTACTAATTTAATCAGCGTCAATATATCAATTGTCAACATCATTGATAGTCCCACCTATCATTTAATTTCAGGATATATTATAGCTTATCTTTATTTTTCGTTTCATTTATTTTTAATGATAATATAATGCATTGTACTTACTATTAAATTATTAAAAAACTCATCTCATGGCAAATATTTTAAGGCCGCTGTTCTTATTCGATTAGTTACATGTTAACGGGCAAAAATGGCTCAATCAAGGAGTAGTTGCAACTTTTCTCGACAATTCAGTTGATTAATAGTCCATAGATTATTTTCCGCTTTTAGCACTATCGCTGTACTTTCTAAGTGATACATCCTTCAATTAAGTCGCAGGTATCTTTGTACTTCTTTACTGATACATTCATTAATTATTTCAAATGTACTCTTGTACTTTCCAAGTGGTACAAACATTTATGCCACAGTACGATCCAATGGAATACTGGACTATTAAAGACAAAAAATTATCTGTAAATCATTGAAAACACGTTACCTTGCAAGATTTTGTGCTGGACGGTACTATCGAAAGTGGTACAGTACTGTTGTAGTACTACCAATATAACCAATTGATTAACCAACACAATTTAGTACTAATGGCTGATGGCAGGGCCTCCACCCATTTCTGGGTAAGTACTTGATAGCTGTACGCTAAAGTACTGAAACCTCTCTCCCTAAGCCTTAGTGGTACAAAAATTGTGTATCACCAGTAGGCTGCACTATGTCCCTTATGCTCTCCCGTCACTAAGCAGGCTCTCAGCGAAGAGGCCGCTTAGTACGAATCAAATATGTTCTAATAGATCATATAGTTGAGATACCGCGACTGACTTACCATATCTTCTGTATGTGATTGAATTATCTGCATGTCCTAAGAATGCAGCAGCATAATGCTCCACTACACCAGCATTTTTTAACTTAGTGGCAATGTAATGTCGCAGTGAATGAAACTCTGGAACCCCTAATTTTTTGCGATAACCGCTAAACCAGCGGGTGAAGTAGTGGCTGTATGACCCTTTATAGAAAGTTAACTGCGGGAAAAGCCTGCCCTTCTGTTTCTGTACATAGACCAAAAATCCGGCATCTATCAATTTGTTATGAATTGGTATTGTACGTTTACTGTTCTCTGTTTTAACCACCTGTCCATCATGACGATCATCAATCCTGATGCACCACTTCCCCCCATCTTCTAATATATCACCATGATATAGTTGGCAAATTTCGTTAGCTCTCATCCCTGTAAATCGTCCAAGCAAAATAATCCATTTCTTCCACTCAGGTAAAGTACTGACCCCATTCTCCAGGCATCTGATCTGAGCAGAGGTATATGCCTCTCGCTTTTGGGAAACTGGCTCTCGATCCTTTTGGAGCAATCCCTCAAAAGGATTCTGAAAATCATAGTCAGTACGGTGTTTCAGCCATCGGAAAAACCCACTGATTTTCTTGACATATTTGTTCTTTGTAGGAATCGCGACATCCAGCCCGCTAATGAATTCAGCAGCTCTGCTACGCTTAAACACCTCATCAGTGAAGCTAAAGTACTTATCAATACAGCGTTTGATAGAAGCGGCTTCCCTCTCGCAAACTTCAAGGTTTTTAAACTCAACATACTGTACAGCCTGTAATTTTAGCTCTTGGAATGACAATTCTGATTGAGGGGTTTGGCTCATACCGATTGTAGGACTGACAGTTTCAGCAATCAGCCAAGGGCGATCTGCAAAGCGTAAAGATCGCTTTGTCGCTTCAGTCTTTGAACGAGTGCCTAGCGAACGACGAAACTCACGGCGTTTACCACAGGGTAAAACGTTAACTTTACGGTAATACCAGATCCCATGACGGGAGAGCATAAGGGACATAGTGCAGCCTACTGGTGATACACAATTTTTGTACCACTAAGGCTTAGGGAGAGAGGTTTCAGTACTTTAGCGTACAGCTATCAAGTACTTACCCAGAAATGGGTGGAGGCCCTGCCAGCTACATCCCGGCACACACGTCGTCTGCCCTGGCTGCTTCCTTCCGGACCTGACCTGGTGAACAGAGTAGCGTTGCGGGAGAACCAACAGAGCCCCCATTGTGAGCGTTGTTACCCAACGCGCTGGCGCATTATCCCTGTGCTAACGGTCAATTGCAAGCTGCCAGCAACCGGATGGTGGTTTCTTGCGCAAACAGGCACAGCAATCGGCGCAATCTTCGTTTAACATGGCACTTCACTCATCCCCACAGGTGTACTGATGGACGAACACGACTCCTTTCCACAGCGAGTGTGGCAAATTGTGGCCTCCATTCCGGAGGGCTACGTGACAACCTATGGTGACGTCGCACGTCTTGCCGGCTCCCCCCGCGCGGCGCGTCAGGTGGGTGGCGTGCTAAAACGGCTTCCTGAAGGCAGTACATTGCCCTGGCATCGGGTTGTGAATCGTCATGGTGCCATCTCGCTCACCGGGCCGAATTTGCAGCGCCAGAGGCAGGCATTACTTTCAGAAGGGATACAGGTGTCCGGGTCAGGGCAGATTGATTTGCAGAAGTATCGCTGGGTGTATTGACCCCCTCCCCCGAAGGAGAGGGGAACACATTACAGCTGAGTCGGTGGGGTAGGTACAGACGGTTGGTTCGTCTGTGGTGCAATCGGCACTTCGGTTTGCTGCACCGGCACCAGGTTCAGGTCGATTTTCGTCCCACCGTTGTTGATGGCTTCCTGAACCGTATCGGTAATAAACACCAGCTTACCGTTGATGGTTACCGCAGCGCTCAGAAGGATACGGGCGTTCGGCTGTACGTCTGCCGGGTTATACGGCAGCACGAAGCTAAACGGTGCCTGCTTACCTTCGGTACGAACAGCACGCTGGGCCACCACTTTCGACGGCGCGTCGGCCAGAGAAGCATCAGACAGCGTGACCGTTAATACCGCATCCGGTGGTAAAGCGACTCGCTGTTTGATCCAGATAGTACCGGAAACATTAGGTTGCTGAATGGATTGCTGTGAGAGTGTATTAATCCCATTTGGATCTGCTGCTGGCACCGGCACCTGGGCGCTCTTACCTGCACAGGCGGACAACGCCACCGCAATAGCTACACCACTTAGCATGGGCACGAGTTTCATTGAAGTCTCCTTATCATCAATGCACCAGCGGGATCGATCCCATCCGATGTCGTTTCAAACACATATCGTATTCAAGTGTGGCACAGATCACTGATTAATGCCTAAATTCTCCCTGATATTCAGATAATTCTACCCGTCGGACCACTTTCATTTCTGCGTTATACTCTGCCTATCTTTCGCCACGGCGTTTATTGAGGACAACTATGAGTCAGGCACTGAACAATCTGCTGACATTACTGAATCTGGAAAAAATTGAGGAAGGACTCTTTCGCGGACAGAGCGAAGATTTGGGCTTGCGTCAGGTCTTCGGCGGGCAGGTCGTCGGACAGGCACTGTACGCTGCCAAGGAGACCGTCCCGGCAGACCGTCTGGTGCACTCCTTTCACAGCTATTTTCTGCGTCCTGGCGATAGCGCAAAACCCATTGTGTACGACGTGGAAGTGCTGCGTGACGGCAACAGCTTTAGCGCGCGCCGCGTGGCAGCCATTCAGAATGGCAAGCCCATCTTTTACATGACCGCCTCTTTCCAGGCACCGGAACCGGGTTATGAGCACCAGAAAACGATGCCAGCGGCACCGTCGCCGGACGATCTCAAATCGGAGACCGATATCGCCCGCGCGCTGGCCCACTTGCTGCCACCGCAGGTCAAAGAGAAGTTCCTTTGTGATAAACCTCTGGAGATCCGCCCGGTCGAATTCCATAACCCGATGAAAGGCCATACGGCCGAGCCGAAACGCCAGGTCTGGATCCGCGCCAACGGCACCGTACCAGAGGATTTCCGCGTGCATCAGTATCTGCTGGGCTATGCGTCAGATTTTAACTTCCTGCCGGTTGCACTGCAGCCGCACGGCGTGGGGTTCCTTGAAAAAGGGATGCAGGTTGCGACGATCGATCACTCGATGTGGTTCCATCGTCCATTTAACATGAATGACTGGCTACTCTACAGCGTGGAAAGCACGTCGGCGTCCAGCGCTCGCGGGTTTGTACGTGGAGAGTTTTATACGCAGGACGGCGTGCTGGTCGCCTCGACGGTGCAGGAAGGGGTGATGCGTAATCGCGGGTGATGATGCCCTCACCCACAGGGCTGAGGGATACCCATAAATAATGCCTGCACAGACGGCCCCCTCTCACTTTGGGCTGAGGGATCCCCAGTAATATGGTCATGCCACCATGACCATATTACTGTACTCTTTTCCCAGCTTTCTCATCTCGTTAACTATATTCAGCCGTCTTACTTTCCCGGGTTCATGCCGGATGACTTCTTCTGCCAGACTCAGGTATGACAGAACCCGTCTGTGCCTGATGCTGCTTGCCTGATAGTGCCAGTGTAAACACTACCTTTCTGCCCTGTAACCTGCCAGCCACATCACCAGGCTTGCCATTGCCGCGACCATATTCAGCACTTCCAGTCGCCCTTTTCCCTGACTCCGGCTCAGCCTCAGACCGAACCCGAAGCGTGGACTTTTGTCGTCCCGGAAGTTTTGTTCTATCTGCATTCTGCGGCTGTACAGGGCCATTATCTGGTGCGGCTCCAGTTCCTCTGCATTACTGAACAGCAGCCAGGGCTCCCGCGCGCTACTGCGGTGTTCCCGCTGTGTTTTCGGCATCCCCCCTTTTCCCTGACGCCCTGCGTCAGGGCGCTTATGCAGATAGAACCGGCCGTAACAGGGCGTTCGTGGTTTACGGGACAGGACACTGTAACCCACGCAGACCGGTTGTCCGGTAGCCTCAAGCTCACTGATTTTCATCCACTTTTTATCTCCGTCCAGCCGGAAGCTGATGCAGCCCCTGACCCTGCCGGTGAAGCTCCAGCCCAGCTGGATGACATGCCGGAACCAGTCTGTCCGGAAGCCTGCATCCGTAATGATGGTGACGGCTTTATCTTTCGGGATGGCATCATGCAGGCGGTCAAGGAAGCGGCACTGTACATCGCTGTTCTGCGCCAGCTCTGCGGGGACAACCTCACTCATAAGCGGCAGTGAGCGACCATTACAGACCAGGCTTGCCCGCAGCAGATGCCAGTTCCTGTCATGCCAGCCGGTCCAGTCGACAGCAATTACACAGAAGGGCATCAGGGAAGTGATGGAATGTGTGAGCAGGTGCTGAATACGGGGAATGTCCCGGTGAAGGGCGGTATTACCCAGGGCACGGTCAACACGTTTAATTTTATTTTTGACGTGCGCTCTGCCGGGAAGAGTGCGACCAAGGCTGGTCAGGGTCAGATCCGCACCGTGCGTGAGGGCAACGGCCATGGAAACAAGGACATTAATCCGGAAGCTGTGAACGTCCGGTAAAGACGCGGAGAAAAATTTCTGGCAGACTGTCTGTAAAGGCACGATGAGGTCTCTTCGAGGTCTCTTCTGATTTGTTAGCGCAACCAGTAGATCACACTTCATCGTGCTTTTCATTTTTCTGGGGAACCCTCAGCCCACGGGGAGAGGGAATAAATACTAAAAACGGCAATCGGAGATTGCCGTTTTGCTGTTTATTATGCGTTGTACGCATTCTCGCCGTGGCTGTTGACGTCAAGACCTTCGCGCTCCTGCTCTTCCGGTACGCGCAGACCCACAGTCATGTCCGCCAGTTTGTAACCAATGAAGGCCACCACAGCAGACCACACAACGGTAATGGCGATACTTTCCAGCTGCACCAGCACCTGGTGAACCATGTCAACGCCGTCAGCGTAACCCACTCCGCCCAGCGATTTCGCGGCGAAGATACCGGTCATGATACAACCGACGATACCGCACACGCCGTGCACGCCAAAGACATCGCAAGGGTCATCCACACGCAGAAGACGTTTCAGCGCCGTCACACCCCACAGACCCGCCAGACCTGACACCAGGCCGACAAGCAGCGCACCACCGACACCGACGTAACCACATGCCGGCGTGATACCCACCAGACCGGCAATGGCACCCGAGCACGCGCCCAGCAGAGAAGGTTTACCGCGAACCGCCCACTCACCAAACACCCATGAGAGGATTGCACCCGCCGTGGCCACCACGGTATTCACGAAGGCCAGCGCAGCGATTTCGTTAGCAGCGCTCGCAGAGCCGGCGTTGAAGCCGAACCAGCCAAAATAGAGGATTGCTGTACCGGTAAAGACCATCGGCAGATTGTGTGGTTTGAACGCTTCTTTGCCAAAGCCCACGCGTTTGCCAATCAGGTATGCCCCCACCAGACCCGCCACCGCAGCGTTGATGTGAACAACGGTACCGCCTGCGAAATCCAGTGCGCCGTGCGACGCCAGCAGACCGCCACCCCAGACCATGTGTGCAATCGGCACATAGGAGAGCGTCAGCCAGACCACTACAAAGATCAGAACGGCAGAGAAGCGAATACGCTCAGCCAGCGCACCCACAATCAGCCCCACGGTGATACAGGCGAACGATCCCTGGAACGCAACGTGGATGTACTGATAGAAACTGCCCATCACCGCGGTCAGTTCAATATTTTTCAACATGGCCCAGTTGAAGTTGCCGAAGAAGGCGTTACCTTCACCGAAGGCCAGAGAGTAGCCGTAGACCACCCACAGCACGCAAACCAGCGCGAACGTCACGGCAACCTGCGTCAGCATGGAGAGAACGTTTTTGCCACGGATCAGGCCGCCGTAAAACAGCGCGATACCCGGAATAGACATGAACAGCACCAGCGCGGTGCTGATCATCATAAAGGCGTTATCGGCTTTGTCTGCCACCGCAGGAGCAGCCATTGCCAGGCCCGGCAGCAGTGCCAGCGAACCCAGACCCGTTTTGATTGTTGCTATCTTCATTTTCTCGATCCCTATCACTGTGTGCCAGGAGTTACTTACAGTGCCGCTTCGTCAGATTCGCCGGTACGGATGCGAATGACACGCTGCAGTTCGGCAACGAAAATTTTGCCGTCGCCAATTTTGCCGGTATAGGCCGCTTTGCTGATCACATCGATGACTTCATCAAGCTGGTCATCAGCAATCGCGACATCAATTTTTACTTTTGGCAGGAAGTTAACACTGTATTCCGCCCCGCGATAAAGCTCGGCATGACCCTTCTGACGACCGAAGCCTTTCACTTCGGTGACAGTCAGTCCCTGAATACCCATTGAAGACAACGCTTCACGCACGTCTTCGAGTTTGAATGGTTTGATTACCACCGTAACCAGCTTCATAGATCCCCTCCAGTCAGAATTCGGTAATGGCCGCAGCTAACACGCAGGAGACATTGCAAGGGGTGTGCCAGAAATGAAAACGGAAGGGAAAAGCGGTGCAATGCGCGTTAAAAGACCATTCATTGTCAACAGGTGAAAAAAAACGCACCATGGCAGTGCATGGCGCGTTTCGGTTTTGCACCAACAGCGGTGACTGTTAGCACGTTGCCTGTTTTTGGTGCATCAGGCGCTAAGCGACTCTTCCTCCCGGACGCTGGCCGCCAGCTCTTCACCCGCCAGTTGCAGCTGATACATCTGCCAGTAGCGGCCTTTCGCCTCCAGGAGCGCCCGGTGCGTACCGCGTTCAACGGCCTGTCCGCGATGCAGCACCAGAATGGTATCTGCGTCGACAATCGTTGAAAGACGGTGCGCGATAACCACCAGCGTCGTGTGATCGCGCACGGCGGCCAGTGCCTGCTGGATAGCCTGTTCAGTACCGGAGTCGATGCTGGCCGTCGCTTCATCCAGAATCAGCACCTGTGGCGTTTCAATCAGCACACGCGCCAGCGCCAGAAGCTGTTTTTGCCCGACAGAAAGATTATTCCCCTGCTCGCCCAGCCGGGTGTTGATTCCGTCGCTGAATCCGCGTGCCAGCTCCGCGAGCTGCACTTTTTCCAGCACTGCCCAGACCTGCTCCTCGGTATAATCACGCCCCAGGGTCACGTTGGCGTAAAAGGTATCGGCCAGCACAACCGGATCTTGCTGCACCATCGCTACACCTTTACGCAATACGCTGTGGCTGAGCGACGCCAGCGGACGTCCATCCAGACGAATTTCGCCTTTCGTTAACGGGTAGTAGCCCATCAACAGGCTTGCAAGCGTACTCTTGCCGCTGCCGGTATGCCCCACCAGCGCCACAAAGCCGCGCGACGGCACATCAAGATTGATGTCCTGCAACACCAGCCTGTCTTCACGGTAGGCAAACGAGACATGGTCAAAGGTAATGGCCCCGCTTTGCAGCGGTGCTGTATCCTCACCATAGGTCTGACGCGGTCTGTCCATCAGTTCAAAGACGCGCTCGCCAGCAACCACCGCCTGCTGCAACATGGATTGTTGGGTTGTGAGTTCAATCAGCGGCTCGTTCAGGCGTCCCAGATAGCTGATAAAAGCATACAGAACCCCCACTTCAATCGTTCCGCCCGGACTCAGGCCAAAGAGCATCAGCAGGCCGCAAAGCACCAGTGCCGAGAAGAGGCTCAGCAGCGGACGCAGCAGGAAACCATCAAGGCGCAGCGTCTGCATACGCGCCATATAGTGCGAACGGCTGGCTTCGCCCATGCGCTCGCCAAAGCGAGCCTGCTGGCGGAACTGCTGGATGACGCTCATGCCGTTGATCACTTCGTTGAAGCCATCGTTAATATCGGCCAGATAGGTCCGCACCCGACGTACAATAGGTGTGCTGTAGCGTTGATAGATCACCATCACAATCAGCACCGCCGGGAAAATCGCGATCGCCACCAGCGCCATGCGCCAGTCAAGGCTGAACATCGCCACCAGCATGGCGCCAATCAACGCGGCACTGCGCAGCACGGTCGCCACAACCGTCACGTACAGATCGCGAATCACCTCGGTATCGTTGGTCACCCGCGAAATCACCTGCCCGACCGGCTGGATATCAAACTCGCTCAGCGGCTGGCGCAGCGCAGCATCCATAACGTCGGTACGCAGCTTCTGAACCACACCCACCGCCGCCCGGTTAAAGAGTAGCGACTGCGCATAGTGCAGGCCAGCCGCTGCCAGCTGTAGCCCCACATAGGCCACGCCTAACCCCGCCACCAACCCCAGCGGCAAATAGCTTTTCGCAACCATATTGTCGATGAAATAACTGATGAGCAGCGGACCACTCACTTCTGCAATCGCCGCAATCCACAGCAGCACGACGGCAAGAGCAAGGGGTTTTCGCCATGGCGAACCGTAGGCCAGCAGGCGTTTTAGCGTCGGCCACTGCGTTTTTGATTTACGCATTAGCGTCCTCCTCTTCCTGTTCCGGGGCATCGTCGAGTGCCGCTTCAAGCTGCTGATAGCGATACATGTCGCGATACCACCCCGGTTGCTCCGCAAGCTGGTCATGCTGCCCGCGCTGGGCAATGTGCCCGTGCTGCAACACCAGAATTTCACTGGCTTCCGTCAGCGCTGACAAACGGTGGGCACTGATGATCACCGTCCGTCCGTCGCTCCACTGGCGAAGGTTATGCAGGATCTGGTGCTCGGTTCGACCATCCACAGCAGAAAGCGCATCATCCAGGATCAGGATTTCAGCATTAAGCAGCAGCGCACGGGCAATGGAAATTCGCTGTTTTTGCCCGCCAGAGAGCATAACGCCACGTTCACCCACCTCCGTTTCATACCCCTGCGGCAGACGCAAAATATCGTCATGTACGCTGGCTAAGCGCGCCACATGCTCTATCTCTTCCTGCGTGGCCGATGGACAGCCAAGGGCTATGTTGTTCGCCACAGTGTCAGAAAAGAGAAACGGCGTCTGGCTGACCACGGCCAGTCGGCGACGCCAGTCGTCTAGTTGCAGTGTCGTGAGAGGAAGATTGTGGAAACGAATGTCCCCCTGCGTGACATCAAAGTGACGCTGGAGCAGCGAAAGAACGGTACTTTTACCGGATCCCGTCGGGCCACAGATCCCGAGCATTTGCCCCGGTTGCAGCGTAAAGCTGACGTTTTCCAGCACCGGATGTTCCGTCTGCGGATAAACAAACGTACGGATGTCGACGTTCATCACCCCACGCCCTTCCGGTACCGGTTCGGTACCGTCGTTGACCACTGGCGCTTCAGACAGCATGGCGCGAATGCGGCTATAGGCGGCACTGCCGCGCTCCACGATGTTAAACATCCAGGCCAGCGCCAGCATCGGCCAAATCATCAGCCCCAGGTACATGGCAAAACTGGTTAACTGCCCCAGGGTCAAGGTGCCCTGCACCACCATCCAGCTCCCGCCACCGACGGCCAACAGGTTGGCCATGCCAATAGCGATATAGATGGTCGGATCAAAGCGCGCATCAATACGCGCAACGCGCATGTTTTTTGCGCCGGTGTCTGCGGCATCGGCCGCAAACAGGGCAGATTGCCGAT
The DNA here is from genome assembly GCF_004296595.1 of Enterobacter sp. A8. NCBI lineage: Bacteria > Pseudomonadati > Pseudomonadota > Gammaproteobacteria > Enterobacterales > Enterobacteriaceae > Enterobacter > Enterobacter sp. A8. Next base: position 604,575 of record NZ_SCMF01000002.1, read on the forward strand.
CCTCCAGACCAAAGGCTTTGATCATGCGGATACTGGTCATACTCTCCTGCGTGCGATCGTTTAGCGACGAAAACGCCGCCTGCGCCAGCTTGAAACGCTCGTGCAGTTGTTCGCCATAACGGTTGATCGCCAGCGCCATCAGCGGCATCGGCAGCAATGCCAGCAGGGTAAGTTGCCAGCTAATCTGAGTGGACATCACAATCAGAACCGCGCAGCCCATCACCAGCGAATCCACCAGCGTTAACACCCCTTCCCCGGCGGCGAACACCACGCGATCGACGTCGTTGGTGGCGCGGGCGATGAGATCCCCGGTACGATGGCGCAGGTAAAACTCGGGGTGCTGGCGGCTCAGCTGACGGTAAAAATCCTCGCGCAGCTCAACGGCCAGCTGATAGGACGCGCCAAATAGCAGCACGCGCCAGACGTAACGCAGCAAATAGACGATGACGGCCGTCAGCACCAGCGTGCCAACCCACATCAACACCCGTGCGGTGGTGTAATGCTGTTCCGTAACGCCATCCACGACGTAGCCCACCACCTTCGGCGGGATCAGCTGCAAAATGGCAATGATGATAAGCAGGAGAACTGCGCCGAGGTAGCGCTGCCACTCCCGACGAAAGTACCAGCTTAGTTGGGCAAATAATCGCACGCGGTTTGTTCCTGAAGGTATTTTATGGAGTTATTCAATAGGTAACGCTGTGGTGTATTTAATCTGTTCCATGGCGAAGCTTGAGGTGACGTCCGACAAGCCCGGTACGCTATTCACCAGCCGCTTGTAGAAATCATCATAACGCTTCATGTCTGCCACCTGGACACGCATCAGATAATCGTACTCCCCGGCCATACGCCAGAAGCCGAGGACCTCCGGCATGTCAGAGACCTGGTTTACGAAGCGGCAATACCATTCGCTGCTGTGATGCTGCGTTTTTATCAGGACAAAGGCCGTCAGGCCCAGCCCCAGTTTTTCGGGATCTAATAACGCGACACGCCCCAGCAGAATGCCGTCATCTTCCAGCTTCTTGAGGCGCTTCCAGCACGGTGTGGTGGTCAGATTAACGGCATCTGCCAGCGCCTGCAAAGAGAGGGTGCAGTCACTTTGCAGCAATGAAAGCAGCTTGCGGTCAATTTTATCTAGCATACCCACCTCACAGAGAAAATTTTTCTCCCTTCATTCTATTTTAAAGGCCAGATAGCAACAATTTTTTCTGTGCTTTTCGCTATGCTGGGCACAAAATGACAAACGGATAATTACGATGAATAGCAACTGGGTTAAACATGCCATCAGCGAAATCAATGCCGACTACCAGCGCTCGGCCGACACCCATTTAATCCGCCTCGCCCTGCCGGGGTTTGCGGGGATTCAGCTGTATCTGAAAGATGAAAGTACCCATCCTACGGGCAGCCTGAAGCATCGTCTGGCGCGTTCGCTGTTCCTGTATGGCTTGTGTAACGGCTGGATTAAAGAAGGCACGACAATTATTGAATCGTCATCCGGTTCGACCGCCGTCTCCGAAGCCTATTTCGCCCGTTTACTGGGCCTGCCGTTTATCGCTGTCATGCCCTCATGCACCGCGAAACGCAAAATCGAACAGATCGAATTTTATGGCGGACGCTGCCACTTTGTAGAAAGCGCCTGCGAAATTTACGCCGCCTCGGAAATGCTGGCCCGTGAGCTGAACGGCCACTATATGGATCAGTTCACCTTCGCCGAGCGTGCAACCGACTGGCGTGGCAATAACAATATAGCGGACAGTATTTTCCGTCAGATGACTCATGAGCCCCATCCGGTTCCGTCATATATCGTCATGAGCGCCGGTACGGGCGGAACCTCGGCCACCATTGGCCGCTATATCCGCTGTCAGGGCTACGATACGCAACTGATGGTGGTTGATCCGCAAAACTCGGTATTCCTCGACTACTGGCAAAGCCGCAATGCCGACCTGCGCAGTCCGGTGGGCAGTAAAATTGAAGGGATTGGCCGCCCGCGCGTTGAGCCGTCGTTCATTCCTGATGTGGTGGATGAAATGCTCCGCGTACCGGATGCCGCCAGCGTCGCGACGGCCCACTGGCTGGAGACGCAGCTGGGCCGCAAGGTGGGTGCCTCTACCGGTACCAATATGTGGGGTGCGCTGCAGCTGGCAGCACGCATGCGTGAAGAGGGCCGCAGGGGCTCTATCGTCACGCTGTTGTGCGACAGCGGGGAGCGCTACCTGGAAACCTACTACAACGCGGAGTGGGTGCAGGCAAACATCGGCGATATTGCGCCGTGGCAAGCGCAAATCGCACAGCAGGTGAAATAAAAAAAAGCCAGACCGAAGTCTGGCTTGCTGGAAGGGTCTCACTATTCGGGGGAATATGGGAGGGTGTTGTTGTCCAGCCAATGTGTTAAAAAATGGGACACCGCTTCATTACGGCAGTGTCCGATAACCGGCAGATGAGGAAGCGCAGAGATCAGCTGCGGCATAGCATTCCCCATAATCAAACCGCGCCCGACGCTGCCCAGCATCTCGCGGTCGTTCATGGCGTCACCAAACGCCATACACTCCTGCAGCGTCAAGCCCAGGTGGTCGCTCAGGACCGCCAGGGCAGAACCTTTGTTACACTCCACCGGCAACACTTCCAGACAATCCACCGCCGAAAAGGTCAGATGGGCCCGGTCGCCTAACGCCTCATTCAACTGAATACGTAAGCGGCAGAGATCGTCGTGATCGCCACAAAAACAGATCTTGGTCACCGCGTGGGCAGGGATGCGGCGCAGATCCATTAGCTGATAGCGAAAACCGCTGTAGACATGCGCATGGAGAAGTTGAGGGATTTCACGACCGGTAAACCAGCCGTTATCGTTAAAGACATGAACGCTGGCCTGGGTATCCCAGGTACTGTGCAGCACGATATCCGCCACTTCCGGGTTGAGATCCTGACGGTGCAGCACCTCCCCTTCGACCGAATGAATTCGTGTTCCGTTGCCGGTAATCAGAAATGCATCCAGGGAAAATGCGCCCAGCAGATGGCGCATCTCCAGCACATGACGGCCAGTGGCAAACGTCAGGGTTACATCACGCTCACGCAGACGCTTAAGGGTGTTCAGGGTTTTCTCCCCTAAACGGTGATCCGGCATTAACAACGTGCCGTCCATATCAAATGCAGCGAGCCGAGCCATCATAACTCCCGAAATGTGATGCGATTAACTTGTGCATCAGTATTGCGTGAGATATACGGAAGTAATAGTGAATAGATGAGAATTATTGTTCCGGGTTTATCATGCGCCAGCTCAACCGCCTCAAACAGTATCAACGCCTGTGGCAACCCTCCGAAGGGGCACCGCAGCAGGTCACCATTGCGGAGCTCGCCAGCCGCTGTTTTTGCAGCGAGCGGCATGTTCGCACCCTGCTGCGTCAGGCGCAGGAGGCTGGCTGGCTGAACTGGCATGCGCAGTCTGGTCGCGGCAAGCGCGGCGAGCTCAGGTTTTATGTCAGCCCGGAATCACTGCGCAATACGATGATGGAAGAAGCGCTGAAGCATGGGCAGCAGCATAACGCCCTGGAGCTGGCCCAGCTTGCGCCGGAAGAGTTGCGGGAGTTGCTGCATCCCTTTTTGGGCGGACAGTGGCAAAACGATACGCCGACGCTGCGCATTCCCTATTACCGCTCACTGGATGCGCTACAGCCTGGCTTTTTACCCGGCCGGGCGGAGCAGCACCTGGCAGGCCAGGTTTTCTCCGGGCTGACGCGCTTTAACGGCAACAACAGCGAACCAACGGGCGATCTTGCCCATCACTGGGAAGTCACGGATGGCGGCCTGCGCTGGCATTTTTATATACGCTCGACCCTGCACTGGCATAACGGCGACAAAATTGAGACAGCGCAGTTGCAGCGGAGCCTGAAGGCCCTGCTTATGCTGCCAGCCCTGCGCAAACTGTTCCAGAGCGTATTAGACATCGAGGTCACTCACCCGCAGTGCCTGACGTTTACCCTGCATCAACCGGACTACTGGTTGCCCCATCGTCTGGCGACCTACTGTAGCCGTCTGGCCCACCCTGACCAGCCCATGACGGGCAGCGGCCCTTTCAGGCTGAGCGTGTTTGATTCCGAGCTGGTGCGTCTGGAAAGCCACGAGCAGTACCATCTTAGCCACCCGCTGATCAAGGCGATTGAATACTGGATCACGCCGACGCTATTTGATTACGGACTGGGGACCAGCTGTCGTCATCCGGTCCAGATTGCCATTGGCGAGCCTGATGAACTGGAGAGCCTGCGGCTGGTAAGTAACAGCACCAGCCTGGGCTTCTGTTATCTCATCCTGAAACAGAGCGACCGGATGAGTGAACTGCAGGCTAGACGGCTAATTAATATCATCCATCTCTCAACGCTGCTGCATACGCTCCCGCTGAACGAAGGGTTGATTACACCAACAGAAGAGCTGCTTCCAGGCCTGCCTATTCCCCGGTGGCCGGATTTAACGCACGTTTCTTTACCGGCAGCGTTAACCCTCGTCTACCATTTGCCCGTTGAGTTACACACCATGGCAAACCAGCTAAAACAGTACCTTGCGCAGCAGGGCTGCGAACTGACCGTTATCTTTCACGATGCGAAGACGTGGGACGGATGTCCGCAGCTTGCCGATGCGGACATGATGATGGGGGACAGGCTGATTGGCGAAGCGCCGGAGTATACACTTGAACAGTGGCTTCGGTGCGATACCCTCTGGCCGCATCTGCTAAGCGCGCCACAAGTTGCGCATTTGCAAGCCACGCTGGATGCCGTACAGACTCAGGCCGATGAACAGGCAAGACACGCTGGCCTGAGGGCCATCTTTACCCGGCTGATGGATAATGCGGTGCTGACGCCGCTGTTTAACTACCAGTATCAAATCAGCGCGCCACCGGGGGTAAACGGAATACGACTGAATACCCGTGGCTGGTTTGATTTCACTGAAGCCTGGCTTCCAGCCCCCCGGTCGTGAAGAAGCTGGTCGTCGCCGAAGTCAGACGGTAACATAATGTTTTTACCGTAACTGTCGAGATGATTTATGAAACGTGCCGTCGTCGTGTTCAGCGGAGGACAAGATTCCACTACCTGCCTGGTTCAGGCGCTTCACCAGTACGATGAAGTGCATTGTGTCACTTTCGATTATGGCCAGCGCCATCGCGCTGAAATCGACGTTGCCCGCGAACTGGCGCTGAAACTGGGCGCACGCGCGCATAAGGTGCTGGACGTCACTCTGTTGAACGAACTGGCCGTCAGCAGCCTCACCCGCGACAGTATTCCTGTTCCTGATTACACACCTGACGCCAGCGGTATTCCCAATACCTTTGTGCCAGGGCGTAATATTCTTTTTCTGACCCTGACGGCCATCTACGCCTACCAGGTGCAAGCCGAAGCGGTGATCACCGGCGTTTGCGAAACCGACTTCTCCGGTTACCCGGACTGCCGCGACGAGTTTGTGAAAGCGCTCAATCACGCGGTAAATCTGGGGATGGCCAAGGAGACGCGCTTTGAAACTCCGCTAATGTGGCTTGATAAAGCGGAAACCTGGGCACTGGCGGACTACTGGGGCAAGTTGGATCTGGTTCGCAGCGAAACCCTGACCTGCTACAACGGCATTAAGGGCGACGGATGTGGCCAGTGCGCCGCCTGTAACCTGCGTGCCAATGGCTTGAATCACTACCTGGCAGATAAAGCCGGTGTGATGGCCGCAATGCAGAAAAAAACCGGGCTGAAATAAAGTTACTTCACTGTGCTGTCGCACTGATAAAGTCGACAGCACAGGCATTCAGATAAATGCTCCCTACACGATCATCAGCTCCAGCTTTTCCCGCAACTCCCCTTCCAGCGGCAGTGCTTTCTGCGTTTTCAGATCGATACAAACGAAGGTGATCAGCGCATCGGCTACCACCTGCCCTTCCGGATCCAGCGTCACGACCTGACTGAGCACGCCACTCTTCCCGTTTAGCTGTTGCACCTGGCTGGTCACTGTAAGCACATCCCCCAGCACGGCCGGGCGACGGTAGTTGATATTGATGTTGACGACCACGAACGCGATGTTGTGCGCGGTCAGCCATTGAAAGCTTTCGCTGTTTTCCAGCCCGTCCCAGCGCGCCTCTTCAAGAAATTCGAGATAGCGGGCGTTATTCACGTGCTGGTAAACATCAAGATGAAAACCGCGTACTTTGATTTTTGTCTGCATAGCGCAATAGCCTTTACTGTTGTTATAGGATAAGAGGTCAAGACTGGTATGACCTCTTTATCCTGGCAAACTTTTGCTGCTGTGCAAGTAAAACTGAAATTACAACGTCAGGTGTGAGAGGTTGCGCTCAACCAGTGAACTGCCCATCCCCGGAACCTGCCTGAGGTCGTCAACCGTTTTAAACGGGCCGTACTCTTCACGGTAGCTGACGATAGCCTGCGCTTTTTTGAGCCCTACGCCGTTCATCACTCGGGCGAGATCTTCAGCCGAGGCCGTATTGATGCTGACGCGTGTACCGTCGTCCTCTGTGCTTTTGCCAGGTTCAGCGGCTTTGGTTTGGGCAGATGCTTGTGCAGCGGGGTCAGTTTTGCTCTGTACAGACTGCGTTTTGGCTGCGGGGGGCGCCGCCAGTGCGCCTGCGCTCATTCCGGTAGTGGCAATAGCCAGTGTGATTAGCAGTGCTTTGATTCCACATTTCATGCTGTTATCTCCTTGTTTGTTGACAGCCATGTCACCATAGCCGTCAGCCAAAGGAGGCTCAAATATGCATTTACAGAAATGGAAAAGGCCGCGAAAGCGGCCTTCAGGGTTTGCAGAGCGTTACGAAAATCTGCGAGCAGATACGTAATTATTGCTGCTGAGTGATGGCATCGCCCAGCTTGATTTTGGCTTCTTTACGCAGGTTGCTCATCATCGCTTCGAAAGCAATCTGGGCATTGTTCTGGGTAATACCCTGAACCATTGCTTTCTTTTGCGCTTCTGGCATGGTGCCGGCTTTCACTTCATCCAGCGCCAGCAGAACGACGTTCCCCTGCATGTCGGTTGTTGTCCCGAAGCTCGGTTTGTCTTTCGCTGGCAGGCTCAGACCAAACACAGTCTGGCTGATTGGGTCCTGACCGGTACGGCTCAGCGTTTTCGCGTCACCGAAGCTCAGACCCGCCGCTTTCAGGGCGTCTTCTTTACCGGCTTTCAGGTCAGCCAGGATCTTCTCAGCATCCAGTTTTGCCTGCTGTTCCGCTTTGCTATGTTTAACCTGCGCCACAACCTGATCTTTCACTTCCGCCAGCGGTTTTACCGCTTCAGGCTTGTGCTCGCTCACGCGCAGAACAAACGCACGGTCACCGTCAACGGTAATGATATCGGAGTTGCTGCCCGGCGTACCGTTCTCGCCCACCAGACCACCGTTGAAGATGGCATCCGAAACCGGTTTGAAGTTCAGCTCTTCCGGCAGGTTGTCACGGCCAAACCAGCCGGTCTCAACCGCTTTCACGCCAGCAGCCTGCTCTGCACCGGCCAGAGATTCGTTGTCGTTGCTCGCCGCATCGCTCACTTTCTGCTGCAGGGCATAGTACGCATCAAGCGCTTTTTCCTGCTTCACTTTGGCGGCGATATCATCACGCACCTCAGCCAGAGGTTTGGTTTTAGCGGCTTCGATATCATCCAGACGCGCAACCAGGAAACCAACGGACGATTTAATCACACCCGACAGCTGACCCTTGTCTTTCAGACCGGCATTTTTCAGCTCATCCGGCGTAGTCGCCGCTTCCAGCCAGCCCATATCGCCGCCATTTTTGGCAGAAATGATGTCGGTGGATTTTGCTTTCGCAACGGTGGCGAAATCTGCGCCTTTGTTCAGCTCATCCAGCACCGCTTTGGCATCGGCTTCGGTTTTGGTCTGAATCACGCTGTAGCGGTTGCGCTGCGGCTGAGTGAACTGATCCTGATGCTGATCGTAGTAAGACTGGATTTCTGCATCAGTCGCGGTTTCCTGCAACGCAGCAGCATCCAGTTTGATATAGCTCACGCGGAACTGCTCAGGTGCAACAAAGCTGTTTTTATTCTGCTCGTACCAGGCGTTAACCTCTGCGTCGCTCACCTGCTGCTTCGCCGCGAGCGCATTCACATCGATGGTCGCCTGACGCACAACACGCTGCTGTGCCACCAGGGCTGCCAGTTCGTCAGTTTCACCTTTGAGCATGAAATCAGTACCAACCACCGCATTGATGAGCTGTTGCGTCGTCAGCTGGTTACGCAGCGCCTGCGCGTATTGATCGGCCGTCATGCCCATCTGATTCACAATGCTGTTATAGCGAGCATTGTCGAACTTGCCGTTAGACTGGAAAGCCTGAGTCGAGAAGATGGCTTTTTTAACCTGCTCATCGCTGATACCCAGACCCAGTTTTTTGGCATATTGATCGAGGAGCGCTTCGTCAATCAGGCGGTTCAGCGTCTGCTGGCGCAGGGTTTTCATGTATCCTTCGTTCGCAGCCAGCTCAGAGAATTGGTCGCCCAGCTGTTGCTGCATACGGTTACGTTCACCGGCAAACGCGTTCTCGAACTGACCGCGGCTGATTTCTTGGCCGTTCACTTTTGCGGCATAGTTTGCGCCACCGCCGATAAGGTAACTGCTCACGCCGGTCAATATGAACGACACGATAATGATACCGAAAATAATCTTGAGCACGAGACTGTTAGCAGCCGTGCGTAAGCTGTCCATCATGGTGTAACAACACTCCGCTGTAGGTGACTGGTTACCTGACGCTAACGGAAAATCCTGACCGTCGCGCGTAAAGGCGTATTGTGACAAGAAAACGGGGCGATTGTCAGCCCACAACTCGCATAAACTCGCACAAATCAGGTCTGGACAAATAAAAAAGGCACATCAAATGATGCGCCCTTGTACTTTTCGGCTTCCCTGAAACGGGAAAGCAATCAGTTTACTGCGTCTTTCAGCGCTTTACCTGCACGGAAACCCGGCACTTTAGCGGCAGCAATGGTGATCTCTTTACCGGTCTGAGGGTTGCGGCCAGTACGGGCAGCACGCTCTTTAACAGCAAAAGTACCGAAGCCTACCAGTGCAACGTCGTCCCCAGCCTGCAGAGATTCAGTAACAGAAGCAATTAATGCATCTAACGCACGTCCAGCTGCAGCTTTAGAAATATCAGCACCAGCAGCAATTTTGTCAATCAGTTGAGATTTATTCACTGTTCTCTTCCTCTCTTTATAATTTATATCGCGCCTGAATCCTTCACAACGCGACCGCGCAGCAGTTATATCAGGCCTGCCATGACCTTACAACACCCGTTGTTGATGGCTGACCTAATCAGCAATCTAAATTAGCTATACAAAAAAAGGCTGGCAAGTGCGAAATGACTTACCAGCCTTGTTTTTATTGACGCTCTTTGCGCGAGGTCACTATTTTGCGGTCACAACCTGCATTCCGGAGGGTTCATTCTGCAATGCGAGAGTAAGAACCTCCTCAATTCGCTTAACAGGATGAATCTGCAGATCGGCAATCACGTTGTCCGGAATCTCTTCCAGATCGCGTTTATTTTCGTAAGGAATCAATACGGTTTTGATCCCACCACGATGTGCCGCCAGCAGTTTTTCTTTTAACCCACCAATTGGCAGAACCTGACCACGCAGAGTGATTTCACCGGTCATTGCTACATCAGCACGCACCGGGTTCCCTGTGAGACAGGAGACCAGCGCGGTACACATCGCGATACCGGCGCTTGGGCCATCTTTCGGCGTTGCCCCTTCCGGGACGTGAACGTGAATGTCGCGTTTTTCGTAGAAATCCGGGTTGATCCCCAGTTTCTCCGCACGTGCGCGAACCACAGTCAAGGCCGCCTGGATGGACTCCTGCATGACTTCACCCAAAGAACCGGTGTAGGTCAGCTTACCTTTACCTGGCACACAGGCGGTTTCGATGGTCAGCAGATCGCCGCCCACTTCCGTCCATGCCAGACCGGTGACCTGACCCACGCGGTTTTCGTTGTCCGCACGACCATAGTCGAAACGCTGAACGCCCAGATAGGCATGCAGATTGTCGCCGTTAATGGTGATGTGCTTCAGGCTCTTATCCAGCAGCAGCTGTTTCACCGCCTTACGGCACAGTTTCGAGATTTCACGCTCAAGGCTACGCACGCCCGCTTCGCGAGTGTAGTAGCGAATGATGCCGATAATCGCGCTGTCCTCGACGGTCAGTTCGTTGGCTTTCAGTGCGTTACGCTCAATCTGTTTCGGCAGCAGATGCTGCTTCGCAATATTCAGCTTCTCGTCTTCGGTATAACCAGACAGACGGATCACTTCCATACGATCCAGCAGCGGAGCCGGAATGTTCATGGAGTTGGAGGTTGCCACGAACATCACATCGCTCAGATCGTAGTCCACTTCCAGGTAGTGATCGCTGAACGCCACGTTCTGTTCTGGATCAAGCACTTCCAGCAGAGCCGAGGCCGGATCGCCACGCATATCCGACGACATTTTGTCGATCTCATCGAGCAGGAACAGTGGGTTTTTAACCCCTACTTTCGCCATCTTCTGGATCAATTTACCCGGCATAGAACCGATGTAGGTACGACGGTGGCCGCGGATTTCCGCTTCGTCGCGTACGCCACCCAGCGCCATACGGATATATTTACGTCCGGTCGCTTTCGCAATGGACTGACCCAGAGAGGTTTTACCTACCCCTGGCGGTCCAACCAGACAGAGGATTGGGCCTTTCAGTTTGTTTACACGGCTTTGTACCGCAAGGTACTCAAGGATACGGTCTTTAACACGCTCCAGGCCGTAGTGGTCGGTATCCAGGATCTCCTGCGCCTGACGCAGGTCTTTTTTGACCTTGCTGCGGGCATTCCACGGCACCTGAACCATCCACTCGATGTAGCCACGCACCACCGTCGCTTCAGCCGACATCGGAGACATCATTTTCAGCTTCTGCAGTTCAGCTTCCGCTTTCTCTTTGGCCTCTTTCGGCATTTTTGCCGCGTCGATCTTACGCTTCAGCGCTTCGTTTTCGTCCGGCGCGTCGTCCATCTCGCCGAGTTCTTTCTGAATGGCTTTCATTTGCTCATTCAGATAGTACTCACGCTGCGATTTTTCCATCTGCTTTTTAACGCGGTTGCGAATACGCTTCTCAACCTGCAGCAGATCGATTTCAGACTCCATCATCGCCATCAGATATTCCAGACGTTCGTTAACGTCGGACATCTCCAGCACGGACTGTTTGTCCGCCAGCTTCAGCGGCATATGCGCTGCGATGGTGTCCGCCAGACGTGCGGGATCGTCGATGCTGTTCAGCGACGTCAGCACTTCTGGTGGGATTTTCTTGTTCAGCTTGATATAGCCTTCAAACTGGCTAATCGCGGTGCGCACCAGCACTTCCTGCTCGCGCTCATCAAGCTGAGGCGAATCAAGGTACTCTGCCTTGGCAGAGAAATGCTCGCCATTGTCAGACAGGGTGGTAATACGCGCACGCTGCAGGCCTTCTACCAGCACCTTAACGGTGCCGTCAGGCAGCTTCAGCATCTGCAAAATAGAGGCCACGGTCCCGACGGTGAAAAGATCGTTTACACCCGGCTCATCCGTCGAAGCTTCCTTCTGCGCAACCAACATGATTTTTTTATCATGATCCATGGCGGCTTCGAGGCAACGGATAGATTTTTCCCGCCCTACAAATAAGGGTATGACCATGTGCGGATAAACCACCACATCGCGCAACGGCAATACGGGGATTTCAATGCGTTCAGAACGCTCAGGATTCATAGAGCTCTCTCTTAGTTTAGTGTCCGCCAGGTAAAGTGGTCATGTAACTGTGCTTCACACAACCATTAACATGTAATCCAGTATATGGGGATGTTTCCCACACATTCAACGCCATGAATACGGAAAAAGTAAAGGGGAGATAAAATCCCCCCTTTTTGATTAACTGCTTGTATGATTTGGTGAATTATTCGCCAGATGCCTGCTGCGCTTCCGGTTTCCCGTAAATCAGCAGCGGCTTGCTTTGACCACCGATAACGGACTCGTCGATAACCACTTTTTCGACATCTTCCATGGAAGGCAGGTCGTACATGGTATCAAGCAGCGCAGCTTCAACGATGGAACGCAGACCACGGGCACCGGTTTTACGGATCATCGCTTTCTTCGCAATTGCATCCAGCGCTTCATCACGGAATTCCAGCTCAACGCCTTCCAGGTTAAACAGCGCCTGATACTGCTTGGTCAGCGCGTTTTTCGGCTCTTTCAGGATCTGGATCAGCGCTTCTTCACTCAGTTCATTCAGCGTAGCCACAACCGGCAGACGCCCAATGAATTCTGGGATCAGACCGAATTTGATCAGATCTTCTGGTTCAACCTGAGACAGCAGTTCGCCTTCGTTCGCTTTCTCGGATTTGGCCTTCACCGTTGCGCCAAAACCAATGCCGGAGCCGGTTTCAACACGGTGGGAGATAACTTTATCCAGACCGGCGAAAGCACCGCCACAGATGAACAGGATCTTGGAGGTATCAACCTGCAGGAACTCCTGCTGCGGATGTTTACGGCCACCCTGCGGGGGCACTGCGGCAACGGTCCCTTCGATCAGCTTCAGCAATGCCTGCTGTACACCTTCCCCTGATACGTCACGGGTGATAGACGGGTTGTCTGATTTACGGGAAATCTTGTCGATCTCATCGATATAGACGATCCCGCGCTGGGCTTTCTGTACGTCGTAATCGCACTTCTGCAGCAGTTTCTGGATGATGTTTTCCACATCTTCACCCACGTAACCGGCCTCGGTCAGGGTGGTGGCATCCGCCATGGTGAACGGCACATCCAGTAGGCGTGCGAGCGTTTCAGCCAGCAGCGTTTTACCGGAACCGGTTGGGCCGATCAGCAGAATGTTACTTTTACCCAGCTCTACGCCATTGCTGGTATCACCGTTACGCAGGCGTTTGTAGTGGTTATATACCGCTACCGCCAGCACTTTCTTAGCCTGCTCCTGACCGATGACATAGTCGTCCAGATGATGACGAATTTCATGCGGTGTCGGCAGCGCGCTACGCTCACGGTGAGGCGCTACTTCTTTAATCTCTTCGCGAATGATGTCATTACATAAATCAACACATTCGTCGCAGATATACACGGACGGCCCGGCAATCAGTTTACGCACTTCATGCTGGCTTTTGCCGCAAAAAGAGCAGTACAGCAGTTTGCCCGAACCATCTTTGCGTTTATCTGTCATGAGTCCAAACCTCTTTTTAAGTTCTTTGTGCCGCACATGACGACGCAAATGCCATTTTCAGACGCAAGCTGCTCTCAAGCAGAGTGCCGCTTTACCTTAGTATAGCGGCACACTCGCGTCGCGGGCATCAATTACGATGGGTCAAAATGGAGTCGACTAAGCCGTACTCAACTGCCTCTGAAGCAGAGAGGAAGCGATCGCGCTCGGTATCGCGCTCGATCTGCTCAAGAGATTGACCCGTATGCTGCGCCATAAGTTCATTCATGCGCGCTTTTACTTTCAGAATTTCGCGGGCGTGGATTTCAATATCCGTCGCCTGCCCCTGGTAACCACCCAGCGGCTGGTGAATCATCACGCGGGAATTCGGCAGGCAGAAACGTTTGCCTTTTGCCCCTGCGGTTAACAGGAAGGCACCCATAGATGCTGCCTGACCCATACAGATAGTGCTCACATCAGGCTTGATGAATTGCATGGTGTCATAAATGGACATACCTGCCGTAATCACGCCGCCTGGGGAGTTAATGTACAGGTAAATGTCTTTTTCCGGGTTTTCCGCTTCCAGAAACAGCATCTGCGCCACGATCAGGTTCGCCATGTGGTCTTCCACCTGGCCGGTCAGAAAGATAACGCGTTCCTTGAGCAGACGGGAATAGATATCAAAAGAACGCTCACCACGTGAGGTCTGTTCAATAACCATTGGCACCAGAGCCATATGGGGTGCAAAGTTATCTCGTTCGCCACTGTATGACATTTCCGTCTCCTGGATCAAAATTGAAAACACCTGCTGTACTGATTGTAACCTTACGGACGGATTATCAGCCAGTCTCATTCATCTGATTACACACTTATGGGGTTTACATTGCCCTATTTCAAGCATAACAACCTTTTGTTGTTACGCTAACACCGAAAGGGCGTTTTAGCACCCTTCCTGGGCTATTGGTGCGATAAAAAAAACCCGTTGCCGGAAGGCAACGGGTTTTTGTTCAAACTTTAAACCTTCGGGGCGAAATTACGCCTGCTGGTTCATCAGTTCGTTGAAAGAGGTCGCTTTTTCGGTCACTTTCGCTTTCGCCAGTACCGCTTCAACAGCCTGCTCTTCCAGGGCAACATTACGCATGTTGTCCATCAGCTCTTTGTTCTTACCGTAGAACTCGATAACTTCTGATGGATCTTCGTATGCAGAAGCCATCTCTTCGATCAGGCCTTTCACACGCTCTTCGTCAGCTTTCAGCTCGTGGGTACGAATCACTTCGCCCAGCAGCAGACCAACAACAACGCGGCGTTTTGCCTGCTCTTCGAACAGCTCGCGTGGCAGTTCCATCGCTTGCTGCTGGTTGCCACCGAAACGCTGTGCAGCCTGACGACGCAGTACGTCGATTTCGCTGTCGATCAGCGCAGCTGGAACGTCAATTTCGTTCGCCTTCACCAGGCCTTCGATAGCCTGAGATTTCACACGGTTACGCACAGCGCCGTTCAGCTCGCGTTCCATGTTTTTACGCACTTCGGTACGCAGACCGGCAACGGAACCATCTTCCACGCCGAAACGCTTGATGAATTCTTCAGTCAGTTCTGGCAGTTCGCGCTCTTCCACTTTCTTCAGGTTGATGACGAACTTCGCTGCTTTACCTTTCAGGTTTTCAGCGTGGTACTCTTCAGGGAAGGTCACGTCGATGGTGAACTCTTCGCCCGCTTTGTGGCCTTTGATACCGTCTTCGAAGCCCGGGATCATACGACCCTGACCCATTGCCAGTACGAAGTCAGTCGCTTTGCCGCCTTCGAACTCTTCGCCGTCTACAGAACCGGTGAAGTCTATGGTGACGCGGTCTTCAGCGTCAACAGCGCCTTCTTTCTCTTTCCAGTTAGCCTGCTGCTTACGCAGGGTATCCAGCATGCCGTCAACATCTTCGTCGGTCACGGAAACAATCGGTTTTTCAACTTCGATAGATTCCAGACCTTTCAGTTCTACTTCCGGATACACTTCAAACTCTACAGAGTAGGTGAAGTCTTCGCCCAGTTTGTATTCGCCTGGAACGTAGTTCGGCGCACCGGCCGGATTGATCTTTTCTTTGATGATCGCATCGATAAAGTTGCGGCTCATCAGTTCACCCAGCACATCCTGACGCACGGAAGCGCCATAACGCTGAGCAACAACATTCATTGGTACTTTGCCCTTACGGAAGCCGTCAATACGTACTTTTTTTGCTACGTTGACCAGCTCGCTTTTCACAGCAGTTTCGATGCTGTCAGCAGCGATAGTAATCGTTACACGGCGGCCAAGGCCTTGAGTGGTTTCAACTGAAACTTGCATCTTGTTACCTCAAAAAAATCACAGTGCTCGGTCAACTCTGAATCTGTCTGTTTTACCGGGATGCTCTCTTAGTGCAGATTCACATTCCCTGTCGCCAGAATCATCCCGAAGACATTCAATAAGACGCGGCATTATAGCGGCATCACTTAGGTGAGTCGAGAACGGTTGGGGCATGTTGCTGCGGCTTTTTTCACACTTTAAGGCTATTTTTAGCCTTAAAATCGCACCATCCGCTCAAAACTCAGACAAAACAAAACGGCCCGAAGGCCGTTTTGAGGAAATCTGTAAGCAACATACTGGAAAAACTCCAGCGGTTGCAAATCCGATTTATCAGGCGATGGTGCCTGCACCGCGACAAGGCGGGGAAGCAAAAACCGTATCCTGCAAGCCTTCCCACTCCTTAATGGTGTAGGTATGCAATGCCAGCGCATGTACGGTTGTGGAGAGTTCTTCCGTCAAGGTGCTGTAGATCAAGCGGTGTCGGTTCAGGAAACGTTCTCCCGTGAAGCGATCGCTAACCAGAACCACTTTGAAGTGGCTTTCAGAACCTGCCGGCACGTTATGACGATAGCTTTCGTCGACGACTTCGAGGAACACAGGGTTGAACGCTGCCCTTAATTTATCTTCTATCTGCTCACGTATCATCATGAAATTACTCCTCCGACAACGCCAGGATGTCACCCATCCCTTTAAATGTTAGCCGCTTTTACCGGTTCCATTACAACAAGACAACAAATATTTAGCTTTCGTCTTATTTTCTCATTCAAACGAATGAAGTTCACTGTGAGGCTCATACGTTTTGTCACACACAGGTTGAGAAAAAGGGCGAACTGGTCAGTTTTCAGACAAGGCGATGAATTTACATGCGTTGACCACTTCCCCTGGCCGTTAGCGATGTTATGATGGCGGCAATTTTTCTCTCTATATGCTTACGATTCGTTGAGAACCCGAAAATGTTAAAAAAATTCTTCTTTCCGTTGGTAGCCCTCTTTATGCTGGCAGGCTGCGCTACCCCGCCAACAACCATTGATGTCTCACCAAAAATCACGCTGCCTCAGCAGGATCCAAGCCTGATGGGCGTGACCGTGAGCATTAACGGTGCCGATCAGCGTCAGGATCAGGCCCTGGCGAAAGTGACCCGCGACAACCAGCTGGTGACGTTGACCGCTTCCCGTGACCTGCGTTTCCTGCTGCAGGAAGTGCTGGAGAAACAGATGACCTCTCGTGGTTACATGATTGGCCCAAGCGGCGCGGTTGATCTGCAGATCATCGTTAACAACCTGTACGCTGACGTTTCCCAGGGTAACGTGCGCTACAACATCTCCACCAAAGCGGACATCGCCATCATCGCTACCGCGAAGAACGGCAACAAGATGACCAAAAACTATCGCGCCAGCTACTCCGTAGAAGGTGCTTTCCAGGCCTCTAACCAAAACATTGCGAACGCCGTAAACAGCGTGCTGACCGATACCATCGCCGATATGGCGCAGGACACCAGCATTCACGACTTTATCAAGCAAAACGCGCGTTAATCCTGCTGACTGACCCGGTGTTTTACCGGGTCAGTTTTTAAGAACATGTCCAGTCATTACTTACGCATTTTCCAGCAACCCAAATCAGCCATTCTGCTGATCCTTGGCTTTGCCTCCGGTTTACCCCTCGCGCTCACTTCCGGCACATTGCAGGCCTGGATGACGGTTGAGAATATCGATCTCAAAACCATTGGCTTCTTCTCGCTCGTCGGCCAGGCGTATGTCTTTAAGTTCCTGTGGTCGCCGGTGATGGATCGCTACACCCCGCCGTTCCTGGGCCGTCGTCGTGGCTGGCTGGTGATGACGCAGGTCCTGCTGTTGCTGGCCATCGCCGCCATGGGATTCCTTGAGCCGTCGACACAGCTTCGCTGGATGGCGGCGCTTGCGGTGGTGATCGCCTTCTGTTCCGCGTCACAGGATATCGTGTTTGATGCCTGGAAAACGGACGTGTTACCCGCAGAAGAGCGTGGAGCCGGTGCGGCCATCAGCGTACTGGGCTATCGCCTCGGCATGTTGGTATCTGGCGGGCTGGCGCTGTGGCTGGCTGACCGCTATCTGGGCTGGCAGGGCATGTACTGGCTGATGGCCGCCCTGCTGATCCCGTGCATTATTGCCACCCTCCTCGCCCCTGAACCGAGCGACGTGATCCCGGTCCCCCGTTCTCTGGAGCAGGCCGTTGCCGAACCGCTGCGTGATTTCTTTGGCCGCAACAATGCCTGGCTGATCCTGCTGCTCATCGTCCTTTATAAGCTGGGTGATGCCTTCGCGATGAGCCTGACCACCACGTTCCTGATCCGCGGCGTCGGGTTCGATGCCGGTGAAGTGGGAGTGGTTAACAAAACCCTCGGGCTCTTTGCCACTATCGTCGGCGCACTTTACGGCGGGGTGTTGATGCAGCGCCTGACCTTGTTCCGGGCGTTGCTGATCTTCGGCATTCTGCAGGGGGCGTCTAACGCGGGTTACTGGCTGCTGTCGATTACCGATAAACATATGATTAGCATGGCGGCAGCAGTGTTCTTTGAGAACCTGTGTGGCGGAATGGGTACCGCGGCGTTTGTCGCCCTGCTGATGACGCTCTGCAACAAGTCGTTTTCTGCAACGCAGTTCGCCCTGCTCTCGGCGCTTTCTGCCGTGGGCCGCGTATATGTGGGGCCGATTGCCGGTTGGTTTGTTGAAGCGCACGGTTGGCCAACGTTTTATCTCTTCTCCGTGGTTGCAGCCTTGCCAGGCATTTTATTGTTGCTGGTCTGCCGCCAGACGCTGGAATATACCCAGCGAACAGAACACTTTATGCCGCGAACGGAATATCAGCGCGCCTACCGTTTTGCGCTACGCCTGTTAATGGTGGGATGTCTGGCGCTGGGGTTATGGCTCGTGGTGCTTATCATCAATGCTACTACCCCCCTGGTGCTTCCTCTTGAAGCCCTTCTCCTTGATGTCGGCGCCCTGCTGGCGGTCGTCGGGATCCTGCTCGGTGGGTTGCTCGATTTTCTGGCTCTGCGTAAAACGCAGACAACCTGAAGATAAAAGCGAAAGGTTATTTCCCGTTGTAATCACCGGCCGAAATTATAACGGTGAAATAACCGACAAACGCTAAAAAAATATTTGTTGTTTTGTGCGGGATAGGATTCGGAAATTATTGGAGCCATTTCTTTCAGGCTATTTTTCATTAAACGATTCAGCTTGGGAAAGATTGAATTTTCGTTTTTTAATTGTCTTTTTATTGATAATTAATTGTTAATTTTTTGTTTATTTTTAACAATGGTTATACCAATTGCCCCTTTTAAGGTATGCTTGGGGGTCCTTTCGTTATAAAGCCCATGCCATGCGGCTTCGGTCATAAAAACCGACATAATTTGCAACACTTGTGACATGTGCGGCAGAACCCGGTAACACCTTCCTGACACAGGCCTAATGATGTTTACAGTAATGTAACCTTCCCGTAAAATGCCCCCACACTTTAAACGCCACCAGACTCCCGTGGAATTGAGGTCGTTAAATGAGACTCAGGAAATACAATAAAAGTTTGGGATGGTTGTCATTATTCGCAGGCACTGTATTACTCAGTGGCTGCGATTCTGCACTACTTGACCCCAAAGGACAGATTGGACTGGAACAACGTTCACTGATACTGACGGCATTTGGCCTGATGTTGATTGTGGTTATTCCAGCCATTTTGATGGCTGTTGGTTTCGCCTGGAAGTATCGTGCGAGCAATAAAGATGCGAAGTATAGCCCTAACTGGTCACACTCCAATAAAGTGGAAGCTGTGGTCTGGACGGTTCCTATTCTGATCATCCTGTTCCTCGCTGTGCTGACCTGGAAAACCACTCACGCACTTGAGCCAAGCAAACCGCTGGTTCACGATGAAAAACCAATTACCATCGAAGTGGTCTCCATGGACTGGAAATGGTTCTTCATCTATCCAGAGCAGGGCATTGCTACCGTGAATGAAATCGCCTTCCCGGCGAACACTCCGGTTCAGTTCAAAGTGACCTCCAACTCCGTAATGAACTCCTTCTTCATCCCACGTCTGGGTAGCCAGATTTACGCGATGGCCGGTATGCAGACCAACCTGCACCTGATCGCGAATGAAGCAGGCACCTATGATGGTATCTCCGCCAGCTATAGCGGCCCGGGCTTCTCAGGTATGAAGTTCAAAGCTATTGCGACGCCGGACCGTGCCGCTTTCGACCAATGGGTTGCAAAAGCGAAGCAGTCTCCAAACACCATGTCTGACATGGCGGCGTTCGAAAAAGTGGCTGCACCTAGCGAATACAACAAGGTGGAGTACTTCTCTAACGTGAAACCTGATTTGTTCAAAGACGTTATTGGCAAATTTATGGATCACGGCAAGAGCATGGACATGACCCAGCCTGAAGGCGAGCATAGTGCGCATGAAGGTATGGAAGGCATGGACATGAGCCACGCGGAAACCGCTCACTAAGGGGCCGAGGAAGAAAATGTTCGGAAAATTGACACTGGATGCAGTGCCCTACCATGAACCGATTATCATGGTTACGGTGGCTGCCATTATCATCGGTGGCGCGGCCTTACTGGCCTTGATCACTTACTTCGGTAAGTGGAGCTACCTGTGGAACGAGTGGCTGACTTCGGTTGACCACAAAAAACTCGGTATCATGTACTGCATCGTCGGTATCGTCATGTTAATTCGTGGCTTTGCGGATGCGATCATGATGCGTAGCCAGCAGGCACTCGCGTCTGCGGGTGAAGCCGGCTTCCTGCCACCGCACCACTACGACCAGATCTTTACCGCTCACGGCGTTATCATGATCTTCTTCGTGGCGATGCCGCTGGTTATCGGTCTGATGAACGTTGTCGTTCCGCTGCAAATCGGCGCGCGCGACGTTGCGTTCCCGTTCCTGAACAACCTGAGCTTCTGGTTTACGGTTGTCGGCGTTATCCTGGTTAACCTGTCACTGGGCGTGGGCGAATTTGCTCAGACCGGCTGGCTGGCTTACCCACCGCTGTCAGGAATTGAGTACAGCCCGGGCGTTGGCGTTGACTACTGGATTTGGGCGCTTCAGCTCTCCGGTGTCGGTACCACCCTGACCGGTATCAACTTCTTCGTGACCATCCTGAAGATGCGTGCGCCTGGTATGACCATGTTCAAGATGCCGGTATTTACCTGGGCATCTCTGTGCGCCAACGTACTGATTATCGCATCCTTCCCAATTCTGACCGTCACCATCGCGCTGCTGACCCTGGACCGCTACCTGGGCACCCATTTCTTCACGAATGACATGGGTGGCAACATGATGATGTACATCAACCTGATTTGGGCCTGGGGTCACCCGGAAGTGTACATTCTGGTTCTGCCTGTCTTCGGTGTGTTCTCCGAAATCGCAGCAACCTTCTCGCGTAAACGTCTGTTTGGTTACACCTCTCTGGTGTGGGCAACCGTCTGTATTACCGTTCTGTCGTTCATCGTTTGGCTGCACCACTTCTTTACTATGGGTGCGGGCGCGAACGTAAACGCCTTCTTCGGTATTACCACCATGATTATCGCCATCCCTACCGGGGTGAAGATCTTCAACTGGCTGTTCACCATGTACCAGGGCCGTATCGTGTTCCACTCAGCGATGCTGTGGACCATCGGCTTCATCGTCACCTTCTCTGTAGGTGGGATGACCGGCGTACTGCTGGCGGTACCGGGTGCTGACTTCGTTCTGCACAACAGTCTGTTCCTGATTGCGCACTTCCATAACGTTATCATCGGTGGCGTGGTCTTCGGCTGCTTCGCTGGCGTAACCTACTGGTGGCCAAAAGCGTTCGGCTTCACGCTGAACGAGAAATGGGGTAAACGCGCGTTCTGGTTCTGGATCATTGGCTTCTTCGTAGCATTTATGCCGCTGTACGTGCTGGGCTTCATGGGTATGACCCGTCGTCTGAGCCAGCAGATCGATCCGCAGTTCCACCCAATGCTGATGGTTGCAGCGGGCGGTGCCGCGCTGATTGCCTGCGGTATCCTGTGCCAGCTGATTCAGTACTACGTGTCCATCCGTGACCGTAACCTGAACCGCGACCTGACCGGTGACCCATGGGGTGGCCGTACGCTGGAGTGGGCGACCTCTTCTCCACCTCCGTTCTATAACTTTGCCGTAGTGCCGCACATTCACGAACGTGATGCATTCTGGGAAATGAAAGAAAAAGGTGAAGCGTACAAGCAACCTGACCATTACGAAGAGATCCATATGCCGAAAAACAGCGCAGCGGGCATCGTGATTGCCGCTTTCGCAACGGTATTTGGTTTCGCAATGATCTGGCACATCTGGTGGATGGCGATTGTTGGCTTCGCTGGCATCGTAATCAGCTGGATTGTGAAGAGCTTTGACGAGGACGTGGACTACTACGTACCAGTCCGTGAAGTTGAAAAGCTGGAAAATCAGCATTTCGACGAGATTTCTAAAGCGGGGCTGAAAAATGGCAACTGATACTCTGGCGCACTCGACTGCCCACGCGCATGAACATGCGCACCACGATACAGGACCGACGAAAGTCTTCGGGTTCTGGATCTACCTGATGAGCGACTGCATTCTGTTCTGCTGTCTGTTCGCAACCTATGCCGTTCTGGTGAACGGCACAGCGGGCGGCCCGACCGGCAAGGACATTTTTGAACTGCCGTTCGTTCTGGTTGAAACCGCACTGCTGTTATTCAGCTCCATCACCTACGGCATGGCGGCTATCGCCATGTACAAAAACAACAAGAGCCAGGTTGTCTCCTGGCTGGCGTTGACCTGGTTGTTTGGTGCTGGATTCATCGGGATGGAAATCTATGAATTCCATCACCTGATTATGGAAGGCTTCGGGCCGGATCGCAGTGGCTTCCTGTCTGCGTTCTTCGCGCTGGTCGGTACCCACGGTCTGCACGTGACCTCCGGTCTGATCTGGATGGCGGTTCTGATGTTCCAGATCTCCCGTCGCGGCCTGACCAGCACTAACCGTACCCGTATCATGTGCCTGAGCCTGTTCTGGCACTTCCTGGACGTGGTGTGGATCTGTGTGTTCTCTGTTGTCTATCTGATGGGGGCGATGTAATGAGTCATTCAAACGATCATGGCGCTTCCCACGGTAGCGTAAAAACCTACATGACAGGTTTTATCCTGTCGATCATCCTGACGGTGATCCCGTTCTGGATGGTGATGAGCGGTTCTGCGTCTAAGCCGGTTATTCTGGGTGCAATCCTGGTGACCGCGGTGATTCAGATTCTGGTGCATCTGGTTTGCTTCCTGCACATGAACACCAAGTCCGATGAAGGCTGGAACATGACGGCTTTCATCTTTACCGTGATTATCATCGCTATCCTGGTAGTCGGTTCCATCTGGATTATGTGGAACCTTAACTACAACATGATGGTTCACTAAGAGCGGCGAGTATGTTTAAGCAATACCTGCAAGTAACGAAACCAGGCATCATCTTTGGCAACCTGATCTCCGTGATCGGAGGGTTCCTGCTGGCCTCCAAAGGCAGCATTGATTACACCCTCTTTATCTACACGCTGGTCGGTGTGTCACTGGTTGTTGCGTCCGGTTGTGTATTTAACAACTACATCGACATGGATATCGACAAGAAGATGGAAAGGACCAAAAATCGGGTGCTGGTGAAAGGCCTGATCGCCCCTTCCGTCTCGCTGGTGTACGCCACCTTGCTGGGTATTGCTGGCTTTATGCTGCTGTGGTTTGGTGCTAACCCGCTGGCCTGCTGGCTGGGGGTGATGGGGTTCGTGGTGTATGTGGGCGTTTACAGCCTGTATATGAAGCGTCACTCCGTCTACGGCACGCTGATTGGTTCTCTCTCCGGCGCTGCGCCGCCGGTGATTGGCTACTGCGCCGTCACGAACGAGTTCGACAGCGGTGCGCTGATCCTGCTGGCTATCTTTAGCCTGTGGCAGATGCCGCACTCCTATGCCATCGCGATTTTCCGCTTTAAGGATTATCAGGCAGCGAACATTCCGGTTCTGCCGGTCGTGAAAGGTATTTCCGTTGCCAAGAACCACATCACGCTGTACATCATCGCCTTTGCCGTGGCAACGCTGATGCTCTCGCTGGGAGGTTACGCCGGGTATAAATATCTGGCGGTGGCCGCAGCGGTAAGCGTCTGGTGGCTCGGTATGGCCCTGCGCGGTTACAAAGTGGAAGATGACAAAGTCTGGGCGCGCAAACTGTTTGTGTTCTCGATTGTTGCCATCACCTCGCTGTCCGTGATGATGTCCGTGGACTTTATGGTGCCGGATTCGCATAACCTGCTGACTTACGTCTGGTAAGCCACAACAGGTGAATAAAGGGGTGCTTCGGCACCCTTTTTTATTCACTGAATCTATCAATAACGCATGTAATATTTGTTAAATAACCCTTTATTTACCCCGCCCCTTCCCCGCACTACACTATGGCCTGCTTTTGAATTGAGGTGGCAATGAACGATTATAAAATGACACCGGGCGAGCTGCGTGCGACCTGGGGTTTAGGGACTGTTTTCTCGCTACGGATGCTTGGCATGTTTATGGTCCTGCCTGTTCTGACCACGTACGGCATGGCATTGCAGGGCGCCAGCGAAGCGCTGATTGGCCTGGCGATTGGTATTTATGGTCTGGCTCAGGCGGTATTCCAGATCCCGTTTGGTCTGCTCTCTGACCGCGTCGGCCGCAAGCCGCTCATTGTCGGTGGTTTGCTGGTTTTTGTGCTCGGTAGCATCATCGCCGCCCTCTCCCACTCCATCTGGGGAATTATTCTTGGCCGCGCCCTGCAGGGCTCCGGCGCGATTGCCGCCGCCGTGATGGCGCTGCTGTCGGATTTAACCCGTGAACAGAACCGTACCAAAGCGATGGCATTTATTGGCGTGAGCTTTGGCGTCACGTTTGCGATTGCGATGGTGCTCGGCCCCATTATTACCCACACGCTTGGCCTGCACGCCCTGTTCTGGATGATTGCCGTGCTGGCGACCATCGGTATTGCCTTAACGCTGTGGGTGGTACCGGACAGCAAAAACCACGTCCTCAACCGTGAATCCGGGATGGTCAAAGGCTGCTTTAGCAAGGTACTGGTTGAGCCGCGCCTGTTGAAGCTTAACTTCGGCATTATGTGTCTACACATTCTGCTGATGTCGACCTTTGTCGCCCTGCCCGGTCAACTGGCTGCCGCAGGTTTCCCGGCGGCAGAACACTGGAAAATCTATCTGGTGACGATGGTGATTTCGTTCGTCTCGGTGGTACCGTTTATTATCTATGCCGAAGTGAAGCGCAAAATGAAGCGCGTTTTCATTGGCTGTGTGGCGGTATTGCTGATTGCCGAGATCGTGCTCTGGGGCGCTGGCCCCCACTTCTGGGAACTGGTTGCCGGTGTGCAGCTCTTCTTCCTGGCGTTTAACCTGATGGAAGCCCTGCTGCCGTCGCTGATCAGCAAAGAATCCCCTGCCGGTTATAAAGGCACGGCGATGGGGATTTACTCCACCAGCCAGTTCATCGGCGTGGCCATTGGCGGTGCCCTCGGCGGCTGGGTCGACGGCCTGTTTGATTCCCAAACCGTCTTCCTCGCAGGCGCACTGCTGGCGACGGTCTGGCTGCTGGTTGCCGGTACAATGAAAGAGCCGCGCTACGTCAGTAGCCTGCGGGTAGAAATTCCTGACGGCGTTGAGATCAACGATGCGCTTAAACAGCGTCTTGCATCGACAGAGGGCGTGAGTGAAGTGCTTCTCGCGGCAGAAGAGCGCAGCGCGTATGTCAAAATAGACAGTAAGGTGACAAACCGCTTTGAAGTTGAACAGGCGCTGAAAGCCTGAAAAAAAGCCCGGTTAAACCGGGCTTTTTCGTTTTAATCGCGGAAGTTTTTAAACTGGAACGGTTGTCCCAGATCGCCGCCGCGCACCAGCGCCATGACGGACTGCAGATCATCACGGGATTTTCCGGTAACACGAATTTCTTCGCCCTGGATCTGCGCCTGAACCTTCAGCTTGCTGTCTTTGATGAGCTTAACGATTTTCTTCTGAACCGCGCTCTCAATGCCCTGCTTCAGTTTGGCTTCAACAAACCAGGTTTTACCGCTGTGCACGAACTCTTCCGGTACATCCAGCGAGGTCCCTTCAATGCCGCGTTTTAACAGCTTGGCACGCAGAATATCGAGCAGCTGGTTGACCTGGAAATCAGATTCGCTCAGCACCTTAATGGTCTTATTGGCATCGTTCAGCTCAAACGAGGCTTCAACGCCACGAAAATCGAAACGTGACTCAACTTCGCGGGTTGCGTTTTCTACGCCGTTGCGAACTTCCTGGATATCAACTTCGGAAACAATATCGAAAGATGGCATCTTTTCTTCTCCCTTCATTTTTGTTGCGTTGCATAATACCCGCTACGAGGCATAACTCAACAGAAGCTTAGCTGACGGCGCTATACTTAGGCCGTAACACCTGGCGCAGTTGCAGGTGAGGAGGAACAATGAAAATTACAGTGCTCGGATGCGGAGCCCTTGGTCAACTCTGGCTGACCGCACTATGCAAGCACGGACACGAAGTTCAGGGCTGGCTGCGCGTACCTCAGCCCTATTGCAGTGTAAACCTGATTGGTGAAGACGGAAGTATCTTTAACGAATCCCTCACCGCGAACGATCCTGATTTCCTGGCGCATAGCGACCTGCTGCTGGTGACGCTCAAAGCGTGGCAAGTTTCAGATGCGGTAAAAACGCTGGCCGCCCAGCTTCCCCCCACGTCGCCCGTTTTATTGCTGCATAACGGCATGGGGACGATTGATGAACTGAAAAGCATTGTGCAGCCGCTGCTGATGGCCACCACCACGCACGCCGCACGCCGTGACGGCAATATCATTGTGCATGTCGCCAGCGGCGTCACGCATATTGGACCTGCCCGGGATCAGGACGGCGACTACAGTTATCTGGCAGACATTCTGCAAACGGTGCTTCCGGACGTGGCCTGGCACAACAACATCCGCCCTCAGCTGTGGCGTAAGCTGGCCGTTAACTGTGTGATCAATCCGCTGACGGCGCTGTGGGACTGCCCGAACGGGGAACTGAAGCACCATCCGCAGGAGGTTGCCACCCTCTGTGCCGAGGTCGCCTCGGTGATCGAGCGTGAAGGCTTACACACATCGGCGGATGATTTACGCTATTATGTCGAGCAGGTTATTGATAGTACGGCAGAAAATATCTCATCCATGTTGCAGGATGTTCGGGCGCTACGCCACACGGAAATCGACTACATCACCGGCTATCTGCTAAAACGCGCCCGCGCACACGGTATCATTGTGCCGGAAAACGCCCGCCTGTATGACCTGGTAAAACGTAAGGAGAGTGAATATGAGCGCGTCGGCACTGGTTTGCCTCGCCCCTGGTAGCGAAGAGACAGAAGCGGTCACCACCATCGATATCATGGTGCGTGGTGGTATTCAGGTGACCACCGCCAGCGTCGCCAGCGATGGCAACCTGGCTATTACCTGCTCCCGAGGAGTGAAACTCCTCGCGGATGCGCCACTGGTACAGGTGGCCGACGGGGACTATGACATCATCGTGCTGCCCGGCGGCCTGAAAGGGGCGGAGTATTTTCGCGACAGCACTCTGTTAGTCGAAACCGTCAGACAGTTTCATCTGTCGGGACGTATCGTTGCTGCCATTTGTGCCGCCGCCGGTACCGTGCTGGTTCCGCATAATATCTTTCCCATCGGTAACATGACCGGTTTCCCGGGGCTGAAAGAGACCATCCCGGAAGAGCAGTGGGTGGATAAACGCGTCGTCTGGGATCCGCGCGTCAACCTGCTCACCAGCCAGGGGCCTGGTACCGCGATAGACTTTGGCTTAAAGATTGTTGACCTGCTGGTCGGGCGGGAGAAAGCCTACGAAGTCGCCTCCACGCTGGTGATGGCGGCGGGGATTTATAACTACTATGAAGAGTAGTGCAAAGAAAAGCCGGGTGGCGGTAGGTAAAAGCAAAACGGCAACCTCAGGTTGCCGTTTTTAATGTTTGCGCCCTCTCCCCGTGGGAGAGGGTCGGGGTGAGGGCATCAAGCCACACACCCCCGCAAAAAACTACGGACGATACACCTTCACATTCGCAAAGCCCTGCTCACGCAGATACAGCGCCTGCAGGCGACTCATCACCCCACGCTCACACCACAGCAGGTATGTTTTGCTCTGGTCGAGGTCGCCAAATTTGGTGCTCAGCTTATAGAACGGCAGAGAAACCACTTCCACCCCTTCCACCTGTAGCGGCTTGTCGTCCTGCTCATCAACGGAGCGGATATCCAGAATCGCGTCGTTGGCACCGAAACCGCTCACGGTTTCAACTTCAACCACTTCCTGCTCGGTCTGCTGGGCAATCTCACGGATGTCGATGTTGGAGGCTTCTTCCACCACTTTATCCAGAATGCTGAAATCAAAGTTCTCTTCTTCCGCTTCGATCTTCGCTTTTACCGCTTTGACCGTCGGGCTCTTCGAAATCACGCCGCAGTACTCTGGCATGGTACGGGCAAAATCTTCAGTGCCGATTTCGCGCGCCAGATCGATGATGTGCTCTTTGTCGTGAGAGATCAGCGGACGCAGGATCAGGGTGTCAGAGACATTGTCGATGAGACGCAGGTTGGTCAGCGTCTGGCTGGAAACCTGGCCCAGCGCTTCACCGGTGACCAGCGCCTGCACACCATAGCGTTCCGCTACTTTAGAGGCCGCACGCACCATCATACGCTTGAGGACCACGCCCATCTGGCCGTCATCCACTTTCTCCAGGATTTCGCCAACCACTGGCTCGAAGTTGATCGCCACAAAGCGCACTCGGTGCGAGCTGCCAAAGCGATTCCACAGATAGTGTGCCACCTGACGCACGCCGATTTCATGCGCCGCGCCGCCCAGATTAAAGAAGCAGTAATGCACACGGCAGCCGCGACGCATCAGCATGTAGCTGGAGACGCCAGAGTCGAAACCACCGGAAATCAGGGACAGCACATCTTCCTGAGTACCGATTGGGAAGCCGCCGATACCTTCGTAACGCCCTTTCACCAGCAGCAGGCGATCGTTTTCGATCTCCAGGTTCACGGTGACATCCGGGTTGGTCAGACGCACGCGCGCCGTTTCAACATGCTGGTTCAGACCGCCGCCAACGTAACGTTCCACCTCGATAGAGCTGAATTCGTGCTTGCCGCGACGCTTCACGCGCACGCAGAAGGTTTTGCCTTCGATCTGGTCGCGATACTGCACCAGCGCTTTTTCGAAGATGTCATGCAGGGAAGTGAACGGAACATCTTCCACTTCCAGAATATGGTGAATACCCGGAATACGGGTCAGCGCGTCGCGAATGTCCTGACGTTTGTTTTCATCTTTCGCGCGGACTTCAACGTGATCCCAGTGGCGCACCACGGCGAGGGTTTCGTCGTAGTGTTTTAAAACGTTACGAATGTTCCCGGTGAGAATTTTAATAAAGCGCAAACGCACAGATTGGCTTTTGATGGTGATTTCAGGGAACAATTTAATGATAAACTTCATGGCGGCAATGTTTCTTAGGCAAGCGTATTAAGGCTTGTAATGGAAAATAATATTACAGCCCACACCCGTGGCTGCATCCAGGCGCGCAAGTATACCACCATCGCGCCGTTCCTGTGCACATTGCGCGTTATTTGATAATTGCCCCGAGTCCGTTACCATGTTGGGGCTGAGAATATAAGAGTCAATTCACTATGCCGAAGAAGAACGACGCACCGGCCAGTTTTGAAACTGCGCTGAGTGAACTGGAGCAGATCGTCACCCGCCTTGAGAGCGGTGATTTACCGCTGGAAGAGGCGCTCAACGAATTCGAGCGTGGCGTGCAGCTGGCGCGCCAGGGGCAGGTTAAACTGCAGCAGGCCGAGCAGCGTGTGCAGATCCTGCTTTCCGATAGCGAAGACGCTAAGACAACGCCTTTCACACCGGACGCCGAGTAAATGGATTTTGCTAACGAGCTTCAGGCGCGAGTCATACGCGCCAACGACGCCCTGCGCCGTTTTATTGCGCCACAACCTTTTCAGAACACTCCACTGGTTGAGGCCATGCACTATGGCGCACTCTTGGGTGGAAAGCGCCTGCGCCCGTTCCTCGTCTACGCCACAGGCAATATGTTTGGTATCAGCGATACTACGCTGGACGCCCCGGCTGCCGCCGTTGAGTGCATCCATGCCTACTCGCTGATCCACGATGATTTACCGGCGATGGATGATGACGATCTGCGTCGCGGTCAGCCAACCTGCCATATTAAGTTTGGCGAAGCGAATGCCATCCTGGCGGGGGATGCCCTGCAAACGCTGGCATTCTCTATTCTGAGCGATGCGCCGATGGCAGAAGTCAGCGATCGCGACCGTCTGGCAATGGTTTCCGAGCTGGCGATGGCCAGCGGCGTTGCCGGAATGTGCGGTGGGCAAGCGCTGGATCTGGAGGCAGAAGGACGTCAGGTTAATCTGGAACAGCTGGAGCGTATTCACCGGCATAAAACGGGCGCACTCATCCGTGCCGCCGTTCGCCTGGGCGCACTGAGCGCGGGTGAACAGGGGCGCAAAGCCCTGCCGATTCTGGACAGATACGCAGAAAGTATCGGTCTGGCGTTCCAGGTTCAGGATGACATTCTGGATGTGGTGGGCGATACTGCAACATTGGGTAAACGTCAGGGTGCGGATCAGCAGCTTGGCAAAAGTACCTACCCCGCCCTGCTGGGTCTTGAGCAAGCCCAGCGTAAAGCCCGGGATCTGATAGAGGAAGCCCGCCAGTCGCTGAATGAACTGGCCGCGCAGTCTCTCGATACCTCGGCACTGGAAGCGCTAGCGGACTATATAATCCAGCGTGATAAATAAACACACTATCTCGATGAGCCTTTGATGAGTTTTGATATTGCCAAATACCCGACACTGGCGTTAGTTGACTCCACCCAGGAGTTGCGTCTGTTGCCGAAAGAGAACCTGCCGAAGCTGTGCGACGAGCTGCGTCGCTATCTGCTCGACAGCGTAAGCCGCTCCAGCGGACATTTCGCCTCCGGGCTTGGCACGGTCGAGCTGACCGTTGCGCTGCACTACGTCTACAACACCCCGTTCGATCAGCTCATCTGGGACGTGGGCCATCAGGCCTATCCACATAAAATTCTGACGGGTCGTCGCGATCAAATTGGCACGATCCGCCAGAAAGGCGGCCTGCATCCGTTCCCGTGGCGCGGTGAGAGTGAGTACGATGTTTTAAGCGTCGGCCACTCCTCCACCTCCATCTCTGCGGGTATCGGTATTGCCGTGGCCGCCGAAAAAGAGAACAAGCAGCGCCGCACCGTCTGCGTGATCGGCGACGGCGCCATCACCGCCGGGATGGCCTTTGAGGCCATGAACCACGCGGGCGATATCAAGCCGGACATGCTGGTTATCCTGAACGATAACGAAATGTCGATTTCCGAGAACGTCGGCGCGCTGAACAACCATCTGGCACAGCTGCTCTCCGGCAAGCTTTACTCCACGCTGCGCGAAGGCGGCAAGAAAGTCTTCTCTGGCGTACCGCCAATCAAAGAGCTGCTCAAGCGCACCGAAGAACACATCAAAGGCATGGTCGTGCCGGGCACACTCTTTGAAGAGCTGGGCTTTAACTATATTGGCCCGGTTGATGGGCACGACGTGCTGGGGCTGGTCACCACGCTCAAGAACATGCGCGACCTGAAAGGCCCGCAGTTCCTGCATATCATGACGAAAAAAGGCCGTGGTTACGAACCGGCGGAAAAAGATCCGATCACTTTCCACGCGGTACCTAAATTCGATCCGACCAGCGGTTGTCTGCCAAAAAGCAGCGGCGGTATGCCGAGCTATTCCAAAATCTTCGGCGACTGGTTATGTGAAACCGCGGCGAAAGACAACAAGCTGATGGCCATCACCCCGGCCATGCGTGAAGGTTCCGGCATGGTCGAGTTCTCCAAAAAATACCCTGACCAGTATTTTGACGTGGCGATTGCCGAGCAGCACGCAGTCACCTTCGCGGCGGGTCTGGCGATTGGTGGATACAAACCGGTGGTGGCGATCTACTCCACCTTCCTGCAACGCGCCTACGATCAGGTGATCCATGACGTCGCCATCCAGAAGCTGCCGGTGCTGTTTGCTATCGACCGCGCAGGCATCGTGGGTGCTGACGGCCAGACGCACCAGGGTGCATTCGATCTTTCGTTCCTGCGCTGCATCCCGGACATGGTTATCATGACGCCAAGCGACGAAAACGAATGTCGTCAGATGCTGTATACCGGCTATCACTATCAGGATGGTCCAAGCGCGGTTCGCTATCCACGCGGTAACGCGGTGGGCGTTGAGCTGCAGCCGCTGGAAAAACTGGCGATAGGTAAAGGTCTGGTGAAACGTCGCGGTGAGAAAGTGGCAATTCTGAACTTTGGTACCCTGATGCCAGAGGCCGCTAAGGTCGCTGAAGCGCTGAATGCCACTCTGGTGGATATGCGCTTCGTGAAACCGCTCGATGAATCCCTGATCCTGGAAATGGCAGAAACCCATGAGGTGCTGGTGACGCTGGAAGAAAACGCCATCATGGGCGGCGCGGGGAGCGGCGTAAACGAGGTGCTGATGGCGAACCGTAAAGCCGTTCCGGTACTGAACCTTGGTCTGCCGGATCACTTCATTCCGCAAGGTACTCAGGACGAAGCCCGCGCGGCAATTGGCCTGGACGCCGCTGGTATTGAAGCCAAAATTCGTAGCTGGCTTGCCTGATCCTTCTCCTTTTCCGCTCCTGCTATGCTTAAACGTATTGTTTAAAAAAGCAGGAGTGGAACCATGCAATACACGACATTAGGAAAAACGGATCTTAACGTTTCCCGACTTTGCCTGGGCTGTATGACCTTTGGCGAGCCTGACCGGGGTAATCACGCCTGGACGCTGCCGGAAGAGAGCAGCCGCCCTATCATCAAACGCGCCATTGAAGGTGGCATTAACTTCTTTGACACCGCCAACAGCTACTCCGACGGCAGCAGTGAAGAGATCGTCGGCCGTGCCCTGCGCGATTTTGCGCGTCGTGATGAAATCGTCGTCGCCACCAAGGTCTATTACCCGGTGGGCGATCTGGCTGAGGGGCTCTCTCGCGCCCAGATCCTGCGTTCCATTGATGACAGCCTTCGACGCCTGAACATGGACTATGTCGACCTGCTGCAAATTCACCGCTGGGATTACAATACTCCCATTGAGGAGACGCTTGAAGCGCTCAACGATGTGGTGAAAGCCGGTAAAGCGCGCTACATCGGCGCATCGTCTATGCACGCGTCGCAGTTCGCCCAGGCGCTGGCTCTGCAGGCGCAACATGGCTGGGCGCGTTTCGTCACCATGCAGGATCACTACAACCTGATCTATCGCGAAGAAGAACGCGAGATGCTACCGCTCTGCTATCAGGAAGGCGTGGCGGTGATCCCGTGGAGCCCGCTGGCACGTGGTCGCCTGACCCGTCCGTGGGGGGAAACCACGGCCCGCCTGGTATCGGATGAAGTAGGAAAAAATCTTTATTCCAGTACAGAAGCCAGCGATGCGTTAATTGCCGAACGGTTAGCCGGGATCGCCGACGATACCGGAGCAACCCGCGCCCAGGTCGCGCTGGCATGGCTGCTGGGTAAACGCGGCGTCGCGGCACCGATTATTGGCACTTCGCGGGAAGAGCAGCTTGATGAACTGCTGAATGCGGTGGATATCACGCTGACGCCGGAGCAAGTTGCCGAGCTGGAGACACCGTATCAGCAGCATCCGGTGGTAGGGTTTAAGTAATCCCTCTCCCTAACCCTCAAATACGTAAGCCGGGTAAGGCGAA
Source organism: Enterobacter sp. A8 (assembly GCF_004296595.1). Lineage (NCBI taxonomy): Bacteria > Pseudomonadati > Pseudomonadota > Gammaproteobacteria > Enterobacterales > Enterobacteriaceae > Enterobacter > Enterobacter sp. A8. Next base: position 637,908 of record NZ_SCMF01000002.1, read on the forward strand.
GCCGCCACCCGGCAGTACAGATCGCACAACATCACCCGAAGTGATCGTACCCTTTCCAGTCCAGCGTAACGGGCGCACCATCTTTCACAAACTTCAGCCCTTCACTCTCTGGCATGATCTGGCCGATACAGGTAAATTTCGCGCCAAGATGCGCTAACGCCACGTCCAGCGTCCCACGGTTGAGCTCAGGCACGGTAAAGCACAGCTCATAATCTTCTCCACCGGAGAGCGCCCAGCGCAGCGCCTGCTCAGGCTCGACGTGTCGAAGCAGCTGCTCTGATAGCGGGAACAGATCCAGGTCAACGCGCGCGCCGACACCGCTGGCCTTCAGAATATGACCGAGATCTGAAATTAACCCGTCCGAGAGATCGATAGCTGAGCTTGCCCGTTCGCGTAGCGCCTGACCGTGAAGAATACGCGGCGTTGGCCGCAGATGGCGTTTGACCAGATATGCCGCGTCGTCAGTATCGTTCACGGTTAAGCGATCCTGGAGGATCGCCAGTCCCGCTGCGCTGTCGCCCGGCGTACCGGTGACGTAGATCCAGTCGCCAGGTTTCGCCCCGGAGCGTTTCAGCGCGCGTCCAGCCGGCACATAACCGTGGATCGCGAGCGTCATCGATAGCGGCCCCGCCGTGGTATCGCCGCCAATCAACTGCATGTCGTAGTAGTTAAGCTGCTCAAACAGAGCGTCACTGAAGGCTTCAAGCCAGGGTTCATCGACCTCTGGCAGCGTCAGGGCCAGCGTTAACCACGCCGGATCGGCCCCCATCGCAGCCAGATCGCTCACGTTGACCGCCAGCGCTTTATACGCCAGGTCGGCAGGATCGATATCAGGTAAGAAATGGCGCCCGCACACTAAGGTGTCGGTGCTGATTGCCAGCGTCTGTTTTTCGGGAATATTGAGAAGTGCACAGTCATCGCCAATGCCGGTTTCAACATCAAGACGAGAGGTTCTGACACGGTCGAAATAACGGGCAATCAGGGAGAATTCGCCGCATGCCATACGTTATGCCTCAGCAAATAAAAGAAAAAACCGGAGCCGCACTGCCCGTCAGGCAATGCAGAGCTCCGGTTTGCGGATCACTTTTTGTGGGGACGGATCGCAGGTGCTGCTTTATCAAGAACGCCGTTTACAAACTTGTGGCTGTCTTCAGCGCCGAAGGTTTTCGCCAGTTCGATCGCTTCGTTGATGGCCACTTTGTACGGCACATCATCACGTTTAGACAGCTCAAACAGCGCAATGCGCAGCACTGCTTTTTCTACCTGACCCAGCTCTTCGAGCAGACGGGAGAGGTAGGGTTTCATCAGACCATCGAGATACGCGCTATTAGTCGCCACTCCCGACAGCAGTTCACGGAAGTACAGAACGTCAACATCTTTCACGTCCTGTTCTGACAGGAACTGGTATTCAACATCAGCGATGTCGTTCTGGGACAACTGCCAGGAGTAAAGTGCCTGAACGGCACATTCACGGGCGCGGCGACGAGCAGCAGGTTTCACGGAATTCCCCTTACAAAAAAATCAGGCCTTGATGGCTTTCAATACATTGATCATTTCAAGCGCGGTCAGTGCAGCTTCTGCACCTTTGTTACCGGCTTTAGTGCCAGCACGTTCGATGGCTTGTTCAATACTTTCGGTGGTCAGCACGCCGAACGCGACAGGAATTTCAGCGTCCTGTGCAACGTGCGCCAGACCATTGCTTGCACCGCCCGCAACGTATTCGAAGTGCGCAGTGCCGCCACGAATAACGGTACCCAGCGCAATCACCGCGTCGTATTTACCGGTTTTCGCCAGCGCGCCCGCTGCCAGTGGCAGTTCGTAAGCACCTGGAACCCATACAACGGTAATGTTGTCATCTTTAACCTGGCCGATACGTTTCAGGGCGTCAACCGCACCTTCCAGCAGGCTATCGTTGATGAAGTTGTTGAAACGCGCAATGGTGATGGCGACGCGAGCGTCCGGGGTAGCTACAGCAGCTTCAATAATGTTCATACTCTTCCTTTACGGGTTCATTTGGCCCCGCAGGGGGGCGGATTTTATCATAATACTTTGCGCACTGCTTCCCTATTTCAGGAGCAATTACGCTGTCGTTAAATGGAGGCAAACATCCGGACCCACCGGACGAATCTCGCTAAATTTGAGTTGAGGTGCATCGGCCAGTTTTTCAAGGCCGGGCAGCACAAACAGGCCACGCGCGTCGCTACCCAGCAGTTTAGGCGCAACGTAGACAATCAGTTCATCGACCAGACCTGCCTGGAGCAGTGCGCCTGCCAGCGTCGGGCCGGCTTCCACCCAGATGCTGTTCACCTGCTGCTTACCCAGCAGCATCATCAGCACCACTAAATCCAGATGACCGTTGTGCTCCGGCACCATAATGCTGCGCACGCTTTCCGGCCAGTCGCGTGAATCTTCCTTTGTGCGGGCAATCCAGGTTTCACCGGGCTGCTGCACAATGCGGTGTTCAGGCGTGACGCGGTTCTGGCTATCAATGACAATACGCAGCGGCTGACGCAGGTTTTCCTGCGGATACAGCGCCTGGGTATCGGCATTCAGTTCGTTCCAGCGCACGGTCATGGCCGGATCGTCCGCGAGAACCGTTTCACTGCTGGTGAGGATAGCATGGCTTTGCGCGCGCAGATGTTGCACATCGCGCCTTGCCTGCGGCGAGGTGATCCACTGACTTTCGCCATTCGCCATCGCCGTGCGGCCATCCAGTGAGGCGCCCAGCTTGAGCTGAATATACGGGAACCCGGTACGCATACGCTTCAGGAAGCCTTTGTTAATCGCTTCCGCGTCCTGCATCATCAGGCCGTGGCTAACATCGATCCCTTCCTGCTGCAGACGGTACAGACCACGTCCGGCCACCTGGGGATTAGGATCCTGCATCGCAGCGACAACGCGTGACACTCCCGCCGCGATCAACGCTTCACAGCATGGCGGTGTGCGCCCGTGATGGCTGCACGGCTCAAGCGTCACGTAGGCCGTAGCCCCACGCGCTTTTTCACCCGCCATACGCAGGGCATGCACCTCAGCATGGGGCTCGCCCGCGCGGTAGTGGAAACCTTCGCCCACGATCTCGCCATCTTTAACAATGACGCACCCGACGTTGGGGTTAGGATGGGTGGTAAATCGACCGCGCTGCGCCAGCTTCATGGCGCGCGCCATGTACATCTCATCCTGCATGGACTCAATCCTGTAAGCGGGCGATCTCTTCGCCAAACTCTTTGATATCTTCGAAACTGCGGTAGACAGAGGCGAAGCGGATATAGGCAACCTTATCGAGCTTTTTCAACTGCTCCATCACCAGATTGCCGATCATCTTGCTGGGCACTTCACGTTCACCCAGACCACGAAGGTAAGATTTAATGTGGTTTAACGCCATTTCGACGTCATCCGCGCTGACGGGGCGTTTCTCCAGCGCCTTAAGCATTCCACTGCGCAGCTTCTCTTCGTTAAACGGCTCGCGCACGTCGTTACTTTTTACCACGCGCGGCATGACCAGCTCTGCCACCTCAAAGGTCGTGAAACGCTCGTTACATACCAGACACTGCCGACGGCGGCGTACGGAAGACCCTTCGCCCACAAGACGAGAATCGATGACTTTGGTATCCACAGCGGAGCAGAATGGGCAATGCATACGGTATCCCTGTTATCTGGTTAACTGACTTTCATTTTACCCTGAACTGGCCTGACAACAAAGGAAGAGCTTTTTGAGACAAAGGATCTATGTCTGTCGGGATGATGCTGGCTACCATTACGGTGATCCGTTATTTCAAGGAATTAAACGCAATGACAAGACGTTACCTGAAAATTCTACTGGTGGGGAGTCTCTTCACCCTTAGTGCCTGTGCACAGCAAACCGAAGTCCGCCAGATGAAACAGAGCGTGAATACGCTCAATACGGCAATGGACAAACTGAACAAAGAGACCGTAAAGATCACCCAGCAAAACGCGCTGAATGCAAAATCCACCAGCGGAGTGTATTTGCTGCCGGGGGCCAACACCCCTGCCCGTCTCAACAGCCAGGTTGGCACGTTAAAAATGTCGCTGGTGAATGTGGCGGCAAATGCGGATGGTACTCGCGCAACATTACGCATTCAGGGTGAGTCCAACGATCCGCTGCCAGCCTTTAGCGGCACCGTCGAGTGGGGCCAGATCCAGGGCACCACCGAGAATTACCAGGAGGTGAACGTGAAGAATCAGCTCTTCACCGCCCCGGCCAGTGTTTTAGCGCCGAGTGATGTGGATATTCCGCTGCAGTTAAGCGGCCTTACGCCCGATCAGTTAGGCTTTATCCGCATTCACGACATCCAACCCGCCGCACAGTAATCCCCCTCCTTTTGAGCGGAGTGAAATGTCACTCCGCTAACATTTACATTTCGTATGGATTGGCAACATAAATGATTGCCGCTACAATCCCGGCCGTTTAAAGTACGCAAACGTGAACGCAATCGATTACGCGTGTGAGAGATATGTGAAACAACACATATTTTTGTGAGCAAGGATTCCTATAATAGGCTCCGCAGAAACACGAAATATTTAGAAACGCAATTCGCGCATTTTTCACTCCCGGAAGGGAATTTCAATCAGTGGCATGATTATGAAAAAAACATTACTCGCAGCCGGCGCCGTGCTGGCATTGTCCTCCTCTTTCACTGTTAACGCAGCGGAAAACGATAAACCACAATACCTCTCCGACTGGTGGCACCAGAGCGTTAACGTGGTCGGCAGCTACCACACCCGTTTCGGACCTCAGATCCGTAACGATACCTACCTGGAGTACGAAGCGTTCGCCAAGAAAGACTGGTTTGATTTCTACGGCTATATGGATGCACCGGTCTTCTTCGGTGGTAACACCGACGCAAAAGGTATCTGGAACCACGGTTCCCCACTGTTCATGGAGATCGAACCGCGCTTCTCTATTGATAAACTGACTGGTACCAGCCTGGCGTTTGGTCCGTTCAAAGAGTGGTATTTCGCGAACAACTATATCTACGACATGGGCCGTAACAAGTCCGGTCGCCAGAGCACCTGGTATATGGGTCTGGGTACCGACATCGACACGGGCCTGCCAATGAGCCTGTCTCTGAACGTTTACGCTAAGTATCAATGGCAGAACTACGGTGCCGCGAACGAAAACGAGTGGGATGGTTACCGTTTCAAAGTGAAATACTTTGTGCCAATCACCCAGCTGTGGGGCGGCAACCTGAGCTATATCGGCTTCACCAACTTTGACTGGGGTTCCGATCTGGGCGACAACGACTTCCGCGATCTGAACGGTAAGAAAGCGCGCACCAACGACTCCATCGCCTCCAGCCACATCCTGGCGCTGAACTACGATCACTGGCACTACTCTGTTGTTGCGCGTTACTGGCACAACGGTGGACAGTGGAACGACGACGCCAGCCTGAACTTCGGCAACGGCGACTTCAGCGTCCGTTCTACCGGTTGGGGTGGTTACCTGGTTGTGGGTTACAACTTCTAATCGTGTGATTGTTGCCGGGTGGCGCTGACGCTTACCCGGCCTACAAAACCTGTGCGGGCTGCCTCTCCCCGTGGCTTGTTACTGCTTCACCTTGCGCAAAAAATCCGCCAGCGATCGGTCTGCACTCTCACTAAAGCGTCTTTCCGTAAGGACAATTTTGAGGCATCTGTCGAGACGGAAACAGCGATAGTCATCGCGCAGTTCACACCATGACGCCAGTAGCCAGCGTTCTCCCCAGAAAAACAGCCCCAGCGGCTGAACCTCACGCGTTGAAAATTGCCCCGCTTCGTCACGATAATGCAGCACGAGCACGCGCTGGGCCGAGATCGCCTGATGTATGACATCAAAATCACTGCGGGAGTGGCTTTTCATGCCAAAATCCGGGGCGTAGATCCGCGTCTGCTCTGCCTTTCGGCGGCTCTCTTCGGGCAGGATCGCGAGCACTTTCTCCTGTGCCGACTCCAGTTCGCGCGACAGCGACTCCCCGCCCCAGGTGGTAAGCAGGCGAATAGCCACAATCAGCGCCTCAGACTCCTTGTTTGTCAGCATCAGCGGCGGCAGGTCAAACCCCGACATCAGCCGGTAACCGCTCCCCGCTTCGCCCTCCACCGGCACGCCGGAAAGCGACAGGTCGCGGATATCGCGGTACACCGTGCGCTCAGAAACGCCCAGCCGGTCCGCAAGATGCGCTGCCGTTGTCAGACGTCGGCCCCGCAGGATCTGTACTATCTGAAACAAACGGTCAGCGCGTCGGGTCATTTTTGCTTACGCTCTCAGGCAGGTTGATGAAGGCCGACGCGATTACCTTCGCTGTCGGTAAATAAAGCAATAGTACCAATACCGCGCGGTAACTCCAGCGGGCCAAACACGCACTCGCCGCCCGCAGAGGCAATGCGATCGAGCGTTGCTGTCAGATTGTCAGTATGCAGGTAGATAATGGCCCCCTGCACCGAGGGAATAATCCCCTCAAATTTTGCCAGTGCGCCGCCGGTGGCCGGATCCTCATGCGGGAATACCGCCAGCTCGGCGCTGTCCATTTTCTCGCGCCTCAGTGAAACCTGCATCACCGGCTCATAAAATTTGATGGCGCGATCCATATCCGCGACCGGGATCTCAAACCAGTTAATCACACTTTTCATACATCCTCCTGCCTCTTGTTTGGGTTCAACAGGAGTCTACGACAGGGCTCCTGACAGCATACTGTCAGGAGTGTTTGTCAGGAGCAGATAAAAAAAATCCCGGTCAACAGACCGGGATTTCGATAACGCGATAAACGTCTTACGGCAGAATAGACGGCTGATCCGCCCCTTCTTTCTCGACTTTCTGCTGGAGCAGGTGCTCGCGCTTCATGCCAAGTTTCAGTGCCAGAGCGGACGCCACGTAGATTGACGACGCGGTACCGATAGACACACCGATCAGCATGGTCAGCGAGAAGCCTTCCAGCACCGGACCACCGAAGAGATACAGCATCAGGATCACCATCAAGGTGGTACCGGATGTGATTAAGGTACGGTGCAGCGTCTGGGTCAACGACACGTTAAAGATTTCGTACGGCGTACCGCGACGGATCTTACGGAAGTTTTCACGAATACGGTCAGATACCACGATACTGTCGTTCAGGGAGTAACCGATAACGGACATCAGGGATGCCACAATTGTCAGGTCAATCTCAATATGGAACAGAGACAGTACGCCCATGGTGATCACCACGTCGTGCGCCAGTGCGATAACCACACCCGCCGCCAGTCGCCACTCAAAGCGGAAACCGACGTACACCAGGATGGAGATCAGCGCCACCAGCAGCGCCATCGCACCGGTTTGCGCCAGGTCCGCACCCACGCTCGGGCCGACGAACTCAATACGCTTAACCGTGGCGTTCTGGCTGGTTGTTTCGTTAATCACGCTAACAACCTTGCTGCCCAGTTCCTGACTGCCGTTGGCATCGTGTACCGGCGGCATACGCACCATGATGTCGCGGCTGCTGCCGAAGTTCTGCAGCAGCGGCTCTTCAAAGCCCGCTTTCTGCAGTGACTGACGCATCTGGTCCATATCGACCGGTTTTTCCAGGGTGATTTCAATCACCGTACCACCGGTGAAATCCAGACCCCAGTTAAAGCCTTTTACGCCCATAACGACGATGGACAGAATCAGCAGTAAACCTGAAATGCCGAAGGCCCAGTAGTCCCAGCGCATAAAGTCCCAGACTTTACGGCCGTGGTTCAATTGTTCAACAGTATATTCCTGTGCCACAACGCACTCCTCAGATAGACAGCTTTTTGACGCGCTTGCCGCCGTACAGCAGGTTCACGATGGCACGGGTGCCGACAATAGCAGTAAACATTGACGTTGCAACACCGATACCGGTGGTAATCGCAAAGCCTTTGATTGCGCCAGTCCCCACTGCATACAGGATAAGAACCTTGATCAGTGTTGTTACGTTCGCATCGAAGATGGAGCTGAACGCGCCTTTATAGCCTTCATCAATCGCCTGCTGAACAGAGCGACCGTTGCTCAACTCTTCTTTGATACGTTCGTTAATCAGTACGTTGGCGTCGACCGCCACCGCAAGGGTCAGAACGATACCCGCAATCCCCGGCATGGTCAGCGTCGCCCCTGGCAGCAGGGACATAATGCCGATGATCAGCACCAGGTTCGCGATCAGCGCGGATGTGGCAATCAGACCAAACTTCTTATAGAAGAAGATCATGAAGAGGATAGAGACCGCCAGACCGGCCAGACATGCTTCCAGCCCCTGCTGGATGTTTTGCATACCCAGAGTTGGACCAATGGTACGCTCTTCAACAATCTGAATTGGCGCAATCAGCGCACCGGCACGCAGCAGCAGAGAGAGCTGACGCGCTTCGTTCGGGTTGTTGATACCAGTGATACGGAAGCTGTTACCCAGACGAGACTGGATATTGGCGATGTTAATCACCTCTTCCTCTTTCACCAGCACCGCACGGCCGTTAGCGTCTTTCTTACCGCTGTCTTTGTACTCCACGAACAGGGTCGCCATCGGTTTACCGATGTTGTCCTTGGTGAAGTTAGACATGATGTTACCACCCGCGCTGTCCAGCGAGATGTTAACCTGCGGTTGGTTGTACTCGTCCTGGCTGGAGGTGGAGTCGGTAATATGATCACCGGTCAGGATCACGCGTTTGTACAGCACAACGGGCTGACCTTCGCGGGTCTCTTTCACTTCCGAGTCACCCGGAATACGGCCAGAAGCGGCAGCAGACTGGTCAACGTTGGTGTTCACCAGACGGAATTCCAGCGTTGCAGTGGCGCCCAGAATCTCTTTCGCGCGCGCGGTGTCCTGAATACCCGGCAGTTCTACAACGATACGGTCAGCACCCTGACGCTGCACCAGCGGTTCAGCCACGCCCAGTTGGTTTACACGGTTGCGCAGAATGTTGATGTTCTGCTGAACGGCATATTCACGCGCTTCTTTCAGACGGGCGTCGGTCATTACCGCGCGCAGCTGGTTGCTGCCCTGAGCGGTGATCACCAGGTCACGGTGACGTTGGGTCAGGTAATCTACAGCCTGATCGCGCGCCGCACTGTCGCGGAACGTGATGCTCATACCGTAGTTATCTTCTTTACGAACGGTGGTATACGCGATGCCTTTTTCACGCAGATCGCTGCGCAGGCTATCGATATTCTGTTCCTGCAGTTTGCCCAGCGCGGTATCCATATCCACTTCCATCAGGAAGTGCACGCCGCCACGGAGGTCAAGACCGAGTTTCATTGGCTCTGCGCTCAGCGCAGCCAGCCAACGCGGGGTAGCAGGAGCAAGGTTAAGCGCCACGACGTATTTATCACCCAGCACGCCCATCAGCGCTTCGCGAGCGCGGAGCTGCGTGTCGGTGGTGTCGAAGCGAGCAAGAATTGCGCCCTCTTCCAGAGCCACAGACTTAGCGGTAATTTTTTCTTCTTGTAACGTTTTCTGGACCTGGATCAGCGTTTGCTCACTGGCGGCGACACCGCGCGCGCCAGTGATTTGAACAGCCGGATCCTCACCATACAGGTTGGGAAGCGCGTACAGCAGGCCGACGAGAATCACGACGACCAGCATGATGTACTTCCACAAAGGATAACGGTTTAACACGGCAGTTCCCTTTGGGAAAAGTTGGGATTACAGCGCCTTCATGGTGCCTTTCGGCAGAACGGCAGCTACGAAGTCACGTTTGATAACCACTTCAGTGGTGTCGTTCAGGGCGATAGCAATGTAGCCACTTTCAGCCACTTTGGTTACGCGACCGACCAGGCCACCGTTAGTCAGGACTTCATCACCTTTCGCGATGGAGTCCATCAGCTTTTTGTGCTCTTTGGTACGCTTCTGCTGTGGGCGCAGGATCATGAAGTAGAAGATCAGACCGAACACAACCAGCATCAGAATCAGAGACATCGGGCTGCCCTGCGCTGGAGCACCTGTTGCCGCTACCGCATCAGAAATAAAAAAGCTCATTCAAATTCCCTCATTATTAATATTAATCAACGTTCAAAGGTGGAACGGTTCGACCCTGACGTTGGTAAAAATCGGTCACGAAGCTCTCTAATTTACCCTCTTCGATAGCCTTGCGTAAACCAGCCATTAAGCGCTGATAATAGCGAAGGTTATGAATGGTATTGAGACGCGCGCCCAAAATCTCATTGCAACGATCGAGATGATGCAAATACGCGCGAGAATAATTGCGACAGGTGTAGCAATCGCACTCGGCATCGAGCGGACTGGTGTCACTCTTATGCTTCGCGTTACGGATTTTCACCACGCCATCGGTAACAAACAGATGACCGTTACGTGCGTTACGGGTTGGCATGACGCAGTCGAACATATCGATGCCGCGGCGCACACCTTCAACCAGATCTTCTGGCTTACCCACACCCATCAGGTAACGGGGTTTATCCGCCGGGATTTGCGGGCAGACATGTTCCAGAATACGGTGCATGTCTTCCTTCGGCTCACCCACAGCTAAACCGCCGACAGCGTAGCCATCAAAACCTATCTCTACCAGACCTTTAACAGAGATATCGCGTAAATCTTCGTAAACACTGCCCTGGATAATGCCGAACAGCGCATTTTTGTTCTGCAGGGAGTCAAAACGGTCGCGGCTACGCTTCGCCCAGCGCAGCGACATCTCCATGGAACGTTTAGCGTAATCCCAGTCCGCCGGGTATGGCGTACATTCGTCGAAGATCATCACGATGTCAGAGCCGAGATCGTACTGAATCTCCATAGACTTTTCAGGATCGAGGAAAATCGGATCGCCGTTGATCGGGTTACGGAAGTGGACGCCCTCCTCGGTGATCTTGCGAATATCACCCAGGCTGAAGACCTGGAAACCGCCAGAATCGGTCAGGATCGGGCCTTTCCACTGCATGAAGTCATGCAGATCGCCGTGAAGCTTCATGATCTCCTGACCAGGACGCAGCCACAGGTGGAAGGTATTACCGAGGATAATCTGGGCGCCAGTGGCTTCTACTTCTTCCGGCGTCATCCCTTTTACGGTGCCGTAAGTCCCCACAGGCATAAACGCGGGGGTTTCCACCACGCCGCGATCAAACACCAGGCGACCGCGACGCGCGCGGCCATCGGTGGTATCGAGTTCAAATTTCATTTTTATTCCTCTGTGCCAGAAAAACAGTCCAACACATTATTCCGGTGCCGCGGACTTATTCCCCGACACGCTCATTCAAAGCCAGCGGATTGTACGTGATAAACATCGCGTCCCCGTAGCTAAAAAAGCGATATTTTTGTTCTACCGCAGACTTGTATGCCGCCATGGTGTGCTGATACCCCGCAAAGGCGGAGACCAGCATAATCAGCGTTGATTCAGGCAGATGGAAATTGGTCACCAGTGCATCGATGACTTTGTACTGATAGCCCGGATAGATAAAGATCTGCGTATCGCCAAAGAATGGCTCGATCAGATCTTTTTGAGCCGCCTGGGCAGCGCTCTCCAGTGAACGTACGGAGGTGGTGCCTACCGCAACAACGCGGCTGCCGCGCGCTTTTGCCGCCAGAACCGCATCAACAACCTCCTGCGGCACTTCAGCATACTCAGAGTGCATGATGTGATCTTCAATGCTGTCTACCCGCACCGGCTGGAAGGTGCCCGCGCCGACGTGCAGCGTCACAAACGCCATCTCCACGCCTTTCGCGCGTAATTTTTCCAGCAGCGGTTCGTCAAAGTGCAGACCCGCCGTCGGCGCCGCTACCGCGCCAGGCTTCTGGCTGTAGACGGTCTGGTAGAGCTCACGATCGGCCTCTTCATCCGGGCGCTCAATGTACGGCGGCAAAGGCATGTGGCCGATGGCATTGAGAATATCCAGCACCGTGCGCTCATCGTTGAACTCCACTTCGAACAGCGCGTCGTGGCGCGCGGTCATGGTTGCTTTGATACTCTCGTCATCGCCCAGCAGCAGTTCGGCACCTGGTTTAGGTGCTTTTGAGGCGCGAATATGTGCCAGAATACGTTTATCATCAAGCATACGTTCGACCAGCACTTCAATCTTGCCGCCGCTGGCCTTGCGGCCAAACAGACGCGCCGGGATCACGCGGGTATTGTTAAAGACCAGCAGATCGCCAGGGTTGAGCTTGTCGAGCAGATCGGTGAAAGTACCGTGCGTCAGCTCGCCCGTTGGCCCGTCCAGTGACAGCAAGCGACAGCTACTGCGCTCAGGCATTGGATAGTGAGCAATCAGGGATTCAGGTAGTTCAAAGGAGAAATCGGCGACGCGCATGACGTATACTCGTGACTTAAAAACAGGCGGCATAGTCTAGTGCTCACACCCTTTTGCTGCAACAACTAGCCGCCCCCGGACAAATAAAACGCATGAATTTTCTCGCTCACCTGCATCTCGCTCACCTCGCTGACAGCTCCCTTTCCGGCAATTTGCTGGCCGATTTCGTCCGCGGCAACCCCGCCGAGACCTGGTCCACTGAAGTTGTCGACGGGATCTTTATGCATCGTCGTATCGATGTCATGACGGATAACCTGCCAGAAGTAACCGAGGCCAAAGCGTGGTTTCGCCCCGAAACGCGCCGCGTTGCGCCAATCTCGCTTGATGTCATGTGGGACCATTTCCTGTCGCGCCACTGGGAGCAGCTGTCGCCGGAGATGCCATTGCCGGATTTTGTGCGTTATGCCCACCAGCAGGTGTCGATCATTCTGCCCGACTCGCCGCCGCGCTTTGTGAATCTGAATAATTACCTGTGGTCGGAACGCTGGCTGGAGCGCTATCGCGAGATGGACTTCATCCAGAATGTGTTAAATGGGATGGCGAGCCGCCGACCGCGTCTGGATGCGCTACGCGACTCATGGCATGACCTGGACGAACATTACGATGCGCTGGAAACGCGTTTCTGGCAGTTTTACCCGCGAATGATGACGCAGGCGAAAAACAAACAGCTCTGACAGAATTCGCATTGATAGGTAAAAGCTGGCGGAACGATTGTCACCACCTCTTTGTCTTATCCATGAACACTCTCTATACTGGCTCGCGTTGCGTTCCAAATAACCTTAGTATCTACAGGAGAATCATATGGTTCTGGTAACTCGTCCGGCTCCGGATTTTACAGCTGCAGCAGTTCTGGGCAACGGTGAAATCGTTGAAAACTTCAACTTCAAACAGCACACCAACGGTAAAGCGACCGTTCTGTTCTTCTGGCCAATGGACTTCACTTTCGTTTGCCCGTCTGAGCTGATCGCGTTCGACAAACGTTATGAAGAATTCCAGAAGCGTGGCGTAGAAGTGGTTGGCGTCTCCTTCGACTCTGAGTTTGTACACAACGCATGGCGTAACACCCCTGTCGACAAAGGCGGCATCGGTGCGGTGAAATACGCAATGGTTGCGGACATCAAACGCGAAATCCAGCAGGCTTACGGTATCGAACATCCGGACGCTGGCGTTGCGCTGCGTGGCTCCTTCCTGATCGACGCGAACGGCATCGTGCGTCACCAGGTTGTGAACGATCTGCCGCTGGGTCGTAACATCGACGAAATGCTGCGTATGGTTGACGCGCTGCAGTTCCACGAAGAGCACGGTGAAGTGTGCCCGGCTCAGTGGGAAAAAGGTAAAGAAGGTATGTCTGCGTCCCCAGACGGCGTTGCGAAATACCTGTCCGAGAACGTATCCAGCCTGTAATCGGCACGGTTTACGAAAAAGGCCCGCTTATGCGGGCCTTTTTGTTATCACGCCGTCAGCCAAACCAGACGGAAGCAGAAATCGCCGGCAGGGAGAGGATCCCCTCCTGCACGCTCCCTTTCCCCTCTTTTAGCTGCCACGCGCTCACGTTAAGCAGCGGAGAGTCATCCAGCACCACTTCGCACGCCTCGCCCCGGTTGATGGCTACCAGCACGCGCTGCTGGTTATAGACGCGGACAAACACCACCACGTTGACGTGGGCATAAACCACCTGACAACCACCGTAGCGCAGCGCCTGGCTCTGCTTACGCAGTTTCGCCAGCCGCTGATACAGGCTGAACAGCACGTTGTCCTGCTTCGCCGGATCCCATGGGAAGGTTTTGCGGCAGAACGGATCGTTGTTCCCGTCCAGCCCCACCTCATCGCCGTAATAGATGCACGGCACGCCCGGCCAGGTAAAGAGCCAGGTCACCGCCAGCGGCAGGCGCGCGACATCCTTACCGAGCAGGGATTTAAATCGCGCGGTGTCATGGCTGTCCAGCTGGTTAAACATCCGTAACTGCTGCTGATGCGAAAGACTGGCGCGGTAGTTATCCATCCACGCCATGCAGGTTTCCGCATCAATATGCTGCGGATCGTAGGAAATATCGGTGTTAGCAAGGAATCCCCACAGCGGGAAGGTAAAACCGCGATAGTTCATTGCCGCATCTTCTGCGTCCGCCTGCAGCCACTGGCGCGCGTCGCCAAAATGTTCGCCAAACACGAACGCCTCCGGCTGCGCGGCTTTGGCTGCACGGGTGATCCCGGCGACGTGCTGAAGGTTATTACGCGCCCCGCCCGCTTCACCGAGCATATGCACCACGTCAAGACGCCAGCCATCCATATTCCATGGCTCACTCAACCAGTGGCGCACAATGCTGTTTTCACCGCCGTAAATCTCGTTCACTAGCGTTGGCGACTGGAAATCCAGCTTTGGCAGGCTCGGATAGCCCAGCCAGTCCAGCGCGCGACCCTCCTCGTTGAAGCTGTACCAGTCGCGCTGGGGTGAATCCGGGTTATGGCACGCCCCGCCCATCGACTGGTTATGACGGTCAAACCACGCGTGTGAGTCGCCGCTGTGGTTGAACACGCCGTCCAGAATCAGACGCATGCCCTCTTTTTGCGTATTTTTACGCAGACGAAGCAGCGCGTCATCACCGCCAAACTGCGGGTCAACGTGGCGATAATCGGCGGTATCGTATTTATGCACGCTCGGTGCTTTAAACACCGGGTTAAGGTAGAGCGCCGTCACGCCCAGCTTCTTCAGATACGGTAGCTTTTCGCTGATGCCATCAAGATCGCCGCCGTAGAACGTCGAGCCGCCCGCCTGCGCGGTTAACGGCTCATCCCATTCTTTCAGGATAATGTCGTGTCCTGCGGCGTGGTGATAATAGACCTTATCCTGCCCGGCGGTGCGCGTTTCGCTGCGCGCAAAGCGATCCGGGAAGATCTGATAGAAGACCTGATCGTTAACCCACTGCGGGCCAGCGTCCGGGTAATCGACGGCAAACTGCTCCAGCCGCGCCGGAGGAAAACGGCTAAATCCCTGCGGGGTAAACCACAGCTGGCGGTTATTCCAGAGCAGCTTAAAGCTATAGCGTCGGCGCGGCTGGCCGCTGCGCAAGTCGATGTTTGCCCGCCATGCCGTTACGCCAGGCTGCGGCTGGCTGCGCTGCTTGTGCATTTTCAGCGTGGTTTCTTCATTATCGACTTCAGCGCGTAGCGTCACGCGTTCAGGCTGATTTTCCCCCGCCAGCCAGAGCGTAATCACAAGGTTGTCTTTGTTTTGCTTAACAAATGGGGCAACCGGAAGGTGCCAGGCGTTTAACATCACGAATCCCCTTTGATGAAATTGACGTCACCTTGCCACAGGGTGATTAAGGTTAGCTCACCATGACGTGATTTATTGGGGGAGGAGAAAGGAGGAGGAGACAAAATTCCCTCTCCCACAGGGAGAGGGCATAAAATATTACTGCGCTTGCGCCAGCTGACGGTCGCGGCGGCATTTAAACACCCAACCCACCAGCAGCAGTACGATCCACGCACAGCCCACGTAGAGGGAAATACGGGTATCAGGATGGTAGCCAATCAGGCCGATGATAAACACCAGGAAGATCAGCCCAACGACGGTCGTCGCTACCCCGCCAGGCACTTTAAACTTCAGCGCTTTTGCCTCCTCAGGGGACAGACGGCGGCGGAACGCAATCTGTGACAGCAGGATCATGATCCACACCCACACGGTCGCGAAGGTCGCCAGAGAAGCGATCACCAGGAAGACGTTTTCCGGCATGATGTAGTTCAGGTAGACCGACAGCAGCAGCGCAACGGTCATCACCATAACCGTCACCCACGGCGTGCCGCGACGGGAGGTTTTGGCAAAGACCTTCGGTGCACTGCCCTGCTCTGCCATGCCGTGCAACATGCGGCCCACGCCAAAGACGTCACTGTTGATCGCTGACAGCGACGCGGTCAGGACCACAAAGTTCAGGATGCTGGCCGCAAAGGCGATGCCCATATGCTGGAAGGTCAGCACAAACGGGCTACCGTTGGTCCCCACCTGGTTCCACGGATAGATAGACATAATGACGAACAGCGTACCCACATAGAACACCAGAATACGCATCGGCACCGAGTTGATGGCGCGCGGAATGGACTTCTCCGGGTCTTTGGCTTCCCCGGCGGTGATCCCGATAATCTCAATCCCGCCGTAGGCAAACATCACCATCTGGAGCGACATCACCATGCCGAGCCAGCCGTTGCTGAAGAAACCACCGTTGCTCCAGAGGTTATGAATACCGGTTGGCTGGCCGCCGTTACCGATCCCCCAGATGATGATGCCGAAACCGGCCACAATCATGATGATGATGGTGGCAACCTTGAAGAAGGAGAACCAGAACTCCAGCTCACCGAAGACCTTCACGCTCATCAGGTTGACGGCGCAGATAATCAGCACCACGCTTAACACCCAAATCCAGTGCGGTACCGCCGGGAACCAGACGCCCATGTAAATCCCAAAGGCGGTGACATCGGCAATGGCCACAATCAGAATTTCGAAGCAGTAGGTCCAGCCGGTGATAAACCCGGCCAGCGGGCCTAAATTCTCCTGCGCATAGCGCGAGAATGAACTGGCTGAAGGGTTATGAACCGACATCTCTCCCAGCGCACGCATGATGATATACGCCGCCACGCCGCCGATGATGTAGGCCAGCAGAACGCTTGGACCGGCCATTTTGATGGCATCTGCCGAGCCATAAAAAAGACCGGTACCGATAGCGGAGCCGAGCGCCATAAAGCGAATGTGGCGCGTGCTCAGCCCACGTTTGAGTTTGTTAGTGCTTTCCATTTAAATCTTGCCATTCAACACGAAAAAAACAAAAAACCACGGGGCCTTAAGCCCCGTGGTTAAACAGTTTGTTGCCGTTGATTAATGGGCGTTCGATGCGACCTGACGCCCTGCAGCACGGTCCCAGATAATGGCCAGAACCAGTGCAACAACGGTAGGCATCAGCCAGGCCAGACCTTGCTCAGACAGCGGCAGACGCTGTGTCCAGGCTGGCAGGATGTGAGCAAACGCTGATGCTTTAATCCCGTCAAGGATACCAAAAATCAGGCTGATAAACATGGCTGGCGCAATAATTCGCGAGGAGTTGTTCCACCACGGGCGCGTAAAGCTCAACACCACCAGCACGATACACGGCGGATAGATGGCCGTCAGCACCGGAATGGAGACCTGAATCAGGTGGCTCAGACCGAGGTTAGACACCGCCATGGAGAAGATGCCAAGGATGAATACCAGCGTGCGGTAAGAGAGCGGCAGATATTGCGCAAAGAACTCCGCACAGGCACAGGTCAGACCAACCGCCGTCACCAGACAGGCCAGGAAGATCAGGGCCGCCAGCAGCATGCTGCCCGCACCGCCAAAGGTGTGCTGGACGTAAGCGTGCAGAATTGCCGCACCATTCGCGTTCTGATCGACCAGCGTGGCGCTATCGGAACCCAGGCGGAACAGCGCCAGATAGAGCAGCGTCAGGCCCACACCGGCCATCAGACCAGCCCAGATGGTATAGCGGGTCAGCAGACGCGCTTCGGTCACACCACGGGAACGAGCGGCGTTCACGATAACGATACCAAACACCATCGCGCCCAGCGTATCCATGGTCAGATAGCCGTTCACAAATCCGTTAGAGAAGGCCGCGTTTTGGTAGGCATCCATCGCGCTGCTGATAGGACCCGCAGGCCAGATAATGGCCGCAACCGCCAGCACGATCAGCGCGATAATTTTGAGTGGAGCCAGGAAGTTACCCACGGTATCCAGCAGTTTGCCCGGATAGAGGGAGACCAGAATCACAATAGCGAAGTAAACCAGGCTGTAGATAAACAGCGGCATCGCACCGTCACCGGTCAGTGGCGCAATCCCCACTTCGAAGGAGACTGTCGCGGTACGCGGGGTCGCAAACAGCGGGCCAACGGCCAGATAACACACCGTTGCCAGCAGAACGCCAGCCACTTTGCCAATTGGGGTGCTGAGGCTATCAACGCCGCCGCCAACTTTCGCCAGCGCAACCACGGTCAACACTGGCAGGCCCACGGCAGTAATCAGGAAACCAAATGCTGCTGTCCAGACGTGTTCACCCGCCTGTAAGCCAACCATTGGGGGAAAAATGATGTTGCCTGCGCCAACGAACAGCGCAAATGTCATAAAGCCCAGCGCGATGATGTCACGCGATTTTAAGTGATGGGTCATAAAACCTTACTGCCTGTGGATGTGGTGTTGAATATATTGAGATTTTCGCCATCCCCAATGGGACGATACAGCGGAAATTTTGCTCAATTTCAGCGGGATATGCTCCCGTCCTGGCGTGGAGAAGAATAGTTTTTCGATTTACCACGCAAATACAGTCGGTCTGACAGTATCTGGGGGGCAATTTAAACGCTTATAACGTTTAAAGGCAAGGAGGGATCGTAAAACCAGAACAATATGCCAGCATGAAAATACCAACCAGAATAATTCGCTAATATCATGAAAAAGCCATGGCTAATCATGCGAACAAAAAAGCACCAGCCGTATAAAATTCATTCGCGTTTCGCTTTACTGCAAAGCAAACGGGCCAGCAATAGCTGGCCCGTGGAAAGGTAAAATGACACACCCGCCGTCAGGCGATCTTTTTGGCAATTAATCGTTCCGGTATAACGAAACTGAAACGGGTTCCTTTGCCCAGCGTGCTTTGAATATCGAGGCGGCTTTCGTGGTGATTCACCGCGTGCTTCACAATGGCCAGCCCCAGCCCGCTTCCCCCCGTTTGCCGGGAACGGGCTTTATCTACCCGGTAAAACCGCTCGGTCAGACGTGGAAGATGCTCAGGCGCAATGCCCGGCCCGTTATCCTCGACGCTAAACTCGGCACCCGTTGGTGTCTGCTGCCAGCGCACCATAATATCCGTTCCTTCCGGGGTATGATTAACCGCGTTATAGACCAGGTTAGAGATAGCACTCCGCAGTTCATCCTCGCTCCCGAGCACCTTCAGACTGTTATCGACGTCAAAAGTCAGATGATGTTTTTTATGGCTTAAGGTTTGCGCTTCGCGCTCCACTACCCGCAGCATCATCGGTACGTCGATAGTGTCATTTAAGGCAAGCGTCGGAGCCGCCTCAATCTTCGACAGCGTCAGCAGCTGTTTCACCAGCCCTTCCATACGGTGCGTCTGCTCGCGCATGGTATGCAGCGCCTTCTCACGCGGCGCACCTTCAAGCGTCTGCTCCTGCATCATCTCCAGATAGCCCTGCAGCACCGTCAGCGGCGTGCGCAGCTCGTGGCTCACGTTGGCGAAGAAGTTGCGTCGTGCCCCTTCCAGCTGGTGCATCTGGGTGACGTCACGCGCCACCATCAGCCATTGCCGATCGCTGTAGGGCATTACACGTATTTCAAGATGGCGGCCATTGTTGAGCTTCAGATTATGCGGACGCGTGAAATCACGTTTTTTCAGATACTGCGTGAACTCCGGATAACGCAGAAGGTTAAGGATGTTCTGGCCATTATCGTCCGGCCAGCGCAGGCCCAGCAGCTGTTGGGCGAGACCGTTACACCAGAAGATTGTCCCCTCTTCCGTGGTCAGAATCACCGCATCCGGCAGCGATTCCGCACCGCTGCGAAAGCGTTTAATCAGGCTTCCCAGCTCGCGACGGCGCTTTTTATTACGCATCTGCATCTGGTGCAGGCCGTAAAGCAGCGGCTCCCAGCTCCCGCTTCCCGGCGGAGGTGTCATACTTCTGTCAACCCACAGCCACCAGGAGAGGCGCAGTAAGTTCCAGAAATGCCAGATCAGCAGCCCGGTCACAGACGCCAGCAGAAACCACGGCAGGTATCCAAGAAAGGCCCCCAAAATGAAGGCCGGAATACAACATAAGATCAGTTCAAAGACGAGCCTTTTCCATGACAGACGTTCCAGCACGCGTCACACTCCTGTCATTGTTCAGAAACGGGTAGAAAAACGATAACCCGTGCCGCGGACCGTCTGTACCATGCGATCGTGGCCGCTCAGTTCCAGCGCTTTACGCAGGCGGCGGATATGTACGTCAACCGTCCGGTCTTCGACATACACGTTAGTTCCCCAGACGTTATTCAGCAACTGTTCGCGGCTGTAAACACGCTCCGGGTGAGTCATAAAGAAATGCAGGAGTTTGAATTCGGTAGGCCCCATGTCGAGGGGATTTTCGCCCGTCATAACACGGTGCGAGGTGGGATCAAGGCTCAGGCCCTGCATCTCAATGACCTCTTCCACCGCCATCGGTGAAATACGGCGCATCACAGCTTTAATACGGGCAACCAGCTCTTTCGGTGAGAAGGGTTTGGTAATGTAATCATCCGCGCCGGTCTCAAGGCCGCGCACGCGATCTTCCTCTTCACCGCGCGCGGTAAGCATGACAACGGGGATATCGCGGGTCATCGCTTCACGCTTGAGGTGTTTGATAAACTGCAGTCCGGAGCCGCCAGGCAACATCCAGTCAAGCAGGATCAGATCGGGCCAGGGTTCATTCAGCTGGTTCACCGCGCTGTCATAATCTTCCGCTTCAACCGGCTGGAAGCCATTTTGTTCGAGCACGAAGCACACCATTTCACGAATTGGAGCTTCATCTTCTACGACCAGAATACGTCTCGCCATACTTTGCCCTGTCTTATCTTATTTAAGTTACAAGTTTGTAATGCGGCGTCATTATGCGTCAGATTTATGACAGATTTATGAAAAACAGTACCACGTAAAATGGCAAACTGTTGTTTTATTACAGCGGTTATTTTCCAGCTTCTGAAAGTTTATAATCCCCATTCCTTTTTTTTGCCACGGATTCGCTATGCGCATATTACACACCTCGGACTGGCATCTGGGTCAAAACTTTTACAGCAAAAGCCGGGCAGCGGAGCATGAAGCGTTCCTGAACTGGCTGCTGGACACGGCCCGATCGCACGAGGTGGACGCGATTATTGTTGCGGGTGACATTTTCGATACCGGTTCGCCGCCAAGCTATGCGCGTGAGCTCTACAACCGCTTCGTGGTAAATCTGCAACAAACTGGCTGTCATCTGGTGATTGTCGCCGGTAACCACGACTCCGTCGCAACGCTGAATGAATCCCGCGATATCCTGGCCTTCCTTAACACGACCGTGGTAGCCAGCGCCGGTCATGCGCCGCAGATCCTGAAAAAACGTGACGGTACACCGGGAGCGGTGCTGTGTCCGGTGCCCTTCCTGCGCCCACGCGATATCGTGCAAAGCCAGGCGGGGATGTCCGGCGGGGAAAAGCAGCAGCATCTGTTGCAGAGCATCACGGACTATTATCACCAGCAATATACTAATGCCTGCGCCCTGCGCGGCGATCAGGCCATTCCGGTGATTGCCACCGGGCATCTTACTACCGTCGGCGCCAGTAAAAGTGACGCGGTGCGTGACATCTATATTGGTACGCTGGACGCCTTCCCGGCGCAAAATTTCCCGCCAGCGGATTATATCGCGCTCGGGCATATTCACCGGGCGCAGGTCATCGGCGGCTGCGAGCACATTCGCTACTGCGGCTCGCCCATTGCGCTCAGTTTTGATGAGACCGGCAAAGCCAAATGTGTGCACCTGGTGAGCTTTAATGAGGGCAAACTCAGTGCCGTGGAGTCGCTGGAGATCCCCGTCACCCAACCGCTGGCGGTGCTGAAGGGCGATCTGGCGGCGATTACCGCTCAGCTGGAGCAGTGGCGCGGTGTCGAGCAAAATCCGCCCATCTGGCTGGATATTGAAATCACGACCGACGACTACCTGCATGATATGCAGCGTAAAATTCAGGCATTGACGGAAGATCTGCCCGTCGAGGTCTTACTGGTTCGCCGCAGCCGCGAACAGCGCGAGAAAATTCTGCTGGGTGCACAGCGTGAAACGCTCAGCGAACTGAGGGTGGAAGAGGTATTTGAACGCCGACTGTCGCAGGAAGAGATTGACGACACCACGCGCGCAAGGCTTAACGAGCTGTTCCTTCATACCCTGCACGCGCTCAGCGATGAGGAAGAAAACGCATGAAAATTCTGAGCCTGCGTCTGAAAAACCTCAACTCCCTTAAGGGCGAGTGGAAAATTGACTTTACCGCCGAGCCGTTTGCCAGCAACGGGCTGTTCGCCATTACCGGCGCGACCGGTGCCGGGAAAACGACCCTGCTCGACGCCATCTGTCTGGCCCTTTACCACGAAACACCGCGTCTGCAAAAAGTCTCCCAGGCACAAAACGACCTGATGACCCGCGATACCGCCGAGTGTCTGGCCGAGGTGGAGTTTGAGGTAAAAGGCATAGCGTATCGTGCGTTCTGGAGCCAGAACCGCGCGCGCAATCAACCAGACGGAAACCTGCAGGCACCGCGCGTCGAACTGGCGCGTTGTGAAGACGGTAAAATTCTGGCCGATAAAGTGACGGACAAACTGGAGCAAACCGCCGCGCTCACCGGGCTGGATTATAGCCGTTTTACCCGTTCAATGTTGCTCTCCCAGGGGCAGTTTGCCGCCTTCCTCAACGCTAAACCGGGCGATCGCGCCGAACTGCTGGAAGAGCTGACCGGCACCGAGATCTACGGTCAGATCTCAGCGATGGTGTTCGAGAAACATAAGGCCGCCCGTAACGCGCTTGAGATGTGCGAGGCGCAGGCCGCAGGCGTGGTGTTACTGAGCGAAGCGCAACAGCAGCAGTTACAGCAGAGTTTGCAGGCACTTACTGACGAAGAGAAAACCCTGCTGACTCAGCAGCAGAACCAACAGCGCGATTTTCAGTGGCTGACGCGCAACGACGAGCTAATTCGCGAGCAGCAGCGGGTCATGCTCCTGCAACAGCAGGCGCAGCAGGCGCTGACCGACGCCGCGCCTGAGCTGGCCAAGCTCCAGCTTGCGCAGCCCGCCGCCCAGCTTCGCCCCCTGTGGGATAGCCAGCAAGAACAAACCACGCGCCTCGCGCAGACAAAGCAGCGCATTGTCGAAGTAAATACTCGCTTACAGGCCAAAGCCGCGCAGCGCTCACGCATCCGTCATACGGCGCTGCGTACCCATGCGCAATTGCAGAGTGACCTTACGATCCAGGCCACATGGCTGGCGGAGCATGAACGTTACCGCGTGTGGGGCCAGGAGATTGCTGGCTGGCGCGCCCATTTTGCGCAGTTGAACCGCGATAAACATCAGATTGCCACGCTTGCAGCCCGTATTGCTGAATTACGTCAGAAGCTCGCCGGGATGCCGGAAAACCCCCTGACGCTGACGGCGGATGACGTGGCAGCGGCAATGGAGCAACAGTCCCGGTCACGCCCTTTACGCCAGCGCCTGACCTCGCTTCATGCCCGCTATCAGCCGCTGCAAAAACGGCTGCAAGAGAACGCGGATACCCGGCAAAAAGCGCAGTCCGAGCAGGTAAAACTCAATGAAACGCTGACGCTGCGCCGCCAGCAGTACAAAGAAAAAAACCAGCACTATGTCGATTTGAAAGCATTGTGTGAAAGCGAAGCGACGATCAAAAAGCTGGAAAGCTATCGCTCGCAGCTTGAGGCCGGAAAACCCTGCCCACTGTGCGGCTCCAGTGAACATCCCGCCATTGAGACGTATCAGGCGCTTGAACTCACCGATAACCAGCGACGCCGGGACGCGCTGGAAAAAGAGGTTGCCGCGCTTAAAGAGGAGGGTCTGCTGGTGCTGGGACAGGTCAATGCCCTGACACAGCAGATCCAGCGAGCAACAGACGAAGCGCAGACGCTCTCTCAGGAAGAGCAAGCACTCACTAAAGAGTGGCAGGAGGTCTGTGCAGACCTGAATATCTCGTTGAATATTCAGGAAGATATCGCCCCATGGATGAACGAACAGGAACAGTACGAACGTCAGCTCTATCAGCTCAGCCAGCGCCTGACGCTGCAAAACCAGCTTAACGAACAGCAAGCGCAGGAGCGTCAGTACCAGCAGCAGCTGTCGGCAACGCGTCAGGCACTGGAAAACGCCCTGCTCGCGCTGTCGCTGCATGTTCCTGAAGAGGGGGAAGAGACCGCCTGGCTGTACGCCCGGGAGACGGAATTCAACCTGTGGCAGGAAAAACAGACGCAGTATGCTGCGATTCAGGAGCGCATTAATACCCTGAAACCGCTGCTCGACACGCTTCCGGCAGGCGATGACACCGAGGCAGAACCGGCCATTCCTGAGAACTGGCGCGAGATCCACGACGAATGCCTGTCCCTGCAAAGCCAGCTTGCCACCCTGCAGCAGCAGGAGAGTCTGGAAAGCGAGCGGCTACAGCACGCCACAGCGCAATTTGCCACCGCGCTGGCGGCAAGCTGCTTCGCCGATCGCGAGGCCTTTCTCGCCGCGCTGCTGGATGAGGAGACCATCCACCGTCTTGAACAACGCAAGCAGACGCTGGAGAGCCAGCTTCAGCAGGCAATCGCGCTTAGCGGGCAGGCTGAACAGCAGCTACAGGCCCACCAGCACCAACAACCGGAAGGGCTGGACGCCGACGCGCAAACCCTGCATGTGCAGCTACAGCAGTTGGCGCAGCAGCTTCGCGAGAACACCACTCATCAGGGGGAGATCCGCCAGCAGCTTAAGCAGGATAGCGATAACCGCCAGCACCAGCTGGCGCTGATGCAGCAAATTGACGAGGCCTCACGTCTGGCCGAGGACTGGGGTTATCTGAATGCGCTGATAGGCTCCAGCACCGGCGACAAGTTCCGTAAATTCGCCCAGGGTCTGACGCTGGATAATCTGGTCTGGCTCGCTAACCAGCAGCTTAACCGCCTGCACGGGCGCTATCTTCTGCAGCGTAAAGTCAGCGACGCACTGGAGCTGGAGGTGGTTGATACCTGGCAGGCCGATGCCGTACGCGATACCCGCACGCTTTCTGGCGGCGAAAGCTTCCTCGTCAGTCTGGCGCTGGCGCTGGCACTTTCTGACCTGGTGAGCCACAAAACGCGAATCGATTCGCTGT
This sequence comes from Enterobacter sp. A8, assembly GCF_004296595.1. Classification (NCBI taxonomy): domain Bacteria; kingdom Pseudomonadati; phylum Pseudomonadota; class Gammaproteobacteria; order Enterobacterales; family Enterobacteriaceae; genus Enterobacter; species Enterobacter sp. A8. Next base: position 663,055 of record NZ_SCMF01000002.1, read on the forward strand.
TCCTGGATGAAGGTTTCGGCACGCTCGACAGCGAGACGCTGGACACCGCGCTGGATGCGCTCGACGCGCTGAATGCCACCGGGAAAACCATCGGCGTGATAAGCCACGTCGAGGCTATGAAGGAGCGTATTCCGGTGCAAATCAAAGTGAAGAAGATTAATGGACTGGGGTATAGCAGACTGGATAAGGAGTTTGCGGTGCAGTGAAAGGCGGATCGGCGCGGTCTGGTGCCCTCACCCTGGCCCTCTCCCACAGGGAGAGGGTACAAACATAAAAAACCGCAACGTGCGTTGCTGTTTTGCTTTTATTCCGGCCATAACCACGCTGCGCCGCGCACGCCGCTGGAGTCACCGTGGACGGCTTTGCGGATTGGGGTTTCACACTCGCCGCCGAAGACCCACTGTTTGACGAGAGCAGGCACCGTCGCGTACAGCCGGTCGACGTTGCTCATCCCACCGCCCAGCACAATCACATCAGGATCGAGAATGTTCACCACATGCGCCAGCGATTTCGCCAGGCGCATTTCGTAGCGGCTCAACGCCAGTTCCGCTACGGGATCCTGCTCCTCAACCAGACGCATGATCTCGTTACCCTTAAGCGGCTGACCGCTCAGGCGGTGGTAATCGGTGGCAAAACCGGTGCCGGAGATAAACGTCTCAATACAGCCCTGTTTTCCACAGTAGCACGGTACTTCAGTACGGTATTTAAGTTCGTCTTCATCCATCCATGGCAATGGGTTATGTCCCCACTCGCCCGCCGTACCGTTACCGCCAATATGCGCACGCCCGCCAAACGCCACACCGGCCCCGCAGCCGGTACCGATGATGACAGCAAAAACGGTCTGGGCACCCGCCGCCGCACCGTCAATCGCCTCTGAGACCGCCAGACAGTTCGCATCATTTGCCAGACGCACCTCGCGCTGCAGACGCGCGCTCAAATCTTTATCAAAAGGCTGGCCTTTGAGCCAGGTGGAGTTGGCGTTTTTCACCACCCCGGTATAAGGCGAAATGGACCCGGGAATGCCCATCCCGACGGAGCCGGTCTGTCCTGTCGCCTGCTCTGCCATCTCAACCAGCCGGGCAATCGTCTCGATAGTCTGGTGATAATCGTCGCGCGGCGTGGGCAGGCGGTGACGGAAAAGCTGCTCCCCCTGCTCGCTTAGTGCGATAACTTCAGTTTTGGTGCCGCCCAAATCAATCCCAATACGCACAAGACTCTCCTCATTATTTTGATTATCAACAGAGTAGAAGCACGCTTCCCGATTAGCAATGCAAGCGATGCGACAATTCGTTATCATGCCCGCTGATTTAACGACAAGGCCGTGGAAATTATCATGCTGTGGTTCAAAAATTTGATGGTTTACCGTCTCAGCCGCGACGTTTCGCTGCGTGCAGAAGAGATGGAAAAACAGTTAGCCGCTTATACCTTTTCCCCTTGCGGAAGCCAGGATATGGCAAAAACCGGTTGGGTTCCGCCAATGGGTTCACAAAGCGATGCCCTGACCCACGCCAGCAGCACGGGTCAAATCATCGTTTGCGCCCGTAAAGAAGAGAAAATCCTGCCCACGCCGGTGGTGAAGCAGGCGCTGGAAGCGAAAATTTTCAAGCTTGAAGCCGAACAGGGCCGCAAGCTGAAAAAGACCGAAAAAGATTCCCTGAAAGACGAAGTGTTGCACTCCCTGCTGCCGCGCGCGTTTAGCCGCTTCAGCCAGACCATGATGTGGATCGATACCGTCAACGGGCTGATCATGGTGGACTGCGCCAGCGCCAAAAAAGCGGAAGATACGCTGGCCCTGCTGCGTAAGAGCATCGGCTCTTTGCCGGTGGTTCCACTGGCGCTGGAAACGCCGATCGAGTTAACCCTGACCGAATGGGTTCGCAGCGGCACCGCAGCGCAAGGGTTCCAGATCCTCGATGAAGCCGAACTGAAAGCCCTTCTTGAGGATGGCGGTGTCATTCGTGCGAAAAAGCAGGATCTGGTGAGCGATGAGATCGCCGTCCACATTGAAGCAGGCAAAGTGGTCACTAAACTGGCGCTCGACTGGCAGCAGCGTATTCAGTTTGTGATGTGTGACGATGGCTCTGTTAAGCGCCTGAAGTTCTGCGATGAACTGCGCGATCAGAACGAAGATATCGATCGTGAAGATTACGCCCAGCGCTTTGATGCGGACTTTATCCTGATGACCGGCGAGCTGGCCGCGTTGATTCAAAATCTGGTAGAAGGCCTCGGCGGCGAAGCGCAGAGATAATTTCGTCTCAACCTGACCCTCTCCCCAACGGGGAGAGGGAAGAAGATTATTTCAGATAGCGGCACAGATAAGAGGTCGGTTCAGCAACCTGCAGATGGAACTCACTGTGGCCAGGGACGTTGAAAACTTCGCCGGCAGAGTAAACTTTCCATTCCGTTTCACCCGGCAGTAAGACGTTAAGCGCACCACTTACCACCGTCATCTCTTCAGCTTCGGCCGTACCAAAGGTGTACTCCCCTTCAGCCATCACGCCGACACTGGCGCGGCCAGTGCTGCTGCTGGTAAAACCAATGGATTTCACTTTACCGGAAAAGTATTCGTTACTTTGAAGCATGAACTGGCCCTTATATTTTTAGATAAAAATTCACTATAGGGGCCATGCTCATGACCTGTCACGCAAAATCATCAGGTAAGGAGTTCTGAGGCCAGACGCGCCATCAGAACGTTCGACAACAGTACCGGCACATCCAGCGCTTTTTGCAGTAGATCGCGGTGATGCTGGTGGAACCCCAGGCAGTCGAGGATCAACACATCGGCCCCGCGCTCCAGTAGCTCCTTCCCGGCCGCAATGAGTTTGGCCTCACTGTCCCAGAAAGGATTGGCCAGCGCATACAGGGGCGTTTTTTCAAGCACGTGCCATTTTGCTTCCTGGTTGTCCATGAGTTCTTCAATGGGCACAATCACCCCCACCTGGTGTCCGTCCACAATGGATGCCACCAGCGGCGGAATGATTCGCATCGGCTCGAGTAAAATCGCATTACGCGCCATGAGCCCCTTAATGGGAGCAGTACTCATCAGCAAAATAACGTCATACTCTTGATTATCGAGCACTTCTATTACTGCCTGCAGCGAGCGCTCAATTTTCTGTCGTGAAACATGCGCCAGTTTACCGTCGCTTAATAACGTCGCCAGGGGATCCTCCCCCGCCTCTACAGCGTAGTCCTCCATGACCTCTTCCCGGCTCATCTTCCCCAGCAGGCTGAGATGCGTGATCTGTTGTTCAGATACATGCTCGGTTAAGAGCGGTAACACTTCGCTTACAGGGACCACACCAATAGTGATGATCGCCAACGTTGCCTTCATCGTCTTCGCCTTCCATTACTACAAAAACTTATTACACAGGTACAGGCTCACTACGCTGCACAGTTCGTTTTTCAACAAAACAGCACCAAGCGTAGCAGGTGATCTCCATCCCGAAATGTAAAGATCACCTGCCGGTAACGGAGCTACCTGTAATAACTAAATATTAACTCCTGCTTAACATTAGCGATGAGTAAAAAGTGTGATTCAGGCACGGTATTGGAGCGTTTAGGAAAACATTTATGACTTATCGGGATCTTCGTAGCGCCGTTTCGCATCCAGCGCTTCCTGTTCAGTCTCATGTTCACTGATGAGAGAGTCGGGTTTAGGGTGATCGGCACGCAGTTGATACCAGGTCACGGTTTGATCGCCATTGCCTTTTTCAACGGTAACAATACGTGCTTCACGCGGATAGGGAGGTCTGGTTGGCATAGCTCATCCTTTTTTTATGTCAGAGCTATAAGTATAGACGGCGGTTAGCTGGCACAAGCCAAACGCAGGGCGGTAATAATCTGAATCACAACCTCTTCGGGCGACGCGGAAGCATCCACCACGTGATGTGCCGCTTCGCGGTATAACGCATCGCGCTCCGCCAGCACTTCGCTCACCTCTTCGCTGAGCGGTCTGGAGGTTAGCGCAGGGCGTTGCCCCTCTTCCGGAAACGCTTCCAGACGCCCCACCAGCGCAGCCACGGGCGCACAGAGATAAATCACTATCCCTTTTTCACGCATATAGCGGCGGTTATATTCCGCCAGAATAATTCCGCCACCTGTGGCAATCACCACATCGGGTGCCGTTACCGCTTCCAGCGCGGCCGTTTCACGGCTGCGAAAGCTCTCCCAGCCCTCTTTTTCGACGATATCCGCGATGGTTTGTCCGGCCTGCGTCTGCAGCCAGTGGTCGGTATCAACAAAATGACGTTGACAGGCACGCGCCAGCTCCAGGCCAACGGTGGTTTTCCCACAGCCGCGGGGGCCAACTAAAAAGATGGGTTGGGTCATAACCAGGTGTTTCCCCTTGATGCCGGATGGCTGAAGAGTGTAAAGAAATAATTGCAGAAGATGTTGCGTTTACTTTACTGCAAAGCGGTACGGAATGACAACCCTGTCACTGCCATACTGTACCACATATTGACAATGATTATCATTTAGCAGTGCGATGTTTCACTTCCAGCAGCCACTTATCGAGCTCTGCGGCAAACTGCTGGCGATCACGTTGAGATAAACTGTCTGGCCCACCGGTCTGCACACCGCTGGCGCGAAGCGTATCCATGAAATCACGCATGGTCAGTTTTTCCCGGATGGTTGCTGGTGAGTAACGCTCCCCGCGCGGGTTCAGCGCTGCGGCGCCCTTTTCCAGTACCTCTGCGGCCAAAGGAATATCCGCCGTGATCACCAGATCTTCCGCGCTGCACAGCCGTACGATCTCGTTATCCGCCACATCAAAACCGGCAGGAACCCGCAACGCACGAATGAATCGGGAAGGCGGTACGCGGATATTCTGGTTTGCCACCAGCGTAAGCGGCATCTGAACACGCTCGGCAGCGCGGAATAAAATCTCTTTAATTACATTCGGACATGCGTCCGCATCAACCCAAATCGCCATAATGTCTCCCCTATTGATACTGGCGACTATTGTCGCCTGCATTTCGTTGTTAAGCTATCAATCAGAGAAAACAACGCATAACGACGGAGAAACGTGATGGATAAGAAAATCGGGTTTATTGGCTGCGGTAACATGGGCAAAGCCATCCTGGGTGGCCTGATCGCCAGCGGGCAGGTCCTGCCGGGTCAGATTTGGGTCTATACACCATCACCGGATAAAGTCGCGGCGTTACGTGATGAGTATGGTATTAACGCAGCCGAAAGCGCGCAGGAAGTGGCCCAGGTCGCCGATATCGTCTTTGGGGCGGTTAAACCGAATATCATGATCAAAGTCCTGAGCGAGATCACCTCCAGCCTGAATAAAGACACGCTGGTGGTGTCGATTGCCGCAGGCGTGACGCTCGATCAGCTGGCCCGTGCACTGGGTCATGACCGTAAAATTGTTCGCGCAATGCCCAATACCCCTTCGCTGGTCAACGCCGGGATGACCTCCATCACCCCTAACGCGCTGGTGACCACGGAAGATGTGGCCGATGTGCTGAACATTTTCCGCTGCTTCGGCGAAGCGGAAGTGATTGCCGAATCGATGATCCATCCGGTTGTGGGCGTGAGTGGCTCTGCTCCTGCGTATGTCTTCATGTTCCTGGAAGCGATGGCGGATGCTGCGGTGCTTGGCGGTATGCCACGTGCGCAGGCCTATAAATTTGCCGCACAGGCGGTGATGGGCTCAGCCAAAATGGTGCTGGAAACCGGTAAGCATCCAGGGGAACTGAAAGATATGGTCTGCTCGCCTGGCGGTACCACCATCGAAGCGGTGCGGGTGCTGGAAGAGCGCGGGTTCCGTGCGGCGGTCATTGAAGCGATGGCGAAATGCATGGAAAAGTCAGAGAAGCTGAGTAAGTCCTGACCAAACTAAGCCGGACGTCAGGCGGCCACCTCGGTACGTCCGCGTCCGGCATTTTTGGCTTTATAAAGCGCGATATCTGCCGCTTTTAACCATTCGCGGTAGTGGGCAAACTGTGTTCCCCACGGCGCAACCCCCACGCTGATGCGAAGCCGTTCGTTCGGGGCGCAGGGTAACGACAGTTTTTTCAGCCGCTCGTGGACGCGGGACATCGCCGCAATTGCACTTTCTGCCGGGGTGCCGGACATGATGATCGCGAACTCATCGCCACCGAAACGGCCAATATAATCCCCGGCCCGCAGCGTCAGCTGCAGTTGACGAGTGATAGCAATGATCGCTTCATCGCCCACATCATGTCCCCAGGTATCATTGATGCTCTTGAAGTGATCGATATCGATGAGCAGGATCGTGGTCTGACCATGATCCCGTCGGCACTTTTCATACTCCATCCGCAGCAACGTTTCCCAGTGGCGCCGGTTATAAACGCCCGTCATGCCATCGCGGGTACTCATCAGCTCAAGTTTTCGCTTATTTTCCGCCAGGCGAATGGCCGTCTGATGGCTCACCCAGGCAAAAAGTATTGGGTAGACCATCAAGACCGGCAGCGTCAGCCACCACTCCAGCGATCCGGAAGAGAGCACCACAACATTTCCGGTTAGCTTCAGCGTCACGACAGCGGATAACGTGGTTATGGCAATGCCTGCGAGAAACAGGCGACAGCCGCCGGATCCCATCATATTCATGCCCATCATCATAACCAGCGCAGCCGATGGCAGAGCGTTCACGCCCATCAGGCCAATCCAGATGCCGGTAAAAATAGCGTCGATCTTCAGATTGAAGATTTCACATTGATGAGGTTGAGATGAACGGCAGGTGAACTGCCAGGCAAGATGCGGCCAGATAAAAACCCAGCTCACCAGTAATAACCACCAGCCGCCGGGCAGAAAATGCGTGACCAGCACACCGGCAACAGGAAAAAACATCGCCGCCAGACCCACAATCCGCCCCAGCCGGACGCGCCGGGCAAAGCGTATGCCGGTACGGTGCGCGTCATCCTGAGAAAGGTTTTGAAGCCACTCTTCCCCGATACGCTCTTTATTGTAAAAGTTTTCGTCGTTCATCATATTTTGGGAATATTCTGAAACATTTTCCCAAATTATAGAGAGGGGGGATGCGGAGAAAGTATGAAATTTCGGGTGAGTCACCGTAAGGACTCACCCGATAGGACTATGCCTGTTTCTTCAGACAACCACTCATAAACTTGCTGCGATCGTCGCCTTTCAGCATTTGTTGCGTGGCCTGAGCGTTACATTCACGCATTTTTTGCTGCTGCGGCGTCAGGCTTTTTTCATCTGGTTTGGATGCACCATTTTTGAGGCAATCGCTCATATATGTCTTACGGGCATCCCCTTTCAGCGCTTTTGCTGTCGCCTGTTGGTTGCAGGTTGTCATACGCTGCTGTTGAGGTGTTAAGGTTTTCTCTTCCGCATGCGCTGAGGCGATCAGGCACAGGCCGGAAAACAGGGTAACCAGTATTGTTGTTTTCATTGCACCATCCTTTATGTGAAGTTCCACATTAAGTCTGGTTCGTTGCGGGAAAAAAACCACCCTGCGACAATGATTTTCTTCGGGTTTATGCATTATTTCATCTCTGACGCGGCACGCTGTTGATTACCCGGTTTCGCCTGATGCGTTAGGGTATTTAATAGCAAGAGGCATGCGATGAAATAGATGCTCTGTTTAAATTCTTTTCTCCCAGAGCGAAGGCCAAAAATAAAAACAGAGCGACGACAGGCATCCTGCATGACCATTCTATGACAGGCCATTCTCTTTCAGCAGGCTAGCTGCGAGGATGCCTTAATAGCTTCTTTACGTATTGCTGAAGCATCTCCGCATCTTCAGCGGGGACCAGCGAATCGGGGCGAGCCTTGTCCAGTGCGCTTTCTACATTATCGATTAACGCCTGTTGCTGCGGTTGTGTCATTTGTCGGAGCAACGCCGTAACGACAATTTCCAGCGCCTCTACCTGGGCGACCAGTTCTTTTGACTCTTCTTCCTTTTGTGCAAGCTTGACCAGCAACTCAGCAATGAGATTTTTCATCGTGCTATTTCCTTATGCGTTTTTTCTGAACTTAGCATTCAGAATGAATAATGCAAAGAGGAGAAAAGTATTATCTTATGCAAAAGTGATGCTGCTGCCAAAATAAAGATGAATGGCAAGCAGCGAAACGTTTTTCTCTTTAGAAAAAGCCGCATTTAGTTATATAAAAATGCGGCAACCATAAGAATATATAATACATTACGGCAAATGATTAACGCGCTGCTCTCGCCTGCTCTAATTGGCGACGGCGTCTCAGCGCAATCGCCAGCTGGATAATATTGATCAACACCACAATCGCCGTGGCCGCAAATACCCAACGAAAACCGGCCATCGCCGAAACGGATGCGCCAATAAGCGGACCGGCAACGTTACCCAAATACATAAATGACTGGTTATAGCCAAAAATACGCCCTGTCACCTGGTCACTTGAATATTTCACCAGCAAGGTCTGCACCGCAGGTAACATGGCGCCATCGGCAAAGCCGAGCAGGAATCGCAGCACGCCGAGCTGAAGCGGTGAGGTGACGAACGACATCGCAAAAAAGAGCACCACGGCAAAAATCAGCGTGGCCATCAAGATACGCGCCGTACCGATCCTGTCGCCCAGTTTTCCCAGCCGCGGCGCAGAGATTAACGCCGATACGCCCGGCACGGCAGCAATCATCCCGCTGAGAAACGCAATATTGCTGCTGTCTGGCTCCATTGATTTTATAAACAGCGCCAGAATCGGGCCTACCGAACCGTTACAGAGCTGGATCACCATGGTGGTTACGAACAGGCTTATCATCAGCCCGGGATACGGCAGCGAGGCGAAGACCGCTTTGCCGCTCAGGCGTTCGGATTTACTGACCACCGGACGTCCCCCCTCCTTGATCAGAAACAGCGTCACCAGAAAACTGATCACCAGCAGGATAGCAGTAATGAAGAAGACGGCGCGCAACCCTACGTGGTCGGCCAGAAAGCCGCCTAACAACGGGCCGCCGATAACGCCACTGATCTGTGCGGTGGAGAGCGTACTCAACGCCCAGCCGCTACGTTCACGCGGCACCTGTGAAGCGACCAGCGCCATGGCGTTCGGAATATAGCCGGATGTCAGCCCCATGATCGCCCGCAGGATAAACAGCTGCCAGACGTTAGTGGCAAAGGCCTGCAGCAGGATGGCTATTGCCATTCCCAGCGAAGCGCGCAGCAGCATCAGTTTGCGCCCTTTTCGATCCGCCAGGCTCCCCCACATGGGTGACACAATGGCGGAAACCAGAAACGTCACGCTGAACGTCAGCCCCGACCACATGGAGAGGGCTTCATGCGAGGTCACACCCAGCTGCGAGACGTACAGCGGCAGAAAGGGCAAAATCTGGCTGATGGCCAGCCCGGTGAAGAAACACCCGAACCAGACCGAGATGAGGTTAACTTTCCAGGATTCCATAAAAGAAATAGTCTTCATTTTTAGGCAAATGCGCCGACAGATTAGCAAGTTACCGGCATCTACGCCGTGCCAGAGATGCGCCCTTGCTGACTTTGGTGTTTTATCTTCCCAGTCATCATATTTGTGAAATATGTCACAAATCATCCAATTTCTGACGGAAGATTATGCTTTAGCGGCAGAGTCCAAAGCCGCGCATTCCCAGATGGAAATGGTTGGCGTGCGCCGCGTTATACTCCGGCCCCAGGCCGTTCCCGTAGTAGCCGCAGCTCGCCGTCAGCAGCGCCTGTAGCCACGGCTGCGTTTTGGTCGATCTCCAGCCGTGCAGAATGGTGACTCGTTCACCGTTCGCCAGCCGAAACGCGCTGATATCCAGCGCCTCTGCCGTGGCATGTTCGCTGCGTCTTGCATCAGGGCGGTGGTAAATATTGCGACAGGCGTAGCTGCCCAGGTGCTCAATGCGCACCAGCTCGCTCCCGGTCCAGGTTCTGGTGAGTGGCCGGGCCTGCTGGCTGACAAACAGTGCAGAACTCAGCGCCAGCGGGCAGCTGGCAAGAAAGCTGCTGTTCAGGCTGACCGGTCCGAAGTCACGCACGCGCACCACGTTGTGAAGGGGGCATGCTCCGGCGCTGTCGGCGACAGGCTGTGTGCGAATAAGGGCCTTCTGATTGGCCTGCGATAACAGGCTGGCACACGCCTCGGGGGTAAGGCGCCGCAGTTTGTACTGAGTGATTGGGCCTGGCGGGTCGTCAAGCGAGAGCGGCGTAAAAGGGTTGTAGTGAGACGGCAACCAGCGGTAACCCACCGTTGCGACTGCCACCAGAATGAAAACGATCAGCAACGTTTTGCCTTTCACACTCCCCCCTCTTTACTCCCAAAACATTATGGCAGAAGGTCGCGAAACCCGCAGGGCATCGTGGTATGTTATTGGCTTTTCGTCAGACTGGAAGAGAGTAAGATGGCAAAGCAGCGCGTAGGTATTGTCTTTGGGGGAAAATCAGCGGAGCACGAGGTTTCATTGCAGTCGGCAAAAAATATTGTCGATGCGATTGATAAAAACCGTTTCGACGTAGTGCTGCTGGGCATTGATAAACAGGGCCAGTGGCATGTGAACGATGCGAGCCAGTATCTGTTAAACGCCAACGATCCGGCACATATCGCCCTTAATCCTTCTGAAATCAGCGTCGCCACCGTCCCTGGCGTAGTGAAGGGACAACTTATCGACGCCGGTAATGCACAGGCTCTTGCTCAGATTGACGTCGTGTTCCCAATCGTCCACGGCACGCTGGGCGAAGATGGTTCGCTGCAGGGTATGCTGCGCATGGCGAACCTGCCGTTTGTCGGCTCCGATGTGCTGGGCTCCGCCGCCTGTATGGATAAAGACGTCACCAAACGCCTGCTGCGCGATGCCGGGCTGAACGTTGCCCCGTTCGTGACGCTCACCCGCACCAACCGCGATAAATACACCTTCAGCCAGATTTCCGCCCAGTTGGGTCTGCCGCTGTTCGTGAAGCCTGCGAACCAGGGCTCCTCCGTTGGCGTCAGCAAAGTGACAAGCGAAGCGCAGTTCACCGAAGCCGTTCGTCTGGCTTTTGAGTTTGACCACAAAGTCGTGGTTGAGCAGGGTATCAAGGGCCGTGAAATTGAGTGCGCGGTGCTGGGCAATGATTTCCCACAGGCAAGCACCTGCGGTGAAGTGGTGTTAAACAGCGATTTCTACTCTTACGACACCAAATACATTGATGATAAAGGCGCTCAGGTCGTCGTGCCGGCAAATATCGATCCGGCCATCAACGATAAGATCCGGGCGATCGCCATCAACGCCTGGCAGGCTCTTGGCTGCTGCGGCATGGCGCGTGTGGATGTGTTCCTAACGCCAGATAATGAGGTGGTGATTAATGAAATCAACACCCTGCCGGGCTTTACCAACATCAGCATGTATCCAAAACTGTGGCAGGCCAGCGGTCTGGGTTACTCTGAGCTGATCACCCGTCTGATCGAACTGGCGCTGGAGCGTCATGCCGCTGACAGCGCACTCAAAAGTTCAGTAAACGGTTAATCGGTTCTTTTCACCGTCTCCGCCTCATCCGCTGTCGCCTCTTCCGGGCGACGGCGGATAATTAACCCAGCCAGCCAGAAACTGATCACCCAGGTCACCAGCCCGACAGCATAGGTTTGCCATCCTTTGGCTTCAAACCCCAGCAGCCCCACGACACCGTTAAGAATAAAGATCAGCCCGATAGCAAAGGCGTAGTAGTGCCAGTCACGGCGTAGTTTGGACGTGAGCTTCATAACAACTCCGGCAGGAAAAAAAGACATCCTCTCACAGTTTTACGATCGGGTCTGTGGCAGATGCGGAAAATCTGAAACACGACGCAATTTCAGTTAAGTAATGAATTTGTGATGTGCTGCAGAAATCGACAATCCAGGAGAATTCCGCAGGGGAAATTACCACGATTCTGATATTGACAAATGCTATGACCTGTCAAACTCACCGTGTGCGAAGCGTATTAACAGAGTGATATTTCCGGAGGTCTTTATGGCTGACTTTACATTGTCGAAACCGATTTTTGGCGGCACACCACCAAAAACCTCCACTGCGGGTAATATTGCGTATGCCCTGTTTGTCCTGTTCTGCTTCTGGGCAGGCTCACAGCTTCTCAACATGCTGGTTAACGCGCCTGGCGTCTATGAACATCTGATGCAGGTGCAGGATAACGGACGCCCGCGGGTTGAGATTGGTTTGGGTGTGAGCACCTTGTTTGGCCTTGTCCCTTTCCTCGCGGGTTGTCTGATTCTCGGTGTTGTCGCGTTAGTCGTACGCCTGCGTCGTCGCCATTAACGTCCCATGCAACGAGCCCGACGATCGTCGACGCGTTTGGCGAACCATGCCGTTGTCAGATTACGCGTGATTTTCGGGCTTTCCAGTTGAATACCCGGCAGGATTGCCCGCGGTAACGCTTTTCCACTCTTCTTCTCGGCCAGCGTGAAAACCTTTTTGTAGAGATCCGTCTTCTCGAACGCCAGGCTATCCCCTTTCTCCAGCTGACGGCGAATGTCGCTATCGCTCATGCCAAGCGTTGCTGACAGTTTGCGCACCGCCAGTTCCGTTGTCCCCGCCTTGCTGCTGCCGTAGGCGATGAGATCGCCGTCCAGCGCCAGTTTCACCCCGCTGGCACGGCTGACCGCACTCTGAAACGCCGCGTTTCGGCTGGCATACCAGCCCGCGTTAAAGTCAGCAAAACGGTACAACGGCTCGCTGTAGCTCGCCGGATAGTTCAGCAGATGGTACGTGCCAAACCACAGTCCGCCACGCAGGGAGAAGACTTCCTGGCGCACCGTCCCGTCGATTTTCCACGGATAGCCGTCCGTATGCTGCTCGGCAAACGCAATGCTGACTTGCATCGGGCCGCCGGTATGCACCGGATTAAGCGAGCCGAACAGTTTCTGCCCCATCGGCACCATATTGATGAAATCATCAAAAATGGCGCTGAGCTGTTTCTCGGTTTTCACCGTGTCCAGCCGATCGCTATAGCTTTTGCCGTTTGGCGAGGTAATTTTAAGGGCGGTATGCACCAGGAACACAGGGATATGCATCGATTCCGCGCGACGGTCGATCTCTTTCCAGGCAATTTTGTTCAGCCCCGGCACCACCGGGTCTGACTGGTACATCGACTCCTGCTGCGCCACTGCCAGCACCGAGCAGATATTCTCCTCGGTAGGGGCAATTTTCTGACTTTCAAAGGTCTTCGCTAATGCCTCGGCCCACGCATTGCGGTCTTTCACCGTAGAGGGCATTTTTTGCCGCACCACGCTCGCCACATCTACAGGTTTCTCACCTTTTTTAAGCGGGACGGCCCCTTTTTCGGCACACCCCGCCAGCACGAGTGCGGCGAGTAAAGAGAGCGATAATGTACGCGGTACGGCAAAAGACATAGCAATTCCCTGTTTTAGCTAAATGTATTGGTGACTTCCTGCAGATCCCGATCGTCCAGCTCGCGTTCAAAGCTGCGCAGACGTTTGTAAATGGACATCAGTTCCACCAGCGTGGTCCAGGAGCTAATCAGATACTGGAACGACCCGCGAACCTGACCAAATACGTTGGTGATCTGTGTCATCAGACCCAGCGTTATCGTACCCGCAACAATGGACGGGAACAGCAGGAACAAACCGAAAACGTTATCCACCTGCAGATACAAAATGCGCGCAATGTTGAAGTACATATAGTGGAAGTAAAGACGGAAATAGTTGCGACGCACGGCGCCAAACAGTTCACGTACGGTTGGCGGCGAGGCGCGGTTGGCGTCATCTTCACCATACACCAGCTCTTTACGATACGCCGCTTCAACGCGCTGATTTTTAAACTCCAGCCCAGGCAGCTTGATCCCCACCACGGCCAGCAACCCCGTTCCCATTAATGACCAGACAATAGCGGCAATCACCAGGCCATACGGCAGATGACCAACAATCGGCAGGTCCGGCACGTGCGCCGAGAGCGTCACCAGAACCGGCAGGAAGGCAATCAGGGTCATAATGGCATTGATAAAGCTCACGCCCATGTCTTCAAGGGTCGAGGCGAAACGCATGGTGTCTTCCTGCACACGCTGTGCGGCGCCTTCGATATGACGCAGGTGTTGCCAGTGCGCCATATAATGTTCGTTCATCGCGGTACGCCAGCGGAAGACGTAGTGGCTGACAAAGAAATTGTTCATGACGCCAATCACCACCGCAATAAGGGCAATACCGAGGAAGATGCCAACTTCATGGTAGAACTGATTGATAGTCACCTTATGCGGTGAACTCAGCGCACTCTGGATCAGATCGTAGAACGGGGCATACCAGGCGTTAACCGCCACCCCCACTTCCACCAGAAACCAGGTGACAAAGATGATCAGCGACGTGCCCAGAATCGACCAGTACTGCCAGCGATGTGGCGAATAGACAAACCAGAACAGGGCAAAAAGCCCTACGCAGACAATGTAGTAGGCATAAAACAGCAGATAGCTCAGCGACCAGAAACGCGCCGCGCTAATGGGAACCTCGCCCGTCGCGCCCGTGATACGCGTCAACCACGCTCCGCCGCCGGCCTGCCAGAAAATGACAGCGATCAGTGCCCAAATAAATGCCGACAGGAAAAATGGCCCCGGCTTTGGGAAAAAAGACTTAAACATGATACATCCTTCTTGTTGTTATGGCTGTTGCTGTGCTCAACACATCACCACACGAAAATCTTGTCTGGGCCAGGTGCCTGGCGCAGGCAAAAAGGTCAGACCCGAAGGTTTATTATTAGTTCGCTTTCCAGTTTTCAAGAATTGTTTCGGCGCGTTTCACCGCGGGCGGGTTTGCGGGCGCAATGAAGTTGCGCCAGACGTCGTTGTAGTGGTTAATCAGAATGCGGGCTTCGGCCGCCGGGCGATTCGCGGTGGTATGCGCATCCTCCGCCACGGTGATGTGGTAGCCCCGGCTGACGCCATTCTTGAACGTGGCATCGACACAGTAATCGGTGGCACAACCGCAGATGACAAACTCCCGGATCCCCTGCTCGCGGAGCAGCGTTTCAAGCGAGGTGTTATAGAACGCATCGCAGGCCGTCTTGGTCACGTAGAGGGCATCAGCAGGCTGATGCAGTTCAGGCAGCAAGGCAAACCCGTCACTGCCCTCTTCCAGACCGCCGGGCTCGGTATGCTGAATAAAAATCACCCGATCGGCTGCCTGCGTAAGCTGATTGATCAATGAAACACATTTTTCACGCTGATGACGAGGCGTTTCGAACACCCCCTGCTGCATATCGACAACCATAACCACACGCTTTCCGGACATACCCTTCTCAGCAAGATTGAGTAACACAGCCCTCTATCATAAGGCCGATGTCACAAAATGGGAGACTGACAGTAAGTAAATTCTTCTGATTTACTCGCAGTTACGTTTTTCTGGTTATCGTTATGTAATTCGGGGCATTGCACCGTACGGTTTAGTAGTATAAATACCCATTACTTTCCTCATTCACACTATGGATGCTTTTCGTTGAAACGTTGTCTGCTCTTTTTCGCCGCGCTGTGTGCGGTGAGCTTCTCAACCGCCCAGGCAGCCCAACCGCTGACGGCGCCCGTTCTGGCATCAGATATTGCCGATCGCTACGCGAACCTGATTTATTACGGCAGCGGCGCGACGGGAATGGCGATGGTCGTCATCGACGGTAATCAGCGCGTGTTTCGCAGTTTCGGTGAAACGCGTCCCGGTAATAATGTTCATCCGCAGCTGGATTCCGTCATCCGCATCGCGTCCCTGACCAAGCTGATGACCAGCGAAATGCTGGTGAAATTGCTGGACCAGGGCGTGGTGAAACTCGACGATCCGCTCAGCAAGTATGCTCCGCCGGGCGCACGTGTCCCGACGTATCAGGGAACGCCGATAAGGCTGGTCAACCTGGCAACGCATACCAGCGCCCTGCCTCGCGAGCAGCCAGGGGGTGCGGCGCATCGCGACGTTTTTGTCTGGCCAACGCGTGAACAGCGCTGGAACTACCTGAGCAAAGCCACGTTGAAGTCCGCGCCCGGTTCTCAGGCCTCTTACTCCAACCTGGCGTTTGACCTGCTGGCCGATGCGCTGTCGACGGCAGCGGGCAAACCGTATACGCAGCTGTTTGAAGAGCAGATCACGCGCCCGCTGGGCATGAAGGACACCACCTTCACCCCATCACCGGATCAGTGCCGCCGTCTGATGGTCGCCGAAAAAGGTGCCAGCCCGTGTAACAACACGCTGGCAGCCATCGGCAGCGGCGGGGTTTATTCCACCCCTGGCGACATGATGCGCTGGATGCAGCAGTTCCTTTCATCAGACTTCTACTCACGCAGCCATCAGGCCGACCGTATGCAGACGCTGATTTACCAGCGCAGCCAGTTGCACCGCGTGATCGGTATGGACGTGCCGGGCAAAGCCGACGCCCTCGGTCTGGGCTGGGTATATATGGCACCTAAAAATGGCCGTCCGGGCATTATTCAGAAAACGGGGGGGGGTGGAGGATTCATTACCTATATGGCAATGATCCCCCAGTCCAACGTGGGCGCTTTTGTGGTGGTCACACGCTCGCCAAATACCCGTTTCGTCAATATGAGCGATGGCATCAATAACTTAGTGGCTGAGCTCAGCGCCAATAAAGCCCAGGTGCTTACCGCCTCCGTCCAGCCTTAATATTCCGTGGGCAAACGGTTGATGCTAACCAGTTTGCCCCGGCTCATATTGATGTAGTTACCCTGTCGAAGCGCAGCGAGCACCTCTGCCACGACCGAACGCGAAATGCGCGTGCTTTGTTGAATATGATTCATCACACCAATTTTTGAGCGCAGGGTTTCATCCCATTCGGCCATATTCAGCAGCATGGCGCGGATTTGGTGATAGGAGTTATTTCCTACCAGTTGCCTGTCCCGCTTTTCCAGAATGGATTTAATCCAGGACAGCCAGCAGAAAGCTTCTTTCCAGAGAGAACTTTGCTGAATAAGCTGCAGAGAGGTCGAAGCAGGTAAATAAAAGCCTGTGCACGGATTTTTGGCAACGACCCGATATTCCTTGCTGTAATCAAGCATGCCTGCAGTCAGCCCCAGAATAAAGGGCGCAGTAGCAATGCCAATCAGCAACTCGTCTGAACGGCGATAGATTTCAATAACGCCGGTCTGTAATACAAAGGTGCTGGGTTCATCATTATCATCATTTGAAATAATCTGCTGGGGAGCAGATTTAAATGGGGTACTGGCTACTTTCAAACACTGTTCGAGCCGGCTTAATTCAGAAAGTGGTTTCGCATTAACTTTCATGCAGACCTCTGGACATCCGTATTTGTCGGTTCAATATTATTTTTTTTAGATGACAAAGCGGGGGATATATTCCCCCGCTTTTATACTTTACCAGGTATATTTCATACCCAAATTGGCGCCCCAGTTCTGGTCAACGTCACCGCCGCCCAGGTAAGTGGCATCCGTGTATGCACTGAAGTTTTTGGTGAAGCTGAACTGTGTGCCCAGACCCACACGCACCGCAGAGCCTTCAACGCCGTTATCAATGCTGTCGCCATTCAGGTTCGCATTGTTATCAGCATCGTCATACACATACGCCAGTTTGACGTATGGCGTCAGAGCCTGATCGCCGCCGTAGTTGAAGGTATACCCTGCGTCGACACCGAGTTCATAGCGCAGGCTGTCGTAAGACTGGCCATCAATTCGCATGTCATTGCTCAAGCGGTAGTCGTCACCCGACTGGAACAGCCCAGACACTGCCGCATAAGGCGTGACGTAGCCGGACAGGTTTGGTTTCCAGTCATAACCCAGTTTCATACCGAAACCAACCGCATCTGTCGTGGTATTACCGTCCACGTACTGACCGTTACTCATGGTCGCGGAGAGATCGTTATTGAAGCGGGTGTAGCTCAGGGAGCTGTCGAGGAAGACATCGTTGGCAAACTTCGCAGAGGCATAGATCATCGCCGTCTGGCTATCCTGATCAACCTGACCGGTACGATCGCTGATATCCCCCTTCGCGAAACCTGCCGCGCCACCCACGATCCACTTCGCGTTGTTACCGTCAATCTGCGTATCCAGACCAACCATAATCCCGCTTACGTCCTGATCGTAGCTGATAACGCCATTGTCAGCGTCAAAGTTGCCGCCGAAGTAGCTCACCCACGCCCCGCCGTTATCGGCCAGACCGTGACGGCTGTTAGTCAGACGGGTTCCAACGGTATCCTGCTGCAGATCCCAGATATTGGTATTCGCTGACGGAATGCTCAGCGCCATATTGGCATAGTCAGTCAGCGCTTTCTGCTGCAGAACAACCGTGTCACCCTTCTGCTGCGCCTGGTAGGTATAGGCACCTAAATCGGCTTTGTTTGCTGCCGTAAAGCGGGCCGCAGTGTCTGCGTTATTGTCATAAACGCGGATGATCTCTTTGTTTTTATAATCAGCAACAGAACCGGCGCCGGTCGCATCATCGATACGCACAGTGTAGTTACCTGCCACATCACCGTTCACCGCCAGATGACCGTCTGAGTTAAGCGCCACGACGCCATAGTCGTAATCTGCTTTGCTCTTGTCGTTGGTGATAAAGCGGGCGTTGTTCAGATCGCTGTTCAGCACGTAGTCACGGCTGGCAACGTTCAGCACACCGCCATCGGTCAGCACCATGTTGTGCGTGTCCACCTGACCCAGGCCCAGTGCCAGTTCCGCACCGTTGTCGACGGTGATGGTGTTGGCATACAGTTCAGCCGTTTCTTCCGTCAGCGCGGCACGGCTATAGCTGTCCAGATACAGGCTGTCTGTCGCCACTGCACCGCTGTCGCCAATATTCAGGGTAGAGGCGTTGGTCAGGGTGATGGAATCCGCCAGCAGGCCAGAGTTTTCAACATTGACCTGCGACTGGTTATTCACTGCCAGCGTGTCGATGTTAGACAGTTTGCGGGTATCCCACTCTGAACCGTTGTTCAGGGTGACGTTGAACAGACCGCTCTGGTATACCTCTTCACCTGCAACGTGACCGTTGGTGTCGTAGGTGGAATCAGGCCAGATGCTGTTTGGAGACAGGGTTCTCCAGTCAACACTGCTGTAACCCTCACCATACATCTGCGCGGTGCCGATCGCTTCAACGCTGGATTGTGCTGCGCCAACCCATTTGCTGCCGTTGGTCAGTGTGACATCCAGCTTATCGGTACCATCCCAGCCGTTGGTGGTTGGGTTATACACACCGTCTTCGGTGGTATCGGTTGCCGGGTCGCCATTCTCGTAGAAGTTATTGTCGAAGGTGCTGGAGAACAGGATATCGCCGGTAACGGTAGAGTGATCGAAGGTGGCGGTGGTTTGCATGGCGTTGTCAGACGCGCTGGCCGCGACGATCAGTGCCGCGTCATCTGCGCCGGTCGCGTTGGTTTCACCGTAGTCGCTCGGCTTCGCGGTTTGACCATAGAACCCGCTGGTACCCAGATCGCTGTATGCGCCGGAGGTCAAAACAGAGTCTTTGACCACCAGGGTGTTAGTAAAGACATTACTGCTATCCGCAACGCCTTCAACGCCGTCATACGGGGTATTGTCCAGCTCATGGTAACCCTGAGTCAGCGTGATACCTGCAACGTGGGAGTTGTTCTGGATAACAATATCCGATTCCACATCCAGCGTAATCGCATTACCCAGTCCATAGGTATCCAGATAGTGGGTTTCGGTGTTGTCACCATTCAGAACATCATACGCATAATGCTCATAGGTATCGTTAATGGTGGAGTGATCGACGGTCAGGCTAAAACGATCGTACTGCGTATGGGTCGTGCCGTCCGTATCAACCCCATCAGCACACGTGGTGGTCATGCACTTTGAGGTGATCATGCCATTAATGGTGCTGTTAGAAATGCTCAGCGCATTCGCTCTTCCATTGACACCATCGTCAAGGTAGTACGTCGAAATAACACCGTTCACCGTTGACTTATTAATCACCGGATAAATATCACCGTCGTGGGTGGCATCCGAGTAATCCCAGTCAGCGTAGCCATAATACCAGGGTGTTGATGCTGAATTATCATATCCGAAGGTATTATATGTGGCACCAGAAATATCTTTCGCATTGGCCTGAGAAGCGATAGCCAGGGTGCAGGCTAATGCAAGTTGTGATACAACCAGTTTCTTTTTCCATGTTTGCATTGGGTCATCCCTCCTCAGGGACGTAAGCAAGTTTGTCCATCAAATCATTTGGCAACATTGTATTGCGGAGGGAATTATGCATTTTCATTTCGAAAAGGTTCAATGAATGATTCCATTAAGTCCGTATACAGACTAATAACATGAAAAAAATGCAACGACATTAAAAATTATAAATAAACACTATAAAAACAGCGAATTAAAATCATCTGATATAAATATAGAAAATATAATAAAGAATAATAGATCATTATTAATGATATATTTACTTCAATTTAGAAATCGCACCAATATCTCGAGCGTGTGAAAAACAGGCTGACGTTGGTTATATATATTGACCATGTGAAACATCGCAAACCCCATTTCGCATTAACAAAAAGCCTACTTTCGTAAAACCCTCTCCTCCACTTTCATGTACACTAGCCTTCTTTGTTCCACAAACGTCAGGCATATCATGACCGATTTAATTGCTCGTCCCCGTCGTCTGCGCAAGTCACCTGCACTGCGCGCTATGTTTGAAGAGACAACACTGACCTTAAACGATCTGGTGTTGCCGATTTTTGTTGAAGAAGAGATCGATGACTACAAAGCCATCGACGCCATGCCAGGCGTGATGCGCATTCCGGAAAAATATCTGGCGCGTGAGATCGAACGTATCGCCAACGCGGGGATCCGCTCGGTGATGACCTTTGGCATCTCCCACCACACTGACGCTACCGGCAGCGATGCCTGGAAAGAGGACGGTCTGGTCGCCCGGATGTCGCGGATCTGCAAAGAGACCGTGCCGGAAATGATCGTCATGTCAGACACCTGTTTCTGTGAATATACCTCTCATGGCCACTGCGGTGTGCTGTGCGATCACGGTGTCGATAACGACGCCACTTTGCTGAATCTCGGCAAGCAGGCGGTGGTAGCTGCAGCAGCCGGTGCGGATTTCATCGCACCTTCCGCTGCCATGGACGGGCAGGTTCAGGCGATCCGCCAGGCGCTTGATGCGGCCGGATTCACCGATACCGCCATCATGTCCTACTCCACTAAGTTTGCCTCTTCGTTCTACGGTCCGTTCCGTGAAGCGGCCGGTACTGCGCTGAAGGGCGATCGCAAAACCTATCAGATGAACCCGCTGAACCGCCGTGAAGCCATCCGTGAATCGCTGCTGGATGAAGCCCAGGGCGCAGATTGCCTGATGGTGAAACCAGCTGGCGCATATCTGGATATTCTGCGCGACATTCGCGAGCGCACCGAGCTGCCGCTGGGTGCATACCAGGTGAGCGGCGAGTACGCGATGATCAAATTCGCCGCGCAGGCGGGTGCCATCGACGAAGAGAAAGTGATCCTGGAAAGCCTGGGCGCGATCAAACGTGCTGGCGCGGATCTGATCTTCAGCTACTTTGCGCTGGATCTGGCCGAGAAGAAAATTCTGCGTTAATCCGCTTTAGCGCCGGGTGGCGGCTTCGCCTTACCCGGCCTCCTCTCTGCGCTAATCTTCACCAAACTGCAATACAACCGACATCTCTCCCTTCTACTGTCTGAGCAAGACGGCAGGAGGAGTAACCATGTTTAGTCTCGATAGCGTTCTCGACGACCTTTGGCCTCAGGCGAGGCCTGCACCCTGGCAAAAAAGTCTGTTAAAAAGACTGTTCTACGAAGAAGAATTCCAGCAATTTGCCGCGACACACCGCCATCTGAAAGGCCTGGATATGGTGGAGCAGGTTCTGGAGCACCTCGATATACTCTGCACCGTTTCCGCTCGCGATCTCGAACAAATCCCTGAACATGGCCCGCTGGTCATTATTGCCAACCACCCAACCGGAACGCTGGACGGGCTGGCGCTGATGTATGCCGTTTCCCGTGTACGGCGCGATGTGAAAGTCGTCACTAACCGGATGCTGACCCACCTTGAACCGCTTAGCTCACTGTTTATTCCGGTGGACAACATGGGCGGCAGAACGGCAAAAACGTCCCTGATGCAGATGGAACAGCATCTGCAAAACGCAGGGGTGCTGATCTTCTTCCCGGCGGGAGAAGTGTCCCGTCCTACGCGCAAAGGGATCCGCGATAAAAAATGGCACCCCGGCTTTATTAAACTCGCCAGTAAGCTGCGCGTACCGCTGCTGCCGGTGCATATTCAGGCACACAACAGCCTGCTCTTTTATGCCAGCACGCTGGTGTCCCCCACCGTATCGATGCTCTTGCTGATGCAGCAGATGTTCCGCCGCCGCCACAGCCAGCTACCGATAAAGATCGGCCAGCAGATAGCCTGGCATCACTGGTATAGCACAACCCTTTCATCGCGTGAGATGGCCGAGCAGTGCCGTCAGCACGTGATACGTCTTGGCAAGGGAGTGCCTGGCGTCTTTAAAACCCAATGCGCCATTGCCCGTCCGGAAGACCGGGCCACGCTGAAGCGCGAGCTGGCCCAGGCCGAATGTCTGGGCAAAACCAGCGATGGCAAAACTATTTATCTGTGGCAACGCAACGGACAGGAAGAGGCTCCCCTGCTGCGCGAGCTGGGACGCCTGCGCGAGATCGCGTTTCGCGCCGTGGAGGAAGGGAGCGGTAAACGTCGGGACACCGACAGTTACGACGATGACTATCTGCACCTGATCCTGTGGGATGAAGACGATCTGGAGATCGTCGGCGCCTATCGCTTTATGCCCACTGCCAGACAGGTCGAGCAACGCGGTCTGGAAGGGCTTTATAGCTACAGTCTGTTTCACTACGACGATAAAATGCAGGACGTGCTGGAACACGGTATTGAACTGGGGCGCAGCTTTATTCAACCGCGCTACTGGGGTCGTCGCGGTCTGGACTATCTGTGGTCCGGTATTGGTGCCTATCTGGCACGTTATCCGCACTACCGCTACCTCTTTGGCCCGGTCTCGATTTCCGGTGGCTTACCGCCTGCCGCACGGGATCTGCTGGTGGCGTTTTACCGCCTCTGGTTCCCGGCGACACATCCCTTAGCCGCGTCACGTCAGCCTTATCCGGCCTCCCTGCCGGACGTGCTGGCGCAGTTTGGCGGGGTCGATTACGTGGATGACCTGACGAAGCTGAAATCCCTGCTCGGTAATCTGGGGTGCGGTATTCCACCGCTCTACAAACAGTATTCCGAGCTGTGTGAACCCGGCGGCGTGCAGTTTATCGATTTTGGCAGCGACCCGGCGTTCAACAACTGCATCGACGGGCTGGTGCTGGTGGACTTGTGCTACCTCAAGGCAAACCGCTATCAGCGGTATATTGAGGCGCACCTTTAAATGTGCGGTTTTTTGTAGGCCGGGTAAGCGCAGCGCCACCCGGCAAGAACGGTGCACAATTGCCGGGTGGCGGCTACGCCTTACCCGGCCTACGGGTGCGATGGTTCAAGGACGGTAGAACGGCTTATCTCCCAAAATTGTCGCCCGCTGCATAATCCGACGCTGTGGCAGATAATCCGCATTCGCATAGTGCTGCGTCACGCGGTTATCCCAGATCGCCAGATCGTTCTCCTGCCAGCGCCAGCGCACCTGAAACTCCGGTTTGGTGATATGCGCAAACAGGAAACGTAACAGCGCCTCGCTCTCTTTTTCCGTCACGTCCACAATCCGCGTCGTGAATCCCTCATTCACAAACAGCGCCTGCTTGCCGGTTACCGGATGGGTGCGCACGACCGGATGCAGCAGCGGCGGATGTTTCGCAACCGCCTCCTGCCAGCGCTGATGCTCCGCTTCTGTTTTGCGATACTTGTACTCCTGGAACGATTTTTTGAAGTCATGCTCCGCCCGCAGGCCGCTCAGCAGGGTACGGAAGGGTGCGGATAGCGCCTCAAAGGCCGCAATGCCGCTGGCCCACAGCGTATCGCCGCCCGTCTCCGGCAGCAGCTTCGCCGAAAGTATCGCCCCTGCAGGTGGCGTCTCGATAAACGTCACATCCGTGTGCCAGTTGTCGTTGTCCGGCGGGTTATCGTTATGCGTGTCGAGCACAATAATCTCCTCCACCCCTTCCGCATGCGGATAAACCGGATGGATATGCAGATCGCCAAAGCGCAGTGCCAGGGCGCGCTGCTGCTGCGGGGTGATTGCCTGTTCGCGCAGGAATACCACCTGATGGCGCAGCACCGCATGATAAAGCTGCTCAAACTGGTTATCGCTCAGCGGACGGGTCACATCCAGGCCCGACACCTGCGCACCGATATATGTCCCCAGCGGGGTAATGGTCAGACGTTCACTCATTGTATTTCTCCATGCCAGGGCGTCAGACGACGCTGCAGCGCACGCAGCCCCAGTTCTAATCCAAAGGCGATCACGGCGATAACCGCAATCCCGGCCAGTACCACGTCAGTCGCCAGAAACTCCCCCGCCGACTGCACCATAAACCCTAACCCTCGGGTGGCGGCGATCAGCTCTGCCGCCACCAGCGTTGACCAGCCCACGCCAAGGCCGATGCGTAATCCGGTTAAAATCTCCGGCAGTGCGCCCGGTAAAATCACGAACAGCAGCACCTGTGTCCGGCTGGCTCCCAGCGATTGCGCCGCGCGGATCCGCACCTGCTGGGCGCTTTTGACGCCCGCCAGAGCCGACATGGCAACCGGGGCGAAAATCGCCAGATAAATCAGCAGGATTTTTGACGTTTCACCGATGCCGAACCAGATCACCATCAGCGGCAGATAGGCCAGCGGCGGCACCGGACGGTAAAGCTCAATCAGCGGGTCGAGGATGCCGCGCACCGTCGGGCTTAAGCCCATCGCGATCCCGACCGGAATGCCGATTATCACCGCCGCCAGTAGCGCCACCAGAATGCGCGCCAGGCTTGCACCTAAGTGCTGCCAGAGCGTAGCGTCCATAAAGCCCTGCGGCCCGGCAATGGTGATGAGTTTTGCCAGCACCTGCCCCGGCGGCGGCAGAAACAGCGGGCTGATCCATGCCTGCGCGGCAACCAGCCACCACACCGCCAGCAGCACCAGCAGCGTGCCGACACTGAGTGTTATCTGGCGCGAGAAAGGCCAGCGTAAGGCCGGGCGCGCGCGTCGCGTTTTCTCGCTGAAGACGATGCTCATGAGAAGGCCTCCCGTTGTTCAAACACACGGCTTAAGACGTATTCACGCTGTTCGATAAACCGCGGATCGGATTTGATGCTGCGCACCGGCTCCCCCGCGACATAGCGACGGGCAAACTCAAGCGGCAGCCGCTCCAGCACGCGCCCCGGGCCAGGGGACAACAGCACCAGCTCGGTCGCCATAAACACCGCCTCTTCGATATCGTGGGTGATCAGCAGCACCTGTTTACCCGTTTCATGCCACAGGCGTAAAAGCAGGGTTTGCATCTGCTCGCGGGTAAAGGCATCCAGCGCCCCGAACGGCTCATCCAGCAGCAAAAGCTGCGGATTGGCCGCCAGCGCGCGGGCAATACCAACCCGCTGACGCTGGCCGCCGGAAAGCTGCCAGATAAACCGTTTTTCAGCCCCTTCAAGACCGACCTTTTTGAGCATGTCCCGTGCTGTTGCCAGCCGTTGCTCGCGGCTTACGCCCGCCAGTTGCAACCCAAACGCCACGTTTTCCTGCACGTTGCGCCAGGGAAGCAGACCTTCGTTCTGAAAGACCACCCCGCGCTCAGCACCCGGGCCCTTCACTTTTTTCCCTTCCAGTTGAATGGAGCCATGCTGATATGGCACAAACCCGGCAATCAGATTCAGCAGCGTGGTTTTCCCGCACCCGGACGGGCCAAGCACAACCAGCAGCTCACCGCTCTCCAGCGTCAGGTTGATGTTCTCCAGGGCCGGTTTGCCACCGTAATCAGCAGACAGATTTGTAATAGTCAGCATCGCAGCCCCCTTATTTCACAAAGCGATCGGTCACGTACTGGCTGTAGTCCGCCGCCACCGCCGTCACTTTGCCCTGCTCTTTCAGGAACGTGGCGGTATCGACAATCGCTTTGTTTACCGGCCCGGTCAGCTGTTGTACCTGCTGGGCAGGCGTGAGATAGGTATTACCTTTCACCAGCCCCGGAACGTCCGCTTGCGGCACGCCGCTCAGACGGGACAGTTTTTCGAGATTGGCAGGCTGCTTCAGCCATGCATCCGGGTTGCTGATATAGGGCTGCTGAGCGTCGAGGGCGCTTTTGGCAAAGGCCTTCACGACCTCAGGATGTTTCTCGGCAAAATCTTTGCGCACCACCCACACGTCAAGCGTTGGCGCGCCCCACTGGCCCACTTTTTCGGAGTCGGTCAGCACGGTGCCGTCTTTTTCCAGCTCATTGACGGCCGGTGCCCAGACGTATGCGCCATCAATATCGCCGCGCTGCCAGGCCGCAATAATCGCCGGTGGCTGCAGATTAATGATCTGCACCTGGCCTGGCTGGATGCCCCAGTGTTTCAGCGCCGCCAGCAGGCTGTAGTGAGTGGTCGAAATGAACGGCACGGCGATGCGCTTGCCGATCAGGTCTTCCGGTTTGGTGATGTTTTTCTTCACCACCAGTGCTTCGGAGTTGCCCAGCTGTGAAGCGAGGAGGAAAACTTCAATCGGCACCTGCTGGCTGGCCGCTACCGCCAGCGGGCTGGAGCCGATGTTACCAATCTGCACGTCGCCGGACGCAAGCGCACGCGCCACGGCCGCCCCGCTGTCGAACTTACGCCAGTCGACGTTTGCGCCGCTCTCTTTGGCAAAGGTGTTATCCGCCTGCGCGACTTTCGCAGGCTCTGCGGAGGTCTGATACGCAACGGTGACGTCCACCGCCTGCGCCTGAAATGCCCACAGCGCCAGCGCGCCGAGTAATGTAATTCGCGATGTAATTGCCATCCTGTCTGCTCCCCTTGTTGTTATGAGGGCAGTATTTCCGGCGCGGGAATTTTGATAAAGGAATTAAAACGAATCGCTAATAACGATTCGTTTTTAGAAAAAAAGCGGGAAAGGATAGTTGGTTTTGTGCGGTTGTTTTTTTCCCTCTCCCTGTGGGAGAGGGTCAGGGTGAGGGCATTAGCGCTGCGCGTTAAGCTCAGCAATATCTTTCGGCGTGGTGCGACAGCATCCACCGATTAATCTGGCACCGGCCTCCAGCCACTGGGGCAAATACCCCGCCAGCGTCTCGCACGCTTCACCGTGATGGTGCCAGGTTTTGGTCACCGCATCATAATGCTCGCCCGAGTTCGGATAGACCACCAGCGGCAGTGCCGTCAGGCTGTGCAGGTGTTTCAGCGCCGCGGTAGTGTTTTCCAGCGCGATACAGTTGATGCCTAGCGCCACGACCTGCGAATTATCTTTCAGGGCCGCGACAACTTCCCGCAGCGGTGTCCCGTCGCTCAGGTGCTCGCTGTCGCGCAGGGTAAACGAGAACCATGCCCGGGCGCGGGGATACTCAGCCACAAGTGCTGCCAGCGCCTTGATCTCCTCAAAGGAAGGCAGCGTTTCGCAAGCCAGCAGATCCGCCCCCGCATCCAGCAACGCCTCAATGCGCGGACGATGAAATGCAGTAAACTCTTCGGCGCGACGCACATAATCTCCGCGATACTCAGAGCCATCCGCCAGATAGGCGCCATACGGCCCAACGGACCCCGCCACCAGCAGCGTGCCCGCATGCGGATTTTCCGCCAGATACGCTTCACGCGCCTTACGCGCCAGCTCCACGCTTTTGCCGATCAACGCGCGGGACTGCGCCTCATCCAGACCGCGCGCCGCAAAGCCCGCAGGCGTGGCCTGATAGCTGGCGGTGATCGCCACCTGCGCACCCGCACGGTAGTAGTCGAGGTGGACTTCACGGATAAGCTCCGGGTTTTCCATCAATACTTTGGCAGACCAGAGGTTGTCTGCAAGGTTGCACCCGCGCGCTTCCAGTTCAGTTGCCATTGCGCCATCCAGCACCACAAACGGCTGCTTTTCAAGGAGGGCGGTAAGCGGATTATTCTGCGACATGTTCAGGCTCCTGCGATGTCAGGTTTCGGGTCAGGTAGTAGGCACCATAACACAGGGCGACGAACGGCAGGCCACAATAAAGGGCAATGCGCTGGCTCGGATCAAACCACAGGCCGATACATGCCACCACGCAGAGGATAAACCCGAGCACCGGCACCAGCGGATACCACGGCGCGCGATAGTGCAGAGCAGACAGCGGCTGTCCGGACTGCAGATGACGACGGCGGAAGACAAAGTGCGACGCGCAGATGCTGATCCACACCGCCACCACCGCAAAACCAGAAATGGCCGACAGCGCCACAAACACCGTGTCCGGCGCAACCACGCTTGAGAAGAGCGCCAGCACGCCACCGAGCATGGAAACGGAGAGCGCCGTCAGCGGCACGCCGTTTTTATTGACGCGGGCAAAGCAGCGCGGCAGCGTTTTCTCGTTAGAAAGCGACCACAGCATGCGCCCTGAGGCGTACAAGCCGGAGTTTGCCGCCGAGAGGATCGCGGTCAAAATCACAAAGTTAAAGATATCTGCCGCATACGGGATCCCGACTTTTTCAAACACCAGCACAAACGGGCTCTTTTCCACCCCGGCCTGCTGCATCGGGATCAGCGCCGCCAGCACAAACACGGTGCCGATAAAGAAGATGATCAACCGGGCAATGGTCGCGCGGATCGCCACCGGAATAACCTTATGCGGGTTTTCCGTTTCGCCCGCCGCAATGCCGATAAGCTCGGTGCCGGAGAAGGCAAAGTTCACCGCCACCATGGTCATCAGGATCGGCAGGCCACCATGCGGGAACCAGCCTTCAGCGGTAATGTTGCTCAGACCCGGCGCAGGCGAACCGTCCTGCATCGGAATAAAGCCAAAGATCGCCGCGCCGCCAAGAATAATAAAGGCGATGATGGTGATAACTTTCACCAGCGAGAACCAGAATTCGCCCTCGGCAAAGAAACGCGTGGAGATAACGTTAAGGCCAAAAATCACCACGCAGAAGACCACGCACCATACCCAGACGGGCACCTGTGGGAACCAGTACTGCATACAGAACCCGGCGGCGGTAAAGCTCGACCCTAGTGCCACCGTCCAGGTGAGCCAGTACAGCCACGCCACGGTATAGCCCGTCGCCGGGCCGAGGTAACGAGCGGCATAGACGTGAAACGCGCCGGTTTCCGGCATCGCCACCGACAGTTCGCCCAGACACTGCATCACCAGCCAGACTACCAGTGCGCCAATGAGATAGGCCAGCAGCGTGCCTGCGGCCCCGGTTGTCGAAATGATATAACCGGTATTAAAGAATAACCCTGTGCCAATCACGCCACCCAGCGAGAGCATAATCAGGTGGCGTGTTTTCATGGTGCGCTTTAGCTGCCCATTTTCTTGTTGTGTTTGCATATTACCTTCTATACGTATGGACATCTAAACATCCAAAGAAGGTGTGTTATACCGCGATTAACATAAAAAAGCTAGACGACCAGACGCAACCGGGCGCGTCGCGCACTGAGTCGGGGATGGGTTGTGAGGATCACATACAGAATCGGACGCCAGGCCATAAGCACCTCCGCAAGCAGATACTTACAGCATGGCGCGGACGGCTGTGATTCTGGCTCAGACAAAAGTCGTATCTGTCCGCTACCAGCTAAACCCTCTGCATGCTTCGCGCAGGCGAATCAAAAACTGACGCGCGTTGGTGGTCATCGCCGACTTCTGCGACCACACCGCGCAATACTGCGCCGACGGCAGTTGGGTGATGGGCAACGCCACCAGCTTGTCATCAAGCTGTAGCGGCTGACACATTGCCCGCGCGACCACCGTCAGATAGTCCGCGTTAAGCACCATATTCAGCCCCGTGATGACGGAATCGGTGCGCAGTGGGGTGATATCCACCTGTCGATAAAAATGGCTGAGCTCATTTTGTAGCTGCTGGTAGTAGCCCATGGATGACTCCGGCAGTAGCCATTTAGCCTGACGCAGCGCCATCAGATCGCGGGCTTCTGCCAGTGGGTGCCCCTTGCGCGCGATGATGCAAAACGGCGAGGTAAACAGCGGTTCGATCATCACCCCTTCCGGCGGCGCCATCGGATCCACCGAGCCGATAGCCATATCTATTTCACCGTTTCGTACGCCAGGCAGGAGCGAGGAGAGCTGCCCCTCCTTCACCGTCAGCAAGACCTGGGGCAGCGTTTTCTTGAATGCCTCGGCCACATCGGGAAAGACGGTCAGCGCAATAAGCGAAGAGAACCCCACCGTCAGACGCCCGTGAGTAAAATGGTTAATCTGCTCCACTTCATCCGCCGCACGCCGCAGCTCTTCAAGCACCCACTCCGCCCGTTGAGAAAACGCCATTCCCGCCTCGGTAAGGGCAATCCCCTCTTTGCTGCGCAATAAAAGTTGGGTGCCTAAAGTTTGCTCAAGCTCACGCAATGTACGGCTCAATCCGGGCTGCGAAACGCCCAGTTCCCGTGCGGCCGAACGGATACTGCCGCTGCGCGCCACCTGACGAAAGGCCTGAAGATGGCCGAGTTTTGGCAGATATTTCATCGCTCGCCCTATAACAAAAAAGCATCACCTATAGCAAAATTATATCTTCCCGCCTGTCTGGTAAACCCCTAGATTCAGAGTGCACACAACCATTCTCATCACACTCTGACGTCAGGCGGAAAACACAATGAAAAGCCAGTCACAGATGATTTTTTTACTTTTTATCGGCTATGTCGTGGTCTACATCGATAAAACCGTAATGGGTTTTGCCCTGCTGCCGATCGAAAAAGAGTTCGGGCTTACCACCGCGCAGCTGGGCTATATCACCGGGATCTTCTTTCTCGCCTACTCTCTCTTTCAGGTGCCTGCGGGCTGGTTAAACGACCGAATCGGCTACAAAACCATGCTGATCCTTTCTCTGTGTGCGCTGGGGGTCTTCGCCCTCTGCTTTGGCGCGCTGGGTATGAGCGTTGGCCTGCTGCTGGTGTTTCGCTTTCTCTCCGGCGTGGGGCATTCCGGCTATCCCTGCTCCTGCGCGAAAGCGGTGGTCAGCAATTTTACGCTGGAAAAACGCACCTTCGCCCAGTCGGTCCTGCTCTCCTCCGCCGGGCTGGCGATGACCGTCGGGCCGATTGTGGCCGTCTCGGCGCTGGAACACCTGGGCTGGCACGCCTCCTTTGTGGCATTAGGGATCGTTGCCTGCGCCATCGCCCTGCTGATCGCCTTGCGCGTGCCGTATCAGAAACCCGCGCCACGCCAGGCCGCGCACGGGCAACACGAGGCGCTGTGGCGTAACCCTACGGTGCTGCTGCTGTTTTTCTCGGTGTTTTGCATCAATATCCCAAGCTATGGCCTCTTGGCCTGGCTGCCTAAATTCTTTGTCCAGAGCATGGGCATGCCGATTGAGGTGTCCGGTTATATCGTGGCGGCTGGCGGCGCGGGGATCTGGCTTTCGTCGTTGTGCACCGGCTGGCTGGTCGGAAAATACTTCCACCACCGCGAGCCACAGGTGATTTTGATCTGCGCACTGGTGAGCGCTGCTGCCATTCTCGGCATCTTCCACACCGCCACGGCGGTGAGTGCCAGCATCCTGCTGTTTGTGGGGGAGATCTTCCTGATGGCCACCTTTGTGACCGCGTTTACCCTGCCAATGAAACGCCTGCCGGAGAACATCATGGGCTCGGCCATCGGGCTGACAAACACCGGAGGGACGCTGGGGGGCTTCGTTTCACCGGTTGTTATTGGCTATCTCGTTGGAAAAAGCCACAGTTATGAAAGCGCATTTATTTTCTTGTCACTGGCAATGGTGTGCGCGGGCGTGGCGATAGTGCCATTGATAAAAAAACCTGCGCCCTCACTGCCGGTGACTGACTGAAGGAGACTGTCATGAAAAGTAGCACTGAAAACCTTATCCGCGACGTTCACGACGAGGTGATCCGCTGGCGCAGGCATATTCATGCCAACCCGGATCTCTCATTTCAGGAAAAGCCGACCGCAGATTTTATCGCCCGTGAACTGGCGAATCTGCCGGAGCTGACGATTAGCCGCCCGCTGGAGAACAGCGTGGTGGCGGTATTACAGGGTGAAAAACCCGGCCCGATGTGGGCACTGCGTGCTGATATCGACGCCCTGCCGCTGCAGGAAGAGAGCGGTGAAGCATTCAGCTCAACCAAACCCGGCGTAATGCACGCCTGCGGTCACGATGCCCACACCGCCATGCTGATGGGCGCGGCGAAAGTGCTTTGCCACCTGCGCAGCCAGCTGTGCGGCAGCATCAAGTTTATCTTCCAGCCTGCCGAAGAAGTGCCGCCGGGCGGCGCGCGCGAACTGGTGGAGAAAGGCGTGGTTGACGATGTCGAGAAGATCTTCGGTCTGCACGTTTTCCCGACCAGTCCTACCGGTAACATTACGCTGAAAGAAGGGGTCTATGTCGCCTCCAGCGATAATTTTGATATCACGATTTTCGGCCGGGGCGGACATGGCTCAATGCCGCAGTTCTGCATCGACCCGGTGGTAATCGGCGCTGAAGTTGTCACCGCGCTGCAAAACGTAGTGGCGCGTAATCTCGACCCGATTAACGCCCCGGTGCTGACCATCGCGACCTTCCAGGCCGGTGACAGCTATAACGTGATTCCGGACAGCGCCCGCCTGGCCGGAACGGTGCGTACTCATAATCAGCAGGTACGCGAGCAGGTACCGCAGCTGGTGCAGCGTATTGTCGAGGGCGTCGTCAGTGCCCACGGCGCGCGCTGTGAGATCCGCTGGCAGCAGGGTTACGCCGTTGGCAACAACCATGCCGACACCAATGCCATCGCCAAAGCGGCGATTGCAGCGCACTTCGAAGAAGGAACGCTGCAGCTTGCCGATCGGGCCCTGTTTGGCAGCGAGGATTTCTCCTCGTATCAGGAGAAAGTTCCGGGAACGTTTCTGTTCATCGGCTGCGGCAACGAGGAAAAAGGCGCGGTCTGGAACGTCCACAATCCACACTTTCGCATCGACGAGGCCGCGCTGGCAGTGGGCGTGAAAACGCACGTTGCGCTAGTGAGCCCGCTGTTTGAGGAGATTTGATCCCTCCCGTCCTGACATTGCCCGGCGGCGCGTCGCCTGCGCCCCCCGGCGCAATGGTTGGTAAATCCGTCAATCAGTTCTATAGTCGTCACAGTTTCTTAGTAACCAGGACTGACTGATGCGCTTTAACGGACTGACCAAAGGTTTCTTTATCTTTATTCTCGCCCTCGTGACGTGGGCGTTTTTCGACGTGCTGTCGCCCTACTTCTCCGCCATTCTGTGGGCCGCCATTCTGACCGTTATCTTTAACCCGGTAAAAAACAAGCTGCGCGCCGCGCTGGGGGATCGCAACGGGCTGGCCTCGCTGCTGACCATCGGCATTATCTGCCTGATTGTCTTTATCCCGTTGATGGTGATCTTCTCCTCGCTCGCCATAGAGCTGAACGTGGTGTACACCAAACTGCAGGAGAACAACACCCAGTTCCCGGAGGTGGTGGCGAGCATCTTTAACCATCTGCCGGACTGGGCCAGCGGTTTCCTCGCGGATCACAACCTGACCAACGCCGCGCAGATCCAGAAAAAACTCTCCGATGTCGCCCTGCAGGGCGGACAGTATCTGGCGGGCAGCGCGTTTCTGATCGGCAAAGGGACGTTCGGCTTTGCCATTAGCTTCGGCATCATGCTGTATCTGCTGTTCTTCCTGTTGAAAGACGGGCCGTTCCTGGTGCGCCAGATCCTCGACTCCCTGCCTCTGTCCGATTTCGCCAAGCAGCACCTGTTCGCCAAGTTTGTCGGCGTCTCGCGGGCGACGGTAAAAGGCACGGCGGTTGTCGCGGTGGTTCAGGGCACGCTCGGCGGGATTGCGTTTGCCATTGCCGGTATCGACGGCAGCATCCTCTGGGGAGCACTGATGGCCTTCCTCTCCCTGGTGCCTGCGGTGGGGTCGGCGATTGTCTGGGTTCCGGCTGCCATTTTCCTCTTCGCGACGCATCAGATCTGGCAGGGGCTGTTCATTGTCGGCTTCTTCGTGATTATCGTCGGGCTGGTGGATAATATCCTGCGCCCGCTGCTGGTAGGCAAAGACACCAAAATGCCGGACTACCTGATCCTGATATCAACGCTTGGCGGCATGGAGCTGTACGGCATTAACGGCTTCGTGATTGGCCCGCTGATTGCCGCGCTGTTTATCGCCTGCTGGAACCTCTTCTCCGGTCGCGATCATGCGGGTAACGCCGAAGAGCTGGATGCCGCGTTTATTGAAGAAGGGAAAAATCCTCCAGATTTATAAACCGCTGACGATAACCTTCCCAACAGGCGGCGCTGTGCCGCCTTTTTTTTCGCCTTAAATCAAACGTTTTCTATAATTTGAAAGAACGTCATCCTTCTTTGGTCGTAAAAGGATCACCAGGTGCGAATCGCGACGATAACAAACTGGGCCTACGGTGCCACGGTCTGCCTGACCCTCGCTTCCGGCATCATCATGCTGATGGCGTCCAATGCTGACACCCTTGAGCGTCAGGCCGTTGAACAGCGGCAGAAATTTGATGCGCTCACGGAAGATATCGAAACCGATATCTGGGCGCAGTCTGATTTAGCCCGCCTGTACGTGATTAAAAAAGATCCGCAGATCCTCAGGGAATACAACCAGTCAGAGAACAAGCTGAAGAGTACCGAACTCCGGCTGGAAAAACTGCAGGATGTCGGCGCGTCAGACGATGAGCTGTCCCTGCTGCATGAAGGGATAAAAATCGTCGATGAACTACAGGACGAACAGCAGGTCGCCCTCACCCATACGGCGCAGGGAGAAGATGCGCAGGCCATCGCCCTGCTCTACGGTGCGCCCTATGAGCAGGAGCTGGAACGCGCCCAGAATCAGATCGATCACTTCCGCCAGATACTCGACAAGCGGGTGATCGCTTCCGTTCAGGAGGCAACCAAAAAATCGAAAACGCTGCGGACAATCTCTGAAATGATGGTTGGCCTGACCGCCCTGCTGTTCCTGTTTGTGCTTGGCTTTATCTTAAAACGGCGCGTGCTGCGCCCGGTGGTACGCCTGAGCGATGTGGTGCATCGCCTGGCGTCGCAGGACTATGCCGTAGAAACACCCAATTTCAACCAGATCGATGAGATTGGCGATATGGCGCAGGCGATTCGTATCTTTCGTGAAAATGGCCTTGCGCGGCAGCGTCTGGAAAAAGAGCGCGACGCCGACTGGGCCATCCGCGAGCTGCTGGCGCGCATGACCCAGCGGCTGCAAGGGTGTGAGAACTTTGCGGACGTGATTAACGTAGCGGAGCTGTTCGCCCCCAATATCGCGCCGGGAATTGCCGGGCGGCTCTATATCCTCGACCGCGATCCGTGGCAGATGCGCTGCGTCGCGCAGTGGCTTTCGCCGCCAGGAGAGGATACGCCTTTTCATCCCGATGAGTGCTGGGCGGTCAGACGTGGGCAAAGCCATCCTCCGGTGAATGGCGAGCCGGATATCGCCTGCTACCATCTGCCGGCGTCGCACACACATACGTCGCTCTGCGTTCCTATGATTGCCCAGGGCGAAGCCATTGGGTTGCTCTCCTTCCAGAACATCACCGCGGAAAATGCCCCTTCCCGCGCCTATCTGGAACTGATGGCTGAAGCGCTCGGTCTGGCGCTGGCCAACCAACGTCTGCGCGATGCCCTGCTGGAAAAAGCCCTCTTCGATCCGCTCACCGGCTTGCGTAACCGTCATCATCTGGAAGATACCCTGCGCACCCAAATGGCGCAGGCGGTGCGCAATGAAGAGCCGGTAAGCTGCCTGATGATCGACATCGACCACTTCAAAAGCATCAATGACCGCTTTGGTCATGAAGCGGGCGATCAGGTCATCAAAAGCGTGGCCACCATCATACAACGCGCCGTACACGACAGCGGACTGGCATTCCGCTATGGTGGCGAAGAGTTTCTGGTGCTGCTTTCCGGCGTCGATGAAGAGGCGGCGCAGGCGTGCGCCAAAGAGATTTATAACGGCGTGCATGAACTGTCGCTGCGCTATGGGCTTTCAGAGATTGGCCCGGTGGATGTGTCGATTGGCGTCGCCAGCTATCCGCAGCACGCTCAGAGCGATAACCTGCTGCGCGCTGCCGACGTGGCCTTATACCGGGCGAAAGAGCTGGGCCGTTCGCGTATTGTGAGCTTTGGGATGCTGGAAGCGGGCTGACGGTGATTTTCGCGCCCTGAGCTTCACCGGTTCAGGCGCGCGTGATCGCCCAGAGCACCACAATCCCCAGCGCATTACTCCGCTTTTCCACGTACAGGGTAGAGTTGGAATAAACGTTACCCTTCGGGTTACAGATGCGGATCTCTTTTTTTAACTCCGGCTCGTAGACTTCTGCCCCCGAGCAACTGTGGCGGGTACTGGATTCATACCGGTAAGGTTTGCTCCATGAGGAATAGTCTCCCTCCAGTAGCCAGGCCGTTGTAAAAATCACGAACATGGCAACCGGCAGGCTGCAAATGAAGAAGCCGAGGTATAGTTTTATCGCGCCAGCAACACGCTTGCCTTTCAGTCGTCCCTTTCTGATAAAAATAACCATCGGCACCAACGCCAGCAGCAACGCCCCTCCGGCCAGATACTGCTCCCCGCGGATCGTAAGGTATGTCACGCGATAAACGTTAACTGACCAGACCACAAAACCAGATAGCAGTGCTATACCGCCCACGATGAGTGGGAGCCAAAAGGTATAAGTCTCTTTTTTCATGGTGGACATATCCTTGTCATTTTTGGTTGGTGAGAAGATCAATCATCGCCCGGGTGGCCGCCGACTGGCGTCGGTGTGGCGCGAAGAGCACGGAGAACGGCCGCGACCGTCCACGCAGGTGTGGCAGCACCTCGACTAACTGACCGCGCTGTATCCTGTCGCGGACGATAAATTCATAGCTCTGGCAGATCCCCATCCCCTGCTCTGCCAGCGAAACCACACCGAGTACATCGTCTGAGATTTCGATAGTTGAACCCGGCAGCCAGTCAATATCACGTTCCTCATCACGAAACACCCAGGGGGCAATGCGCCCGGTACGCGGCATGATAAAGGGCAGACAGGTGTGACGATGCAACTCCTCCAGCGTCTGCGGGCTCCCCATGCGGTGCAGGTAATCAGGCGATGCGACCAGCAGCAGCGCTGCGTCCTCCAGTTTGCGCGCGACTAACCCACTGTCGGGCAACTGCCCCAGGCGAATCGCCAGATCGAATCCCTCCGCAATCAGATCAACGTTGCGATTGGTGATGTTCAGCTCCACCTGAACGCGTGGGTAGTGTTGGGCAAAGCGCGCCAGCAGCGGCGGCAGACGGTAGTGCCCATAGGTGGTTGGAACGCTCATTCGCACGCGACCGGTCAGATCGCCTTCCTGGCCCCGCCCCTTGCGTTCGGCGTCATCAAGCAGTGCAAACGCAGACCGCGCCTGTTCCAGATAAACGCGTCCGGCCTCCGTCAGCCCCACGCGGCGGGTCGTTCGCTGTAATAACTGCCGTCCAAGACGCGCTTCCAGACGGGAAACCGCGCGACTCAGGACAGAGGGTGTGGTGGAAAGGACAACCGCTGCGGCAGTAAAAGAGCCGTGTTCAACGACAGTAATGAAGACTTCAACGTCTCCGAGATAATCGAATTTGCGGCTCATTTTGCTCTTTCAGGAACAAATGTTTTTCAATCTGGCTAATTTATCCCCTCTGGAGTGATGAGTAAAGTGAGCTGCATTCATCACCAGAGGGTAAACACTATGGATCTTCAACTCACCGGTAAGACCGCGCTGGTTACGGGCGCAACCGCAGGCATTGGTTTGGCCATCGCCCGCACGCTCGCTCAAGAAGGGGTTGCCGTCACCCTTACCGGACGCGACCCGGCAAAGCTGCAAAAAGCCGCGGCCACCATCACCGACGCGACGCCTGACGCACAGGTCTCCACCGTTGTCGTTGACCTCGGAACCCTGGAGGGCGCAGAAGCCCTGTTCGCCGCCTGCCCTGATACCGACATTCTGATTAATAACCTTGGGTTCTACGAAGCCAAAGCCTTCGCGGATATTAACGACGAAGACTGGCTGCGCATGTTCAACACCAATGTGATGTCCGGCGTCCGCCTCTCACGCCACTACTTCCCGCGCATGCTGGAACGGCACTGGGGACGGGTGATTTTTATATCCAGCGAAGTGGGCGCCTTTACGCCGCCAGACATGGTGCATTACGGCGTCAGCAAATCAGCGCAGCTTGCTGTTTCGCGCGGTATGGCCGAACTGACCCGGGGAACCGGCGTGACGGTTAACAGCGTGCTGCCGTCGGCGACGCGCTCGGACGGCATTATTGAGTACCTTCGCCAGACCGCGCCTGCGCCGGATATGACCGATCGGGAGATCGAAGCGCATTTCTTCCAGACCTACCGCCCCAGCTCGTTGATCGCCAGAATGATTGAGGCAGACGAGATCGCGGCGATGGTCGCTCTGTTAGCCAGTCCACTGGGCGCGGCATCCAACGGGGCGGCTGTACGCGTCGAGGGCGGCACGTTCCGTTCCATCCTTTAATGCTGAACTCACCGGAGCCTTTTCATGTTCATTCGCACCCGTAGTCTGTCCGCCATTGCGCTGGCGGCGCTGATCGCTTTCCCGAGTCTCGCCAGTGCGGCGACGCTCCAGCCCCTTGAACGCTGGCGCAGCTATGCTGGCGTGAGCTGGGATACCTCTCAGAATGGGCAAACGCCGACGCGGTTTTCCGGCTCGGTTAACGCGCCCATTGCCGGTATCCATTTTGATGCAAAGGGCCGGGCCTTTGTCAGTACGCCCCGGCTGGTTTCTGCCGCCGCCCCCGCCACGCTGAGCATTCTGGATACGACTGTGCAGTCCGGCCCTGCCCGCCTGACGGCGTTTCCGTCCCGCGAGGGGAACGCGGTAAACACCGATCCCGCGCACAACCTGCGCAACGTGCTTGGCTTTTATATTGATCGTCAAAACGGCTGGCTATGGGCGCTGGACATGGGGTTTGTCGCAGGCGAAGCGGAGTCGCCCGTGGGCTCGCAGAAACTGGTCGTACTGGATCTCAACACGGGCCGCCCCCTTAAACGTATCGCCCTGGATGGCGTGGCGGACCGCAAAGCCAGCTTCCTGAACGATGTGGTTGTCGATGAGAAACGCCGTGTCGCCTATATCTCCGACAGCGGCTCGCGGAGCGCACCGGAAAACCGCGTGGGCCTTATCGTCGTAGATTTCACCACCGGCACGGCGCGACGCGTGCTCGACCGTCACCCTGCGCTACAGATTGAGCCGGGCGTCAAGGTGGTTTCACACGGTGCGGAGGTCTGGCCGGGTAAACCCTTATTAATTGGCATCAACGGTATTGCGCTCTCCCCGGATGCGGACACGCTGTACTGGACGGTCACAACGGGAACCCATGCCTGGGCAGTGCCCACGGCATTGCTGAGGCAGGCAGGATCAACCGATGCGCAGATTGCCGCCAGTATCCAGGATCTTGGCGTGGTGGGCGGTAACACCGACGGTCTTGTAACCGATGCAAAGGGCAACCTCTATATCACGGATGTTACCCGCAACGGCATTGTCCGGTTTGATCCGAAGCACCGCGCTATTTCGCTTATCGCCGCCAGCGAAGACGTTTACTGGCCAGACACACCGGCAATCCGTCCGGACGGGGATTTGATCTTTACCTCGAGTCGCCTCAATGACCACTTCGCGGGAGCCGTTAAACCCGGAGAGGAACGCTATGATTTGTGGCGTTTGCCTCTCGGTGCGTCACATAATACGGGCGAATAATAAAATACCCGTGGCTGGATAATCGCGAACGATTATTGATGCGGGTCAAAGGAATGTGGCTGATTGACTAAAGAACAGGGTCAGGGAGTCGATATTTATCTGGGTAGTTGTCAGCCTGTGTCTGCAGGCTGACAACTCTGTCGGGCAAGATAAACGGCCCTTTTCGGCTCAGGATCATCCACGCAGCCACCTAAATAAAATTATCTCATGGAGAGAAAATGAAAGTTCGTCTTCTAGCGATTGTATCTGCATCCTTAATTCTTGCGGGCTGTGCTGGCTCGGTAAAACCCGACACCGTGAAAGCGGCAAATGGCAGCGCAATTGATATTTATAGCGTATCAGCACTGCCGGAACTGAATGACAACCGTATCGCCGACAACACGCTGCGCGAAGTGACCCCGACGCATGCCGCAGCCGGTATGGGGCTTGCCGTTCTCGGCGCGTTAACCGGTAACATTAACTCCGGTGACTTTGATAAAGAGAACTATAAAGGGACATCCATTGAAACCCTGCAAAACCCGACGAACAGCTGGTTTGTTCCTAAAGCGAAACAAAATATCAGCAAGTGGCTGAACGAAAAAGGCAATGGCCACGTTTACAAGCAGCCGCTCTATATTGGTAAAGCAACCTGGGCGCTGATCTATAAAGACGCCACCGCGACCACACCTCTCTAT
Source organism: Enterobacter sp. A8 (assembly GCF_004296595.1). Taxonomy (NCBI): domain Bacteria; kingdom Pseudomonadati; phylum Pseudomonadota; class Gammaproteobacteria; order Enterobacterales; family Enterobacteriaceae; genus Enterobacter; species Enterobacter sp. A8. Next base: position 703,405 of record NZ_SCMF01000002.1, read on the forward strand.
CAGCTGAAATACAAAGTCCTGTTCTATAAACGCCCGGAAAGCGGAAATATGTTCTCTGCGTTTACGGTAGCGGAATGCGCCCCTACGCCAGTTGAAGCGCCACTGAGCGAGTGGAGTGCAAATAATTACCAAAAAGTGACCACTCAAACCGAAAGCTATATGAAGAGCTGTCTGCTGGAACTGGATAACCAGCTGCCGCGTTTGCTGAAGCTGTAATGTGATTTGCTGTACGGCCCGCTTCGTGCGGGCTTGTATCGGGTATGCTCATCCTGAAATACCATGGGGTTTCAGGATAAAAAAGATAGATAGCCGGACCACAGGCATACCTTTTCACTTCCAGCCTGCCGGGCATACAACATGCTGGCGCCGCACCCTCCCCTTCAGGATCACACTTTTTATCCCTGGCTATTCACTTACCAAAAATCGGTGTTATCATTCGCCTCGTAAATACCTTTCAACTCTACCGAGGCTTTGATGCTGGAGAATGTAATCATCTGATAATCAGCACCCCGCCCTTTCAGGCCGGACTGATTATCAATGCGCTGAAATCGAATGCGGACACCGCTGTGTGTTTGCACGTTTTGCACATGATGATTAAACAGGTTTTCCAGTATGAATTTATCCCGTCAGGAACAACGTACCTTACACGTTCTCGCTAAAGGTGGACGTATTGTGCACGTCCGCGATGCATCTGGCCGCGTCACTTCTGTTGAATGCTACAGCCGGGAAGGGCTTCTGCTCACCGACTGCACACTCGCCGTCTTTAAAAAACTCAAAACCAAAAAGCTGATCAAATCCGTCAACGGTCAGCCCTACCGCATCAATACCACCGGGCTGAACAACGTTCGCGCCCAGCCTGATAATCGATAAGGAGAGGATTATGGATATCCCACGTATTTTTACTATCAGCGAAAGTGAACACCGCATTCACAACCCCTTCACGCCAGAGAAGTACGCCACGCTGGGCCGCGTGTTACGCATGAAGCCAGGCGCGCGCATTCTCGATCTCGGCAGCGGCTCGGGAGAGATGCTGTGTACCTGGGCACGTGACTACGGCATTACCGGTACCGGCATCGACATGAGCCCGCTCTTCACCGCTCAGGCAAAGCTGCGCGCGGAAGAGCTTGGCGTCAGTGAACGCGTTCATTTTATTCATAACGACGCGGCGGGCTACGTGGCGGATGAAAAATGCGACGTGGCGGCCTGCGTAGGTGCAACCTGGATTGCGGGCGGCGTCGCCGGGACGCTCGAACTGCTGGCAAAGAGCCTTAAGCCAGGCGGACTGGTGCTTATCGGCGAACCGTACTGGCGTCAGGTGCCTGCAACGGAAGAGATTGCCCAGGCCTGTGGCGTTTCATCGGTGGCCGATTTCCTCACCCTGCCCGACCTTGTCGCCTCTTTCGATGAACAGGGCTATGACCTGGTCGAAATGGTACTGGCAGACCAGGAAGGCTGGGATCGGTATGAAGCGGCTAAATGGCTGACCATGCGCCGCTGGCTGGAGGAGAACCCTGACGATGACTTTGCGCATGAGGTTCGGGCAGAGCTGACGAATGCGCCTAAACGCCATGTGACGTATACGCGGGAATACTTTGGCTGGGGCGTGTTTGCCTTAATCGCACGATAAAAAGGAGCAGGCGATATAACCCAAAGGTTATATCGCCTTTTTGCAGGGTGCGCACAATATTACGCCTGTCGTATTTAATTATCGTTAATTGTTCCCTTTATTCGTCATCGTAATTACGGGTGGTTATTCTTTTACTGGCGTGAGATGAATACCAGGGGATCGTCTATTGAGAAAAACCGATGAGGCGAATATATTGCCCGTAAAACAGCCAGGCATATTAATGAAGAAAGCATGATGGATATTGCGCTGCTTAACAGGGGATGGAACAGAACCTGGTCAGATACGATGGTGAATCTGGAAGCCCGAAAGGTCATCGAAACTGCAAATCGACTGTCAGCTTACTATTTACAAGATGGTCTAACACGTATCAAGTTTGTTGAGGAAATAAAACAGGTCGTAGAAAAAGAGTTCGCGACAGCACGGCGGGCGAAAACCGATGAAGAATGCATTGAATGCCTCAAAAATCTGCGTGCTGAAAAAGAGAATCTTCTTGAGCAAGAGCGATTGTTAAGGACCAGGTCCGCTCAGCTTTATGCGAAGGTCGAGTTTGTCAGAGAAAATAACAAGATAGTCGGATATGTTATTTCAGCTGTGAATGTGGTGCTTTCAGGGATGGTTTTCTTTGGTGGTTTTATGATGTTATCCACTATGGGGCCAATTGGTATGCTGGCTGGGGCAGTCCTGATTGCCGATGGTATGAACGGATTAACGAAAGAAGTGCTCAACTTTAATCAGCCAGTAGGACATAAACCCTCGCAAGGTATCATTGCTGACTCCGCGATGCATACCGCCCAATTTATGGGATTTAATCCTAACACGGGCCTGGCTCTCTATAATGGTGTTTCTCTTGGAGCCAGTGTGTACAGCATTGTAGGACTCGCTCGCAAAACTGGAGCCTGGAGATTATTCCGCTGGCTTCAACACGATTACTATCGCAAAGTCAGCACAATGAGCACTCCTACGCTAACAATGAAGATTGTCGGTTATGGTGTTAAAGCAAAAGTGATTTTCGACCTGGTGACAACAGAAAATGGAACCAGTTAATCCTTGATAGCTTTTCGGTAACGCCAGGATTTATAGGAAATTACCGGCGGCTGCGCAAAGGACATAATGGCAACCCCAAAGATCATCGCCAGCCCCCATGCAATTACTCTATCAGGTGAGCTGAACACAATAAGTAATAACAGGATAAAGGTACAAACAGCCACCACTCCTGCCAAGGTAACAAATCGTCTGGCGAGGTCATTTATGGCCTCTCCAAGCGTTCCCCCATATTTTTCAATATTGCTTTTTATCTTCTGCAATTCGGGCTGCGTAAACCCTGAACGTAACAAAGCCTCATCAGTCACTTTCATATCGTCTCGTCCCTTATCTCCCAGAAGTGTTTTCTCATCCGCTGATTGTGAAAATAATCATACTGACGAACTTTACAGCAATCCACATGATGTTTGTGCAATGTATCAGATTTCAGACAATAGAAGCCATAAAGCCCCGTTAGTGGTGCAAGCAACAAGCGGAGCGTAGCGACTGCATCAGTGTTCAGAAGGATCACACCTAATCAGGGTGCTCGTGTACCTTTCGGAGCGTGAGCGAAGCGCTGGCAGAGCCTGCGTTGTGTGCAGGTACGTTTACCACTATTCACCTGTTTACGTGGTTTATAGATCCACACATTGGACTTAAATGCGTATGAGCAATCTGTTTCGGGAGGATTTAGAGACGTTGGCAGCGTCATCATCTTGATACGCCTCACCAGTCCGTTCGCATCCACGCCACCTGCGGTCATGTCGTAGTGGTTTGTCTGGTCGATGGTTGCCCTGTATGGCTGCTGATGGATGTGACAACATGAACACCGTAGCATTCCGTGTGCATTTCCTGCTGCAGCGGAGCGGACACCGAAAAACTTAATTCCAGCTCCCGCTGTTGAATAAGCATCTCAACTAAGCTGCAGCCCCATGTGTACCACCCACTATTGATCCGTAAGCCAGCACCTTAGATGACCTGGGTTATCCCTTTTAAAATCAAAAATGATATCCAGTACATCTTTAATCATCGGAAAAAGGTCAGAGCCTATACTTTCGTCAAGCTGGCCGAACTGGGTCTCGAGCCTCCCCGAACGCCGAATAAACAGCTTGGTATCTACATCCAGTTTTCAGGCATACTTCTTTCCACCTACGCCCACGACTGCATGGATCTATCCAAATGCAAATAGCTAAGCTACCGATCAGGACAACTGCAAAACACCACAACACTAAGCAGTTAAATTTCGTGCTAACCTCATAGCCTTGAAAGGCAGGATTTTAAGTCGATTGGTATTGTAGAAGTGCCGACTTTTCTGTCAGGTGTTCATGACTGATATAGCGAAGGCATCAAATGGAATTTTTGAAACTCTATGGTAAAGAGATATTTTCAATAGTAGCGGCGTTACTAACGTGGACATTGAATACTTACTTCAAGGCTCGCGTCAGGCTTGCATACGGCGAGTTGCACAACTTTACTTTTCTCGTTCCTGAACCTTTAAGGAATCAGGAAGGTGAAGTTATTCGCCCTCAGCAACTTGTGCACACACGTTCGGTAACGTTATTGAATGAAGGTCGAGAAGTCGCAACAAAAATTGAAGTGATATTCAACTATCAACCAAGATATCTGAATATATGGCCGGTTCGGAAGTTTACAGAATTCAAAGAGGCTGATGGAAGATACATCATTGAATTTGAAAGCCTTGCACCAAAAGACTCTGTAATGTTCGAAGCTCTTTCCATCAACGGAGATTTGCCTGGCATCCTTGCTATAAGATCAAAGGAATCGATAGCCCGTGAAATTAACCTCGTTCACTATCGCGACTTCAGTCCTTTGGTGAAGCGAATATTGGCTTTTTTACTTCTACTTGGCTTCACATCAGCTGTCTATTTGACACTCCTGCTCCTGCAGTGGTTATTGGTTACCGCTGGATAAACATCATTATAGAGATACAAAAATTGGTTGCCTCAGTTGCCTAAAAATACACAACCATCTGTATTTAAAATATTTAATTTCAAAAAGCGAGGCAATTAACTGGTAATTTGAGGCAAATGAGGCAACTAAAATCACTTCGTTAGTGCGTTTTTTCTTCAGCCAGTTTAGGGGCAAACAGCAAAACATAAGTCCGTGGCTGAGCATTATTGAGATGCTTTAACCGCGGTGTTTTAATCTGCCAGCCTTTACCGTGTATACGCTTTTTCAGCATCCCCGATTCAATCAGAATTCTCGCGACCATTACCCCACCCGCTTTTAACTTACGCCAGCACTCCCGCTCGCCAATATCAGCCTAGGGTATGGATTGTGTGGTTTCAGTCGATGCCCCCTGCGCCATCCAGCGCAATATCAGGTAGCGCGCGGGACCATCAGTTCCGATGCCGATCACATCAAGCGGGGAGCACAGCCAGCTTTCGCGGTTATCTCCATTAGACCGAATAGCATATACCCCAAAACATTGTACTTAAGGGGTACTTCACTAGACCTCAAAATATTGAGGGAGGGGTGTAGAGTATAAAGGGTTCTGGAGGACTTAAGTAGACTTGGGAAGACTTTGAGATGGTGCCGATAATAGGAACAAAAAATAAATGTAACCACCTGTTTTAAAATCATTTACCAAAGAACAAATGATAAAATGCCCCCTAAAGTGCCCCCATTTTAATAAGGGCACTTAACCAAGTTCATTTTTTATGCTCTGTTCTTTTCGCAATCTCCGGTACTGCCTCACTGGGAGATATCAACGTGCGAACATTCGTTTTTTCCGGCAAACGCTCCTGCATTAATTTACTTAATGGGACTCCTGTTACACGTGACTCTTCGATCAAATCAGCAATTAGATCTCCTGATATCTTTTCTCCCTCTCCAGCAATAGCTAGTGTAGATATGTGGTAGGTTGAGTCTGCCTCGTCATCTGAACGGCTCATACTTTCTAAAGCCCATTCAGGATCGTCTTCCACAAACGCCATTGCAGCTTCCATACCCATTCCGAATTGACCGAAGTTATGTGTAAATTTATCAGGATGGTTACGTCCCATTGTTAGTGCAAATAGATCATCGTTGCTGAAAGGTAAGTGGAACGTATTAAAATTTATAAACTGCATACCATCAATTCTCATTTGGAAATGATAATGCGGATATTCTACTGCTGTTCCTGCATGGCCTTTAAAATCCGATTCAGAACAATCAAAAGTCCATTCAATATTCTTCCATTTGATGGTACTAGATAAAACTTTACCTTTTGGCATTTCCAATGGAAGATCATTTATATTAATCAATGGTTTTTCCATATTAGCGCACCACCGTAGAAAAGCGGCAATATTTACATATCCATATTTATTATAGAGCAGAGGAAAATCTTTCGTCTTGAATTTGCAACGTCTTAAAAGCCAATGAAGACATGGCGTTTCTTTACTAATCGTTTTGAACGATTTCCCACAAAGGTAACATTCATCGTTAACATATGCACTTTTAAATTCATTAAACTGTCGATGGCTCTCCTCAGCATATTTTAAATTTATTGACTCTCTTTCATCCTCAGTTAAAGAGTTGAACTTATTAAGTATTTTTATTTCATCAATCATAACTCACCTTTTTCAACAACATTAAAAAAAGACATTCACTTTATAAGACCTATTTTTTTGTCAAATTAATATCTTTAAATTTCCCTAGTAAATCCGACACCGAATCTATAGCACTTTTACCATCCTCAACTTTTAATTTCGAATGATATATTGGTGATTTGTATATTGACGATACAGATGAAAGGATTAACGCATCTTTATTCTCTTCACTTATGAGCTGTTCAGCATATGCTTTTAATGTTAATGCTACGGCCGATTTAAAGGCATACTCCTCTTGAAAATTACGCTCCTTGCTATATTGTGCAATACCAAATAGAAGCAACCCTATTGCAGGTAATGCTTTGATAGAGTTTATTATTATCAGTTTATAATCCATTGTCTGCCCTTCGGATAAATGGAACAGGAAAAATATCCAAAGTACAGTTGAAACTGCAAGAAATGGTACTGCGTACTTCCAAAAACTGACAGATGGTGCAAGTTCATTTTTTCGCTGTTTGAATGTTTCAAAAAGTGATGCTCCAACCTCTCTACCAATCAGAGCATCAAGATAATCATTTCGTTCTTTAAAGTATGATTCTTTGTCAGCGACAAAAGCTAACTTTTCATCAAATGAGCTATTAAGTGCGATCAGTTTCTTACTTATTTCACTATACTCATCTTTATATTGTGAAATATTTAATTTAATTGCATTCAATGCCTTTTCAGAATCATCAAAAATCTTATCAATGCTATTATTTTTATTTTCAGAGAGAGCTAGTTGTGAGTTTATTTTTTCAACAACGCTAGTTGTAGAGTTGAACATGTTATTTATAGAATCATTCTGTGATACTAAATTTTGAAGCAAAGCCTCATAGTTTTTAACTTGAGACTGGCATTCATCAAGAAATGTACTCACACTAACTTCAGCATCCTCAACCCTTTTTACAAAATTATCTAACTCTAAAATCCTTTGTTCAATTAGTGACTTTTTCATTTCAAGAAGCTCATATTCTTCTTGAAGTTTTCTTTCGGTCTTTTTGAAAGCCCTTCTAGTATTCAACTCCCAAAAACCATTTACCCTCTGATAATTTGCCAATCGATACACAAATGCGAGTGAATTACTATAATTAGCACCAGATATATTTGCATTCATATTTGAAAGATCAGAAAGCAAATTACCAGAACCAATTTCACTGCCATAATTATAAGAAAATGGCAATGTTACATAATTCAAATCATCGAACTCCTGCCTAAAATGATTACGAACCTTATTAACTAGAGTGACATAATCATATACATTGATATCACCAAGCATGACTTGGGAAATATCGCCACTTTCTTTAAATGATTCAGCCACTTTGTCATTGAAGTTAATTGCATCAAAAGCATCTAAAAGCCCTAATACTTGTTCTTTTTGCTGTCTATTCATTTATTTCCTTCCAAAACTTCCTAGAAAAATATATTTCATTTTATAAGTGTCGCAACGTTGTGTTGCGAGAGCATGATTTTTATAGCTTACATCCGGCAATCAACAAAATCATGCCAAAAATTTCTATTTATGACCGAAATCGCACTACACCGCACCCGCCTGCGGTTTTCAGATCGCAAAAATTTTTCAGTTGGGATTTTTTACAAATGATAGCGCCAGACCGCGCCACAACTGGGGATTTACAGCGAGCAGAGAACTGAAAAGAGTGAAAAGAATTTCAGCTTTTTTTCAGTTTAGCTTTACTCCAAAATCGTAAGCACTTGAATTAAGCTATTGATAGTAAAGGGATATAAAATTTTAGGTGAGATTTTTCATGATAACTGACGGCACACTTAAAAGTTAACAAACTGATTCTTATAGACATTTTTTCTTAAGCAGCTGAAATTTAATGAACCGAAGCCGGGGAAATTTTAGTTACTCCCGGCGAACCGTTCAGTGACTCTCTTTGGCTGCCATCAGGAGTTCTAATGCTTTTTGTCGCTCGTCCGGTGGCAGGGCATCCATTAGCTCTTTAATTCGTCCCTGGCCGCGCAAAGCGCTGGGACTAATCGTGTGTGAGAAGGAAACGTTCATCACAAACGTGTGCCCACACTCTACATTTGAGCAATAACAGTACACATCTAACAATTTGGGAGGCGGTTTATGTTGCTCACTGTTGACCGAACATGCGCAAAAAATTGACTCAGTTTTCGGGTCTTCTGTCCCACAGTGAAAATATGGAAGGTATAAATGATGCGAAACTTCTTGAAGAGATGGTGCGATAATAGGAATCAATAACACAACCTAACCAATTGATTTGCATTCAAAAAATAAATATCAAAAATAAATCTATACACAGATCTATACACACTGGCGGATGCATTCGTTTTTTATACAACCTCTTTAGGTCAAAAATTGTGACCTGAACACTAATCCCCTTCACGAATACCTGCCCTACTTACCAATATAAGCAGATACGCCAAATCGTAGCTATCAAGGTCGAAGCGTCAAACCTAAATCCCATGGAAAAACATCGATGTATGAGGTGATTGAAACTGCTGCCCAGTTGATTTTTACATCTTTTGAATTGCTCAGAAGAGTTTCATTAGCCCTATCCCATTCAAAATCACTCGGTAACAACTGCCCTGGGACATGAGGCGACAGCGCCCCAAAAGCAACATAATACCATGCACCTGGCGGTCCTTCTCTTCCTGAAACTACGAGTTCTTGATGCCGTAAGGACTCCCTATACTCCAAAGTTAAGTGTTCCTCTTCCATAAGATCTTTTAGGGTTAATCTTCCCAGCGGTGGACAGCAAAGGTGCCAAGATGGAAATTCGAAAGTTGTATCATGGTTAATCAATGCCACTGCGATGGTTTTAATAGAATCGTTTGAATCGAATGTCAGAGAAACCAATGAGTCTGAAAACCTGTATCCCCACCATTTATCCCCTATGCGGTTAGGAACACCTAGTTGCTGTTCAACCCAGCGAGATGGAGCACCAAGCTCTATCCCTGAAAATATATTTTCAGGTGTTCTACGTCGTTCGATACGTACATTAGGTCTTGCTAACTTTGACCTTAAAATACGAACTCCATGCTTACTCATTGCGAGCCAAATGAGTGCTACACCACCAACAAAACTTCCAACCGCATTAACCATTACATCCTTGACAGGTATGTGAGCTAATAGCATCTGCAATTGCACATCCCAAGCATCCTGCGCCATTGTTAACCTCATTGAATGCGGACGATTTAACCGCCCTTGATATTTTGAAAACTACTTTCAACAGAATATCGTGAATACGGTACAGAATTATATGACGGCGAGCAGAGTGTAGATGATGATGAAAAAGTTTTTTTGCATTTTACTGTTCACACTGTTCACCTCGGTTATTTCTCATTTTATATCAGGCATTTAAGTGGTGATGAGTTGGTGAAGGGTGAACAGTCGACTCTTCACCTTTTTCGTTTTGCTCGTTCTGGCTGCGCCCGGTAAGGCGATACACGGGGGGTATAAAAAGTTTTTTCCGGTTTTACTGTTCACCTTTTCTTTTTTATCAATACTTTCAAAGGAATACAGGGTGAATATACGGTGAAGGGTGAACAGTGGAGTGTTCACCTTATGACAATGGCCGGAAAGAAAAAGACCGGCTGTTGCCGGTCTGGAGTTGGTTAAGTCGCTGCGGGTTCGTCACATTTCGGCAGCCAGTCGACGTAGCTTTCCTCTTTCAGTGAAAGGTTGGTCTGTATCCCCTGCTTCGTGTGCCGCTTTTCATAATTCAGGCCGTACTCTTTCAGCATCATGGGCAACCCCAGCCCGAACATTTTCAGGCTGAGCACGTTCCTGTACCCGTTAGCCTCCATATAGGCCAGATACGCGTGATAGAGATATTTACGGTAATTGCGCGGGACGATGCTGGCATTACCCATAAACATCCCGTTGGTCTGCGGCAGCATTTCCAGATAACCGCAAAAATCAAACGTCGGGTCAGCATCGCGCTTGATACTGAGCGCTTCATCGGAGTTCTGCTGCGACTGGAGCAGTGCGCGCGCCGTCATCGGGTCGCTGAACCGCTGCATAAGCTGGCGCACAATAACGGCCAGCTCGCGCGCAATTTTATCCCTGAGCTGCGGGTCGCGTTCCTCCGGGGCAATCTGCTCCGGGAAATGAATAATCACCCGGCGACGTGACACACCGCCGCTGCGGTCGGTAAAGCGCATCGGGTTGTTGTTCACGGCCAGAATCACCGCCGGGATATGTGTTGAGTACGGGTTCTGGTATTTCGGGTCAACCGAGACCGCATCGCCGCCGGTGATGGCTTTAAGTCCTGCGCCGTCACCGCTCCATTTTTCCTGGTCAGGCAGACGTATCAACGAGAAGCCAATCAGGGAGGCACGCTTGCGCGGGTCTTCCAGCGTGTCGATGTCTGCCGACGTGGCGTTATCCTCCCCGGCAAGCAGGGTCGCGATTTCGGCCAGTATACTTTTGCCGCTGCCACCCGGACCGGTGACTTCGAGAAAGAGCTGCCAGTCGTAGCGGTTTGCCAGCACCATAAACAGCGCGGCCAGAATCACGTCGCGTTTTTGTGGATTTTTACCGGCCGCCCGGTCAAGCCAGCGCCAGAAATTCGGGGCATGGGTTTCCAGCGTTTCCCCCTCGACCGGCGGAGTAAAATCCACGTCGCAGAGCGTGCGCAGCCAGTACGATTTGCTGTGCGGGCTGAACAGGCCGCTTTGGGTATCGAGTACCCCGTTGCGAAAACCAATCAGACGGCGTGCCGGTGCGGCCTGCTGAGGAATAATCAGCTTCAGCGTCTCCACCACTGAGGTGATTCTCCCCGACGAGAACGGAGCGCGCAGGCGCTGGAAAAGCCCGGCTACGTCGCGTTCGAAACTGGACGGCTGAACGACTTTCCATATCCCTGCTTCATAACGGGACAGGAGCTGGCCGTTCGCATCCACCGCCAGCGCTTCGCCGTAATGCTCATGCACCCGCAGAGCCTTGTCGCTGGCGCTCATGGCGGTAAATTCCGCCTCGCTCATGGTATCGAACGGACTTTGTACCGGTGGCCGGATGGCATCATAAATCGCTTTTCGGGTGGCCTCCCCGCCATTCTGCATAAACGCATCATTCCAGTCACCAAACACCGGCGGCAGGGCGACAATGCCCTCACAGGCTTCTGCGGCCGCGGTGGCTTTGTTCTGGCCGTCGCCGTTAAGGTCACGGTCGGCGGCGAGGACAATCTGACAGGCCGGGTGTTTCTGACGGGCAAGGCTCGCCAGAGAAAGGAGGTTCACGGACGACAGTGCCACCATGACGGTTTCGCCGGTCAGGTGATGCACGGTGAGCGCGGTTGCATAGCCCTCCGCAATCCACAGGCGTTTTCCGGCCTGTTTTTTTCCTTCGATGGTGTGACACGCTCCTTTTACCGCCCCGCCTTTCAGGGTGCGTTTGAGCCCCTCAGAATTGATAAGCTGAAGGTTAACCAGTGCGCCGGTATCGTCATACAGCGGGATAACCACATCACCGGCGCGGAACGTCACGCCGCCGGTTTTATGCATGACCGTCATTACCGGACATTCCCGGTCGGGGAAGCCCTTGCGGGTCAGATAGGCGTTGCCACAGGCCGTGCGGGTTTTCTCCATCAGCCTGACGGCCAGTGCGGCCGCCGCTTTGCGGTCAGCCTCCGTTTCAGCCTCTGCGGCCGCAATCACTTCCGGGGCAACCGGCGGCAGGTTGCCGGTCACGGCATTCACCTTTTGGGCTGCCTCTGACGGTTTTACACCGAAAACCTTTTCAACCAGCTTAAGCCCGTCACCCGCGCCGCACTGATTGCAGAGCCACGTCCCGCGCCCCTCTTTATCATCAAAGCGGAAGCGGTCAGAGCCGCCGCACACCGGGCAGGCCTGATGGCGGTTTTTAATGACCTTCACACCCAGCGCCGGGAGAATGCGCGGCCAGTGGCCGCACGCCTGTTTTAAGGTTTCCGTTACGTTCATTTTCATCGTTATTTTCTCCCTCAGTGCATAACAGGCGATGTGATATGACGGGCACAGAGTTCATCCATCACGGCGAGTCCCAGAAAGGACAGCGACGGGGTGGCCTTGAGCGGTCCGGCTTCCATTAAATCTTCCAGCAGTGCACAGGCAATCTGGCGGCCTTTTTCCTCACCGTGCTGGCGCAGATAGAAGCCCTCCAGCTCGTCGGCGATGGCGCTTTCCAGCGCATCAAGGGTGAGGTGTTCGTAGCGGTGCTGACGCTCGCATACTGTCAGCCATGCACAGGCCACGGCGCGGCGATAGAGCGCGGCGCGTAATACGGGTGAAAGAGGCTTTTTCATACGTTGTCCTCCCCGGTCAGCCAGCGCTTTTTGCAGCGCTCGACCACGCCGTCGAGCTGGGCGGTCATGAGGTAAATCACGGAGGTGAGCTGCAACTGCTGCGCCGGGTTGCGACAAACGGAGGTTGAGTCCTGCACCTTCATCAGCTCGTCAACGAGCTGGCCGACATTACGCATATGCTCAAGGCACTCGATATCATGAGGGGTGATAAGGGTCTGTTTCATGGTCGCACCTCCGTAACCGGCAGGCGGCCAGCGAACGACAGAATATAATCACGAACGAGGGAAAGGCGTGCGGCGTGTTCATCACCGGCAACGGTGCGGAGCATACAGATACGGGGTTTACGGTCTGCGCGACGAACGGCGGCAAACACAAAGACAAACTGCGGATGTGACGGGGTGAGGATAGTAGCCATAATGGCAGCCTCCATTGAGTAGCGGTTACTGCTACCACCGGAAACGCCAATTTCACTGGTGGCAGCCCGAACGGGGTTGGCGTAACCGGCCTCAATGGATACCGGCCAGCCCGAAGGCTGCCCCGCCCGGACTACCATTATCTTGCTGGAACCATAGTGTAAAAATAGACACCACAGCCCGGAAAATGGGTGTGCCTGAGCTACGACGAAAAAAAAGACGCACGGCGCGTCTGGTGTCGCCATTGAGTTTCGCGGAACGCCAATTCCGGCTGCCGATTTTGCGGCAGCGGGAAAACTATACCTGGAAACGGCGACAGGAAGCAAGCCAGAAAAAGGGACTGTTTGCTGAACGGTCATCATCATGCGTCACAGCCCCGGTTGCGTTCGGCAATACGATCTGCCATCCATGCGGTGATTTCAGACTGCGCCCACGCCACGTTTTTACCGCCGAGGGAGATTTGCTTCGGGAAAGCCTCCCGGCTGATGAGGTCATAAATGGTCGACCGGGACAGACCGCACAGATGCATCACTTCGGGCAGGCGGATAAAGCGTTCCTGAACGGCATCAGAGACCGGCATCATCGGGGCGGCAGGGGCAGAAGACGGGGAAGAAAAAGCGGTGTGCATCGGGCTACCTCATAAAGTCCATACTGTGCCGGTCGTGTCCGTCCGGCCTCGGGTAGCTCTCTATTTTGTGAATATTTTCCCTCAGGGCAACAAGTCTTTTACAGACGATTTTGCATCCAGACCGTTGATTTATCGAATGTGGCAAACCCATGGCAACTGCTGGCAATCAGTGGCAATTGATGGAAAACCCATGATTACTTTTACTAATTAATACCTCCTGCATTGACCGGAATAAAATATAAAAGCCCTGAGATAAGCCAGAACGGCAGGTGAACAGTGGTGAACAGACGGTGAACAGTCAGACCTGCAACTATTCACCCTTTAACCTACTGTATTACTTATATTTTTATTTATGGTGAACAGTGGTGAACAGTTATCAGTAAAAAAACAAGCGATGAGTAAGGTTTTGCTGAGACCTTTCTCTGGCCAGCCGGGTTTTGAGTGCCGTTTGTGCCAGAACTGCCACAACTGCAATGAATCGAGATGTTGTGTGATGAAGGGCAGAATCATTTCAGGTTGAACACACGGAGAGCCTGAACATGAAACCCGAAACAGTCATTACCGCCCTGCAGAATGTAGCCGCTCAACAGTCAGCAGAGAGCAGCCAGCGCATCACCGACAAGCTGAGCGCATTCACTGCGGCCAGAGACACGCACGCGGCCAGCATGCAGGAACTGAAAGAGATTGATACGTCCATTGAACGCTGTAAGCAGGAGCGGCAGACCGCCCTCAGTGAGAGTGCAGAGGCGGAGCAGGACTGGCGCAGTCGCTTCCGCACCCTGCGCGGCAATCTCACCCCTGAAATGAAAGCAGAGCACAGCAGGCGTATCGCCAGTCGCGAGCTGGCCGACGAGTTCACCGGCCTGATTGCGGAGCTGGAAACCGACCGGACACGCGCCATGCTGAATGCCTGCTCCACCGCCAGTAAATACCTGTCAGCGCATGACGATGCCTTTACCGCTTATGCCGGTGCGGAATGGGCTCAGGCGGTCAACATGCTCCCCGTCGCGCTCATACGTGCTTTCCTGCTGCGCATTCGCGCGCTCGAAATGCAGGGTGACAGTGCCCCCCAGTCGGTTGTCGTCGGCGAGCTGCGCGATGCGCTGAGCCGTCAGGGCAGCCTGTATCACTTCGATATGAAGCAGGAGCCGGTATTGTCTGTGACGGGCATGCACCGGCCGCAGATTAACGGTGTGGATATGGAGCTGTTACGCAGCCCGGCGAAGAGAATGATGCTCGCCAGAAAACTGGCTGATAATGGCGAGACAAAAGCGGAGGTATAAGCATGTTTCACTGCCCGTTCTGCAAAACCAGTGCGCACGCCCGCACCAGTCGCTATCTGTCTGAGAACGTCAAACAGCGCTATCACCAGTGCGTGAACGTCGAGTGCTCGGCGACCTTCCGTACGCTTGAATCCGTTGACGGGATTATCCGTTCACCGGTTACTGAGCCGGTTATCCCTGTACCCGCACCGGCGGCCACCGTTAACCGTGCCGGTGCGTGAGCACGGCCAGACATCAGGAGAGACATACGTGACCACACTGACGCTACAGAAAGCCTTTGAGGCCTGTCAGGCAAATAAATCCGCCTGGATGCAACGCCGGGATGAACTGAAGCAGGCCGAACAGGCATACCGCGAACAGCTTGCCGGTAACGGCCACAGCGGCCAGAGCCTGCAAACCCTGCGCGAAATTATCGACGTGAAAAAGTGGGAAATAAATCAGGCTGCCGGGCGTTATATCCGCTCGCATGAGGAGGTGCAGCGCATCAGCATCCGTAACCGTCTGAATGATTTTATGCAGGCACACGGCGCGGAGCTGGCCGCCGCCCTTGCCCCGGAGCTGATGAATTATTCCGGGCAGCATTCCGCCATTCAGCGCTGCGCCATGCAGCACTCAGTCGACTATCTTCGTGAGGCGCTTCAGGTCTGGCTGGCCGCCGGTGAAAAAATTAATTATTCGGCGCAGGATAATGACATTTTAACGGCCATCGGATTCAGGCCTGACGCGGCTTCGCGCGATGATAATCGTGAAAAATTCACACCCGCACAGAGCCTGAATTACACCCGCCGCCGTGCAGAACTGGCCGTGCAGTAGTCCGCTTAAAAATCCCCGAAAATCCCGCCATTTTTACGTATAAAAGCCATGCATGCATAGGTGCATGGTTTTGCATGCGTTTTACCGACACTGGATCCCCCGCCAGCGCCAGCACTGGCGCGCCCTGAGGCCGGTCATGCACCTGCATTAAAAGCGCCCCCTTAAGCGGGCAGGCGGGGCGGGGAGAGCATTGCGCGCTGTGAGTAATACCAAATTTCTCATAGTAGACTTGCATAGTTGAGGTTGGTTAAGCATATAGTTATAAAACAAATAAATACCCATGAGAATTATAATAAAATAAATTTTTAAAAAGACATCTTGAATGTGCGACATATTTAATCAAGGTATTAAATAGTCACCAAGACATCTGTAAGTAACTAAATGATTATATTAATGACATGGTACCAAAATTAATCACTGGTACCATGTCAATAGCTATTCAAGTCAGATTAAACCACCTTATCAAAACAATGATTACATAACCCTTGTTTCGTATAAGCGGGATGATTTGTATCTACAGGTTTTTTACAGGCAGCGTGAGGGCATATGAAAGCCTCGCCAATTTCCATCATAAACTGCTGGAAAAAGGAATCCTCTAAAGAAATTCGTCTGATATCTCTTAATTCTTTTACACCTAGTTCATTGAGAATAGATGTATCCAATTTACTCTTGGTTATATTTAATGAGTTATAGCACCCATAATCAACAGAGTAAACATTATAAGAAACCCCCGCATGGTCTTGATGTGAGTACCCACTCTTTCTAAGATGTATAACCCTAAAATCAATAAGGTTCTGAATATGTTTATTATTTGAGTACTTCTCAGGAATGAGAAAGTGCATGGATTTCTTTTTCTCAATAACTTCCTGAACAATCTGAGTTAAAAGATTCCTTTCAATTTCGTTTTTATCAACTTGCTCTTTCTTATCTTTCTCATACCACTCAGCGTTAGCAGCACGTAAGTTTTTAACACTAATTCTTAAAGCTGTAGAGGTGGATGATAGCATGAATCTATCATAGCTATTCAAAAAGAGATTCATAAAATCCCTAGGAATACCAGCGCAAGCAATTAATATTTCATTTAACGCGACATTGGCGAACAAGATATTTATAAAACTTTCTTTAGTTTTCTTTTCTTTTTTAATTAAGGCATCAACTTCTGCCTTGTCGATTGATGATAAATGCTTATATAAGAGATCATTAAAGAAATCACGAGTTTGATTTTTGTTTACCTCGAACACATATCTTAAATCCAAATGATAACCAAAAATATCACCGCCATCCTCTAATCCATAGAACTTATTATCGTTTTTGAATCCAAGATTTGTTCTATTTGGTATAGCTGCTATCTTTGTAACCACATTAATAGCTGAAAATGTTTTCTTTATTATCTCAGCTAGCGCAGGTTGAGTATCTTTAGATATTTCAGACCATTCATCAAGCATAACCATGATGAATCTTAGATCCAAGGAAGAAATTATTTCCTCAATGACATTTGTCATATGAAGAATAGATATATGCATTCTTAATTCTGTTTGTTTTGTTTCTTTTGTCGAACTACCAGCACTAACTTTTAGATTGGGGCTTTTCGATACTTCAACACCACCATTGATACTTTTGACCTCCTCTTCAGAGACGGTCAAATCACTCGTTTTCTTTAATTCTCGACCATCAAACTCAAGATACAACTCAGAGAATAGTTTTTTTAAATGCTCAAGCTTTGAGTCAAATAACAAATCGTTTTTAGAATCGAATTCATTAGCCTCTAAAATCTGAGGTAAATTTTGATACAGGTTAAATGAAACTTCTTGCATTATGTACTTAAAGATTAGTACAGCATTAACGTCCTGACTATCTGAACTCGTAGATATAAGAGGAATAATTCTTCTCAAATCAATATAAACTGGAAATATTTTATCAGCAGAAAAATTATTCATTATTTCTTCTGACAATGCTTTCAGCAGATGCGTTTTACCCGACCCCCTTCTGCCATATATGACACTATTATTAACATTATTGATGTTTCTAATATTTTCTCCACCTGAATAAAGCTCAAGATAGCTACTATAATCTATCTTTTCCGCCCTTATATTATTAGCAAGCTTGCTAATACAATTCCTTATTTCAACTTTTTTTATACTCATTTTAATTTTTCACTCCCAGAAAATTACTGTACCAATTCATCATTGTTCTACGCCCATCAAGGTATTGCGCATGGTTGTACGTCCCGCGAATACTGTTTTTATCAACATGTGCCAGTTGCATTTCTATCCATGAACTCTCGTATCCCTGCTCATGTAGAATTGTTGATAAAGTGTGTCTAAAACCGTGTCCAGTTAGTCGTCCTGCATAACCTATCCGCTTGATAAGCTGATTTATGCTGGCTTCACTCATAGGCTTATTAGGATCGTTCCGTCCCGGAAAAGCATATCGATAGTTTCCTGTCATAACTTTGAGCTCAATGAGTAAATCTAACGCTTGAGTAGATAAAGGCACAAGATGTGGCCTACGCATTTTCATCCTTTCAGCAGGAATTTCCCAAATAGCGTTATCCAGATCAAACTCTTGCCATAATGCCGCGCGTAATTCGATGGTTCTCACGCCCGTAATCATCAGTAATTTCGTAGCTATCTGGACAAGCTTACTCCCAGTGTAACCCTCTAAGGCACGCAGGAAATCCGGTATCTCATCAGCTTTTAGAAACGGGAAATGATTAGATTGATGTACTTCGAGGGCACTGGAGAGATCAGCCGCAGGATTGTACTCCGCTCTACCCGTTGCAATTGCGTAGCGAAACACTTCAGAGCAACGCTGACGCACTTTCCGCATTTTCTCCAACGCACCACGTTTCTCAATTTTACGCAGTACGTTCAGCAGCTCTAGCGGTTTAATCTCTCCCACAGGCCTTGTTCCAACATAAGGAAAAATATCGTTCTTAAACGCTTCCATGATGTCTGATGCATATCCTGCCGACCATTTAGCAGATTTAAGTTGATGCCACTCTCTGGCTATCTTTTCGAAGGCGTTCTCTGACTCTGCTTGCAGAGCCAGCTTTTGCTCTTTTCGAACCTCACTAGGGTTCTTTCCTTCTGCCACAAGTTTTCGAGCTTCATCACGACGGGAACGAGCATCAGCAAGGGTGATCGTTGGGTAAACGCCAAGCGAGATCATCTTGGGTTTACCGGCATAGCGATAGCGGAACCGCCAGCTCTTGCTTCCATTAGGTTCTATAAGCAATGACAAGCCTTGCCCATCCCCAAGCGTATAGGGTTTATCTTCAGGCTTAGCGCGACGAATCTGCATATCGTTTAAAGGCATGTGTATAGGAATCCAAGGCCGAACAGGAACATATACACAATCCTATACACATTCTGTATCGGATTCTACTGGATGGTCACGGACAACGATGGACTAAAAAGCGGTAAAATCTTTATAAATCAGATTATTTATGGATGAATACGGACGTTTTGGGAAGTTGAGATGGTGCCGATAATAGGAGTCGAACCTACGACCTTCGCATTACGAATGCGCTGCTCTACCAACTGAGCTATATCGGCCCTGAGAGGCCGGTTACGAGCGTAACCCCGGGGCAAAAGGTTAGATCTATCCGGGTGATGCGTCAATGCCCTTTTGAATCAAACGGCTATTTTTGCATCACCCGTGATTATTTACGCACGAATCGTATCGTCGCCGATGCCGATCCACTTGTACGTAGTCAACGCTTCCAGGCCCATCGGACCCCGCGCGTGCAGTTTCTGCGTGCTGACGGCCACTTCCGCGCCCAGACCAAACTGTCCACCGTCGGTGAAGCGGGTTGATGCGTTCACGTACACGGCAGAAGAATCCACTTCATTAACAAAGCGGTCGGCGTTGCGCAGCGTGCGCGTCAGGATGGCGTCAGAGTGCTGAGTACCATGCTCACGGATGTGCGCGATAGCGTCGTCGAGATCGGCCACGATCTTCACATTCAGATCCAAAGACAGGAACTCGTCGTCGTACTGCTCCGCGTTTACCGGCACCACCGTCGCCGGGCCGTCTTGCAGCAGCGCCAGCGCCTTCTCGTCCGCGTGCAGCGTGACGCCACTCTCGGCCATCTGCTTGCTCAGGGCTGGCAGGAAGGTGTTTGCAATACCCTGATGCACCAGCAGCGTTTCAACGGTATTACAGGTGCTTGGACGCTGGGTCTTGGCATTCACGATAATCTTCAGCGCCGGTGTAATTTCGGCGCTCTCGTCCACCACGATATGGCACACGCCGATACCGCCGGTGATCACCGGGATCGTTGATTGCTCGCGGCACAACTTGTGCAGGCCAGCGCCACCGCGTGGGATCAGCATGTCGATGTATTTGTCCATGCGCAGCATCTCGTTCACCAGCGCACGGTCCGGGCTTTCGATAGCCTGCACGGCACCTGCCGGTAAGCCGCACTCCTGCAGCGCCTGCTGGATGACTTTCACCGTCACGGCGTTGGTGCGCCAGGTCTCTTTCCCGCCGCGCAGAATAGCGGCGTTACCGGTCTTCAGGCACAGGGAAGCGACATCCACCGTCACGTTCGGACGGGCTTCATAAATCACGCCGATAACGCCGAGCGGCACGCGGCGGCGCTCCAGACGTAAACCGCTGTCGAGCAGTCCACCGTCGATCACCTGCCCGACCGGGTCGGCCAGATTACAAACCTGACGGACATCGTCGGCGATGCCTTTCAGGCGTGCCGGGGTCAACGCCAGACGGTCGAGCATCGCTTCGCTCAGACCATTGCGGCGCGCTTCCAGCAGATCCTGTTCGTTGGCGAGGAGGATTTCCTGCGACTGCGATTCCAGATAATCAGCGATTTTTTCCAGCACGCGGTTTTTCTCGCGGCTGGAAAGGAGCGCCAGTTTGTAAGAGGCGGCCTTGGCGGCGGCACCCATTTGTTCCAGCATTTTCTGGCTCCTTAACGAATAATCATGTCATCACGATGCACGGCAACCGGGCCATACTCGTAGCCCAGAATGGCGTCAATCTGCTGCGAGTGGTGACCCGCAATACGGCGCAGAGCATCGCTGTTGTAGCGGCTAACGCCGTGAGCGATGTCGCGACCTTCAAGGTTACGGATACGGATCACTTCACCACGGGAGAAGTTGCCTGTCACGTTTTTAATTCCTTTAGGAAGCAATGAACTCCCTCTTTCCAGAATCGCGGCGGTCGCCCCTTCATCCACGGTCAGTTCACCTGCCGGCGGCGCGCCGAAAATCCAGCGTTTGCGGTTTTCCAGCGGGGATTCCTGGGCGTGGAAGCGCGTGCCGACGGAAATGCCTTCCATCACGTCGCCAATGACGCCAGGACGGCTGCCCGCCGCAATGATGGTGTCGATCCCGGCGCGGCAGGCCACATCCGCCGCCTGCAGTTTAGTGCCCATGCCGCCCGTTCCCAGGCCAGAGACGCTGTCGCCGGCGATGGCGCGCAGCGCATCGTCAATGCCGTGTACATCGGTAATCAGTTCAGCTTCCGGGTTGGAGCGCGGGTCTGCGGTAAACAGCCCCTGCTGGTCGGTCAGGAGCAAGAGCTTATCGGCACCGGCCAGGATCGCCGCCAGCGCAGAGAGGTTATCGTTATCACCCACTTTGATTTCAGCGGTAGCCACGGCGTCGTTTTCGTTAATCACCGGGACGATATTGTTGTCCAGCAGCGCGCGCAGCGTATCGCGGGCGTTCAGGAAGCGTTCTCTGTCTTCCATATCCGCGCGCGTCAGCAGCATCTGCCCGACGTGAATGCCATAAATTGAGAACAACTGTTCCCAGAGTTGAATGAGTCGGCTTTGTCCCACGGCGGCCAGCAGCTGTTTAGAGGCGATCGTCGCGGGGAGTTCGGGGTAACCCAGATGTTCACGCCCGGCGGCAATCGCCCCGGAGGTCACAATAACAATACGATGCCCTGCGGCATGCAGCTGAGCGCACTGACGTACAAGCTCAACAATGTGGGCGCGATTTAGGCGGCGCGATCCGCCTGTTAAAACACTGGTGCCGAGTTTTACCACCAGCGTCTGGCTGTCACTCATGATTCTCTGCCGTTCAACGATAAGGGAAAGTGATGTCGAACGAACGTTTTAACAGGTGTCAGGCCCGTTGCCAACTGCCACAGCACATCGCGAAACACTTTGTTGCGCGGGATCAGGAAGCGTAGCGGCAGATTTTGACAATTTTATTACCGAAATAATAAATCACAGTTTTTTAAAATTAATCTTAATTTGTCATAAAAGTTTCATTCCGTAACGTTAAAACCCTTTCTGTTTTTTCACGGGACTTAAGCATGAGCTTATCGTCCAGCGAATTTTTAAGCGCGTTTATAAGACAGGATCGAAAATGAAAAAGAGCACTCTGGCATTAATGGTTATGGGCGTTGTGGCTTCCGCATCTGTTCACGCTGCCGAAGTTTATAATAAAAACGGCAACAAACTGGACGTGTACGGCAAAGTTAAAGCAATGCACTACATCAGCGATGACGATTCAAAAGATGGTGACCAGACATACGTGCGTTTCGGTTTTAAAGGTGAAACTCAGATTAACGATCAGCTGACGGGCTATGGCCGTTGGGAAGCGGAATTTGCGGGCAACAAAGCAGAGAGCGATTCCACTCAGAAAACGCGTCTGGCATTCGCCGGTCTGAAGCTGAAAGACTTTGGTTCTCTGGATTACGGTCGTAACCTGGGTGCGCTGTATGACGTGGAAGCGTGGACCGATATGTTCCCTGAGTTTGGCGGCGACTCTTCCGCGCAGACCGATAACTTCATGACCAAGCGTGCAAGCGGTCTTGCCACTTACCGTAATACCGACTTCTTTGGCGCGGTTGATGGTCTGGATATGACCCTGCAATATCAGGGTAAAAACGAAAACCGCGACGTCAAAAAACAGAACGGTGACGGTTTTGGTACGTCTCTGACCTATGACTTTGGCGGCAGCGATTTCGCGGTAAGCGGCGCGTACACCAACTCTGACCGTACCAACGCGCAGAACCTGCTGACCCGCGGCGAAGGCAAAAAAGCCGAAGCCTGGGCAACCGGTCTGAAATATGATGCGAACGATATCTACCTGGCGGCGATGTACTCCGAAACCCGCAATATGACCCCAATTTCTGGCGGCTTTGCCAATAAAGCGCAGAACTTTGAAGTGGTCGCACAATATCAGTTCGATTTTGGTCTGCGTCCATCCCTGGGTTATGTCCAGTCTAAAGGCAAGGATATCGAAGGTATTGGCGATGAAGATCTGGTGAAATATATCGACGTCGGCGCGACCTATTATTTCAACAAAAATATGTCCGCGTTTGTTGATTATAAAATCAACCAGATTGATGACGATAACAAACTGGGCGTGAGCAGCGATGATATCGTTGCCCTGGGTATGACCTACCAGTTCTGAGTCGGCAGTAATAAAAAAACCGGCATTAAGCCGGTTTTTTTGTGCCCGGTGGCGCTGCGCTTACCGGGCCTACGGGATCATCACCCGGTATTATTTCATCTTTACGCCGTCAATTTCGCCTTTTCACTGGAAAAATCATCGGCAGGCTCAAGCTTCAGGTCCAGCGTGGCCAGTAAATCGCGCGCCTTGTCGTGGAACTCTTTCAGGGTATATTCCAGGCGGTCAATC
The DNA here is from genome assembly GCF_004296595.1 of Enterobacter sp. A8. NCBI lineage: Bacteria > Pseudomonadati > Pseudomonadota > Gammaproteobacteria > Enterobacterales > Enterobacteriaceae > Enterobacter > Enterobacter sp. A8. The sequence goes on from NZ_SCMF01000002.1 coordinate 726,673, forward strand.
ACTTCCTGATCTTTGATGGTGGTGGCCTGCCAGTTGCCGTCTTTATTAAACAGGCCAAACTGGTAGCTATAGGTAAAACGTTTCTCTTCTGCTTCCATTTCCATCCACCAGCCCCAGAATTCACGTTTTTCGGGTGCAGGCTTCACGTTGACGCATACAGCCAGGCAGTCGAAAAAAAAGCGATTCTCTTCACACTGCTCTTCTCGAATATACGGGCCAAGAGCCATGAACTTCTTAATCAATCTACTTTTCGGGTGTCCACTCGGTAACGTCATTACGATCTCCTTTTGTGAAGCCACTGTTTTACCAAACCATCAAAATTTAGCAATCTCTTAACACAATCTCTGGGCGATCCAACGCGTAATCTCTTTTAATGCTTTGTCAAAATTCTGATACACCGGGCTGAAGGGAACTTCCAGCAATTTGCCATCCGCAGATGACGATGTGATTAAGCGTGACTCCTCTTCCGGGCTGAACGGATCGTTTTTCCAGAAACCGGACAGCATCGGCGTTGGACACCGGCGTCCCAGCAGGCCCTGCGTTTTTAACGAATAGCGATTGAGTTCCACGCGCAGCGCTTCGTCTGAAGCATCATGCATGCCAAGGCGGCTGGCCAGTACGTCGAGGTACATTTCCGGCACGCTGCCCTGACGGGCAGGATCGCTGAGCAGAGCGTGAACCACCGGCCCAAGACAGGCTACGGCCTTCAGGCGTGACGCCTCAAGATAGGCCAGACGCACGGCCACGTTCGCCCCAAAGCGGAAACCAAACGCCGCGACGCGGGTGTGGTCGACCCAGGGAATGTTTTCCAGCGCTTTCAGCGCATGCTGGTGCAGAAGACTGGAATCCTGCGTCAGTTTCCATTTAGAGGAAAAACCGATAGAGGGCATATCAAGCGTCAGCATCGCGATCCCTTTTGGGGCGAAGTAACGCTCATACAGGCTGTAATAGTCGATTTGCAGCGAATCCAGCCCACCGCACATCAGCACGGTCGGAAACGGGCCGTCGCCTTCAGGCATATGCAGGAATCCGGTCACGGGCGCGCCGCCGGGGATGGTGAACTCAAGCTCGCGCATCCGGCCCGGCAAGCGTTGGGCAGCCTCTTCATAGGCACGGTTTGCCAGCGCCTGCGCCTGCTCCGCCAGCTCATCCCCTTTTAAGTGCGGATAGGCGGCAATGGCATAAAGATTGGCTGCGTGCAGCCAGTGCTTGCCGCTGAGGGTGGCGTCCTCTTCCTGGCTGGCTTTTTGCTGCCAGAGCATCGCCTGTTTCGACCATTCGTAGATCCAGTTGCCGCCGCGGTAACCCACCACCGTATCGTAGAGTTCGCTGTCGGTACGCTCGGCTTCACTCATGACGATACGCGCCTGCACATCGAGGATTTCACGCGGATCAATACCACGCCAGATCCACATCAGGCGGTTAATCATGCGATACCAGTGAGGCACGTTTTTACCGTCTAATGCAGACTGGACGGCAGGCTGGTTCCCCGGATTGAAGCGACGCACCAGCGTCGAGGTTTCAGGGTGCTTGAAACGGGGTTTGAAGAGTGTCTCGGTGAGATTCGCCTGCGTCATTGCGTTGCCTCCATGGATACGTCATATAGTGTCCATTGTAACGCGTGGCAGAATAAAAAGAACAACGCCCGGCATAGCCGGGCGTGTAAAGTTACGTACGGAAATTAACGGCCTGAAATAGGCGGTACAAAGACCACGCCCATGTCCCATGGCTGTTCAATCCAGGTATCCTGTGGGATATCAATCACGTAATCATCCACCAGTGGGCGGCCCGCCGGTTTCGCGAAGATGGTGACGAAGTGTGCTTTTGGGTACATTTCGCGGATAGCCACCGCGGTACCGCCGGTATCCACCAGGTCATCAATAACGATGAAACCTTCACCGTCGCCTTCCGCGCGTTTCAGCACTTTCAGCTCACGCTGGTTGTCGTGGTCATAGCTGGAAATGCAGACGGTATCGACATGACGAATACCCAGCTCACGGGCCAGCAGCGCCCCCGGTACCAGACCGCCACGGCTAACGGCAATAATGCCTTTCCACTGTTCAGAAGGCATCAGACGCGCGGCCAGTTTGCGTGCGTGGATCTGCAACATGTCCCAGGTGACGACGTATTTTTCGCTCATGTGAAGTGTCCCAGCCTGTTTTTATACGGCTTAAAAAGTGTTCGAGGGGGAAATAGGTTGCGCGAGATTATAGAGATCTGACGCACTAAAAACCAGTGTTTAGCGCCCTCTGCCTGAGTTTTTACATGCTTTATGCTACCAGCCATCGGAGAAAGTGGTATTCTCAGTTGCATCTCGCAAGCCTGACTTGTGGTAACTATTAACCTGCTAACCCTGTGACCTGCAACTCGCTTTGCAGGGCATCGACAAGGAGACTTATCGTGTCTGAACTGTCTCAATTATCTCCCCAGCCGCTGTGGGATATTTTTGCCAAAATCTGCTCCATTCCACACCCGTCTTACCATGAAGAACAGCTTGCCGAACATATTATGGGTTGGGCGAAGGAAAAAGGTCTGCACGCTGAACGCGACCAGGTTGGCAACATTCTGATCCGCAAACCGGCGACCGCAGGCATGGAAAACCGTAAACCGGTTGTGCTGCAGGCGCACCTGGACATGGTGCCACAGAAAAACAACGACACCGTTCACGACTTCACGAAAGACCCGATCCAGCCGTACATCGACGGCGACTGGGTGAAAGCGCGCGGCACCACGTTGGGTGCAGATAACGGTATCGGTATGGCCTCTGCGCTGGCGGTACTGGCGGGCGACAGCGTTCAGCACGGTCCACTGGAAGTGCTGCTGACCATGACCGAAGAAGCGGGCATGGACGGTGCGTTCGGTCTGCAGGCGAACTGGCTGCAGGCGGATATTCTGATCAACACCGACTCTGAAGAAGAAGGCGAGATCTACATGGGCTGCGCGGGCGGGATTGATTTTATCTCTACCCTGCCGCTCTCCCGTGAAGCGGTGCCTGCTGGCTTCCAGACCTTCAAGCTGACGCTGAAAGGGCTTAAAGGCGGCCACTCCGGCGGTGATATTCACTTAGGCCTGGGCAACGCCAACAAACTGCTGGCACGCTTCCTGGCGGGCCACGCGGCTGAGCTGGACCTGCGTCTGGTCGATTTCAACGGCGGTACGCTGCGCAACGCAATCCCACGTGAAGCGTTCGCGACGGTAGCCGTTCCAGCCGCCAAAGCGGACGAGCTGAAAAAGCTCTCCAGCGTCTATCTGGATATCCTGAAAAACGAACTGTCCGCGAAAGAGAAGAACCTGACCGTGGTGCTGGAGTCCGTGTCCACGGATAAAGCCGCGCTGACCACCCAGTCTCGTGACACCTTTATTCAGCTGTTAAACGCGACACCAAACGGCGTGATCCGCAACTCAGACGTCGCGAAAGGGGTGGTTGAAACCTCTCTGAACGTGGGTGTGGTCACCATGGGCGACGACAGCGCAGAGATCATCTGCCTGATCCGATCGCTTATCGACACCGGTAAAGAGTATGTGGTGAGCATGCTGGAATCTCTGGGCACGCTGGCCGGAGCGAAAACCTCTGCCAAAGGCAGCTACCCAGGCTGGCAGCCGGACGCAAGCTCTCCGGTGATGGCACTGGTGCGTGAAACATACCAGCGTCTGTTCAACAGCACCCCGAACATTCAGGTGATCCACGCGGGTCTGGAATGTGGTCTGTTCAAGAAGCCGTACCCGAACATGGATATGGTCTCCATTGGGCCAACCATTACCGGACCACACTCGCCGGATGAGCAGGTTCACATTGAAAGCGTGGGCCATTACTGGACCCTGCTGACTGAACTGCTGAAAGCGATTCCTGCTAAGTAATACCCTCACCCCAGCCCTCTCCCAAAGGGAGAGGGTGAACAACGTCGCGCCACCGGCCTTTTTACAATCCCAATACCAGCTGACGTTCCAGCTGCGGATCCAGCAAGGTAACGTGTAACCCCACCAGCCTGACCCCTCGCCCGCCCCGACGTTCATCCCAGGCCTTTTTCGCCGTCGCGATGAGATCCTCTTTATTCAGGCGCGGCCAGACGTGCTCCTGAGTCGTCTGCTGAAAATCATTGAACTTAAGCTTCACGCCCTGACGGGCAATCAGCAGGTCCGGTTTGACCTTGATTAAGCGCCGTTCCAGTTCAGGATAGAGCTGCTCCGTAATGATGGTTTCGCATTCAGACCAGTCATGAATATCTTCAATCAGTGTGCGTTCAACTCCAACCGACTTTCGCAGCCGCTCGCTGCTGACACTGCGCTCGTCTATCCCCTGACTGCGCTCCCACAGCACGCGGCCAAATTTTCCGAAGCGTTTAAGCAGCATGGCTAAATCGCTGCGCTGTACATCTTCGCAGGTTCGCAACCCCATGCTTTCCAGCTTTGCCGCAGAGACTTTGCCTACACCCGGGATTTTGCCGAGCGGCAGCGTTTTTAAAAACGCCGGGACCTCTTCCGGGGTGATAACGTACTGACCGTCGGGCTTGTTGAGATCGGACGCTATTTTGGCGAGGAATTTCACCGGTGCGACACCTGCCGACGCGGTCAGATTCAGTTCCTGGAAGATAGTCCGGCGGATCTCCTGCGCCATCAGCGTCGCGGAGCCGTGACAGTGCACGCTGTCGGTGACATCAAGATAAGCTTCGTCCAGCGACAGAGGTTCAATCAGTGAGGTGTAGCGAGAGAAGATTTCGCGGATATGCAGGGACGCTTCTTTGTACGCCTCAAAGCGACCGGGTAAAAGCGTGAGATGAGGACAAAGCTTAAGCGCCATGGCGGTAGGCATGGCGCTGCGCACGCCAAATTTGCGCGCAGGATAGTTGGCGGTGCTGATTACACCGCGCTGGACACGGCTACCGCCAATGGCAATAGGAATATCCCGCAGCGCCGGGTTGTCACGCATCTCCACTGCGGCAAAAAAACAGTCCATATCGACATGGATTATTTTGCGCATTACGACCACCACACATGTATTTATATACAGTATATCAAAGTCTAAAAAATGCGACAGCAGATTTACCTTCTCTTATTTGTCATAAAAATATGATACAAAAAACAACACGTAACTTGTTGTATATATTAATTTTTTATGTGAATAAGGATATAAATTCATGAGAAAAATACTCGCGCTCTCTCTGCTGCTCGTGACGGGAACGAGCTTCGCTGGCCCACAGATCGTTGCCCACCGGGGCGGAACAGCCGATGCGCCAGAAAACACAGCACAAGCGATCAAACTGGCCTTAGAGAATCAGGCTCAGGCAGTCTGGATAACCGTGCAGCTCAGTAAAGATGGCGTTCCGGTCCTGTATCGTCCTTCTGATTTAAAAGCGCTGACGAACAAAACAGGCAAAATCTCGGACTACACGCTTGCGGAGTTATCGGCAGTTGACGCTGGCTGGAGCTGGGGCGGTGAAACCCATCCGTGGCGTGGCAAAGGGGTGACGATCCCCACCCTGAAAAGCGTACTGGAAACCTGGCCACAAACCCGGTTTTATATTGATATCAAATCACCTGATGCCGATCCGGCCACGATGGGAAAAGCGCTTCTTGCGGTGCTTAATGAGACCCAGAGTCTGGGGCGGGTGAGGGTTTATTCTACTGAGGACCGTTATCTTGCCTCGCTTCCGGCAGCAATCCCACGCTTTGTTACCCGCAGTGAAACGCGCTCCCGGCTGGTAACGGTATCGCTGAGCCACCAGTGCCTGCCACCAGAGCAGACGATGCAGGAGTACTGGTACGCGCTAGAGCTGAACAGAACCGTTGACGTGGTTGAGAAATTTACCCTTGGTGAAGGGGTGTCCCGCTCAACCCTCACCTGGGATAAAGAATCCATGGACTGTTTCCGCTCGCAGGGCAACAGTCACGTTATCTTGCTGGGCGTGAACACCGCCGAAGATTATAAAAAGGCAGAGGCGCTGCAGGCGGATGCGGTGATGGTCGACTCGCCCGCCGCCGCAAAAGCGTGGGCTAAATAAGCCAGCAGGCCGCAATAATGCGGCCTGCTGTTATCGTTACGTCGCGATTTACAAAATTCGGCGCTGCTGCTCCCGCGCCATCCTTTTTTTACGGGCATCGCACGGTTCCGGGCAGTCGCAGACTTTTTCCATGCCAATGGACGAGATCCCACCGCAGCTGCCCTGAATGCTTTTGCGCTTGATGATCCAGCCTAACGACATGCCGAATATGACCAGTACAAAGACCGCGAAGGTTGCCAGAAACGTCAGCATCATCAGCCTCCAAAATCATCCAGCAGGATGTTCTCATCTTCCACGCCCAGATCTTTAAGCATCTTGATCACGGCGGCGTTCATCACTGGCGGACCACACATATAAAACTCGCAGTCTTCCGGCGCAGGATGCTGTTTGAGGTAGTTTTCATACAGCACGTTGTGGATGAAGCCCGTATGGCCGGTCCAGTTATCTTCCGGCTGCGGATCGGAAAGCGCCACATGGAAGGTGAAGTTAGGGTTTTCACGCGCCAGCTGTTCGAACTCATCGTCATAGAACATCTCACGCAGCGAACGCGCCCCGTACCAGAAGCTAATTTTACGCTGACTGCCAAGCCGCTTGAGCTGGTCGAAGATGTGCGAACGCATCGGCGCCATTCCTGCACCACCGCCGATAAATACCATTTCGGCATCGGTCTCTTTCGCAAAGAACTCGCCAAACGGGCCGGAGATGGTCACCTTGTCGCCCGGTTTTAATGACCAGATATACGATGACATGATGCCCGGCGGCGCATGCGGTACCGCTGGCGGCGGCGTGGCGATACGCACGTTAAGCATGATGATACCCTTCTCTTCCGGGTAGTTCGCCATGGAGTAAGCACGAAGCGCGGGCTCTTTAACCTCAGAGACAAAGCGGAAGAGGTTGAATTTATCCCAGTCGGCACGGTATTCGTCAGGCACATCGAAGTCAGCGTAGGCTACGGTGTGCTCCGGACATTCAATCTGGATATAGCCCCCCGCCCGGAACGGAACGCTCTCTCCTTCAGGCACCCGCAGTTTAAGCTCTTTGATAAAGGTGGCTTTGTTATCGTTGGAGATAACTTCGCATTCCCATTTTTTAACGCCGAAAATCTCCTCCGGCAGTTCAATTTTCATGTTCTGGCGCACCGCGACCTGGCAGGCCAGACGGCAGCCCTCTTTCGCCTCACGCTTGGTGATGTGCGACAGCTCAGTGGGCAGAATATCGCCACCGCCCTCTTTCACCTTTACGCGGCACTGCCCGCAGGAGCCACCGCCGCCGCAGGCCGAAGAGACGAAGATGCCGTTGCCAGCAAGCGTATTCAGCAGTTTATCGCCGGCTGGCGTGCGGATCTGGTTTTGCGGTTCATCGTTGATATCGATAATGACATCGCCGGAATTCACCAGCTTCGCACGCGCCACCAGAATCAACCCCGACAGCACCAGTACAATCAGCGTGAACATCGCCACGCCAAGCATAATTTCCATCAGTTAGCCCTTATAGCTGCACACCGGAGAAGGACATAAAGCCCAGCGCCATGAGACCGGTGGTGATAAAGGTGATCCCTAAGCCACGCAGGCCTGCAGGCACGTTGGCATATTTCATTTTTTCGCGGATCCCCGCCATGGTGACGATAGCCAGCATCCAGCCGATCCCGGAGCCGAAACCATACACAATTGATTCGCTGAAGTTGTAATCACGCTGAACCATAAACGAGACGCCACCGAAGATGGCGCAGTTCACCGCGATCAACGGCAGGAAGATCCCCAGCGCGTTGTAGAGTGACGGGAAATATTTATCAAGGATCATCTCAAGGATTTGCACCAGCGCCGCAATCACACCGATAAAGGTGATGAAGTTCAGGAAGCTGAGATCCACCCCCTCCACCAGCGCGCTGTCGCGCAGGACAAAGTTGTACACCAGGTTGTTGATCGGCACCGACAGGCCAAGCACCACGGTAACCGCTATGCCCAGGCCAAATGCTGTCGATACCTTTTTGGACACGGCAAGGAACGTACACATGCCGAGGAAGAACGCGAGCGCCATGTTTTCAACAAACACCGCGCGCACAAATAAACTCAGGTAATGAGCCATTGTCGGTTACTCCTTTTCCTGCTGTTCTGGCTTCAGGGTACGAATCAGCCAGATCAGCAAACCGATAATGAAAAATGCGCTTGGAGCCAGCAGGAACAGGCCGTTTGGCAGATACCAGCCGCCGTTCTGTACCGTGTCCAGCACCGTGATGCCAAACAGCTTACCGCTGCCAATCAACTCACGCAGGAACCCTACGGACAGCAGGATTACGCCGTAGCCGAGGCCGTTGCCGATGCCGTCCATAAAGCTCGCCAGCGGGGGCATTTTCATGGCATAGCCTTCTGCACGTCCCATCACGATACAGTTGGTGATAATCAGGCCCACAAATACCGAAAGCTGTTTCGATATTTCATAGGCAAAGGCTCGCAGCAGCTGATCGACCACGATCACCAGCGAGGCGATGATCGCCATCTGCACGATGATCCTCACGCTGTTGGGGATATGGTGGCGGATCATCGAGATAAACATGCTGGAAAACGCGGTAACCAGCGTTACTGCCAGCGTCATCACCACCGCCGTTTCCAGCTTGGTGGTCACCGCCAGGGCTGAACACACACCCAGCACCTGCAGCGTTATCGGGTTATTGGCTAAAAGTGGGCCAATCAGCACCTTTTTAACTTCTTTCAGTTCACCCGTATCAGCCATGGTTCAGCGCTCCTTCACGTACATTTTTCAGGAAAGGACCAAAACCGAGTTCGCCCATCCAGAAATCAAAACTGTGCTGCACCCCTTTGGAGGTGAGCGTGGCCCCGGATAGCCCGTCAACGGCATAGACATCGTCAGGACGCGCAGACCCTTTCATCACCTTCAGCGCAGGCGCTCCGCTGTCGTCGAGCACTTTCTTCCCGACAAACTGCGCGCGCCAGTTAGGGTTCTCCACTTCACCACCAAGCCCCGGCGTTTCGCCCTGGTCATAGTAGGTGATGCCTTTCACGGTGCGGCCATCCGTATCAAGCGCCACGAAGGCGTACATCATTGACCACAGGCCGTTGCCGTAGATGGGCAGCACCACTTCCTGCACCTGTTTTTGCTCATCACGTACGAGGTAGATTTCAGCCAGATTGCTGCGACGCTTAATGCCCGCCGGATCCTGAGATGCGTCCAGCGTCATGCTCATCTGCGGGTCTTTTAATGCCAACGCCTGGTTATATTTCGCCGGATCTTTATCCAGCAGCTGGCCCGTTTTTAAATCCACCAGACGCGCGGTGATGCGCTCAGCAAAGACGGCCGACACATCGTCTGCACTCATCCCTTCCTGCATCAGCCCGGCGACGGCCAGGATGTTGCGCTGTTTATCCAGCGCGCGCTGCTCCTGCTGTCGCGGCTTTAACCCCACGGCAGAACCAGCCACCACAATGGAACAGACCAGACACAGGACCAGCACCACCAGCAGCGTTTTGCCGATGCTGTCGTTATTTTTGATTTCAGCCACGTGCCTTCCTCCGCTTAATGTTGGCGCGCACGACCAGATAATCGAACAGTGGTGCAAACAGGTTGGCAAACAGAATGGCCAACATCATCCCTTCCGGATAGGCCGGGTTGACCACACGAATCAGGACACACATCACCCCGATGAGCACGCCATAGCTCCATTTCCCTCTGTCAGTAAAGGAAGCAGAAACCGGATCGGTGGCCATGAACATCATGCCGAAGGCGAAACCGCCCAGCACCAGATGCCAGTACCAGGGCATGGAGAACATCGGGTTGGTGGCGGAACCGATAAGGTTGAACAGTGTGGCAGTCAGCACCATGCCGATCATGACACCGGCGACAATCCGCCAGGAGGCCACGCGACCAAACAGGATGATCGCCCCGCCAATCAAAATCATCAGCGTGGAGACCTCCCCAATGGAGCCCGGGATGTTGCCCATAAACGCATCAAACCAGGTCACGGGTTGGCCTGTCGCATTGTTCACCAGCGTTTCACCGCCGTGCGCCGCCCATTGTGAAAGCGGTGTCGCCCCAGAGAAGCCGTCCGCAGCGGTCCAGACCAGATCGCCGGAGATTTGCGCCGGATAGGCAAAGAACAGGAACGCACGCCCTGCCAGCGCAGGGTTGAGGAAGTTACGCCCGGTTCCCCCGAAGATCTCTTTCGCGATGACCACACCAAAGCTGATCCCCAGCGCGGCCTGCCAGAGCGGTAACGTTGGCGGGACAATCAGGGCAAACAGAATGGAAGTAACAAAGAAGCCTTCGTTGATCTCATGTTTACGAATAATGGCAAACAGCACTTCCCAGAACCCACCCACGATAAATACCGTGATGTAGATCGGCAGGAAGAACACCGCCCCCAGCGTCATCATGCTGATCCAGCCCGCGTCTGGGGCAAAACTTACGCCAAGCGACTGTGCCAGACGGTAATGCCAGTCAGACTGGATCACCTGCGCCAGTTGCTGAGCATCGTACAGATGATGCAGCGCCGGAATGGTCTGCAGCCCCACGTTGTACATGCCCCAGAACATTGCCGGGAAGACGGCAAACCAGACCAGAATCATCATTCGCTTCAGGTCGATGGCGTCACGAACGTGCGCCGCGCCTTTCGTCACCAGACCTGGCGTGTAGAAAATGGTCGTCGTCGCTTCATACAGCGGGTAGTACTTCTTCAGTTTACCCTCGGTAAAATGCGGCTCTATTTTTTCAAAGAGGTGTTTTAAGCCCATGGTTATCCTTCCTGCTCAATGCGGGTTAACACCTCGCGCAATACCGGTCCATATTCGTATTTTCCCGGACAGACATAGGTACAGAGCGCCAGATCTTCTTCGTCCAGCTCCAGGCAACCCAGCGCCTGGGCGCTGTCGGTGTCCCCGGCAAGCAGATCGCGCAGCAGCACGGTGGGCAGAATATCAAGCGGCATAACACGCTCGTAGTTGCCAATCGGCACCATGGCGCGCTCACCGCCGTTTGTGCTGGTGGAGAAGTTGAACAGCTTATGACGCAGGAAGTGGCCGAGCGTGGTGCGGGTGACGGAATACTTTTCTGCACCTGGCAGCACCCAGCCAAAGAGCTCTTTCTCACGCCCTTCCAGTACAATGCTCACCTGCAGATGGAAGCGTCCCAGATAGGCCTGCGGCCCAACGGCATGACGGCCGCTGAGTACCGAACCGGAAATCAGACGGTTTTCACCCGCTTTGGTTTCGTCGTCCAGCAGTTCATTGATATCCGCCCCCAACAGCGTTGTCACCAGGCGCGGGTTTGCCGCCTGCGGCCCGCCAATCGCGATCACTCGCTCTGTGCAGAGCTTACCGGTGGTAAAGAGTTTGCCGATGGCAATCACGTCCTGATAGTTAAGGTGCCAGACCTGTTTTGTCAGGCTGACCGGCTCAAGGAAGTGAATATGCGTTCCCACCAGCCCCGCCGGATGCGGGCCTGCAAATTCATTAAACGTCACCTGTCCCTGCGGATGGCCGCCAAGTTTACCGGCACTGGCCTGGCACACGTGGACTTTCCCGGGCGTCAGCCGCGTGAGAACGGTCAGCCCGGCATCAAAGGCCTGACGTTGTGCCAGAATAACCGGCTGCGGGTCTGCACTGAGTGGGTTGGTGTCGATTGCCGTAACGAAGATAGCGGCCGGAACCGTGCCAGGCACAGGCGTTTTGCTGAAAGGGCGTGTGCGAAATGCGGTCCACAAACCGGCGTCCAGCAGTTGCGCCTGAACGGTTTCACGGCTCAACGCCGCGAGGTCTGCGGCCTCATAATGGGCAAACTCACGCTGTTCATCCCCTTCAATGCGGATAACCACCGACTGCAACACGCGACGTTCGCCACGGTTGATCGCCACAACGGTGCCGCTGGCAGGGGCGGTAAACATCACGCCGGGATTTTTTTTATCTTCGAAGAGCGCCTGCCCTTTAATGACGCGATCGTCCTGCTGGACCAGCATTGAGGGGCGCATCCCCACGTAATCGTCGCCCAGAATGGCAACATGGCGAACGCTTGCGCCTGCCGAAACGTGCTGTTCGGGCACGCCTGCGATGGGCAGGTCAAGTCCTTTTCTTATTTTAAACATGTGGTTAGCAAGTTTCCGTGAACAACTATTCTGAGGGCGTGAAGTGTACCATTTCCGGCGTTTTCCGGGCAGATAAAACTCAGCTGCAGGTGTCAAATTGCGAACTGATACGCAAAGTTCCTGGAGCCAGCGCGATTTTGATGGGTTATAAAGTAAAACTAATTTGTAAACTAACAGCTCCGCTCTTGCGAAAATCTATAGCGGTGCTAATGTGAGCGCTCCTAACAGATTAATCTGATTTCGGGTCTCTTTTGCCGTTCTGGCAAGTTGGTCTTAGTTTTATCAAGGAACTTGTAGTATGCGTAAAATCGCATTGTTCATTGCGATGCTCCTGATTCCGTGCGTGTCGTTTGCCGGGCTGCTCAGCAGCAACAGTTCAACCACGCCTGTGAGCAAAGAATATAAACAGCAGCTAATGGGATCCCCCGTTTATATTCAAATCTTCAAGGAAGAACGCACACTCGACCTGTTTGTGAAAATGGGTGAGACATATCAGCTGCTCGACAGCTACAAGATTTGTAACTACTCCGGTGGTCTGGGGCCAAAACAGCGTCAGGGCGATTTCAAAAGCCCGGAAGGGTTTTACAACGTTCAGCGTAACCAGCTAAAACCGGATAGCCGTTTCTATAAAGCGATTAATATCGGCTTCCCGAATGCCTTTGACCGTGCGCACGGTTACGAAGGTAAATATCTGATGATCCACGGTGCCTGTGTGTCCATCGGCTGTTACGCGATGACCGATTCCGGCATTGATGAGATTTTCCAGTTTGTCACGGGCGCACTGGTCTTTGGTCAGCCAAACGTTCAGGTCAGCATCTATCCGTTCCGCATGACCGATGCCAACATGGCGCGTCACAAGTACTCTTACTACGCGGATTTCTGGAAACAGCTAAAACCGGGCTATGACTATTTCGAGCAGACGCACAAGCCGCCTGTCGTCTCGGTTGTGGATGGCCGTTATGTGGTCAGCAAACCGCTGAGCCACGAAGTTGTCCACCCACAGCTGGCATCAAATTACACGGTCCCCGAGACAAAATAACACCCACTCGCCTGGCATAATCTTCTGCCAGGTCTCGTTGCCGGTCAGCGGCTGCGTGGCGATAACAGTGACCACATCATTTGGTGTGGTCTCTTTCTGAAAATCAATTTCCACATCCTGATCGAGCAGTTTTGCCACGCCAAACGGTGCACGACGGGTGATCCAGAAGAGATTCGTCGAGCAGAACGCCATCACATAGCGCCCGTCAGACAACAGCATGTTAAACACGCCCTTCTCGCGCAGTTCAGACGCCAGCGACGCAATATATTTAAATACCGCCGCCATGTTGCCAGGGGTGCGCGGATAACGCTCTGTCAGCTTATGCAGCAGCCAGCAAAAGGCTTTTTCGCTGTCGGTTTCGCCAACCGGGCGAAAATTACCGGTCTCCAGCGACTTATAGCCCGTAAGTTGCCCGTTATGCGCGTAGGTCCAGTTACGGCCCCACAGCTCACGGGTAAACGGATGGGTATTTTCGAGCGCCACTTCGCCGCGGTTTGCCTGACGAATATGGGCGATTACCGAACAGGATTTAATGGGGTAATCCTGCACCAGTTTGGCAATCGGTGAGTTAAAGCTGGGTTGTGGATCCTTGAACGTGCGACACCCTTTGCCTTCGTAGAAGGTGATACCCCAGCCGTCTTTATGCGGCCCGGTTCCCCCACCGCGCTGTACCAGCCCGGTGAAACTAAAGCAGATATCGGTTGGCACATTGGCGCTCATCCCGAGCAGTTCGCACATAGATTACCTCCACTCCACAACTGCGGGGGGCACCGGTGCCCCCCAGCGAAGCCTTACTTAACCATCTCTTTTTCGATCAGCTGGATCAGGATGTGGATCACTTTGATGTGAATTTCCTGAATGCGGTCAGCATAACCGAAGTGCGGAACACGGATTTCAACGTCCGCGGTACCGTCCATCTTACCGCCATCTTTGCCCGTCAGGGTGATGACTTTCATCCCTTTTTCACGCGCCGCCGCAATCGCTTTGATCACGTTACCAGAGTTGCCCGAAGTGGAGATACCCAGCAGCACGTCACCTTCACGACCAACCGCTTCAACGTAGCGGGAGAAGATGTAGTCGTAACCGAAATCGTTGCCCACGCAGGAGATATGGCTCACGTCGGAGATCGCAATCGCCGGGTAGCCCGGACGGTTTTCACGATAACGCCCGGTCAGCTCTTCTGCGAAGTGCATAGCGTCGCAGTGGGACCCCCCGTTACCGCAGGAGAGCACTTTGCCACCGGCTTTGAAACTGTCGGCCAGCAGGACCGCCGCGCGCTGAATAGCGTGAATATTGGCATCATCTTTCAGAAAGTTAGCCAGCGTTTCCGCCGCTTCGTTCAGTTCGTTACGAATAAGATCCTGGTACATGAGGATAATCCTTCAGTATTGATGAGATAACACAGTGGAGTGTACCGGATAGCAATAAAAGCGAGAAGCTAAAGGGATGCGAATCGTCTGACGTTTTGCGTTTTCGTGCCGGCAAACAAACGAACAATGTGAACCAGGTTGTAATTATTTTGTAAACACATTGCTAAAGGAAATAACATCAACTACAACCATATCATCACAAGTGGTCAGACCTCCTACAAGCAAGGGAGCTTTTCTTTATGATGATTTTGAGCATTCTCGCAACCGTTGTCCTGCTCGGTGTGCTGTTCTATCACCGTGTAAGTTTATTCCTGAGCAGCCTGATTCTTCTGGCCTGGACGGCTGCGCTTGGCGTCGCAGGTCTCTGGAATATCTGGCTTTTAGTGCCGCTGGCCATCATCCTTCTGCCGTTTAACTTTGCCCCGATGCGTAAGTCGATGATCTCCGCGCCGGTATTCAAAGGTTTCCGCAAAGTGATGCCACCGATGTCGCGCACCGAGAAAGAAGCGATTGACGCCGGTACCACCTGGTGGGAAGGCGATCTGTTCCAGGGCAACCCGGACTGGAAAAAACTGCATAACTACCCGCAGCCGCGTCTGACAGCGGAAGAACAAGCCTTTATTGACGGCCCGGTAGAAGAAGCCTGCCGTATGGCCAATGACTTTGCCATCACCCATGAAATGGCCGACCTGCCGCCGGAGCTGTGGGCATACCTGAAAGAGCATCGCTTCTTCGCGATGATCATCAAAAAAGAGTATGACGGTCTGGAATTCTCCGCGTACGCTCAGGCTCGCGTGCTGCAAAAACTGGCTGGCGTCTCCGGGATCCTGGCGATCACCGTGGGCGTACCTAACTCCTTAGGCCCGGGCGAACTGCTGCAGCATTACGGTACAAAAGAGCAGAAAGATCACTATCTGCCGCGTCTGGCACGCGGTCAGGAAATTCCATGCTTCGCACTGACCAGCCCGGAAGCGGGTTCCGATGCAGGCGCCATCCCGGATACCGGCGTAGTCTGCATGGGCGAATGGCAGGGCGAACAGGTGCTGGGTATGCGCCTGACCTGGAACAAACGCTACATTACGCTCGCGCCTGTCGCTACCGTGCTGGGCCTTGCGTTTAAACTCTCCGACCCGGAAAAACTGCTGGGTGGTGAAGAAGATCTGGGCATTACCTGTGCGCTGATCCCCACCTCTACCCCGGGCGTTGAAATTGGTCGTCGCCACTTCCCGCTGAACGTGCCGTTCCAGAACGGTCCGACCCGCGGTCAGGATATCTTTGTCCCGATTGATTACATCATCGGTGGGCCGAAAATGGCCGGTCAGGGCTGGCGTATGCTGGTGGAATGTCTGTCCGTTGGTCGCGGCATTACCCTGCCGTCGAACTCAACCGGCGGGCTGAAATCGGTGGCGATGGGGATTGGTGCCTACGCGCACATCCGTCGTCAGTTCAAAATCTCCATCGGCAAGATGGAAGGGATCGAAGAGCCGCTGGCGCGTATCGCAGGCAACGCCTACGTGATGGATGCCGCCGCGTCGTTAATTACCTACGGCATTATGCTGGGTGAAAAACCGGCCGTACTGTCCGCGATTGTGAAGTACCACTGCACCCACCGCGCACAGCAGTCGATCATTGATGCAATGGATATCGCAGGTGGTAAAGGCATTATGCTCGGCGAAGGCAACTTCCTGGCGCGTGGCTATCAGGGCGCACCGATCGCCATCACCGTAGAAGGGGCAAACATCCTGACCCGCAGCATGATGATCTTCGGCCAGGGGGCGATTCGCTGCCATCCGTACGTGCTGGAAGAGATGGCCGCCGCGCAGAACAACGACGTGGATGCCTTCGACAAGCTGCTGTTCAAACATATCGGTCATGTAGGCAGCAATAAAGTGCGCAGCTTCTGGCTGGGTCTGACCCGCGGGCTGACCAGCGCCACGCCAACCCATGATGCGACAAAACGTTATTACCAGCATCTGAACCGGCTGAGCGCCAACCTGGCGCTGCTGTCCGACGTCTCCATGGCAGTGCTGGGCGGTAGCCTGAAGCGTCGCGAGCGCATCTCTGCCCGTCTGGGTGATGTGCTGAGCCAGCTCTACCTGGCTTCTGCGGTACTGAAACGCTACGACGACGAAGGCCGTCAGGAAGCGGATCTGCCGCTGGTGCACTGGGGGGTGCAGGATGCGCTGTATCAGGCCGAGCAGGCGATTGACGATCTGCTGGTGAACTTCCCTAACCGTCTGGTGGCAGGTGCCCTGCGCGTGGCGATCTTCCCAACCGGTCGTCATCATCTGGCGCCGTCTGACAAGCTGGATCATAAAGTGGCGAAAATCCTGCAGGTACCGAGTGCAACCCGCTCACGTATCGGCCGAGGTCAGTATCTGGCGCCAACGCCACATAACCCGGTGGGTCTGCTGGAAGAGGCGCTGCTGGACGTGATGGCCGCCGACCCGATTCACCAGAAGATCTGTAAACAGCTGGGCAAAAACCTGCCGTTTACCCGCCTGGATGAACTGGCGAAACAGGCACTGGCGGGTGGCATCATTGACAACAGCGAAGCCGCACTCCTGGTGAAAGCCGAAGAGAGCCGTCTGCGCAGCATTAACGTCGATGATTTCGAACCGGACGAGCTGGCAACACAGCCGGTAAAGCTGCCGGAGAAACACCGCAAACCTGAAGCCGCTTAACGCGTTTCGTCCTGAAAAACCCCGCCACGTGCGGGGTTTTTTATTGCCATCTTTTCTCTTTATGTCGTGCTACAGTGTCAAAAAGGGTCGTTTGAGGAGTCTGAATTGTGCCTGGTCTGAAGATTTCTATTTTGCAGCAACCTTTAGTGTGGATGGATGGCCCTGCCAACCTGCGCCACTTTGATCGTCAACTGGAAGGCATTACCGGGCGCGATGTGATTGTCCTGCCGGAGATGTTCACCACGGGCTTCGCGATGGAAGCCGCACAACAGTCGATGCCGCAGGATGAGGTGGTCGCCTGGATGCACGCCAAAGCGCAGCAGACCAACGCGCTGATCGCCGGTAGCGCCGCCCTGCAAACGGAACGCGGCCCGGTGAACCGCTTCCTGCTGGTTGAGCCGGAGGGGAAGGTCCATTTTTACGATAAGCGCCACCTGTTCCGCATGGCCGATGAGCATCATCATTATCAAGCCGGCAACGAACGCGTGGTGTTTGAATGGCGCGGCTGGCGTATTCTGCCGCTGGTCTGCTACGACCTGCGCTTCCCGGTCTGGTCGCGCAACCGCAACGATTACGACCTGGCGCTGTATGTCGCCAACTGGCCTGCGCCGCGCTCCCTGCACTGGCAGTCGCTGCTGGTGGCACGCGCAATTGAAAACCAGGCGTACGTGGTGGGGTGTAACCGCGTGGGAACAGACGGCAACGGACATCACTACCGGGGCGATAGCCGGGTGGTGAATCCGCAGGGCGAGATCATCGCCACCGCCGAACCGCATCAGGCGACGCGCATTGATGCCGAGCTGTCGTTGACGGCGCTGAAGGAGTATCGCGAGAAGTTCCCCGCATGGCAGGATGCGGATCCGTTTAGTATTGGGTGACATTTTCCCCTCACCCCAACCCTCTCCCAAAGGGAGAGGGAGGATAAAAGATCAACTCACCAGCGCCTGCCCGTCTTTGCGGCTCTCCGTCGCGGCCACGTAGTGCCCTTCCGGCATCCGGTAAATCACCTGCGCACCGCCAAAGTTATACTCCTGGAGCGGATCTTCCACGACGATGTGGTGGCCACGTTCACGCAGGGCAGCAATGGTGTTGCGATCGAACGTCGATTCGACGATCACCTCCCGGCCCTGCACCACGCGCCAGCGCGGGGCGTCGATTGCCGCCTGCGGGTTTTGCCCGTGCAGCATGATCCGCAGCGCCATCTGCATATGCCCTTGCGCCTGCATTGGCCCACCCATCACACCAAAAGACATCAGCGGCTGGCCGTTGCCGTCCATCGCAAAACCCGGAATGATGGTGTGGAACGGACGCTTGCTGCCCGCCAGCGCGTTCGGGTGCTTCGGATCCAGCACAAATCCGCAGCCGCGGTTTTGCAGGCTGATGCCGGTATCCGGCACCACAATTCCTGAACCAAAGCCCATATAGTTGGACTGGATAAACGAAACCATCATCCCGCTGGCATCCGCGGTGCTGATGTAGACCGTGCCGCTCTGCGTCGGCGAACCGTACTCAAAATCCGAGGCTTTATCAGGGTCGATAAGCGCCGCGCGCGATTTCAGATAATGGTCGCTCAGCAGCTCTTTGGCCGCAAACTCCATGTGCGCTTCATCCGCCACGTAGCGGTCGAGATCCGCCAGCGCCAGCTTCATCGCCTCAATGGATAAATGCAGGGATTGCACGGAGTCCGGATGATGGTGCTCAATGCCGCACTGCTCCAGAATGCCGAGCGCAATCAACGTGGCGATCCCCTGCCCGTTCGGCGGCAGCTCCTGCACCGAACCGCCAGCAAAGTCACGCGACAACAGATCCACCCAGTCCACACGATGGTTCGCCAGATCCTCAGCCGTCAGATGTGCGCCGTGCGCTTTGGCGAAGGCGGCAATTTTCTGCGCCAGCTCGCCCCGATAAAACGCCTCGCCGTTGGTTTTTGCAATCAGCTCCAGCGAGTTCGCCTGCGCCGGGTTACGGAAGATCTCCCCTACGCGCGGGGCGCGGCCTTCCGGTGCGAAGCAGGCGCTAAAGCCCGGCTGGTCTTTGAGTTTGTTATAACCGCGCTGCCAGAGATGGCCAATCAACGGTGAGACGGGGAAACCGTTACGCGCATACTCAATGGCAGGCTGCGCCAGCGTGGTCAGCGGCAGCGTGCCAAAACGTTCCGCCAGCGCCACCCAGCCCGATACCGCACCGGGCACGGTTACCGCATCCCAGCCGATTTCCGGCATCGCCGTTTTACCAGCGAACAGATCCGCATGCCAGCTCGCAGGCGAGCGGCCAGAGGCGTTCAGGCCGTGGAGCTTTTCACCATCCCAGACGATGGCGAAGGCATCGCTGCCAATCCCGTTACCGGTGGGTTCAACCACCGTCAGCGCCATCGCGGTGGCGACAGCCGCATCAACGGCGTTGCCGCCCAGCTGCAGCATCTTCATCCCCGCCTGCGCCGCCAGCGGCTGCGAGGTGGCTACCGCGTTATGGCCCATCATCGGCGGGCGTCGTGAAGCGTAACCGGTCGTAAAATCAAGCGCTTTGGTCATCATGACTCCTTAGTCGTGGCGCGGATCGAGCGCATCGCGCAGCCCGTCGCCGAGTAAATTAAAGCCCTGCACGGCAAGGAAAATCGCCACACCGGGGAAGACGGACATCCAGGGCGCCTGCTCAAGAAAGCCTTTAGCGGTGTTAAGCATTGAGCCCCAGGAGGGGTTTGGCGGCTGCTGCCCCAGACCCAGAAACGAGAGACTGGCTTCGGCGATAATCGCCGAGGCAATGGCCAGCGTGGCCTGCACCAGAATGGGTGACATCACGTTCGGCAGGACATATTTGATGATGATCCAGCGATCCGGCAGGCCTATCGCCCGCGCGCCGTCGATGTACTCTTCGTTGCGAATGGCGATCACCTGGCCGCGCGTGAGACGGGCGAAGATCGGCATCGCGGAAAGGCCAATGGCGATCATGGCATTGGTCAGGCTTGGCCCTAAAAACGCCCCGAGGGCGATCGCCATGATCAGGAACGGACAGGCCAGCAGCGCTTCGATAACGCGTGAGATCACCCCATCCCACATCTTCTGAAAGTAACCAGCCACCAGCCCCAGCGGCACGCCGATGACCACGGCGATGACCACCGACATACACCCCGCCATCAGCGAGGTTCTGGCTCCCCAGATAATGCGGGATAAAATATCGCGCCCCAGCTCGTCGGTGCCGAACCAGTACATCACCGAGGGCGCTTTGCGCACCGCGAGGAAATTCGCCTTCACCGGATCGAACGGCGCGATCCACGGTGCAAGCAGCGCCACCAGCACAAAGAAGCCCACAATCACCGCGCCGATCACCGCGCTTTTATTGGCGAGAAATTTCTTCAGCACCCGGTTCTGCGCGCGGGGCAGAACCGGCGCAACGGTTTGAGTTGTCAGTTCCGCCATGGTTAACCTCGCATTTTCGGATTGATGAGAACGTACAGCACATCGGCCAGCAGGTTCAGCAACAGGAAGCCAATCGCCACGATCAGCACCACGCCCTGCACCACCGCGTAGTCGCGGTTAAACACCGAGTCGACGATCATTTTGCCAAATCCCGGAATGGTGAAGACCTGCTCGGTCAGCACCGCGCCGCCCAGCAGCTCGCCGAACAGCAGCGTGGTAAGCGTGATCACCGGCACCAGCGCGTTGCGAAACGCATGCTTGATAATGACGGCTTTTGGCAGCAGCCCTTTGGCCCGCGCGGTGCGGATGTAGTCAGCTTTGAGCACGGCGATCATGGAGGCGCGGGTATGGCGCATCAGCGTGGCCGCCAGCCCGGTGCCGAGCACGGCGGCAGGCAGCAGCAACGTCCGCAGGTTCTGCACCGGATCTTCACTAAACGGCACAAACCCGGACGCCGGCAGCCACTGCAGATTGACCGAAAAGACCAGTATCAGCAGGATCCCGAGCCAGAAGTGCGGTATCGAGATCCCGGAGATCGCCACAAAGTTCGCCCCGTGATCGACCCAGCTGTTTTTGTTCACCGCCGCGAGGATCCCCATGCTGATGCCGAACACCAGGGCGATGATCATCGCCAGCAGCGACAGCTCCAGCGTGACCGGCAGTTTGCTGGCGATAAGCTCGGTCACCGGTTCGTGCGTGCGTAAGGAGACCCCTAGATCGCCCTGCAGCGCGCGCGTCAGCCAGTGGAAATACTGCACCGGGATGGGCGCATCCAGATTGAGCTCAGCGCGCAGCTGGGCGATCACCGCCGGATCGCGCTCTTCGCCCGCCATGGCGATGAGCGGATCGCCGGGCAGCAGCTTCTGCAGCCCGAACACCATCATACTCACCAGCAATAGCGTCGGAACGGCCAGCAGCAGCCGTTTGCAAATCAGTTCCAGCATGATCTCTCCTCGGGACGGTTATTTCGCCAGCGTCACACCGGCCAGACGCACGATGCCGTCCGGGTATGGCTTAAAGCCCTGCACGCTTTTGTTCAGGCCGAAAATACGCGGCTCAAAGTAGAGGTAGGCAACAGGCATGTCGGTTTGCAGCTGCTTCACTACCTTGTCGTACAGCGGCTGGCGAACGGCTTTATCGTTGCTGAGACGCGCCTGGGTCAGCCACTCATCGACCTGCGCATTGCTGTAACGGCCGTCGTTAAGCGTCCCTTTGCTGTGGATAAAACCGTAGATGCTGCCATCCGGGTCCGGGCGTCCTGACCAGCCGGAGAAGCTCAGCTGGTAATCACCGCTCTGCTGGCGATCGAGCAGCGTGGCGAACTCGGTCATCTGCAGATTCAGGGTAAAGCCCGCTTCAGCCACCATCGCCTGCAATACCTGGCCGACCTGCTGCGAGGTTGGGTTGTTCGGCACCAGCAGATTCACGTTCAGCGGCGTCGCGAGGCCTGCGGCTTTAAGCAGCGCTTTCGCCTTGTCGACGTCACGCGGGGGCACCGGCAGGTTGACGTGATACGGGCTTACCGTCGAAAACGGCTGGTTGGCAGGCGTATACAGCCCCTCAAAGACCACCTGATTGAGCGCATCGCGGTCAATGGCCTGAGAGAACGCTTCACGCACGCGGGCGTCCTTGAACGGATCGTTCGCTGGCACCTTGCCATTATTGATATTGAAGGTGATGCCCTGATACCCGAGCCCCGTCACCTTCGCCAGCGACAGCTTGCTGTCGGCTTCGACGGTTTTAACGTCGCTGGCAGCAATGCCTTCGGTCAGATCGAGATCGCCCGCGCGCAGGTTCGCCAGACGCACGGAGGCATCCGGGATCGGCAGATAGATGATCTTGTCGAAGTGGTAAGCGTCTTTATTCCAGTAGTTGTCGAAACGAGTCAGAACAATGCGATCCTGGGAGACGCGGCTGTCGAATTTATAAGGACCGGAGCAGACGGGATGGGCGGCAAAGTCCGGCTTTTTCGCCGCTTCGGGGGCCATCATCGCCCCGGCGCGGTCGGTGAGCTGCATTAACAGGGCAGCATCGGGGGTTTTCAGGTGCAGGGCGATCTGCATCGGGCCGGTGACCTCAACGGACTCCACGGACGATATTTCACTTTTACGCAGAGAGCCTTTTAAGGTCAGCGCCCGGTCGAGGTTGTATTTTGCCGCAGCCGCATCGAATTTTTCGCCGTCATGGAAGGTGACGCCTTCACGCAAATTGAAGGTCAGGGTTTTGCCATCCTCGCTCCAGGTCCACTCTTTCGCCAGACCCGGCACCACTTTCAGGTTTTCGTCCACATCCACCAGCCTGTCGCACAGGGAGGCAAAAACGAAGCGGCCATAATAGGTACGCGCCAGATGCGGATCGAGCATATCCGGGTCTGCACCCAGCCCTACTCGCAGCACGCTTTCAGCCTGGGCGGGCAGCGCCGCGCCGAGCAACATAACACTTCCCAGTACGGTCAAAAGAGAATTACGCATTGTCATTATCATGAGTTCCTTGAAGGAAGGGAGGAGTGAGAGGCCGCGTGTTCAAACAGCGCGCGGCGGCGCAGAAAGGCGGCAGACGGCGGTGCTATCTGTATAACACTGCGATCGCGGTTAATCTCCTGCCAGCGGTGGCAGGCAATCTGGCGTCCGCCTTCCAGCACCTGGTTAATGGGCTCGGCAAGGCGACATTCATCCGTGGCATACGGGCAACGGGTATGGAATCGGCATCCGGACGGGGGATCGGCCGGGTTCGGTAAATCCCCTTGCAGCAACGGGGCTGCGCGTCGGGCGCCCGGCTGCATCTGCGGTGCAGAGGCGATGAGCGCCTGGGTGTAAGGATGGAGAGGCGCGTCAAAGATCTCGTCGACGCTGGCAAGCTCAACGATCTGCCCGAGATACATCACTGCCACGCGGTCGCTCATATGGCGGATGACCGCCAGGCCATGGGCAACAATCACCATCGTTAGCCCCAGCTGATGCTTCAGGCTTTCCAGCAGATTGATCACCTGCGCCTGCACGGAAACATCCAGCGCCGAGACGGGCTCGTCTCCCAGCAGCAGTTTTGGCCCGGAGGCCAGCGCACGCGCAATACCAATGCGCTGGCGTTGCCCACCTGAAAACTCGTGCGGAAAACGCGCCGCCCAGGCGGCAGGCAGACCCACGGTTTTAAGCAGTTCCGCAACGCGATAGTGACGATCGGCTTTTTTCATCTCCTGATGCAGCCACAGCGGCTCACCCACAATCTGCTCAACCGTCATGCGCGGGTTTAGCGACGCAAAAGGATCCTGAAAAATAATCTGTAATTCCCGGCGCAGCTGGTTGAGACGAGCTCCTGAGGCGTGTGTGATCTCTTCCCCCTGATAAAACACGCGTCCTTCGCTGGCGGCCAGCAAACGCAGCAGCAGACGGCCGAGCGTGGATTTGCCGGACCCGGACTCCCCGACAATCGCCAGCGTTTCGCCGGGCATCACGGAGAGGGAGACGCGATCCACCGCCGTCACAAAGCGGGCTGGAGTAAAAAGCTTCTTCGGGCCGGGGAAGCGCTTGCTCAGGTCAAGGGCTTCAAGAATGGGCGTGGTCATGCGATCTCTCCCAGCGCAATGTGTTGTTCCAGCGGCACGCGGAAGCAGGCGACCAGATGGTCAGCCCCCTGCGCCGTGAGCGACGGTTTTTCGTTATGGCAGCGTGTTTGCGCGAAGGGGCAGCGGGTCGCGAAGCGGCAACCTTTCGGCATGGATTCCGCCAGGGGAACCGCGCCGGGAATGGTGGCGAGCGGCCCTTTACGCGCGCCCGCGGACGGAATAGAGCCCATCAGACCAATGGTGTACGGGTGCTGCGGATCGGCAAAGATGGCCTCGACGCTCCCCTGCTCCACCACCTGCCCGGCATACATCACCGCCACCTGCTGCGCCACTTCCGCCACCACGCCTAAATCATGGGTGATCATCAGCACCGCCGTACCGGTCTCCTCTTTTAAGGTGTTGAGCAGCGCGAGGATTTGCGCCTGAATGGTGACGTCCAGCGCGGTGGTCGGCTCGTCGGCAATCAACAAACGCGGATGGTTAATCAGCGCCATCGCAATCATCACGCGCTGGCGCATGCCGCCAGAAAGCTGGTGCGGATACGCTTTCAGGCGCATCTCTGCCGCCGGGATCTGCACCTTCTCCAGGATTTGCAGCGCGGTATTCATCGCCTGCGCACGCGAAACGTTCTGATGGCGCATAACCGCTTCGCTGAGCTGGTCCCCAAGGGTAAAGGCGGGGTTGAGCGACGTCATCGGCTCCTGGAAAATCATCGCCAGCTCGTTACCGCGGAGATCGGCATATTCCCGCGGGGAGAGCTTTCGCAAATCGTGGCGACGAAACTGCATATCGCCGCTGACAATCTGCGCGCTGGCGGGCAATAGCCCCATCAGCGCTAAGGAGGTGATACTTTTCCCGCAGCCGGACTCCCCCACCAGCGCCAGCGTTTCACCCGCTTTGACCGTCAGCGAGATACCGTCAAGCACGCTCACCGGCGATCCGGCGAACTTAACGTTGAGGTTTTGCAGGCGCAGTACCGGAGTGGCTTCCTTAAACGGAATCGTCGTCATAGCGTGATGTCGTCCTCAAGGTGGATCGCCTGTATCAGGGCGTTTTGCAGGCTAAGCAGATGTTCGCGCATGGCGGCCGCTGCTTCGTTGGGCTGGCGATGGATAATCGCGGACATGATTTTATGATGATGGTCGTTGTAGACATCGACCCGTTCGGGGGTTCGGGCAAGCTCACGCAAATGCTGCCAGCCTGGCTCACGCCTGACGGCATCAATGGCATCAAAAAGACCGAGCATCAGGCGATTGCCTGCGGCCTCCGCTATGGCGCGGTGAAAGGCGCTGTCCCACAGTTCATTCAGATCGCGGTCGTCCGGGCTGACCTTATCAATGCGTTCCAGCATGCGCTGCATGAGCGCGAGGTTTTCCCTGGTGGCACGCAGTGCCGCAAGCCGGGCTAAGCCGGGTTCGAGCTGTAGACGAGCTTCCATCACTTCCAGAAGGTTGGTTTGCTGAACCAATCCCTGAAGGGCCAGCGGTTCCACAGGCGCAGCAGGACCAATAAAGGTACCTTTGCCCTGCTTACGCCAGATCCGCCCCTCTTCTTCCAGCACATCCAGCGCACGGCGTACTTCACGTCGTCCTACGCCGAGAGTTTCCGACAGCTCACGTTCCGTGGGCAGCGGAAGGCCTGGTGTTGACTCGTGCTGGTGAATAAGACCGCGCAATTGTTCAAGCGCGGTGCTGGAATTTGCCAGAAACCGTGACGGTTTTTCCATATTGGTTCGCTCGCTTTCATCATGACTTTATTGTTATTAACGATAAGTTATTGATATGAGGCGCTACTTATCGTGCTAATGATTAAGCAATAAACGAACCAATTTTATATTGGTTCAAAATTTCGCAGTGTAAAGGGTAATAACCTGTTAATTTATAAGCAAAACATCAAAAACGAACTGGCACGTCAAACGTTACGCCAGCACATTAGCCACCCCGCTCACTGCACAAAAACAGTGCGCAAAACGCACCAAAAACGATCAAATGTTAAATAAATGCACCATTTATGTATATTCTTTGTTAACCAAAGATTATGTAACCGATAAAACAGGCAAAGATGCCGCCGGTTGGTAACGCCGGGCACTGATATAACGGACGACGAGTCACAAGAAACAGGTAAATAATACGCTTTATAAACAGGACAACTATTTTCCCCGGCGATATTTAAATGCGTATTTTATTGCTCCACGCCGCTTACTTTAGTTAATAAAGTCCGTGCTTTTTCGGCTTATTAAACCGTGTCTTTCACCCGGTATTTCAGAAAGTAAACGACTCTGCCAAAAATTAACCAAAAAACAACAATTACAGCATTTTAGATAAATATAAATGAATCTCACTCTCATTTAAGGGTTTTTATAACACCTTGTTTTACATAAAGTTAATTCTTAAACCGCATTCATAATAGTCAGTTCAGACTATTTAATTAAGATTATTGCCTGGTCCAGCATATGATTATTCCTAAAGAACGACGGCGTTTGTCAGACTCCGGCTTAATATCATTAACGTAAGAAAACATCGCGTGTGAGGTATAATATGTACTGTGCAACTAACAATCCTGGCTATTTATCTCATACAGGTGGACAACCTGTTTGTCATACCCCTGACATGCGTTGTTATGGTTGCGAAAAGCAATGCCGTTTTAATACGTCTGAAGATGGCCAAAACCGTGATTGCCACGCACTTGAATATTATATCTGGCCTGATAATAACACCTTTTTGGTTGAAGGCATTCGCCATCACTTTGGCGAGGTAAATGATAAATATATTTCGCAGCCGGTTGTCATCATCGACTTCAGTCATAAAAACATCAATTATTTTTATCTGAAAACTGGTTAGATCAGTTCAAAAACATGAGACTGATTCTTGTCACTGATAAAAAGATGACGGCAATTGCACACTACTGGTTTTACAACGACACGTTAGAAACCACTATCAGTTCAATTATCTTTTATGACGATAGCGCAGAAGAAGTCTCGACGAAACTGAAAAAAACGTTCCTGGCAAAAACGATTAAACCGACAGGTAACAGACCCAAACTGAGTCAGAATGAATACAGCCTGTTTTCATTCCTCTTTAATGGATGGTCGCCAAAGAAAATCGCCTACCGGAAC
Organism: Enterobacter sp. A8; assembly: GCF_004296595.1. NCBI lineage: Bacteria > Pseudomonadati > Pseudomonadota > Gammaproteobacteria > Enterobacterales > Enterobacteriaceae > Enterobacter > Enterobacter sp. A8. Next base: position 753,949 of record NZ_SCMF01000002.1, read on the forward strand.
GGCACCAGTGTTAAAAACACCTACGCCATGAAGAACCGCATTGAACGCAAGCTGGGCGTGTCCATCACGCGGCTTGCAAGTTAGTGTAAAACTGACAATACGCTCTGTCGAAAATTCCTGGACAAACAGAGCGTATTCTGACTGTCACTCGTGTTTTTCCGTAATGCATAATTTATCTGATTGTTGATATATTACATAATATTTTACATATATTATATGGACGCGTAGCGTTTGATCACATGAACATTATTACTATTAAACAAAATGAGAATGACAACTACACTATGCGTTGTTACGGATGTGTGCATAAATGCGCCTATGCTTCCATTCGCAGCACAAAGTGCGATGAATGTTCAGGAACAGAATTTTATATTTGGCCAGAAAATAACTCATTTCTGATAGAAGGCATTTTACAATACTTTGCTGATATTAATTCAAAAATAATTTCACAACCGATTGTTGTGATAGACTTTAATTACAAAAATATAAATTACTTCTTATCAAACAATTGGTTAGCTCAGTTCAGAAACTCGCGCCTGATTCTGATCACCGATAAAAAAATGGCGGCCATTGCCCACTACTGGTTCTACAACGACACGGCAGACACGATCATCAGCACGGTTATTTTTCATGATGACCTGGCCGAGGATATCAAAATGAAGATCAGCCAGTCTTTTATGGGAAAAATAATACGACCTTCAGAAAAAAGAGCCAAACTTAGCGCAAATGAATATGCACTCTTTTCTGAGCTTTATAAGGGCCAACTGCCTAAAAAGATTGCCATGAAAAATGCCACGAATGTCAAAAACATTTACGCCATGAAAATAAGAATTGAAACAAAGCTGGGCGTTCCCATTTCAAGGCTGGCGAGCTAATACGTCCACGTAAGAAAGAGACGTTAAAACATCAGCATAGCAAATATGACGTAGAGTATTCTTAAAGGAACAGTTACTTTTCCTTATTGTGTGTAAGAGGGATAAAACCCTACACTACGATATTACCAGTGCTTGTATTTTTACATAATCCACCCGCGTCACCCGTTGTATTTACGGATGCCCCTGGTCGTTTTTAAATAACATATTCTTTACTTTTTAATTCTAAGTGAGGAACGCAACTACAGGTCTGAATTCAAAATGAATACGCATCTCTCCACGGTAAAAATTAATTCAGAGCATACTCTTGATGATATTGAAGCCCCTGAAAAAGATTCTCTTCTGTGGGGCGTTGAATGGCTTTGTGGGCATCATTCTAAGTATGCCAGCAAAGAGGTGCTGTATGCAGGCCTGCCAAAAAGCGACAAGCTGGAGCCTGAAATGGCATTACGTATGCTTGAGCAGATGGGCATATCCGCCGGTTGGGTTAAGCGCGATCTGAATTCGCTTTCCTCCTGGCTGTTCCCTTTGCTTATTGCACGCAAAGACGGGACATACTGCATTCTTACCGCACGCAAGGGAAAGCGCGGGCAACATACGTATCAGATTGTGGTACCTGAAAACGACGGAACTCTCCTCGTTGCAGAGGCGGATTTACACGAGGCTTATGGCGGTTATGCCCTTGTGACGACGCCAAAACCCACGCTGGACGCGCGTGCTGAAGACCAGCTGTTACCGAAAGCCAAGGATGAAGGTCACTGGCTCTATTCGACGCTGTGGCGCTACCGGCATTACTTCTACAGCGCGGCACTGGCGGCGCTGCTGGCGAACATTCTTACGCTGGCCGGTACCTTCTTCACCATGAACGTCTATGACCGCGTGATCCCCACCCAGGCGTACGTCACCCTGTGGTCGCTGGCGATTGGCGTGGTGATTGCCATTATTTTTGAATTTGCCAGCCGACAAATCCGCGCCTATTTGATCGACATCGCCGGTAAAAAAGCAGATCTGATCCTCGGGGCGAAGCTGTTTCGCCAGGTGATGTCGATGCGCATGGAATACAAGCCGCAATCCTCCGGAACCTTTGCGAACCAGTTACGCGATTTTGAGGCCGTCCGCGACTTTATCACCTCTGCGACCCTCGCCACGCTGTCCGATTTGCCGTTCTGTCTGCTGTTCATGTTCATCATTTACATGATTGGCGGCCCACTGGCTGTTGTACCGCTGGTCGCCATGCCACTGATTTTGATTGTCAGCGTCATTATCCAGTGGCCACTGGGTCGCTACATGGAAGAAAACGTCCGGGAAATTTCGCTTAAGCAGGGTCTGCTGATCGAGAGCATCGAAGGGCTTGAGGCCTTAAAAGCCGCTCAGGGCGAAGGGGTGATGCAAAAGCGCTGGAATGATTTCAGCGCACTGGCTGCAGCGTCCTCGATGAAAACCCGCTATCTCTCAATGCTGACCACCAACTTTGTCTCTTTTGTGCAGCAAATCACCACCGTCTGCATCGTGGTGCTCGGCGTCTATTTAATCCACGCCGGAGAGCTGACCATGGGGGCCATGATTGGAGTGGTGATCCTCTCCAGCCGTTCGCTCGCGCCTCTGGCCTCCGTGGTCGGTCTGGCGCTGCGTTATCAGCACGCCAAAACCGCGCTGAAATCCCTTAACCAGCTAATGGAAACGCCGACCGAGCGCGATGCGCTGATCAATTATCTGCCGACGCCCAATTTCACCGGCAGCCTGCGTCTGAAAAAGGTGGGATTCACCTATCCGGTACCAGGAATGATGGTCGCGCCACGCATTCTGGACAACATCAATATCAACATCGAGGCCGGGGAACAGGTGGCCGTGCTGGGCAAAATTGGCAGCGGGAAGTCGACCCTGCTGCGCGTGATGGCGCGCCTGTACCAGCAGAGCAGCGGACAGCTTTTCATTGATGGTGTGGATGCGACACAGGTTGATCCCGCCGACTGGCGCGCTGCGGTGGGCTACGTCGGGCAGGACTGCCGCCTGTTTTACGGCACCCTGCGCCATAACATCGTTATTGGTAACCCGGGCGTGAGCACGGAAGAGTTTCTGCGGGTGGTTCGCCTGACCGGGCTTGATCACGTGGCGGCCAGACATCCACTGGGTTTTGACATGCCTATCGGCGAAATGGGCAATTGCCTTTCCGGTGGACAAAAACAGCTCGTCGCCCTCGCCCGCTGCCTGTTGCTGCGGCCAAAGATTTTGCTGATGGATGAACCCACCAGCTCAATGGATGCGATGACGGAAACCCTGTTCCTTCGTCGGCTCAAAGAAGCGACGCAAGGACAAACGCTGGTCATTGTGACCCACCGCATGTCCGTACTGAGCCTGGTAGAGCGTCTGATCGTCATGGAAGACGGACACGTAGTGAAAGACGGTCCCAAAGATCAGGTGATGGCCAGCCTGAATGAGAATGTCATGAAGAAAAAACAAGCAATGCATTCAGTCGAAGAGAAGCAACAGAAACAAGGTGTGAATGAATGATGAACGAGGACGAAGTGAATCATAACGCCTCAAAGGGAGAGGCCGAAACGGATGCAGGCGTACCCTCAACGGCACTGGAAAACGTGAACGCTACGCAGAGAGCGGGCACCGGGCTGGCATTACACCCTGCACAGCCAACGGGGAAAGTGAAAGCCGACGATCTGAAATTCATGCACGACCTGCAGGGCGCGCTGATCGCACAGAAGACCCCTTTCAGCATGATCATGCTCTACACCATCACCCTGGTTGTGGTGGTGGCGCTGGTCTGGGCGCATTTCGCCCGGGTTGAGGAGATTACCCGTGGCGACGGGAAAGTGATCCCCGCCAGCCGCGAGCAGCTCATTCAGAGCCTGGAAGGCGGCATTCTCGAAGAGCTAAACGTGCAGGAAGGCGACATCGTCGAGAAAGGCCAGATTCTGCTGAAGATTGACCCGACTCGCGCCGGGGCCAGCTATGGCGAATCGTTGTCCAAAGTGCAGGGGCTGAAAGGCAGCATTGCCCGTCTCAGGGCGGAAGCCTACGACACGCCACTGACCTTCCCGCCGGATATCGCCGGGATTGAGTCAATCGTGCGTGATGAGACCCAGGCCTATAACGCCCGCCTGAAAACCCTGAATGAAAGCGTAGAGGCCTTAAAACGGAGCCTGACGCTGGCGCAAAACGAGGTCAGTCTGTCGGAGCCGCTGGCGCGCAGAGGGTTAATGTCGGATGTCGAAATCCTGCGCCTCAAGCGCCAGGCGAACGAATTCAGCCTGCAGATCACCGAGCGTACCAACCGCTTCCGCTCTGATGCCAACAGCGAACTGAACCGACTGGAATCCGAGTTGGCGCAGGCGGAAGAAATTCTGCGCGGACGCCAGGACGTAATGAACCGTACCACGGTGGTGGCGCCCGTGCGCGGCACCGTCAACAACATCCGGGTGACAACCCGTGGCGGCGTCATTCAGCAGGGGGCGGAGATCATGACCCTCATTCCGCTTGAAGATAACCTGCTGGTTGAAGCCAAAATCAAACCCTCTGATGTGGCCTTTATCCATCCGGGCCTGCCCGCCACGGTAAAAATTACCGCCTACGACTATGCCATTTATGGCGGATTAAACGGTGTCGTTGAACACCTCAGTTCAGACACCCTGATCGATGAAGAGAAAGCCCGTCAGGGGCGTGGAGATTCTACCTATTACCGGGTGTTCGTCCGCACCGACCGTGCCGCGTTACAGGTAAAAGACAAGTCATTCCCGATCATGCCGGGAATGGTGGCAAACGTAGAAATCAGAACGGGGGAGAAGACCATTTTGTCTTACATCCTCAAACCGATACTGAAAGCGCGCGAAGCCTTCAGGGAGAGATAATTATATGGTTAAGGCACGTAAAGAGCGTCGTTGGGCAAGGGTAGCAACCGCAGTTGCACTCTGCTTGCCCTGCTCTTCTTTTGTCATTCCGCTGCACGCGGCTGACATTGCTCAGGCTAAAAGCAGCCTGGCGTCATTGCCGCCGATGCGCACACAGTCACAGCTCAACCGCGAAGTGCAGCCTGTGCAGCGGACGGTGTCGCACAGTGCGGCATCGCCGCGTTCGCTGCCCGCCATGCGTACCCAGTCGCAATACGTCAGTACGCAAAAGGCGATGCCAACGCAAGCCACTGCGCGCCCTGAACGTTACGCCTCTGCACCGACAGCCAGGGAGTTTGCCCCCGCCCCGTCAAAACCGGCGGAAAGCCGGGCTGCGCTAAAGAAAAACGCAGACTTCTTCCCGCCCGTCACCGAGTATTACAAACCGGACCCGGCGTACGCCGGGGTGCGTCGTGACGGCAGTGCGCGTCAAGCCATCAGCGGCATGTCGCAGGGCTACCGTGCCGGCAGTCAGGATTCGCTTGTTTTCCTGCGCAGCATGGTGGCCAGAGCGCTGGCGTATAGCCCGGAACTGCGGGCCGCCTCAGCAGAGGTGATGGCGTCTGACTACATGGTCGATCAGGTAAAAGGCCAGCGCATGCCCCAGGTACGTCTGGGCGTAACCTCGCCGCTGTCGACCGTGGGCGGCGATCGCCAGTCGTCATCCAACAATAGCCATATCAGCGACTCTAGCGGCACGGTCTCCGTTAATACGCCGATTATTGACTGGGGAAGGATCAGTAACCAGGTGGACAACTCTCTGGAAACGGCAAAAGCAGCCCGTTATTCAAAAGAGTATTCCCGCGAACAGCTGGCCTACAACACCGTGTCCGAGCTGATGAACATGGGGCGTTACCAGCACAGTAAGGTTGTGGCGAAACAGTATGTTGGCCGCATGAAAGAGCTGGTCACCATGCTATCGCAAATTACCCAGGCAGACCGCGGCAGAGAGAGTGAACTGGTGCAGGCCAAAGCAAAACTGATGTCGGCCCAGGCAAGTCTCGACAATATTGAGCATCAGCTGAGTGCCAGCAAAATCAAACTGGTGCGTCTGCTGGGGATCGAGCCTGAATTACCGGAAGGCATAAGCTGGCACGACACGGTCATCCCGGCGTCGGTGGCGCTTTCTGGGCTGGATAAGAACCCGATGATGCTGAACCTGCAGTCCAAAGTCCGGGCGGCGGAGTATGAGGCAGAAAGCATTAAATCGTCGGCCCTGCCGCAGGTGAACTGGGTCATCTCCAAAAGCACCGCCAAAGACAGCAACGGCAACGAAGCGGGTTGGTATACGGGTTTAAACGTCGAGTGGGAGGCGTTTAGCGGCGGCTCTCAGCGTGCCGCTGAGATGTCGGCACGGGCGAAAGCCAATATGGCGCAGCAGCAATATGAAGTGAGTTATAAAGATCTGGAGTATCAGATTAACTATCAGATTCAGGTACGTGACTCCTCTTTCCTGCGCGCCGATGATTACGATCGCCTGACAAGTGAAACGGATCGGGTGCGTCGTATGTTCTACGAACAGTGGTATCACCTTGGCAAACGCACCTTGCTCGACGTGCTGACGGCAGAAAACGATCATTTTAATAATCAGCTTTCTGCCATTAACAACCGCTACGACGGCTATATTTCCAACATTAACGTCATTGCCAGCGCCTCCATGCTGCTGTCATGGATGAAAATGAGCTAAGCGAAACAGACGTAATAAAAAGCCAGACCGTCAGTGATGAGGGTCTGGCTTTTTTATGTCTTTCAGAAGGCGACTACCAGGGGGTGTCCTCTCTGCTGATCTCCGCCCAGCGCAGATACATATCGCTCGACATCATAAAATCGGTATGCCATTTCCACCAGGTGTGCAGCGTGTAGTACACCAGACATGGCAGATAGCAAAGCAGGAAATAGACCTCAAACCAGACCTGCCATCCCGAAAGCGTAAGCAGCACGCCGATAACAGCCGACCAGACACATTCCACGCCCACCAGCATCACCAGCCGCAGCCATAATGGTTTCTCTGACAGCGTCCTCCACGGGATTGACGGGGAGAAATAGAGATCAATCTCGTTAAGGAACAGATGGCCCAGAAACACATAGCGTCGGGTAAAGCGCAAGAACAGCAGATTGATTGCCAGCACCACCACGCAGAGCACCACCATGGTAATGATGGCGGTTAAGGTGAAGTAGCGCCCATAGAGATCAAACTGCGCACTGTTGCGTAAGGGGCTGATGGTCAGGAGATTCATCACCACACTCATCACGACTGCAACGGCCACATACTGTGAAAGCTGCGTGTATTTTGCCTTGTCTCTGGCTGAGGCAACGACCTGCTGAATATAGACATGGCGCAGCGCGGCAAAGATCCCCCAGATAATCAGCGGCGCCACGAAAACCATGATCAGCAGCGTGATGCCTGGCGTGGTCAGCGCAAGGAAGAGTCCCGTGATGCCCGCGAAAATCAGGATCGAGACGGCAAGCACAACGAACGGTTCGAAGATGACCGAATTCGTTTTCGGGCTCTCTTTGCCGACAAATACCGACAAATCAACATTCTTGACGACGCATTTATAGGCCCAGAAGGCCTTAAGGTCGGCAATGAAGCTATACCCGATCAGCGCGAAAATACCGCTCGCGACCCAGGCATCCTGCCGGGAAAAAGAGAAACCGGCATTTTTCCAGTAAAAGCCCAGCAGGATAAACGTCACGATATAGATAAAAAGCACGTTCCTTTTATCCTGATAGCGGATGAAGGTTAAATAATCTGGAATCATAGCTCGGCCATTACATCCCTAACACTTTTCTGCAGTGCAGGACACGCCCGGCAGAAAAACCGGAAAAATCATTTAGCATCTGTCCCAGATAGGGTTTGTTGCTCATCTCCAGGAACAGCGGCTGGTCTGGATGATGGATGAATCTGGCCATGGAATCGGCCCATTTCACCGTCTGCGTCAGATGCAGGGAGAGGTTCTCTTTGATATTGTCCGGCACCGTTTCGACTCTGGCGGTCACATTCATCAGCACGTCATAGGCTGGCGAGGTGAAGGGCTGTCCCGCCAGGAAGTCACGCATCAGCTGCACGCCCTCAGCCATTAAACGGGTATGCCAGGCCCCGCTGACGCCGAGCTTGATCGGCTCATAGCCTTCATCGGCCAGCACTTTGGCAAAATCACTCAGCGCAGACGGGGTCCCGCCAATCACCTGCTGACGCGGGGTATTGTCGCAGCTGATATCCAGCGCGATCCCGGAACGGGTGATGATGTCACTCAGCGTGGCAAAATCGGCCCCCTTCAGCGCCAGCATCGCGCCTTTCTGCTTTTTACTCACCGAATCCATGGTACTGGCGCGAAAATGCAGCGTACGGAACAGGGTCTCCAGCGAGATCGCGCCTGCCGCGTACAGGGCACTGTATTCGCCAACGCTATGGCCGCAGGCACCCACGACGCGCAGCGCCGGGAAGCGCTCGCGGCAGAGGCTATAAAGCGATACGTTGATCGCCGTAACGGCCAGCTGTTGTACCGTGGTCTGGATCAGCCTGTTCATCGGCCCCTTAAGGCAGAGTCGGCGCAGATCGAGACCCGACACATCGCTGGCACAATCCCAGATCTGTTTCGTCGTTGCATTGAGATCCCACAGATCGCTGCCCATACCAATCACCGGGTTTCCCTGGCCGGAAAACAGCAGCACCACAGGCTGCGATGGATTATCAAGCGTCATAGTCATTTCCTTATAAGTAATACTTAAAGCCAACATAGCCACCGGCAACATCGCCGAAGAAAGCAAACTCAGAATTTGCGCTACCCAGTGCTGAATAGACGCCGGTATACGCTTCCAGCTGGTCATCAATAAAGGTCAGCGGTGCGCTGATGTGGAGTCCCGACAGGGTGCTTTTATCCATCAGATTGACGATAAAATAAGGCTGCACGGCGATCTGATGCGTGAGCTGCACGCTGGACCAGGCGTTGAGATAGTGTTTCCCCTGCAACATGCCTTTATTGCCCGTATTGCTGATTTCAGACGCCATCAGGTACTTATAGGAATCAAACACCCTGTCGAGCGGCGCATAGCCTGTCGGCGTATTCAAAAAGGTCATCAGCTCGCGCTGTTTGCGCCATTCCGTGCGGGAGTAGCCTTCGCTCTGGTAATAATATTCCAGGCCGAAAACGTTAAAGGTATCAGTGGTATATTGCCCGCCCACCGCCAGCTCTACGCCATTTTTGTCCTCGGTCTCATACAGCGACGAAGGAAATGCATAGTTCTGGACTTCTGCACTTTTCTCCTCAGAGAGATGACGCCAGCGCTGCTCCCGGTGCCAGGCCATCCCGGCATTCAGGGTCAGCTGTGGGGTGTAGTGATAGCTGTCAGAGACGGCAACCGACTGCGAGTCTCCCAGCAGAATGCGCATCCCCGGCGTATGTTGACGGAAGGCATGTGAGGTATAGCTCAGAAGCCAGGCCTCGCTGCTGTTGCCACGCTGGTTCGCGGACCAGTTGCTGGAGGTCAGATAGTATTTATCGATCGTCGACAGCTTCGGAATCATGGTCAGCGAGAGCGACTCATCCCGGTTGTCCATTGACAGCGTCGCGGCCCAGGACGAGGACTGATACGCAGTGCGAAGCGCGGGATCGTAAAGCCGCGTCGGTTTGAACCCGGCGTAGTAATGCGGAGTCAGATCGGAAGGTGAGCGCAGGAAAAAGAGACCCTGCTTCGCCTGAAGTTTTCCCACTTCAAGCTGCACGCTGTCTGAAACGGCGTAAACCAGTCTCAGACGCTCAATCAGCAGATGAGAGCGGCTGTCGTCCTCTTCAAATGCCCCCACCTTGCGCGGTGAGTACCAGGTGAGCCCGTAGAGAGACAAATCCAGATCCAGCGCATTATCAACGATCGCGCACTTGCTGGTGAGATTCACGCCCGCGTCATTGTAGATATTGTGTCTGGTATACGGATTTCGGCCGTTAATTCGCCAGTCTGAAATTTGTTTTTTGACCAGCGACACCTGCTCATACAGCGTGACAGTGCTGTTTTGTGCGAAGTCGGAACCGGACAGGCAGTCCGCCAGTGCGCTTACCGGCAGAGCGGAGAGTGCCAGGGTTAACCCCAGTAATGTGCGTTTCAATTGGCACCTCGCTGAATAGACTCGCGAGTAAAGTGGGATTCAGGCAAGGATTCCAGGCGAACATCGCTGTACTCCATCACCGAATAGCTGTTGCCGTGACGGGCCTCCTTCACAATAATTTTCATCGGACGCATCTTCCCTAATACCATCTGAAAATCCTGGTACAGCACTTCTTTCATCAATTTATTATCCAGAGAGTAATACGACGCTTTAAAAGGACGGTTCTCCCCCTCTTTTTCGACGTAATAGATGACTTTTGGCCACGTAACGTCATCCGTTTTGCGCACCAACTCCAGCTTATAGCACTGCGTATCGCCGCATGCTTCCTCGCCCAGCAGCGTGGCGTGGTAGGCATACTCAAAATTGGTGACAATGACGTCGCCATTGGATATTTGTCCAATCAGGCGCTGCTGGCGCGAAACGGGCACCGGTCGACGCAGTTCTGGCGTGTAGAACCAAAGATCGTACCAGTCAGAGAGCAGCACTTTGCCTTTGTCCCGCGGAGGATAAATAAAACGCGCCAGCGAACGGGCATCGGCTTTCATTCCCCCTTCGGGTTTCATAAAGCGCATGGAAATATCCAGCACCTGCTTATTGTCAGGCTGAGATGCGCCCGACTTATATTCATGAATGGTCAGGGTGTAGCGAAAAGGTTTATTCGGGGAACGGACCTCATCGGCACGACGAATAATCTCTGATGCTTCGTTATCCACCGGCGCTGATAATACCGCCGAGGAAAACAGGCACAGACAAAAGAGCAGTTTTGTGATGACAACGCGTTTCATATCGCTTCCTTACGAAAATTTAAAAGCATCTGAAATATTCAGCCGTGAAGCACGTAATGCAGGCAGCACAGAGGCGCCGGTTGCGGCCAGGATCGGTAATACGAGGGTTATCCAGGTCAGTGCTACGCTGTCGGTTTTAATAAAGGCCGTATAGCCCAGCGATTGCCCCGGTGACGGCGGCATCGCAATACCGTAAAGATTGATGGCAGAGGCAATGGCATAACCTGTCGCCAGACTGCCAAGGGCGCCGATAAGACCAATGAAAATCCCTTCCAGTAAAAACAGCCTGGTGACGTGCAGGGGTTTCAGGCCAATCGCCCTGAGGGTGGTTATTTCCCGGGTACGTTCGATAATATTCATGGTCATCGAATTGCCGATCATAAAGATCACGATCAATCCGACGATGAGCTTAATGAAGAAATAGATCCCGGATAATAAGCCTTCGACTTGCTGATAAAAGATCGAGGTCTCTTTCCAGTCTTTGACCAGCAGCGGTAAATGATGCTTCGCAATAAACTGACGCAGTTTGGCGCTAAAGACGGCGGTATCGTCGTCCTTCAGCAGGATTAATACCTTACTGACGCTGTTGGTTCCCATGATGCGCTGTGCGGTATCAAGCGGGATTTTCATCGCCACATCATCGTAATCCTTAATACCGGACTCAAAGATGCCGCGAAGCTTCATCGATAACGCGCCCTGCCCGCCCTCGGTATTCACCACCAGCACATCCAGCCAGTCGTCGTAGTGGGCATTGAGCGTTTTCGCCAGCCCACTGCCCAGCGTGATTTCGTCGGTACGCACCCGGGAGAGATCGCTGCCGGAAATTAATTTATCAAACGATCCCAGCTTTAACGCAGGCAGCGGCTCCACACCCAGTGCGGAAAAATAGCTGGACGTTTCGCTTTCATATTGCGAAATCACCCCGGTAAATTCCAGCTGACCGGACAGCGTCGAAATATGCGGTGCAAGATCCGGATCGTTGAGAATCGCCTTTTTCAGGGATGCATAATCGGCAATCAGGCTTTTATTTTTATTCGACGTCTGGAAATAATTTTCATTATAAATTTGCACGTGACCAATATTGGTTCGAATCGTTTGCTCTTTCAAAATCCAGAAAGAGTAATCGATAAACCCGCCATACAGAAAAATCGACACGCCACCGAGCATAATGGCGGCAATGGTTGAATAAGATCGTCTCTTGTGGCGAAAGAGGTTTAAAAAAGCAAACTTCACATCCCGCGAGCGGAATAATACGCACCAGAGGACAAAAATCAGAATCAGTACAACAACACTATTCGCTAACACCATAACCCCGGACATTTAGTTCCCTTTCACCAGCGGTAACAAGACCTCTGTCACTTCGTTGATATCCCACTCTGGCGCGTCGCCAGAAGCCAGTGGTAATGCAGAGTTGGCGTGACGCAGTTCTGTTTGCGCCAGCAGCGCGTCTGCCTCGGCGGCACGGTTACAGCTCAACAGCGCGCGATAACGCATTTCGTCAATGTGCTTCATCAACCCGGCACTGAATACGTCAGGGCTTTTCGCCATCTGTTCCGTATCTTTTAACGTCACCACACAGCGGCCAATATCGGCTGGCAGGTACGCGTCCACACGGGCACGCATGTAGCGCACCCGTTGATTGCCCTCGTAGAGGTCCACCGCTTCATCGAGATAGAAAAAGCCCGTTTTGCCATACTCAGACGCCCGAATGACGTCATTGGTATTGAGGGCATGCTCCGCCTGGCGCAGCATGCCGTAGGCATAAAAAACCAGCGACAGCGCGTTATCATTGGCCTTGTATTCGGTAAACAACGCACGGGTGATATCGGCTAGCTTATCGGCCTGCGTCGGGAAGCCATTTTTTATCACCTGCTCAGCCATGGGGGCCGCGGCGGCTTTAACGCTCCCGGCATAGGCCATGCAGATCAATAGCCAGCAGAGAATGAAGAAATTACGATTGTGAATCATGAACTAATACTCCGTCCTTAATTTCAACCACACGCCGCGCGCGCTCTTTCAGCTGGCTTGAGTGCGTCGAAATAATGAAAGTGGTGCGTGTCTCCCGGTTGATTTTCAGCAGCAGATCGAGAATGGCCTCACCGGTGACCAGGTCGAGGTTTCCGGTTGGCTCATCGGCAATCACGACCTGAGGGTCATGCGCCAGTGCACGGGCAATAGCCACACGCTGCTGTTGTCCACCCGAAAGCTGGCCCGGCTTACGATCGGTATATCCCGCCAGTCCTACGCTCTCGATAAAATGCAGCGCCCGCTCTTTCGCCTCTTTTTTGCCAATATGCCCATTCAGCACCAGCGGGTAAAAAACGTTATCAAATACGCTCAGCACGGGGATGAGGTTAAAAAACTGAAATATGAACCCCAGATGCTTGCCACGAATTTCTGCTAATTGTTCTTCCGGTAAATTGTTGAGTAATTTTCGCAAAAACATCACCGAACCAAATCCCGGTTTATCAATACCCGACAGGATATTTAACAGCGTACTTTTACCGCTGCCGGAGGGGCCGCACAGTGCCAGAAATTCGCCTTTCTCTATTTCAAGATTGATATTTTTCAGGGCATCGACTTTGCCTTCGCCCGAGCCATAACTCTTATAGATATTGTTCAGCGATATCATTGGGAGTTCTTTAATCATTCCGCTCATGGGGGTGCCGTTATTCCTTGCAATAGTCAATGTCGAAATAGCTGTAACCGAACTGTTTATCGGGAACGACAGTTCTTAATTTTCCCGCAAAATGAGGAGCCTGCTGGAGATACGCAAAGCTTAATGCTGGCGTCAGACAGCCGCTGGCACCAAAGGTATCGACCAGATCTAACGTCTTTTGCGGCGCAACGGTTGAGCGAGACAGCATCTCTTTACGCAGACCGGCAAACGCCACGCGATCCGCTGCCTGCATGTCCTCAAGGGTATCGGCCATCACGTATTGACCGCCGTTCACCCGGATTGCACTTTCATGCTGACTAAAGATGAAACAGCCCGCGCGCTCAACGGTTAAATTGACATCCTGGGCTTTCCCCCTGCGCTTCTCTCCCCACTTCAGCGCGATATCTTCGTCCGAAAACACCAGCACCGGGATCGCACGGTAGGCGGCGCAGATCACCACGTAATCAAACACATCCCAGCTCAGATAATCCTTTGCCAGACTCAGGGCCTGGATGAAGGATTGCCTTTCACCCCGGATTTTGCACGTCGGTGAATTCACAGAGAATTTCTTCACCAGGTTTTTTGGCAGCGTATCAATCATTGAGATGTGTAATGCGCTGGAGATATTTTCAAACGGCCCGGATTCCCCCCAGGAGTCGACATAAATAAATGCCGTACGCTGCTTTAGCAGCTTCATTCGCTCTTTCGCCGGCAGCGCCATGAGCGCGTCATCCGCCGCTTGCTCCATCGCATCCAGGTATTTTTGATACTGAGGATTGCGGATCATCTCACCGGCATATAACTCCGGCTGCGTACCAAAACGTTTCAGACCCCAGCCGTTTGCATGGGTTGATTTGAGCGCTTTATTAAATAAATGCGACTCCCACGCGTTTAGCCAGCTGGGCTGATAGAAATAAAATTTATCTTCCGGCTCAATGAGCGAAAATGAGGATAAATACATGTTACTCTCCATGATCGTTCAACAGCCTGGATGACCCGTAGACATGACGGCGCCAATAATGGATCCATCCACGCCAACCCCAACTTTAAGCAGATGGTTTTTGTGATGACCAATAACGCCACGGTCAATCAAAACATGCTGAGCAACGGCATCAATAATGGTGTCATTACCAACGGGGGAAATAAGCTCCTGCTGGGTGAGCGAATGATGACCAATAATTAAATCGACAATCCCAGAGCCGGTGGCGGTATAGCCAATCTGGCCTTTATAAGCCAGAACCGGAACCGGATGTCCTTCCGTCAACATCGCTATTGCTTTGGCTTCCGCTTTATCGCTGACGGATGAACCGTTACCGTGAGGGATAATCGCGCACAGTGCCTCAACGTCCAGTTCGGCTTTTTTCATTGTGGCCTGCATCACTTTTAAAATATTGGTGCTGAGCCATGAGCTGTCGTTGCTTCTGCCTGCGCTGATTTGGGTATAGGTTGTTTGCAACCGCACGCCGCCCTTCGCCTTTCTGGCGCGACGGTGGCGGGAATTTTCCAGCAGAATGGCGCTATAGCCTTCCGCAAAAAGCACCCCCTGGCTGTTTTCACCAAAGGGCTGAACAAGATGGCTATCCAGCATGGATTGCGTATCCAGAAACCAGATATCCTGCGTTTTAATTTTTGAGCAGTTCACCACCAGGACAATATCTACGCCGCCATGCTCGATGGCCTGGCAACCTAAATGCACGGCTGTCATGGATGAATTACTGGTGCAATTCATATTCGGGGGTAAATACTGCAGGTTATATTTACGCGCAAGGTGACCGGCAATACGATCCTGCGACATATTATCCACATGCAGCTGCATTAATGATTTTGAAAGATAAATATCTTCCACATCATTTTTGTTATAGAAACTCTTAAAGGCCATGCCATCGACCCGCGGGCCAATACCGGTTAAATAAACCCGGGCATTGCACCCGGCCAGCCATTGAACATCCAGGTCGGCCTGGTCGAGTGCATCGTCAATCAGACGATAAAGCAGATCTAATGCGCTATCATCCGTATGATCCAGCGTGGCAATATGTTTATTGCCATCGAACCCACATTTAATTGCCTCGTCGTCGGATTTAAACCATGGCTTTCTTTCAACGCGTTTGCCCAGCTTCAGATTTTGAATAAGCTGAAGACTGTCTTCGGCAAATGGCAGACAAGAACTGAACCCCGAAATGATAGCGGCATTATCCACAATATTATCCTTTAATCACAAACGCGTAGTAGTTACCGCCTTCCGTCGCACCCACCAGCAATACGTGCTTCAGGGCAAGTTTTAACGGTTCACGAACGAAGTTAATTCGCTTATCGAAAAACTCGACGGTATGAGGAATAGCGGGAACCGCCTGCGTCTTAAAACAGTCAATGATGACGGCCAGGTTAAGCAGTCCGGCAGCAGACGCGACAAAGCCAAAGCAGGCGTTGTAGTTCACGACCGGTACGTCCGGTTTTGCCTGGGCGAAGGTGGCGTAAATCGCATCGATTTCAATGCGTGAGCTCTCATCGCTACCGTTGCTGGTACCACAGACCAGGTCGATCTCCTGCGCCGTTACACCGGCATCCGCCAGCGAACGGGCGATAGCCAGCGCCATGGAGGAGGATTTCTCGTCCCGCTGAGAGGCATCAAAATAGCTGTTGCTACAGGCTTTACCGTAACCGGCCACTTCCGCCAGCACTTCTGCACCACGCGCGGCTGCACGCTGCGGATCTTCCAGCAGCAACATGCAGGCACCTTCGCCAGGAATGTAACCCTTCGGATCGTTACCGTAGATCTGATATTCCCTGGCGTCGGAGGTCATATGCAGCTTGCGGGTAACAGCGCCCATATAGAGTGACATGGACGGGAAATACTCGTCCGCGCCGCCCACCAGCACCTGCGGCTGCAGATCCTGACGCACGATTTCGTAGCCGTAGGTTAATGCGCCTAATGCCGCATTCTCGCCGGTCGCCAGCGTAGTGGTGTAGCCCTTGATCCCTTCCGAAATGCCGCAGAACGTCGGGATGGAGTTCATCAACGATCCCGGGAATTCAGAGGTTCTGACTTTACGTGGGTCTGGCTTAAGGCTCTGCAGATATTTGTAGGTCGTCTCCTGCGGGCCACTGGACATTCCCATGACCATGCCAAGCTCATCGCCATCACGCTTGATTTTACGCTTCGCCTGCTCCAGCGCTTCGGACAGGGCAATCAATGCGAACGTACCGCCACGCGTGGCCTTACGAGGGTCAAAGCGGCGCAGATGTTTACGCGGTTCCAGTCCGGAAACCTGGAAGGTTTTAAAGTGTTCATTCGCTTCCGGCAGCGTTTCGGCCAGCGCGTTGAAATCGTCACCAAACAGCGCTTCGAACTGACGGGTGGTTTCCAGCACATCCAGTAACTCTTTTGCCTCTTCCAGCGTGTCTTCCGGGAAGGTGACGCCGCCCAGCTCAACGGTATGGTTCTGTTTCCATACGTTGTCGAGGATCTCGTGAACGGTGTGACCAATCGCGGAAACGGCACCCAGGCCGGTGATCGCCACGCGCTTTTCGTCGTAGGTACTGACCGGGATCGAACAAGGCTCCATGCTGATAATCATGCTGCAGTTGTTACCGCCGAAGGCATAATTGTTCTTCATGAAGAGGTTGATTTTCTGGTCACGGAAGTCGTTTGGCACGTAATCCAGATCGCAGTTTGGACGCGCGTTGGTGAAGTTCAGCGTCGGCAGAACGCGGTTATCCGGCAGCGTGACCAGGCAGGCGATCAGTTCGACGATCCCCGCAGCGCCGATGTTATGACCAAAATAAGACTTGGTAGAGCTCACCAACAGTTTCTCATTGTTGGCAAACACCTTTTTCATCGCCAGCGTTTCGATACGATCGTTGGCTTCTGTTCCGGTACCGTGGGCGTTGACATATTCGATCTGATCCGGGGTGACGCCGGCATTTTCCATCGCCTTATGCATCACCTGTACCGCGCCGCTGGCGCGTGGATCCGGTCCGGTTTCGTGGAACGCATCGCAGGAGGTGGCATAAGAGAGAATTTCACCGTAAATGGTGGCGCCACGTGCGACAGCATGTTCGTACTCTTCAAGCACGATCGCCCCGGCCCCTTCACCGATGGACATACCCGAATTGCCGGAGAACGGCGTGCAGGCGTCCGGATGCATCACGTTCAGGGCATAAAAGCCCGCGAAGGTGGGCAGGTAGATAGGTTCTGTCCCGACGGCCAGCATGGTTTTGCTTTTGCCGTTCTGGATGTAGTCAAACGCCATGCCGACCGCGTTAGGGCTGGCCGTACAGGCGGTCGCGACCAGTTCAACACCGCCCTGTAACCCAAGCAGCGTGGAGACGCTGGAACAGCAGGAGGAGAAACCGCCAGAGAACAGCGCCTTACGCAGGGAAAAGTCTTCCATGCGTTGCTCAAACAGCGGCAGAAATGCCTCGGTCCCGGCAGATGACACGCCAACAATTAAACCGGTTTCTTTGAGGTGCGCTTTGTTCTCAGCCAGCCCCGCCTGATTGAGCGCATCTTTACCCACTTTGTAGGCCCAGAGTGCGGCATTATCCAGGGAGGCGATAACGTCGTCCGGTAATTCCGAATAGTCAATGTCATGCAAGACTTCAGCGGCTCTGGCGTTTTCAAACCATTTTGAAAAACGCACGCTGTCCGTGACGCCATTTTTTTTATTCAGTAAGGCGTTTCTGAAATCCTGCAGGTTTTCAGCCAGCGAAGAGAGAATACCGATCCCGGTAATGACAACCCGTTTTCTGTTTGTCTTCATAAATATATGTACCGCCATGTACAGGTAATGAGCAGCGAAAAGGATCCGTGGTGTTATTCCCACGGATTCGCTTCTCGCTGTATCGATTAATAATTACAGTGCGCTTTTCGCTTTAGAGGCATCCACAAAACTGTGTTCAGTTGGATTAACCAGCATGCTCAGGTTATAAATAAATGGCATACCTTTGGTTTTCGCGGCTACCGTTTCAGAGCGCGTTTGAATAGCAAAGCCGCTAATATCAGACCATGCATATTCATTGTCGATCAGCGCCAGGGCAATAAAGCACTGCAGGGCTGGAGAATAGATAGCCTTAGCGACTTTCCCTACCACCTGACCTTCAACCAGTACGTTATCGCCGGATTCAATGCCCGAACATTCGCCCTCGACAATCATGCCGATCACCTTGCGTGCGCCTTCGCGGTGAGAGAGCTCTTCGGCCGCGTCTTTACCTACAAATCCCTCTTTGTCGTACTGCACAGCCCATTGCAACTGCAGCTCTACCGGATTGAGGTTGTACTCAGCCCACAGCGCGTCATCCCAGCCTGGGTTTTCGATACGTACAATTTTCTGGTAGTCCAGCCCACCGGTCTGCAGCAGGTATTTGCCGCCGTGCTCCAGCAGTTGCTGCCACTGATCCAGCAGCTGTTCCTGCTGGCCAATAACCATATAGGCGAATTCCCCGTGTTTACCGCAGCGGAATACCATCAGCTCGTCGTCGGTATTCATGTACTCGTAATAAGGCAGACCAATCACGTCGAAACCGTGGATTTCAGACATCAGCTCCCAGGAGTACGGTCCTTCTACCATGATCGCGCCCCAGTTCTGCTCGCGCATGTCAGCAATTTCAGGGGTTTCCTGGATATCCAGTTCGTCGGCTTTTTCCAGAAGGGCGTTCAGGCCAGCGATAATTTCCGCCGCCGGAATATTCTCGGACATGATGTAATAGCCGTCGGATGAGCAGAGCACATATACATCACCGCGCACCGTACCGTCTTCATTCAGTACCAGCGAGTAGATCCCTTGCTCGTCACGGATAATTGAAACATCGGCAGAGACAAAATAATTCACCAGTGCCCAGGCATCATCACCCATCACGCTGACAATGGACATGTGTGAATAGTCCACCAGCAGGGCATTTTCACGTACGGCTTTATATTCCACCATCGGATCGTGATAGGCAGAAGGAACGTTGGCATTGTTGTAAATGCCCATTTTCGCATTGTTTTTTAAATGAAAATCATAAAGAGACTTCATAACGTGATCCTGTTATTCGCAATGATAAATTAAGCTTTTTTCTTCTGGATGATAAACGTCGCCAGATTGTTGATACTTCTCATATAAGAAGGATCATCGCTTTCGCTCACTTTGATATCGAAAACTTTATCCAGCATGACCACGATTTCCGTTGCATCAACGGAGTCCAGTTTTAAACCATTACCAAACAGGGCGGTATCATCATCAATTTGAGACTCATCGCGCTGAATATTTAAACGCTGAATAATCTCAGTTTTAATTGTCATCAGCACGTCCTTGCGCTGGTCAATTTCGTTTTTCATTGTAGACATGGTTTTAACTCTCTCAGGGGTTTACTTTGTTTCGCGGAAATTAATAATGGTGCCATGGCTAATTAACCGCTTGCCGACGTTAGCCGTCACGGAATAATGCTTAAAGCCATGGGCATCAGAAAATGCCAGCTTGCTGGTCACTTCAATCGAATCACCTGGGTAGGCAATATCTTTAAATTTCAAATTCTGGGCCGCCAGAACACCGCGAACCTGCGCGCGGCGCGTGCGAATGATCTCCCGCATCTCGTCACGCTGAATGAGCGCATGAATATCGCGTAACGATTTCAGTTCCGTGCCGTATGTCTGGTTGTAGATATCGCAAATATCGGTGAGGAACGAGAGATACTCGCTGGCCTGACCAAAAATCTCAGAAATAATAACCCCAGGCATGATCGGATCGTCCGGGAAATGCCCGAGCAAATAGGGCTCGTTGTAGGTGATGTGTTTGGTCACCTTCACAAAGCCATTTTCGCCATATTTGAAGTCATCAATTCTGTCGACCATCAGCAGCGGCTGACGCCAGCCGCCCATTTCCAGAAAGATCTTCGAGGGGATAACGTATTTAGACATAAATCACCGCATCACCAGGCCGCCATCGATAACGATGGTTTGACCCACAATGTAGCTGGAGGCAGTGGAGCCCAGATAAACGACGGTATTGGCAACCTCGTCGCATTTACCCAGACGTCGCAATGGAATAGATGCCGTTACGCCACGCACCACCGTGCGGGATACTTTTTTCACCATTTTGGATTCAATCATCCCCGGCGCGATGGCATTTACGCGCACGCCATACGGCGCCAGTTCAGCCGCCAGCGTGCGGGTGAATCCCAGGATTGCGCCCTTCGACGCGCTGTAGTTCGCCTGCCCGACGCTTGGGATAATGGCCGCAATGGACGCCACATTGATGATGGCCGGGTTTTCTGCGGAGCGCAGCAGCATTAAGGCTTCTTTCGTCAGACGGAAAATGCTGAACAGGTTGGTGTCTACCACCTGGCTGAAGTCATCAAAGCTCATCGAGGCAAACAGGCTGTCTTTTACAATCCCGGCGTTGTTAACCAGCACATCAAGCTTGCCCGCTTCCTCGGTCAGGCGTGAACAGAGTGCAGTGACACTCTGCGCATCGGCGAGATCGCACTGAATGACAGTGAGCTTGCTTCCTGCCGGATGCGTTTCTTTCAGTTCCGTTAATTGCGTGGCATTGGATTTATACAGCGCATAAACATCGCAGTTCTGGTCAAGAAATTTAGCGCAGATCGCCAGGCCAATATCACCACTGGCGCCGGTGACCAGAACCGTCTTTTCCTTAAGATCATTGTATTGATACATAATATTCACAATTAGTTAGGTTAATAAAGTATGACAACGGCTGTCGCATAGTGCTGACAATGCGAAATACTGAGCGAGGCATTCGCCATCTGCTTTTCAATAAGCAGCTCTTTGACTCGCCCAGAGAAAATCAGATGGGGACAACCCAATTCGTCATGGTTTATTTCAATATCCTTAAAGGTGATGCCGTCGCGATATCCACAGCCAAGCGCCTTAACGACCGCCTCTTTTGCGGCCCAGAAACCTGATGCGCGTTCATAGTTAGGATCTTCCCGGTTAATTTTTATATTTTCTTGCGGGGTAAAGACGCGCTGTAAAAAATCGCTTTGCCAGTTTGTTATCGCTCGCTGTATGCGCGAAACTTCCACAATGTCCGTGCCGATACGCATTTATCGTGCTTCCCTTTCAAAGCTGATAAGAAAGATTCAGATTAAAATTAAATTTATTCACGTCCATGCTGCCAGGATATTTAACCGGCATGGAGACTGATGAATCGTACGCCAGGCTTTTCACATTCCCCTGAATACCCAGGGTGCTGCCGACGATAATCTCTTCGCCATAGACACTGTCCCGTCTTATATGACCGGCATCTACGCCAACATAATAATTTGCGTTCATTCCTCGCACCGGGCGATAAAATGTATTTTGCAGGTAGTACCCGCTGTTCCCGGTCAGGCCAATGCTGTTTTCAAACCCGCGCACGCTCCAGCGATCGCCCATCGTCATTTGATCCTGCAGCGTCAGCTCACGCGGTGCGTATTGCGCCAAAAAAAAAGCGCTATAGGCGGTTTGAGAAAATTGTCGGGTATAGCGACTTTCCACATTCACCAGCTGACTGACGGGACTGACATTGCCATACACCATATCCGGCGTTTTTTCGGCGCCGAACCAGGTGACAAAACGCTGCCAGGATACCGTTGAATCCCAGTGTGCATTTGCCAGCTGCTGCGTGTAATTCACGCCAAACCTGACGTTGTCCATGTCACGCTTCTGTAAGACAAGTTCCTCGCCATTAAGGGTATAGCTGGCTTTTCGACGGATCAGCTCGGCATTCCCCGTCACCTTCCGGCTTTTATCCCGGTAGACCGTGCGCGTCGCCTTCACGCTGCCGTACTCACTCTTACCGGCGTAATCCACCGTGGTGTAATAGAGCGGTATCGCCTGACGCGACTTGCTGCTGCTATAAAACAGCGAATAGTTCCAGTAGCCTACCGGCAAGGCATAGTAACCACTTACACTCTGATACTGACCCGTTGTGCTCTTCGTTCCGGCGAGATAAAACAGATCGCTAAACCGGGCGATGTTATAGAGATAGCCCACCACAGAGGTCAGGTGTTCACCTGTCGCTTTATCGCCCCAGTTGTTATAGCTCGCCCGCACGCTCCACTGTTTTTCCCGGTTGGTGCTGATGCGAATGGTGCTATACCCGTGCTTCGTACCCGGCTCGATATTGATCTTCACATCCACGCCGGGTTCTTGCTGCAGGTTTTCCAGACCCTGCTCGATATCGCGAATATTAAGGATGTCCTCCTTCGCAAACGGCAGCATCCATGGATTAATATCATTATGCTCGACAATAATTTTTTCTATTTTCCCCGCATTGACGTCAAGCTTCAGCGTGCCAGACGAAATATTCTGCGAAGGGATCGTAATGCGGGTCGTGATGTAACCGGCATCGATATAAAAATCCTGTAACGCGGCGGCAATTTTCACCACACCGATGCTGCCCACGCAGCGTCCGACGATCTCTTTTTTTATCGCCTTTTCGGTTTTACGTTTCAAAAAATCATTATCAAGAACAAGTGCTTTAAGGGTAAAACAGTTTTTCTCCTCAGATAATTTGTCCAGTCTAAATACTTTACGTTCGGTGCTGGAGAAAACATCCTGCCGATACACCTTGTGTTCTTTGAAAGTATTTAGATCTGCATTTTGCTGCTGTTTAATCAGGGCATTAATATCGTCAACTGCAAACGCTTGAGACGACATTACCAGCAATGACAGTAAAAATTTAAATCGCAGTTCCATTCACTTTCTCAGAAAAAAAGGCAGCAGGGTCTCGTGCTGACTTTGCGCTATCAGACAATAGCTGCTGCCTTTTGTTACACCTTTAGATTACATACCAACAATCGTGCCGGTATTGGTCACTTTATTGGTAATCAGTTCCATACCGTATAAGCCACCAAATACTGCATCCTGACCGCTGTTTGTCACGTTATTCGCAGTGACACCCGCAACGCCATAAGTCAGCATATTGAGGTAGTTATAGATATTCCCTGCTGTTTTCACAGACAGCGTATAATCGCTCACAATATTACCGCGGTTGTTAATGTCGGCACCGGCATTAATCACGATATTCTGTGCAAGGATATTGCCGTTGGCATTATTGGTAACATGACGCTGAGTATCAATTTTCGCGCTGGCCACACCCACGATGTCTTTAAAGTTCTCAACACCGTTCAGGGCATTAATCGCCAGAGCGTTACCTGAAGAGATTGCATTGCGGTTAGTCAGTGCACCTTTCAGGATAGTGAAGTTCAGATCGCCTTTACCGCTGATCCAACCGTAGTTGGTGACGTTGTTATCAACCGTCAGATTGAGATTCTTATCTGACGCGATAACGCCGGTCGCCGTGTTGCTCTCCATGCTGCCATCGCTGTAGTTGTTCAGCGTACCTGCAGTGATGTCCAGGTTGCCTGCACTATAGGTGGTGGCATAGTTGTTATAGAACGTACCGGCCGCTTTGATGATGGCGTCAGCGCCGCTCACCAGCATAGCGCGGGTGTTGTCCAGCGTCCCTTTGGACAGCACGCTCAGCGCACCGTTATCAGCGATGATGCTACTGTTGTTGTTGTAGACGTTTTGACCGGAAACCGCGACACCTTCACGGCCAATCATGCCACCCACATCGCCCGTCACACCGAAGGTTTCGCCATGATTACGTACGAAGTTGTTACCGTCACGGTTTTCAACATTCCCTGCCGCGTTCACGGAGAGCTTTTTGTCCGCCACGATCATCGCAGTGTTGTTGTAAACCGCACCTTTTGACTCGACGGTGACATTCTTACCGGCAATCAGACCGTTGTTGTTATCAACGGTGTTGGCAGCCAGTGTGATATCACCCGTCTGAGAAAGGACGGAACCACGGTTGCTGTCGAAATACCCCGTCAGCGCCAGATCGATATTGCCGTAAGCGGCAACCCGACCGTAGTCGTTGTTCAGACGGTTCGCTTTCAGCGCAATATCGCTACCGGACAGGAGCTGGCCGTAGTAGTTATCTACGGTGCCACCCGCATTGATAGTGATATCGCCAGTCTCAGAGCTGATTTCGCCGCGGCTGTTGCTCACATTCCCGGCCGCTGTCAGCGTGACATCACCCACCGCTTTGATTTTACGCGAGGCGTTATCAATGTTATTGGCACTTAACGCAATGTCGCCATAGCTGATCATATACAGATCGTTATAGATATTGCCTTTAGCGCTCATCGCCAGGCTGCTGTCAGCCACGATATTGCCACGGTTGTTAATATCATAGACCGCAGAGATCGTGACCTTATCACCCACCATATTGCTGTTGGAGTTGTTGGTCACACCACGCTGGCTGTTCACCACCAGATGCTCGCCCGCGGCGATATCTTTCAGGTTTTCAACCCCGGTCTGTGCAGACACGGTCAGAGACTTCTCAGCGGAGAGCGTATTACGGTTAGTTAAAGAACCGTTCAGAATATTGAGAATGGCATCACCGAGGCTGCTGATCCAGCCATAGTTGGTGAAGCTGTTCTTCACATTCATGGTCAGTTTTTTATCTGCCGCGATAACGCCAGTCGCGTTGTTATCTTCCAGCGCACCGTTGCTGTAGTTGCTCACGCTGTTCGCATCAATCAGCAGGTCGCCCATACTGTAGATGGTTGCGTAGTTGTTCGTCAGGGTGCTTCCCGCTTTGATGGAGGCATCCCCGCCGCTGACCAGCAACGAACGCGCGTTATCAATGCTGCCTCGTGCCTGCATTGTAAGCGGGCCATTTTCAGCAATGATGCGGCTTTCGCCGTTATAGATATAGTTCCCGGACAGCGAGACACCTTCTTTACCAACCATACCGCCGTTCTGCTGCGGCATGCCGAAGTAGGTACCAAACGTGGATCCGAAATCGATACCGTAACGGTTTTCGATGTTATCGCCTGCAGTGACGCTCAATACCTTACTGGCAACGATGAACGCGGTGTTGTTGTTCACCCCTGCGTTGGCATTAATGGTGACGTTTTGTCCCATAATGAAGCCACCGCGGTTGTTCAGGGCATTCGATGCCAGGGCAACATCCCCTTCTTCAGAGCTGAAGACGCCGATGTAGTTGGTGATGTTTCCACCCACTGCGGCACTCACACCGGTACGACCCGCAACACCGCCGTTGTCGTTACGC
Source organism: Enterobacter sp. A8 (assembly GCF_004296595.1). Lineage (NCBI taxonomy): Bacteria > Pseudomonadati > Pseudomonadota > Gammaproteobacteria > Enterobacterales > Enterobacteriaceae > Enterobacter > Enterobacter sp. A8. Next base: position 779,336 of record NZ_SCMF01000002.1, read on the forward strand.
ATAGAGGCCGCTTTGGCAATAACCTTGCTGTTTGAGTTCAGTTTGCCCGAGTAGTTATCAATCGCGCCGGCACTTTCAAGGGAGATATCGCCATTTGACGCCATCTGCCCGCCGTTGTTATTGATGCTGTTCGCGGCAATCTGCACGCCCTTCTCAGCGATAATGCCTAACGAGTCATTACTGGCCGTGTCGGCGGTTTTGGTCGCGCCGTTGTTAATCGTACCTTTCGCGGCAATCTTGGTGAAACCGCCCGCAGAACGGATCATGCCCCGGTTGTTATCGACGTTACCGCCGCTCACCACGTTCACATCGCCCAGGGAGTCGACTAAACCGCTGTTGTTGTTCACAGCAGCAGATTCAAGACCCACATACCCGCCCTTGATCTGGCCGTTGCTATTATTCAGGGTACCGGTTTTTAACGCCACGATACCGGCTTCAATACCGACAGTATTCCCTTTACCGTAGTTGGTTAAGGTGTTGCCGTTGGTATCCGCAGCCAGCATGCCTGCCGCCGCCATTTTGCCGTTGGTGTTATCAATGGCGCCGCTATTAACATAGAGGTCTCCCATTGTCGAAATGTTGCCTGAACGGCTGTTGTTGAGGCTGTTTTTATTGGTGTCCAGCGCGATGGTACCCACAGAGGTAATATCCCCGGTGACGTTGCTCAGTGCGCCGTTGGTTTTAATATTGATCTGACCAGAGGACTCAATGCGCGCAGTGTTGTTCAGCAACTGACCGTTAGCGTCAATATTTACGCCGTTGATGCCACCCGCAATAATGCCCTGGTTACGCACGCCGACACCGCTTTCGGTGCTGACGAGGTTAATCTTATTGGCATACATACCGCCCAGTGCAGCAACGTCAATGCTGTTGGCATTACGCGTTCCGGCTGCGGTTACTGAACCGGTCACCTGACCTGCAGCGTTAACGTAGTTATTACCGGCGACAACGTTCAGCTCGTTAGCTGTCACTTTATCGGTCACGACAACATTGCGAGACAAAATTTCCGTCGGGCTGGCGTTATTCAGTTTACCCAGCGTAATGGTGCCACCGTTAACAGAATAACCGGCTAACTGATCGTTCTGAATATCCGGCGTACCGGTTGTCAGGGTCAGTTTACTGGTGTTAATGGAGCCGCCACCGTTAACGGTAATACCGTTCGGGTTAGCAATAATTAAATCGGCTTTATCGCCAGCCACTTCCATCATGCCGTTAATCGCAGAGGCATTTTTAGACGTGACTTCGTTCAGGATGACTTTCGCCGTCCCGGACGTCAGATTGCTGTTCCCCTGAATCTTACCCGCCAGAACGGTATTTGATTCAGTCATGCTGTTATTGAAGATAAGCCCATTCTTATCAACGTTTAAGTTGTCATACACATTATGAGAAAGCCCCTTATCGTTGGCTTTATTAATGTTAATGACAGGCACATTCCCGGCAGTATAAACCACGCCGTTCTTGATGTTGATCTCTGCTGAGTGCGCAACAATTGGCAGAGCGAGTAGCACAGAAGCGGCAACAGGATGCCACTTCAACTCGAGTTGAAAGACTTTATTTTTATTACTATTCATTTAATCGACTCTTTATTTCGGAATCATTACATTTTTTCAAAATATAACATCACCACTCTAAATAACTACTTCACATCCGTTGATTACTGTTTATCCCCCTTGTGGTTCCCTGATGGTTCATTAATTTAGATTTTAAGAGCATTCCTTGGTATTAATTCTGGCATTTTTATCTGGAATTGGCATTCAGACTGCATTACATAACGGGAACTTTTAACCAGGAACAAGTCAACAGGCATTAGGAATATTACACATTCCCGGCCTGTCAAGACTTATTCCTTAAAAGAAGAGAGATGAATTACTCCTGGTATGAGTAATCGCCATAGCTATAGGTGGCCGAAGCGCGTTTTTCAACGCCGTTGAATATGACCCCCTGGATGGCAATCCCGTTTTGATTGAATCGACGCAGCCCCGCTTCCACCTCCTGGACCGAGTTCTGTTCGAACCTGACGACCATCAGAGACGTTGAGGCAAATCGGCCAATAATCGCGGCATCCGTAACGCTCAGAATTGGCGGTGTATCGAGAAGAATGACATCGTATTGCGCTGAACAGGCGTCAACGAGTGTCTGGAATTTCTCCGTCATAAACAGCTCGGCGGGGTTATTGACCATTCTTCCCCGGCCAATGAAATCGACGCCCTGGTACTCTGTCTCTTCTATCACCTGGGACACCGCCGCATTCGCAGAGAGATAATCGGCAAGCCCGGCATGGCCTTCCGTCTGGGAGAAGATGCTGTGCAAATATCCCCTTCTCAGATCGCAATCAATCAGCAGCACCCGTGAACCGGCCTGCGCCATCAGCACCGCAAGGTTTGAACTGACGAAGGATTTACCCACCCCCGGAGAGGTGCCTGAAATCATTAATATTTTATTTTCTGACTTCAGCATGGCGAAATGAAGGCTGGTCCGCAGCCCTCTTATCGCTTCGACCGCCAGCGAGGTTGGCGACGATTTCACTAACAGCTCATCAGACTGATAGGTGGTAATCGCCCGGCAGCGTCTGCTCTTTGTCAGTTCAGGTGCCAGCGGTACGACGGCGTGGACAGGGATGCCCCGTTTTTCCAGCTCCGCGGGTTGTTTGATCCCTTTAATTAACATGTTGCGTAGCAGAATCACACCGGAGGCGAACAGGAAGCCCAACAGCGCCGACAGGATGACAATCAACGTTTTTTTCGGTTTAATCGGCTTATGCTGCGTGACGGCATTGTCAATAATGCGAACATTGCCCAGCGTGCTGGCCTTATTGATATTGAGTTCATGCTGCTTATTCAACAGCACCATATAGATATCATTTCCCATCTGCACATCACGGGTCATGCTCAAAATTTCTTGCTGAGTCCGCGGCATCGTACTGATACGTTGATTGAGCTTCTCTTTCTCTTCCTGCAGTACCGCACGTTTTTCTGACAGCGCTTTATAAGCCGGATGCGAACGTTTATAGAGCTTTGATATTTCAGCTTCTTTAAAGGTTAATTCATTCAGTTGGGTATCAATGGACACCACATTGTCTAAAATGAATTTCGCTTCAAGGGATAAATCCACCGACTCGTTATTCTTTCTGAAATCATTGAGTTTCGTTTCTGCCGTCACCAGATTGTTTTTGATTTGCAGTAATTGTTCGTTCACAAAGGCCAGACTCTTGCTGGCCTCTTCTGACTTACGCTCAACGTCCTGGGCAAGATAATTGTGGCTGATGGTTTCAAGGATTTTGCTGATCATGACCGGATCGGTGCCGGTCATGCTCAGATGCAGCATCCCATTGCCACCGGATTTTCCATCCACGACGATATTGTTTTTGATCTCATCAATTACCGAATATTCATTGTGCTTACGTAAAATGAACACGGTGTCCTGGGTCAGTTCGGCACGTTCAATCATAAAATCAATGCCGTGCGCGTGAAGAGGAACCCCCACTTTACCGTGTAAAACGGCCTCGCCGACCTGCAGGGTGTACTCACCCGCAGCAGTTATCGTCAGGATCAACGCTTCGTTCAGGAACTCCTCGGGCACAGTTAAGGTTGAAACCTCAATGTTACCCGTGGGTTTACCAAGCAGGCGCAGGAGCAGGCCATTCGCAAATGGATAGCGTTTTTCAGTCACGGAGATATCCAGCCCCAGATCGCGCACGGTTTTACCGATCACCATCCGCGATTTAATTAACGAAATTTCAGATTCTGAAGCGACCCCGGAACCTTCAGGCAGCATCGTAGAGAGCTTATTCAACAGCCCCGTAGATGCATTTCTCTCAACCTGAATTAACGCATCACTTTTATAGACCGGCGCTAAGGTGTAAGCAATAACAATGCCGAAAGCGATAAACAGTAATGTCGTCGCCGCTATCCAGACCTTACTGTAATATAAGACTTTGAGGAGTTGAACGATGTCAATATCCTCCTGCCGCGGAACATTATCGGTTTGCGAATTGCTAATCTGTTTGTCAAACATGCTCTAATCAGCCCTGATTATTTAACCTGCTGGAAAACCTTGACCCATTCTTCGGCAGCGGAAAAAAGTTGTTGAAAAATAACACCTGAGATATCTCGACCCCGACGATAAGGATCAGGAATTTCCATTTGCTGGAGCCAATATCCGAATAAAAATGTCTTTCCCCGGGCTTCCATTGCCAGGCGGGTCACGGCTTCAATATGGTTTTGCTCCATGGCCAGAATCAAATCATATTCACGACACATCAGCGGTGTAAGTTGTTTGGCACAATGACCCTCTAACGAAAGGCCATTCTCACGTGCAGTGTTAACCATTACGGGATCTGCCGCTTCACCCGTTAACGCAGCAATCCCGGCGGAATCTACGATCATATTGGGCAAGCGTGAACGCAAAATGCGTTCCCCTACCGGGGAACGACAAATATTGCCTGTGCAGACGACAAGAATGGACTGATACCTGCCATTCATATCAATTACTCCAGTTTCTGATGAAGCGCGTCGTTTCAGTCAGGCTGTAGACACCACTAATGGTTGGCATTAATTGATTAATGACTCTGTTCCAGCGCGCAATCGGTGCGGTCGTCACATACACAATATCGTACGGCTTGAGCCTGAATTCGGTGCCAAGCACCAGCGCCGTCGCATCCCTGGCATCAAGCTGATAAATATTTGCCTGTTTTCCCTTTGACGCATCCGGTTTGTTTTCCGAACGGATCACAAAAATACCGCTGGCATCACTGGTTAATTGATTCATGCCCTCCGCATTACCCAACGCTTCGGTCAGCGTCATGCCTGAGCGATCCATTTTCATGGTGGTTTGCTTCACCACATCGCCCATAACAAAGACTTTTAAATCATCATTACGCGGGATATACAGAATATCGCCGGAATAGAGCAACCTGTTCTGCTGCAGATCGCCATACTGCATAAGCGCTTGCAGCGAAATGATTGATTTTTTACCCCCCTGGGTTAAAACAGCATTCCCCCAGTCTGCGTTTTCAGTCAGCCCACCCGCCAGATTAACCGCATCAATGATGGTCAATGGAACGTTAGTGATGGGCTGCTGCCCGGACTGATTAACTTCACCAGAGACATACACTTTCTGAGAGCGAAACGCGGCAATCCCCACATCGACCTGTGGGGACTCAATGTATTTCGCCAGATGTTCGGTAATCAGCTCTCTGACTTCAGTGACCGTTTTATCCTTAACATGGATTTTCCCGATGTACGGATAAAAAATAGTGCCGTCTGAATGGACCCAGTTTCCCGTATCGCTGGCGCTACGATACTGGCCAGACGGGGTGGTAAGCTCAGGATGTTCCCACACCGTGACCATAATGATGTCACCAACCCCAATACGGTACTCATACGCTTCGAGTCGTTTATTCAGCTCCGCATTGGCGTGGGCGACTACGACGTTTTCACGTAATTTCTCAATCAGCGCCGGCGTAACGGGGTAAACATTCACCTTTACGTCATTGATATTATCGGGGTCGGGCGTTTCGACAACCGTTTTTCCGTCGGTATCAATATGGCTTCCGGGGGTTATCTGACACCCTGCCAGTAAAAATAGCGTGGTGAAAATAAACAGAGCTGGCAATTTTCTCATACTTTTCTTTATGCCATTTCGGTGAAATGACATTTCCTTATAATTAATCAATCACCCATGGCGGTGCAGAGAGAATGAAGCGTGGCATTCCACAATTGATTAAATGATAAACCTTAAAAGTATGCATATCCTGTAGACGTGGAGTAATCCTAACCCCTGACATCACTTTCTTATTATTAATATAGAAAGCGGTCCAATCATCAGGCACGTAAACAATTCCCATTTATGCGAAGACTATTCTCACATATTAACTCTGAGACATCGTGTAAAATGAAAATATATACATACCGTATCATAAGATCGTTAGCATGCAAATCTTACACCAAAAAGAGGCGTGCAGAATACATTAACCAAAGGGATAAAAATGGATACGTCGCGGGTCATATTATCAAGATGTCATTTCAGCAACATCGGATTGCGCCATTTACTTTCCAATACGTTCAAAAAAGAAGAGATTCTCTCTTTTTATAATCAGCACCATTTTCATGACTGGGTAAAAGGTATGAAAAAAGATAGTTTTTTTACCTTGTACCTGGTGCTTCCTGACTCTATTTATAGCAACATCATCTACTTTCAGTGGCTTATCTCACTAAAACAGAAAACAAACCTCCACGCCATTGAAGAGATCATCATCGCTTACCACTCGGATATCTTTCCGGAGCTTTTCGCCTGCATTTGCTCGCATTACAAACATCGTCTCGTGAATATCAATAATCTGACCAACGATGAAATCGTCAGGAAAATGCATACCCAGCGTCACCCCAGCAAAAGCGGGATCGTCAAAAAACATATCGAACTGACGCATATGGAGTTCTGTGTCCTGAAGTTAATGATCTCAGGCTACACGATTGATGACATCAGTACCTTATATAACATCAAACCCAAAACCACCTATACCTACAGCAACAGCATAATGAAACAGTTGGGGTTTAACTCTTTAAAGAAAATCTATTCCTGCGGCGAAATCATTAAATCCTCGATTGACCATGACATAATCAGAGAAAAGAAAAAGTACTACAGCATTGCCCACATTAAGATGTACGAACCACAAACTGCTTAATCCCTCACCGCCTCTAACACGTCCCCCGTGTCTCCATAACACCGTCAAATTATTCACAAAAAAAAATACGGAAAGCGTCTCCGCAATCCGTATTTTTGTATCGATGCTGACTTAGTGGCTTTTCACTAAAATTTCTACGCGGCGGCTATTGACGTTACATCCTGCCGCTTGCTGGCTGGCAGAGGTACCGCAGCCTTCAGCGCTTTGTGCTATTCCTTTGCCCGTCGTGTTATTGATCAGCTCCGGTTTAATCCCTTTCTCGATCAGCAATGAACGAACGGTATCGGCACGTGCTTCAGACAGGCGCTGGTTAGCCTCACGGCTACCAATTGCGTCGGTATAACCCACAATCTGGATCTCACTGACGTTATTCGCCTTTTTGGTGAATTTCACCACCTCGTCCAGCTTATTGCGGGATTCAGCAAAAATCCCTGCCGCATTACTTGCCGCAAAGCGGAACAGGACTTGCTCCTGAATAAGCACCACACCGCTGTTATTAATGTAATCACAGGTTTTTACCTGCGATGCACGGTTAATAATTTTGGTCTGTTTATGCATCTTACTCAACAGGGCTTCAGCCCGGGAACGCTCTTCCAGGGCCGCCGTATTTCCTGACGTACCTGGATTAACCTGAATAAAATAGGTTTGCGCACTCTCGGCATTGAGCTGTTGCAGAGGATTTTGTTTCCCCTGATAAGCAGGGTGATCGTTGAACCAGGACTCCACCGCATGCGCGCCTGGCGCGGCGCACAGGACGGTAAATTGCCCCGGCAGCAGTACCGACTGCAGCTCGCGGTCGACGTAAATCGTCGCGGGCACGCTCCCCTCAGGGTAATAAACCACAATTTGTGCCAGTTCCGGTGTCACATCCGCAACCGGACGGTAAGGCTGTGGTGCCGTCTTCCCTGAAGTGGTTTTGACGTCTTCCGGTATATCGATGACGTGCTTCACTCGTTCTGCCGAATATGCAGTGCTGGATATCAATATGCTGAGCGCGGCAGTAATCGCACACGCCAGGTTTATTTTTTTAAACTTATTAAGGGTTACTTTCATTTATCAAATTCCCGATTAACCCAGTGAATGACTGTGTAACAACGATTGGTAGATGCGTGCAGAAAGCCCGCCATCCGAAGATGGCGGGTATTTACTGGGTTACATCATGATTTGGTTATTCTGTAGCAGCGTCACCAAATCCGTTTGCACGTCAGCCAGCGTGACAACCTGCGTAAATCCATGCTGTCCGCCCTGACCGTCACGGTCGATACTGATCACGGTATCACTACCCACAACTTCCACCTTGACGTAGTCAAGTACGCCGCGGGAGGAGTAATCCAGCTCCAGTTTTCCTTCGTCTTCGAAGAAGGAGATAGAACCTTTGTAGTCAAGCAGTTCACTCATATCGAGCAGATCTGCATCACTATCTTTCACCAGATTACCCACCTTAAAGCCGTGGATCGTGTCATGACCATTGCCACCGGTGCTGTCGTTGCTCAGACCTGCCAACACCTTGTACATCAGCGTATCGTTACCGCCGTTGACCAGGTAGAAGGCGTCATTGCCACCACGTCCTTCAAACACGTTATTCGCGGAGTTATCCGTAAACGTATCTTGCTGACTGGAACCTACGAGACCCTCGATGTTGAGGAGCTGATCGGTGCCGTTACCGGTTGCAGTGCCTGTCCACAGGTTCGCGTTGATCGCAGTGGTTGAACGGCTGTAGTCAACAACGTCCATACCGGCAGTTTCGCTCCAGACCGGATTACCGCTCACAATCTGGTTCCAGCCGCCGCCACCGTTGTAGGTGTCGTTGCCTGCAGAACCGAAGAAGGTGTCGTTATAGCCCGTCCCGATGATCCCGTTGTTTCCGGAGGTGTTGTTCGCCGCATTGCTGCTTTCCGCCGTCAGTACGTAAGAGTCATGGGCTTTACCTGTTGTCAGGCCCCCCCAGCTCTCATTTACCGTACCGTTGGTGTACCCACCAATGCTGCTCGTTGCGCCAACGTGATCCGCTTTACCATCGGTAATGCGCAGCATCTGCACGGAGTAAACTTCATTCGGATCCAGCCCGAAGAAGCTCACCAGACCCATACTGTTGCTGGAACCAGAGGACTGCGGGTTAATCAACTGGGTTGCCACAAGCTCGCCCGCTGAGTTGTATAACTTCACGGTGTTGCTGTAGAAGGTATTGATGCCGTTGCCGTCAACAATACGGATCTGCAGGCTCGTGCCGTCCGCCGCGATATTGGTGTTTTTCACCAGCATCGTGCGTCCCGCGTCGTCTCTTGCCACGACATCAGCATCTGCTCCAGAGCGGTACAGCACCAGGTCCATCGAACCGTCCCAGTCATAGTCGAGTGCGACGGCACCCGTCATGTTGTTGAACGTCGTGCTACCTGTCAGGCTGACTTTATTGGCGCCCCAGTTGTTACTACCGGTATTGGTATACAACATCGGCGAGCCAGTCACGCCAGAGCGTGGCACTTCGATGATGTCCATCTTACCGTCGTGGTTCCAGTCCACTGCCAGCGACGTGCCGCCATCAACGTTATCGCCAAACCACTGCGCCTGGCTGTCCGTTGCATTGAGCTTACCGGTACCATCGTTCAGATAGATACGGCTCTCGTCGCTGTTACTGCCCCCCTTCGAACCACGGCTCAGGAACAGATCCAGCCAACCATCGTTGTTGTAATCCGCATAGGTCATGGAGATAGACAAGTTACCGTAGTCTTCATGGCCATCGTCACGGAACACGTTCGCGTAGTAGCCAACTTCACCGAAGTTGGTGTTCGACGTCCCGGTAGTCTGGTTATACAAGATACCCAGACCGCGGGAGTTGTTGCCGACGAGGTTGCCAGCGCCGTTGTAGTCAATATGTGCCGTAATATCTACAGTACCGTTGTTATCGATATCCACAGCCCCGACTTCGTGCAGCACACTCAGCGACGTTGGCAATGCCCCGCCAGGATGTCCGTCAGAGAAGCCGGAGTTGTCCTCGTAACTCAGCGTGCCCTGCGTATTTTTGATGAACGAAATGGAGTCTGCTTCGGAGTCACCCAGCACAAAGTCCAGATAGCCATCACCTTCACGGTCATAGGAAATCACGCCGCCGAGGTGGTTCAGGGTGCCCTGATCCAGCGCCTTCGCGGAGTAACTACCGTCCGCGTTCTGCAGCCAGTAGGCGGTACGACCCGCGTTACCATAGCTACTGACCTGCGACATCACGTCGGCATAACCATCACGGTTAATGTCCGCAAAGGCTGCCGAGTTGATATAGCGACTGTAGGACGCGTCATCGACGTTATAGCCTGCACCATTTCCGGTGGACGGTTGCGCAAGGTACGTTGAATCGTAGTCTTCACGCGTGACAGCGTCATAGACACGTCCGGCGTTAGCGGTTGTTGTACCTGACGTGCCGCGAGCACTCTGGAAGAATGACCACAAACCGTCCTGACTGATGGTCACCGCAGCGGCGTTCAGACCGCGGCTATCCGCATCGGTCGTCCCCCCCCAGGTTTGTTCAATCAGCGTACTGCCGCCACCTTCGGTGACACCTGTACTGGTGCTGGCGCTCATGCTTGAGCGGTTACCCGCTTCATCCCAGACCACAAAGGCCAGGTTATGTGCGCCAGAAGGCAGTGACGTATTCAGACTCCAGGAGCCGTCAGCGTTAGCCTTCACGAAGCCAATGACCTGATCCAGACCTTCCTGATATGTCCCGTTGTTGTTGACGTCACTCACCAGCGAGACAATCGCCCCCGCTTCAACACGACCGTATTGACCGCTGGAGAAGGTAAACGAATCTCCTGTGGTGGTGTGCTGCGGCACATCTGGCGCCCCGGTAATACCGTTCGGAGAATCCAGATCGATAACCACGTTGTAGCTATCCGCAAACTTCGTGTTCGTACCTGGGTTGCCCGCAACGTCAATCACCTGCAGCTTGAAGCTGTGAGTGGTGCTTGCTGTCGCTTCCGGCAGTACATAGCTCCAGCTCTGGCCGTTGAGTGCCAGCGTTTGCCAGGTTTTGCCGTTATCCAGGGAGATCTGCAGATGCTCACCCGCCTGTAGCGCCGCGCTCAGGTTACCGCTGATGGTCACCGTACGGTCACGGGTAACCATGTCGCTGTTAGTTGCTGTCGCAGCATGGCTGAAGTGATCACCGGTCGTCAGACCATGGCTGGTATCGGTGGTGACTTTGGTGGTCGTAGACAGACCATTCATGTCACTGCCGCCTGTTGCCACCTGCAGCGCCTGAGAATCAGTGCTGCCAACGTTACCGGCGTTATCCACCACGCGAGCCTGAATGGTGTAAGCACCATCATTCAGCGGCGTGTTCTGCATATCCACAGTCCAGGATGTACTGGTCACCGTTGAGGCACGCGTCCAGGTTGCACCGTTGTCGAGGCTAATCTCAACCCATTCGTCCGCCTGCAGGGCTTTCGTCAGCTGACCGTTAATCAACAGCGTGTTATCGCTGGTGATGAAGTCAGTATCTGATGCCCCCCGGTCTTCTGAAATAGAGCTGATATTGATAACCGCGTCAGACACGGTGGTATCGACAACAATCGTCCAGGTGTTGCTCGGCGTGCTGATGTTGCCAGCCGCATCCGTGGAGGTTGCCACCAGATTCCAGGTGCCTTCAGTCAGCTTGTTCGCGTCAGTGATCTGCAGCGTCCACAGGCCCGTCGTGCTATCGGCAACGGCGGTACCCAGCAGGATACGCGTGGTCGCATCCACCTGATGGTACACATTGACCGTGCTTCCCTTCTCCGCCGTACCGGTGATTTCCGGCGTGGTGTCGTTGGTAGGCTTGCCGTGAGCAACGGAACCTTGAACAGGGTTCACATCATCCAGCACGTTTGTGATAACCGGCGCAACAGGCGCAACCGTGTCCACCACCAGATCGAAGTCAATCGGGGTGAGCGGGTTATTTGACGGATCGGTCCCGGTAATACGCAGCGTATGCGCGCCATCACTCAGGCTGCTCAGCGGCGTGAATTCCCAGTCACCGTTGGCATCTGCTTTCACCGTGCCAAGCTGAACGCCACCGACGTCAGTGATGATAATGGTGCTGCCTGCCGTCGCCTTACCAACCAGCTGTACCTGGCTGTCGTTGGTGACTTCACCCTCGCGAAGCACGCGTGAGCCGCCCGTTTCCTGGACATCATCCACCACCTGCAGCAGTTGCAGATAGCTTGCGCCCGTGGAGACGTTAACGGTGATATCGTCAACGATCGCGCTCGCGTTACCCGCCGGATCCGTTACCTGGGTCGCAAACTGGTGTTCACCATCTGCTAATGGCGTGGTTGGCGTGTACTGCCAGCTACCATCAGTGTTAGTCACAACAACTGAACCAATCGCCTGGCCGTTATCGTAGATAGTGACCGTGCTACCCTGCTCTGCTTTACCCGTGAAGGTCGGTTTGTTGTCGTCGGTGGTCATACCGTCGGTTAACTGACCTTTCCAGGCCCCCTGATCGTCAGCCACCTGTAAACCGGAAACCGGATTTGGTGCTGTTGAGTCAATAGTGAGGGTGAACGAACCACTACGATCGCTCTCCTGACCCGCGCTGTTGGTATTGGTCACCGTAAAGATATAGTTACCATCAGCCAGCGCTGGTGATGGCGTAAAGCTCCAGGTGCCATCGCTGTTCAGCGTTGTTTTACCCACAACCTGACTACCGTTGTAGATGGTGATGGTATCGCCTGCAACACCATCCGCAGTCCCTTTCAGGGTCGGCGTGTCATCTTTGGTCAACGCATTGTCGGCCAGATTGATAACAGTTGTGCCAGTATCATCCAGGACGTTAACAATCGCTGGCGCATTCGGGGTGTCAGACATAATGACGTCATAGCTGTCAGCCGGTTTCGCCACGTTGCCAACACTATCGGTTTCCGTCACGGTCAGTTTGTTGATTGAATCACCGTAAAGAGACTCAGATGGCGTCAGTTCCCATTTGCCATTCTGATCCACTTTGGTCGTGCCCAACACTTTCGTGTTGCCGTCTTTGTCGGTGGTATAGACGGTAATGACGTTGCCCGTTTCAGCACCAGAGCCACGGATCACCGGACGTGAGTCATCCAGTACCCCGCCATCTGCAACAATACCCTGAACGTTACCCACGTTATCCGTTACGGAATCAATGGTCACTTTGCTCGCATCCGGCGCGGTGTAGTCGGTAGTCAGAATAAAGTCCGCAGACTTGTCACTGACGTTGCCGGCTTCATCCGTGGCCGTCACGTAGAAGGTGTTTTTGCCTTCCGGTAACTTGCTGCCCGGTTTGAAGTTCCATGCCCCGTTGCTGTTCGCGGTGACTGAACCCAGCAGGGTGCCGTCAACGGTGTAAATATTGACGGTGCTGCCCGCTTCAGCCGTACCGTGCAGGATTGGCTGCGGATCGTCAGTGACATCGTTGCTGTTCAGATCGTCCTTGATCGTTCCCACCTGATCTTCCGCGTAATCGATACTCGGACGGTTCGGTGCTTTACTGTCAATTTCGAAGCTGAAGGTGCTGGAGGTATCCTCGTTACCCGTCAGATCTTTCGCGATTGCCGTAATGTTGTGTACACCATCGCCCAGATCGCTGGTAGGCGTAAATACCCAGTTGCCACTGGCATCGGCCTTGACGCTGCCCAACACCACGTTGCCATCCATGATGGTGACAGTGCTGCCTGCTTTCGCCTTACCGATGATTTCCGGACGCGCGTCGTCAGTGACGTCGTTCGCCTTCAGTTCACCCGTGACGCTGCCTTTATCATCCATTACGCGGACGATGGTGACCGGAACGCTGGAGGTATCAAGCGTGACGGTGACTCCGGCATTTTCAGCCCCCAGGTTGCCTGCTGAATCTTCAGCACGCGCGGTGAAGGTGTATTCTCCATCCACCAGAGAACCGGTGGTGTAAGTCCAGTTACCGTTCGCGTCTGCAATCGCAGTACCGTTTTCCTGGCCGTTCACATAGATGTGAACAACGCTGCCTGGCTCTGCTTTACCGCTGATCGTCGGTGTCGCATCGTCAGTGGTATCGCCATTGGACAATGTACCGGTCTTCGGACCTTCGTTATCGCTCACGATAAAGCCAGTGACCTCACCCGGCGCGCTGGTATCGACCGTGATTGGGAAGCCGCCAGTCTGCGGGCTTACCTGACCAATGTCGTTAATCGCTTCCGCGACAAACGTATGAACGCCGTCCGCCAGTTTCGGCGTATTGAAGCTCCATTTACCCTGGGCATCGGCCTTGGTTTCACCCAGCAGGGTGGTACCGTTCGGGCCGCCATAAATGCGAACCGTGACACCGGCTTCAGCCGTACCCGTCAACAACAGGGTGTTGTCGTTGGTTGTCGCATCCTTTTGTAATGGGCCGGTATGCGGCGCAACATCATCTTCCACACTGCTCAGGGTCGGTGGCAGCGGCTGACCGCCAGCATCGATCTGAATAATGTATTCTGGTGATGCCGCCGTGGTGTTACCCACGCTGTCGGTCTCTTTCACCGTCAGGTTGTACGTCCCATCAGGCAGGGCTTTCGTGACCTGAAGTTCCCAGGTGCCGTCAGCCTGTACTTTCGCGGTGCCGATCACCTTGTCGCCGTTGTAGACGGTGATGGTGTTGCCCGGCTCTGCGCCCGTACCCTTGATCAACGGCGTGTTATCGTCCGTCTTACCACCCGAAGCAATCGATCCGGTGACGGAACCAAAATCATCCACCACATCGGTAATGCTCACTTTGCTCACATCAGGCGCGGTGTAGTCCAGGGTCAGGACGAAGTCGTCCGATGCCACACTGGTGTTGCCCGCCTTGTCGGTGGCCGTCACGTGGAAGCGGTGCTCGCCTTCCGGCAGTTTCGCCACCGGTGAGAAGCTCCAGGTGCCGTCGGCCTTCGCCGTCACTTCGCCCAGCAGGCCGTTCTGATCGTAGATCTTCACGGTGCTGCCCGCTTCCGCCTTGCCGCTCAGGGTCGGGGTCGGATCGTCGGTGGTGCCGCCGTTCGCCAGGTTACCCTGCACGCTGCCCACGTCGTCCAGCGCCGCGTCGATGGTCGGTTTCACCGGTGCATCGGTGTCGATGGTCACGGTCCAGCTGCTGCTGCTCGATTCATTGCCCATCGGGTCCTTCGCCGTGGCGGTGAAGGTGTGGTCCCCGCGGCCCAGGTCCACGCTCGGCGTGAAGCTCCAGGTGCCGTCCGCGCCCGCGGTGGTGGTGCCCAGCACGTTGCTGCCGTCC